>JARLGV010000104.1 GCA_031292555.1 Fimbriimonas sp.
CAAGAACGCAGACTACGTAGAGTCCTTGTCGAGCTTGGGTCCTCGAGATGTTCTCCCAGGCATTCGCGGGCTGATCGAGGAGATGCGGCGGCGAGAAATTCGAGTCGGGCTGGCGTCCGCGAGCAAGAATGCGCCACGTATCCTGGATGCACTCGGAATGCGCGCACATTTCGATAGGATCGCCGATCCTTCCGCCGTGCCACATGGCAAGCCCGCCCCGGACCTATTCCTTGAGGCGGCACGGGTCCTCGGAGTCGAGCCGCACGATTGCATCGGAATCGAGGACGCGATTGCGGGCATTGAGTCGATCAACGCGGCTGGGATGGTGTCGGTGGGCGTAGGAGATGTCAAATTGATGGCGTCCCACGGCGCCCACGTGTTCTTCCCCAGTACCGAATCCATGACGTTCGCCGACCTGGTCGATCGCTGCTGCGAGGCGGCGAACTCCATTCGATCGGCGAACTAGTCAGCAGTCAGGAAAACTAACTGCGACGTATCGGGTTCGCCCAAGTGGATCGCGATGCCCTTGTTCAGTATATCGGAACCGGACATGGTTGCTGCTGGCAAGTCGCCATCCTCGTATTCAACTCGGTAGCGTCTATTTGGGTTCAGTCCTTGCAGCCTATACGTGTGCTCGCCAACCGTCGTGGAGCCACGGAACGCGAAGAGTATCGACTTCATACCGTCCTGACTGGCGAACTGCATCCCATCCCATCGAACGCCGTCCGGCCGTTCACTAACGTGGAATACATTGCCGAAGCGAATCAGGGGCCGGATACGCTTCTTGTAGTTGGTGAATTCGCGCGTTGCCGCATTCCGCTCCTCCGGAGACCACTTCGCGGGGTCCTGCATGATGCTGCACCACCCCATAAGGCCGCTTCTCAGCATGCTCTTGAATTCGCCGAGCGACTTGATCGGTATCTCCATAACATAGCATTCGCACATCGCGGCGGGGACAACGTAGGTCATGTCGAAGATCGCACGCCGATTGGCAAGAGGAAAATATGAGTCGGCGATGCTGATGTAGTGGACCCGCTTCACCACGCCGAAGTCGATAACACGGCCACCGTTTACGCAGTCCTCGAACATTAGGTCCGGATGTTGTTTTCGAAGCGTGTCGTAAACCTGGTAGTAGCCGAGGGCCGCTCGGTAGGCGATATCTCCTTTGCTTGTCGTATGTCCATGATCCTTGCGGATGCACTCGTCCACGATCATGCGCTGGTCATGCTCGAGCATGTCTATGTGATATTCGTCGATTGCGCGAGATAGCATCGACGTACACCAGTGGATCGCATCGGCCGAAGCCATGCAGAGATCTGCGCCCACGAAGTCGGCCGGCTTCCAGTCGGCCGAGTAGTTTTGGGCAAACCAGTCCCGCCGCAGGGGATCGTGAACGCTCAATGCCATTTGCCGATCCTCGGAGAAGTTCCCGATTCCGCCTTGGGTCCATCCAATCCACAGCCCGAACCTTAGGCCGAGCGCATGGGCGGCCGAGGAGGTTTTTGCGATACCTTCCGGAAATTTGGCCGGATTGGGACGCCAATCCCCAACCGTGCGAAACCAGCCGGCGTCGATGTGAAACTGCTCGATTCCTAGCTCTGCCGCATCAGTCATCATGGACCGGGCAAGGTTCGAATCCACTGCCATGCCGCTGCCCCAGCTATTGAGAGTCAACAACGGATACCGCGTGTCGATCGCCTTTGGACGCAAGGCCGTATCGACCCAACGAGTCATTTGGTTACAGCCGTCGTCAACCGTCCCCTTGTAGGTGCCAAGGAAGACGGTTGGCAGTGCGTAGGCTTCGCCAGGTCGTATCACTGTGCGGAAAGGTTTGGCGCCTTCGGGTTCATCGGCGATCCCCATGACGCAATCGACTCGATTTGGCCCGTGCGGCTTCAGCTGGATGGAGACGCGGCCCGAGAATTCCACTCCGGCATACCATCCTGATCTTGCCGACCGGTCATGCACTGAAACCCAAGGAACCGCGTCCCGGTCGTGCCAGTCTTCGGAATAGGCTCTCTGGTCGCTCTCGTACGGTTCCGACAGCACGGTGTAGCTAAAGTCCGGACCTAGGGGATCGGCATGAATCCCGGTAGGACTCGGTCGGCCGGCTGGTTTTTCTACCCACCATGCTTCGAGCAACTGATTTGGCGAGCGATCGAACGACCAAGCCAGGCTTTTCTGCAGAGGTATCTCGACCGGCGCAAGTCCAGCATTTGTGATCGTAAGGGAGTGTTCGATCGGTCCGGATCGGAGCGCGGCCTTCCATTCCGAAACGGCTACGAGTTTCGGCGAGTCGCACTTGAACGTAATCCGAACGACCCTTTCAGTCTTGGAGCTCTCCAGTCGATGGACTCTCCAAGCGAGCGCAACTCGCTTGCGCCCGTAGGTCGCCAATGAGACGAGATGCGTCTCGATCGGGACTCGACTGCTCCACTCCTGTGGCGATAGCCGGGATGCCACCGACTTCAGGACGATCTGTCCGCCCTGAGCATGGACGCTCAATCGGGTGTCAGCGCTAGACACAAAGCCGGAAGTCGGCGAGACCTGTGAATGTGCCAGAGAAACCCCCATTGCAAAAGTGGCGAAGAGACTGCCGGCCGTTTGGCAACTCATCATTGGAATTCAGCCGACTTCGCCCGAAGCTTGGTCCCAAAAAGCAGGCCGGTCCATGTTCCCACAACGAGGATCACGGACCGGCATGGCTTCCATCATCAACGAGGCGACCCGGTGCCAGGCTGATTCGTAGACTGGTTGCCCAGTTGACCTGTCGATCTCCGTTTCAGCGTTTCCTGCAAGCGACGTTGCCCTTCGCCGGGAGGGAGTTGCTTATAGGTGGAAGACTCCACCGACTCATTCTTCTCGCCACATCCGCTCAGACCAAAAGCGGATATGGCTGCCAACGCGACAACTAAGCACATGACTGCAAGGCTCGTTCTTTTCATCTAGCTGGTGGTTTACCTCTGACTTACCAGTTTGTGGCCGTGTTGTCGAAGTTGTACGTGTACGGTTGAACATTCTTGAGCTGAACCGTGATTGCGAACTTAACGTGGCCGTCGAAGAAACCGACCGTATTGCCTGGAGGGCCGTATCGATAGGGCTCTACGAGCGGGAATCCGGCCGATCCCCAATCACACCCGGGAACGTTATAGAAGTTGGTCCACTTCAACGTCGTGTTTGGGTTAGACGGTTGTGTAATCGTTGACAGTCCGCCGTCGGTCGTGTAGCCGATCTGGTAGCCGTTGCCAACCCACTCCGGAAGGCCAGCCGCTTCCATCAGGATAATCTGTTCTGCGGGATGGGTCAGCACGCCCATGTTGATGCCTGAGCCTAGGAAGTTATTGAGGTTGCTGAAGTTATTGTCGCTCCAGCCGGACTCGTTCATCATGTACCCCATTGAATATCCGCCGGTGAGACTTGGGTTAGAGCCGAACGGATCGCTGGTGCCGTAGACGTTCTGGCTGACGTAAACTTCGCTGCCAGCGCCGGGATCCTTCCAAATCCCCTGATTCTTGATGTAGGGATTGATGAACGGATGGAACGTGTGGTCGCCGTTGAAAGCCTGACCGGGGCCATTCCAAGCCGGATATCCGGAGAAGGGCCACTGGCATATCAGCTTGTCGTCGGCATCGTTGGCATACATCATCAAGCCAAGCAGCTGCTGTTTGACATTGGAGAGGCCAGTTGTCTTCTTCGCAGCGGCTTTCGCTTGGGCAAAGACAGGGAAGAGAATGGATGCGAGGATTGCGATGATGGCAATTACAACAAGAAGCTCTATGAGCGTGAATGCCTTGCGCGACGTGCACATGATGGTCGTGTCTCCTTTGACGTATAAGTAAGCCGCCGAGGGCGACCTTTGGTGCGATTATGCTTCACTCCCAAATCGCTACGACACGTAAAATAGTTTGCCAAACACTTGATTCACAGAAGTAATACTCTTCTGAGAACTGCAAACATTGACCTAAGATTTCTAGAGAATATAGGCTTCTTAGTGATGTTCATTACACAGCTTGAAAAGATATACCGCCTGGAACCAAACATTGACATGATTCCCAGAAGCAGGCTTCTCTGAAATCGGCGGCCCTACTACCCGATATCCCCATTCCATTTGACCGGTCCATCTATCGTCCAATACAATGCACGCGAGTGCTTTCACGTATGATGAGTCCGACCGGCTTGACTGCTCGCACCGTCTCTGGCTTTGAATTGCCACTTAGGGCTTCGAGGATCAGGCGCATTGCTTGTCGACCCATTTCCTCGACGCAGATTTCGACCGAACTCAAGAACATCTCCTGGTTTGGGCCCTCGATGTTATCGACACCGAGGATTGCAAGTTCTTGTGGGATTCGGATTCCGCGAGCTCTTGCCCAGTCAATCGCCTTCCAAGCAATATAGTCATTTGCGCAGTAGATTGCCGTCGGGCGGTCCTCAAGGGTCCACCAATGCTCCATCGTCGGCTGGACATCTGGGTCATGCCAAGCGTGCGCATTCGAAATGAGCTCAGGATCATAGGCGTCGCGGTTGTCGAGAAACTCAATGGCCGCATCCATCCTGGCTCGAGAAACGAGTTCTGCGGGTTCTTGGAACAACGTCACCACCCCGCCTGGGCCAGGAATATAGCGGAAGCAATCTTCATAGGGTCCTGCCAGGTGGGCGATCCGTCGGTGCCCCAGTTCCCAAAGGTGGCTAAGGGCCAAATGAGAGATCTCCCGTTCATCGGTATGGACGACGCCTGCGAGGTTCCCGGCTTGTTCGGGGACGCCAAAGCACACGACCGGCATGTTGGCCTGGGCAAGCTTCTTGACGATCTCGTGATTGCCCGAGCCATAGAATAGGATGCCATCGACGCGCCCATCGAGGACTGCCCGGTACTGCCGCTCAAGATACACTCGGAATGGATAGGCGAGTACCCCGTAGTTGTTTTCGTTTGCGACCTCGAAGATCCCGCTCACAATACGCATGTTGTGGACGACCCAAGGCTTATTGCCTCGTTCGAGGTCGTCGCTGGCCAACAGTCCGATTGTGCTGCGGTCTTTGTTGCACGCACTGCCGGCAAGTGGATTCGGTTGATAGTTCAGATCGGCTACGGCTTGATCGATCCGTTTTGCCGTTCCAGCAGAGCAAACTTTAGTGCGACCGCTCAAGTACAGCGAGACAGTCGTGACCGAAACCCCAGCTCGATAGGCAACCTGGCTAATCGTCGATTTTTTACGCCCGTAGGATTCCATCTTTAGTCAGAAATCTCAATTCTATCTATAAAGTTCTTGCTCGCTTCGCCAATTCTCCACGGGTTGGACGGAAGCTGGCGCGCTTGGTTCTTGTCTTGGCGGCTATCCATCGCCGGGGCAGCCTGCTCCCTTGACCTTCGCCATCCCCGCCTCTGCCTTGATCAGAAGTCCCACGCTGGTGGATCAATTGTTCGAACTTGGTCCGACGATCGTCGACAAAACCGTTGGGTTCTCAAGTGCATCGATCAGTTGGCATAGTGCGCTAAGCGCCACGTACCAAGCCCACTGATTGCAGTGTGACAATCTGGTTCAGGGTGTGCCTCAATGACCAGACGTCGCCGTGAACGATGGCCCCGATTTCAGTCAGTGTCTCGGCATATCGATGTGCGGATCTCCCGCCCACAATGATCGGCATTCCAGGGCCAAGCAAGCGCCGCAATATGCGCAACTCCTCACACAGGACTTCTTCATTCGTTGGGTAGACGACGCTGATGGCAATGGCCCGCACGGACGCCTGCAATCCGGCCAAAACAATGGATTCCGCCGGCATGTTGGGCCCCAGATATACGACCCCCCACTCGGCGGTTGAGGCAGCAATGGCGGCCATTAGGGCGCCAATCTCGTGAAGCTCGTTTCGAAGTGTTGTGATGAGCAGTTTCGGGGCGCGGAGCGATCCGGGCATAGACGTTTTGACCTTATAGAGGAACGTCTTTAGCACCGCAGACATCATATGTTCCTGGGCAATACCGAGGGAGTGGTTGAGCCAGCGAGCCTCCACGTCGGCAATCAAGGGAATAATGACACGATCCAAGAGATGCTGAATGCCCATGGCGGCATGGCCGCGCACCAGGACCTCTTCCAACCCTTCTGGATCGAATCGCAGAATTGCGTTCTGGCAAGCCACTAGGAAATAGTCGGCGCCAAGTGGCCTGGAATCCAAGCCAATGGCTGGAGCAGTCCTCATGAACGATGACCCCAGTTCTCGGAGCTGTTCGGTAGGCAATTGTGCGACTTGGCCGATCGGATGGCCGGTTGCGACGATTCCCTTGAGCAACAATAATCGCTCGGCATCGTCTTCGCCATACACCCGGCGATTCGTGTCTGTTCGACCAGGAGACAGGGCGTTATAGCGGCGCTCCCAAGCTCGGATCGTGTGCTGAGATACGCCGGTCAATCCCGACAGGGTTCCAATCGTATAGGTTAGGCTCACGCTCGGTCCCAGTATGGATCGCTGTCTAATTCATGTCAATAAGGTCAAGAACTTCTTGACATCGAAAAGCGAAAAGTATAGTCAAATCTTAGGCAACAATGAGGGAGAATATAGACAGAAAGTCGACGATGTCCCCGAAGAGAGCGAGCGAACTTGACCTATTTCATATTGCTTCTGTTCTTGGTGGGGTGTCTTTCGATTGGAGCGTTGGGTGGCTACTGGACCGGCACATCGGTGAGAACCTGGTATGTCGATCTTCGTAAGCCTTCCTGGAACCCTCCTTCCTGGGTATTTGCCCCGATGTGGACATTGCTTTACCTGCTCATGGGGACGTCTGGCTGGATAGTGTGGCGGCATGAGGCGTTCGACACACTCGCGGGAGCGTTGTTCTTGGCACAACTCGCGCTCAATCTCTCCTGGTCCTGGTTCTTCTTTCTTAAGCGCCGCCCGGATCTCGCATTTGCGGAGGTCCTCCTCCTTTGGCTTGCCATTGCGGTGACATTGGTTGCCTTCTGGAGAGTCGATCCATTCGCGGGAGCCCTCCTCTTGCCCTATCTGGCTTGGGTGACGTTTGCCTCGGCTCTAAACGGTGCGGTCGCCCGCTTGAATCCGAACCCAAGTCGGGCCTAAGTCCCTATCCGAGTTCGCTGGTCGGCTCCAAGACGGACTAAGGCTGCATCCGGCACTGAGTATGCCGCCCAGAGGGAAGACGCTGTTGGAGACGACAAATGCCGGCGCCCAAGCCCAATTGGTTCGCCATAGCAAGTGTCGCTTACACGGTTCAGCCCGTGTCCACCATTCCAATGACATGGAAATCTTGGCTGGTTGTGATGGTGTCAGATCCGTACAATCTCGGCCAGTCAGGAAGTCGAATGCCAAATATGCAGTTTCCCAATTTGGATCCCATTCCGATCCCGGCGCCGATCTGGTTGATGAAGGTTCTCAGCCTGTTGACGCTGACTCTACACTTCTTTGCGGTCCAGATTCTCATCGGCAGTCTGGTCGCCGTTATCTATTTCAGCCTCAAGTCCAAGGGCCAAGGCGCCTCGGCCAATCAGGTCGCCGCACTTGCCGTCGCCCGCAGACTACCGATCGTGATGACTTTCGTGATCAACCTCGGCGTTCCGCCGTTGTTGTTTGCACAGGTGCTTTATGGGAGGGCCCTGTACACCAGCAGCGTGCTGATCGCCTGTCAGTGGATCGCCGTGGTCTTTTTGCTGATGGGTTGCTACTGGCTCCTCTATCGAATTGCGGATCGAACCGGCCTTGGGAAGCCGAGCCATTGGCATGCTCTTGGCGCACTGGGCCTGGCTGCTATCGTGGGCCACATCTACGCCACGAATATGACCCTGATGCTCCGTCCCGAAGTCTGGCAAGCGATGTACGCCAAGACCGCGACGGGCTTCCAGATGCCGCCAAACGACCCGACTTCCGAAGCACGGGTCACCTTTATCCTGGTCGGCGGATTGCTGGTCGGCGGTTTCTGGCTTACCTTGCACAGCCGGCTGAAAACGATTTCGGATGAAGCGGCAAGCGTCCTGCGGTCGACCGGGTCGGTGTTCGCAGTGATCGGCGCCATTGCCGAATTGGGTGTCGGGTACTGGGCATATAGCGTCCAGCCGTCTGCGGTGACCGATGGCTTGCATTCCACGTTCTACCAAGTCTCGATCGGGATTTGGGCGATCGGATATGTGCTGGCCCTGCTGGTTGCCGGCCTCCAGGTTCTTAAGAAAGCGACCACCGCCTTATTGTCGACCATCGGCGGGCTCGGCGCTTTCCTCGGCATTGCCGGAGCGGTGATCGTACGAGACGGAATCCGAGACGCAACCCTGAAACTGAAGGGCTGGGATATTTGGCTTCGAATTGAGAACTCGAACTGGTTCGTCATCCTGCTTTTCGTGATCCTCTTTGTCGCCGGCCTGGTTGCGATTGGCTGGCTGCTTTCGGTCATGAAGGCCGCAAAACCCATTACTGAGAAGGTGAATTCATGAGCAAAGAACCAACGGCTGTCCTACCGACGGAACCCGACGAAAACGGGGTGACTCGTGCCCAATTCATAAAAGTTGCGGTCGGTGGAATGTGCCTCGCTTATGCGGCGGCTATTGGCTATCCGGTCTACCGCTACCTGAATTCGCCGGTCGAGCGCGAGGCTGCGCTGGCGGCGATCAAGGATGTGACGCTGGCAGGAGCCGACAAGCTCGAACTGGGAAGTGTGCTGCTTTTCAAATTCGGTCCCTACCCATCGATGCTGATTCACCACCGCGACGGGAAATGGGTGGCGTTCGACGCCGTTTGTTCGCACCTGGGATGCACCGTTCAATACCATCCGGACCTGGACAAGATCGTCTGCGCGTGTCACGGAGGCGTTTACGATGCCTATACCGGTGAGAACGTTAGCGGGCCCCCTCCCAAGCCGCTTCGCAAATTCAATGTGAAAGTAGGTTCTGGATCCGTGTTGGTTTCGAGAGTTTAGAATGGCTAAGATCTTCGAATATCTGGATGAGCGGCTCTCGATCACCGAACTGCGCAAGTTCGGCGAGAAGAAGGCCGTTCCGCTCCACAAGCAGTCTTTTTGGTACTACTGGGGTGGAATCTCGCTTTTGTGCTTCCTGGTGCAAATCGTCACCGGGGTAATGCTGATCATCTACTACAAGCCCGGACCGGATGCCTATAACTCGGTTCGGTCGATCACGTACGACGTCGAATTCGGATGGCTGATTCGGTCGGCGCACAGTTGGGCGGCAACGATCTTCCTGGTTTCCATCTTCGTCCACATGTTCTCGGTCTACTTCATGAAGGCCTATCGGAGCCCTCGTGAGTTCGGCTGGTGGTCAGGCATCGCGCTCTTAATCCTCGGATTGCTTTTCGGCTTCAGCGGCTACTTGCTTCCGATGGATCAGCTTTCCTTCGTGGCGACCAAGGTCGGCTTGGCCATCCCCGAAAACATCCCGGTCGTCGGTCACGCGATTGCGAACCTGATGCGCGGTGGTTACGAGGTCTCGGAAATCACGGTTCAGCGGTTCTTTGCTTGGCACGCCGTGGTTCTTCCCCTGATCTACATCCCGCTTTTGATGTTCCACCTTTGGCTCGTGCAGAAGCACGGCAATGCGGTGCCCCCGAGCGAAGAGGCAAAGCCGGAGAAAGAACGGATGACGATTCCGTTCTTCCCGAACTTCTTGATGAAGGACCTTGCGCTTTGGCTGGTTACGCTCAACGTGATCGCCTTCTTTGCCTCGATCTTTCCTCAGGACATTGGCAAGATCGCCGATCCCCTTGGGCCGGCGCCGGTTGGCATTCACCCCGAGTGGTACTTCATGAGCTCGTTCGAGACGCTGAAGATCATTGGAAAGCTTATCCCTGGCACGATCGGCGAAGCGGTTGGCATCACGATCTTTACTCTCGGTCTTGTTCTGTGGGCTCTCATCCCCTTCTACGATGTTCGGTCATTGGCCGGAAAGCGGGGAAGGCTGGCGACTTACTTCGGGCTATTCTGCCTTGCCGTACTTATCGTTACGACACTGCTCGGCTACGTAATGGCCTAGGAATCTAATCACATGAATTATCCGAATTGGGAAGTACCTGGCATTGGGTTGCCGTGGGTTATAGGAATCATTGCGATCTTCCACATCATGATCTCCCATTTTGCGGTGGGGGGCGGCCTTTACCTGGCGATGGCGGAAAGAAAGGCGATGAAGGAGGGAAGGACCGACTGGTTTCCGCTTCTGGAGCGCCATTCGAAGTTCTTTCTCATCCTCACCGGCATCTTCGGAGCCGTCTCGGGCGTCGGCATCTGGTTCGCGATTGGCCTCATTCAACCGGAAGCGACCAGCACGCTGATCCATAACTTCGTATTTGGATGGGCCATGGAGTGGGTCTTCTTCATGGTCGAGCTAACCTCCGCGATCGTGTACTACTACACATGGAATCGCATCCCGCAGGCTCTCCACCTTAAGGTCGGTTGGCTCTATGCGATCGCGTCCGTGTGTACGCTGGTCATTATCAATGGCATCCTCACATTCATGCTTACGCCTGGCCAAGCGTGGCTAAGTGTGGCAGGGACAGGAAACGAATCGGCCTACTTCTGGAATGCGTTCTTCAACCCAACGTATTGGCCAAGTCTCGTTCTCCGCATTCTGGTGTGTCTGTCGCTTGCCGGAGTTTGGGCTCTCGTCACTTTCTCTCGCTTGGACGAGGCCACACACGGCGACTCCAAGGTCAAACTGGTACGTTGGAGCACCTCCTGGCTCGCTCCGGCGTTCATCCTCATGCCGTTCGTCTTTGCGTGGTATGCGGCGATGGTGCCAGCCACCAACAAGCATCTCCTTGAACTGGGCATGTCGACCATCGGTTCCGGCTCATTCACTCAGATCACCCGCGTTGTACTGATGTCGGTGATGAGTACGGCAACGGTTGCGGGAGTCGCGTATCTGTTCGCCTACAAGTATCCGAGAGACTTCAGTCCGGGCCATGCAACCGCGATCCTCTTCTTGGCCCTGATCGCTACCGGCTCGACGGAATATGCTCGCGAGGCGATTCGTAAGCCGTATGTGATCGGCAGCCACATGTATTCGAACAGCGTTCGCGTCCGGGAGGTCGCCCAGTTTAACAAGGAGGGGTACTTAACCCACTCGTTGTGGGCGCCGAAGGACATGACGTTGGCGATGGACGTTGGACGCACCATGTTTCGTGGGCAGTGCATGAGTTGTCACACCATCGGAGGATATCGTTCGATGAAGCACTTCCTGGAGGAGCGCGACTACAAGGCGATCGGCAATGTCCTCAAAATGCTGCACGAGAACAAAAAGGACTCGCCCTACCATAACTTCATGCCTCCAGTCGTCGGAACGCCTGAGGAGATTCTGGATTTGCAGATC
This sequence comes from Fimbriimonas sp., assembly GCA_031292555.1. Taxonomy (GTDB): domain Bacteria; phylum Armatimonadota; class Fimbriimonadia; order Fimbriimonadales; family Fimbriimonadaceae; genus Fimbriimonas. Next base: position 11,313 of record JARLGV010000104.1, read on the forward strand.
TACCTGGCAGCCTTGAATCCGCCGCCAAACAAGGGAGCCGTCGCCAGCCGATAGATTCCTTCCGAGCTCGAAGTCGATAGCGTGAATTGCCTTGCCCGAAGGCGGCCAAGGCAATTCACGTTTAGTGGGTACCGCTTAGCGAATCCACGCGAAATATCCGCCGATAATGTAAGGGAACTTTCCTGGCGTAACGAGCAGAACCACCGCCGTTGTTAATGTCATGGTGTGAACCTCCGATATGCGCGACAGTCTGTGGGAGGCGCATGAAGGAAAAATGAAGACCGCGGCAATCCTTGTGGAAATCGACTGCTTCCCGAGTGACTATCTGGGCTAGACTCCGTTCGAGGCTGTCCTTCATCCGGTCCCAAATGTTGGGGACGCCGCTCCTGAGGAACTACATGAAGCAGGTTGCCATCACCGGACCCATGGATTGTGTCGTCGACGAAGTGCCCGATCCAATTCGATCCCTGAATTTCGCTCTGGTCGAGATCCAGTATGCGCCGATGTGTACTGAATTCCACCAGTTTCAAAATGGTCACAAGGATGATGCGATTGGGCACGAGGCGGCGGGCATCGTCCTGGAAGCGCCGCCGGCAAGCCGCATCCATGTGGGCGACCGAGTCGTCGTCATGCCTCAGAATGGGTGCGGCAAGTGCCCTCTCTGCCTCGCAGGGGAGCACATACGCTGTTTGCACCCTGTGAACCCACTGGAGATTTGTGGGTCGCCAAACGGGCGTGCGACCTACGCCGAGAGGCTCATCCAGCAAGACTGGCTTCTTTGGCCGATTCCGGACGATATCTCGACGCGTCACGCTTCGATGGCGTGCTGCGGTTTGGGACCGACGTTCAATGCCTGCGAAACGATGGACGTCGGCACAGGTGACGTGCTGCTCGTGTCGGGCCTCGGTCCAGTAGGCTTGGGCGCGGTTGTGAACGGCGTCGTCCGCGGGGCACGAGTTATCGGCATCGAGTCGAATCCCTATCGAGTCGCGCTCGCCAAGGAGCTTGGGGCGACCGACGTGGTCGACCCGAGAGGCGATCGGGTAGCCGAGACGGTGCGCGAACTCACCGGCGGCTTGGGCGCCGACATGGCGATCGAAGCCAGCAGCACCGAAACCGGTCCGTCAGTCCTGTTCCGCTCTACACGCATCGGCGGTCAGATGGCCAGCGTCGGCTGGGGCGGTCCTATTCGAATGGCGGATTTGGTGGCAAGGGGCATCACTCTCCATGGTTGCTGGCACTGGAATCACCTCCGCCACTCATCACGTATGGCCTGGACGATTCGCACCGCGGCGCCGCTGCTCGACAAGATGATCACTCACGAGTTCCCGCTTACCGAAGTCGAACAAGCCTGGAAACTACAAATGACCGGTCAATGTGGGAAGGTCCTTCTCCACAATGCAAGGTGCTAGCCGTGGGATGGCGTATCCCCGCGGCCATAGTCGGCCAAATGACGCGCGATCAGGTTCGTTACCCCGTGGGGCCGGCCGCCTCCGATATTGCACGTTGCAGGCGTTCGAGGACTCCTGAAGTCAGACGCTTGAGTCCGTAGAACTCCAGGACCCTTCGGTGGGCGAGTTCTTCCGGTTCGTCTGTCAGTTCCATGCGAATGGCTAGTTCCACCAGTTCACCGATTGGGATATCTTCGAACGATCTCGGTCCACGTTCTCGGATGAGAACTCTAGGTGCGCCGGGAACACACAGGACGTTGCCGGACTTATCGGCGGGGGCGGTTTCAACTACCTCGACAAGGCCCTTGGAGATCGCTTTGGCGACACCAAATTCAACTGCCTCACGTGTCGACCCGGTCAACCGGCCCAGCCCCATGCTGTCTCGGTACCTCTCGAACACTGTACGGACCGTGGCCGGACCCTCGACTCGAACGATTTGCTCGACGACAGCCGCGATCTCGCTGTGCGTAACTTCCTTCGGGTTGCTCACCGAGCCATCGAACACTGTGTAAGGGAGCGGTTCCAAACGCGACGAGCCTTTTCCGGCAGTTGGCATCGCTCCTCTTCCGCCTGGCTTCTGCCAGAGCATCGTGTGAAATAGAGGCACGCGATACTCGTCGATCATGTCAGGATACGCTTCAACCGCCTCGAAGGTCGGCCGGGGCTCACGGTACGCCCGAAGGAGCAGCCCAGACTCGAGAAACGCCGACATATAGGACTCGAGCGGGCGGTGGTAGTTCACGATCCGGATTCCCGACCACTCCAGGTCGAGTACCTTCTCGTCGTAGTAGTCTTCAACGGCCACATGCAGCTTTTGACCCGATTCGGTGCGATACCAAGCGGTTGCCCGCGTCGAAGCGAATGGGTTGATGTTGGCCACCACTAGCCTGCCTTCCGGTCGAACGACTCGCGCCATTTCCTGAATGGCGGTTCGATAGTCGAGCACGTCGATAAGGACCAAGTAGGCGATAACGACATCGAAACTCTCGTCGTCGAAGGGAAGCGACTCCGCTCTGCCATCCACGTATTCGCCCGATGGGTCGCGCTCTCTCGCTGCCTTCAAGAGTCCCGCTGTTGGCTCTAGGCCGACTACGGCCGCTCCTCGACGCGACATAATTCGGCAGAATCGTCCCTCACCGCAACCGACATCCAGGATGCGAAGCCCGGAGACGTCCCCCGCCAACTCGAGCATTGCCGGATCGAGGAGCATCTCCCGATTCCGGTCACCCCGATCTATGTTCAAGATCCAGTTGGACGCTGATGCGTCCCATCCTCCGTTGCCACTGATAACAGTCATCGCTATACGTTGAATCCTACTTCAATGAGGCACTTTGGCCGGGGTTCGTTTCTGGGAATGATAACGGGGAATTCGAGCGGATCCGCCACTCTACGCGCGCGAACCGGCGGTATGTCGGTCTAGGTCCGGGTGAATGCCGTCGTCGATCCCACGGAGTACACCGTTTAGTGTCATGAAATATCATTACGTAGATTTGGATGACGGTGAAATGGCGACTGGTACATGAGGGTGAACAAGGATAAATTCTAGTCGTTAGGCCACGGCGGTTTCGAAGGGATGTTGCACGGAAAGAAGGCTCGAGGCGGGCAAGGGCACCAGATCTCCAATGTTCAGCGGGGAAGATATTCCTCGCGGCTCGATATAGGACACCAATCAGCGCCTCTTAACAAGCTCCTCGAAAGCGTTTTCAGTTATTTCCAGACGTGTCGAGAAGAGATTGCTGCACACCGGCGCGAGGCGCAGAATGAACTTAAGTAAAGCGTCAGATCGCGACCGCATGAATGCCGGACAAACAGGAGGCCCGTGCCGATGATTTCTGGGACTCAATGCGCATCGATTGCGAATCGTGACTTGCCGAATCAGGGAACCGGTCGGGTACGCAACTGTCTAAGGGTTACTGTGAGGCGGAAGGGAGATCGAGTTGCATGGAGCGGTGGACATACTTCACCGGCGATGCATTCTTACGCCACGGACCTAGTGCGATCGCCTGAATCGTCACGAACGCGTCAAGTAAAGGCGATCTCAGTGATTTCAGACTTGGCAAGAGATCGAATTCAACCCATGGATCTGGAGGCGAAACCATGATCTACGGGAACAGGGTCAAGGGCAAAGTAGCGATAATCACCGGTAGCGCGCTCGGTATTGGACAGGCCTGTGCCAAGTTGTTGGCAGCCGAAGGGGCTGCCGTCGCAGTGACCGACGTCAACGACGAAGCGGGACAATGCTTGGTCGACGAGATCTGCGAAGCGGGTGGCACAGCTGGCTTTTGGCACCTGGATGTCTCCAACGAACGTGAAGTTACCGCCGTTACCCAAATGGTTCGAACGAAGTTCGGGCCGACCACGATTCTTGTCAACAACGCAGGCGTAGGGGGCACAGAAAAGCCCACTCACGAAGTGACTGCGGACGAATGGGATAATCTCATGGCTATAAATGCCAAGGGTGTGTTTCTGTGTACCAAGCACGTGCTGCCGCAAATGATGTCTGTCAAGCGAGGCAGCATCGTTAATCTATCTGCCATCTATGGGCTGGTGGGAGCAAGCCAAATGGCGCCGTTCCGGGCCTCCAAGGGAGCTGTGCAGTGGCTGACAAAGACCGATGCGATAACCTATGCGCGTTACGGCATACGCGTGAACACGATTCATCCTGGCTTCATTTCCACACCGATGACCGAGAACCACCTAGCTGCCCGTGGCGACGATTCGGAGGATACGAAAATTGCCGCCCAGCGACTTCATCCTATGGGCCGAATGGGCGATCCTGAGGATGTCGCATTTGGCGTGCTTTACCTGGCCTCAGACGAGTCCCGGTTCGTTTCGGGCGCCGAGTTGGTCATCGACGGAGGGTTTTCCGCTCGACTATGCTAGGCAATCTTGATCCGACGCAGATCGAGGAGGTTTTGCACGGCGAAGCTCTGGGCAGAATCGGCTGTCACGCCGGTGGGCGCACTTACGTCGTACCCGTCACGTATGCCTACGACGGCGAACGGGTGATCTGCCACAGCGGACGTGGAGACATGTTACGCATGATGCATACGAACGCGACCGTGTGCTTTGAGGTCGAACACGTACAGAGCCTGGCTGACTGGAAGTGCGTCGTTGCCGACGGGCGATTTGAAGAGCTGGAGGGCGATGATGCAGAAGAGGCGGCTAGATTCCTGGAGGATCGGCTACAACCTCTAATTGCGAGTGCCACGGCTGCCCCCTATTCGGTTGTCGGCCATGGCCTGCATCCTGACAGCGTCATCTTCTCGATCGTACTCGGTAGAAAGACTGGCCGATACGAGCATCCCTGAACAAACGGTTCATACGGCATGAGACCCTGATTACAAGGCAATCAGGGTCTCATGCGAGGCATTTACTCTTATATGCGGATCCTTTTAAGCCTGATCCAGGGCCCGTTCAGTTTTTGGATTTCAATGGAGTTCGTCGGTTAGTTTTGACGTCGAGCGTCCAAACTTCGTCTTGCTCCTCACTCGAACCGCAGTGTTTCTCAACATCCCGCCAAAGCGACTTTACTCGTTCATCGACCGGTCGGATATCGGGTGATTCTTCCTCCTTGCGCGATTATTGGTACCGCGCACGAACATAGGTTATGCCGTTTTCTGGCTCCCTGCAAGTCGACGTTTCGACGTCATGGAAAGGCATGACACGGGAATCTCTGACATGGAAAATTCGGCTTGAAACGAGGCAAATTCAGGTTCAACATCATATCACTGGCGACATAAAAACGCGGTGAAAATGATGACCATGCATTCAAGCGATTGTGACGATTGTTTATTGTTAAGCAGAGCACTTGACGGCGACGCGACTGCTTTCGATAAATTAGTCGAAAAGCACCGCGTAAGGTTGCATGCGGCAGCGTTCAGGGTGACCGGAGATCACGAACAAGCGGCCGATGCGGTTTCCGATGCCCTGATTCGGCTGTTCCGCACCGGCAACAGCTTCCGCTTCGAGAGCAAGCTCTCAACCTGGTTGCATCGGGTCGTCGTGAACTGCGCGACCGATATCGCTCGACGCAATGCCAGCCGACCGACGCGCAGCCTCGATCAGCTTCTCGAAGGCTATCCGGATCATGAACTCAATTCAGTGACTCCCAACAGCCACGATTACGAATGGGACGAACTGGTGACCTACGCCAATGACCGAATTGCCGTCGAGCTCACTCGGTTGCCGGAATCGGAGCGCGAACTGCTTCTGGCCGTACATCGCGACCAGACGACATATGAGAGTCTCGCGTCGAACCTTCATGTTCCGATCGGAACTGTAAAGAGTCGCATTTTTCGGGCTCGACGTAAGCTCCGTGAGCAGTTGCCGAGCCTGGACGAAATGGAACAAGAGTCGTTCGAGCAGGCATTCGCGGGTCTGGCGGCTGCCTAAAGTGGCCGGAAGCTACGAAAGTATGAATTCTGTTGCAGTCGTCAAGCTAGAGGCTCGGCTGGGGCGGACGACGGCTATGCCTGTCGAATGACGCAGATCACGACAAGACCGCTCGGGGCCTCGATTGCGGACAGAGTTGCCCGTATCGAGATCTCCGTGCCGTCTTTTTTCATCGCCGGCGTGTCTTGATGTTCTCCCATCTGCCGTCTTTGCGGGTTGCTTACAAAGTCGTCTCGATGGGCGACATGGATTTTGTGCAGCCTTTCTGGAATCAGTTCAAGTATGTGGACTCCGTTTAGTGCACCCGGTTCATACCCGAATAGCTCATGGGCAACCGCGTTCGCAAACTGGATCGTGCCGTTTGCAGAAACTAGCACCATCGCGTCCGGAGCGTGCTCCATCAAGTCTCTATAGAACGATGTGTCCCCCGTTTCTGCCTGTTGATTGAGCCGCCGAATAAGGTCGGCGTTCTCCTGCCGCAATGCCTCGAGGGCAGACTCGCGTTCGGAGCGCAAAACGATGGAAACAAGCTCAGTTCTACTGTAAGGGCCAAGCTTGATGCGAACCCTGCCCCAATAGGTTCCTACGGTCGCTACGCTAATCCCCAGCTTCGTGGCGATTGCGGTGTCTGTGAGTCCGGCGGCGGCGTAATCGAGCAGTTGACGTTCTCTTGGGGATAATTCCGGGATAGGTCTTTCGTCGGTCACTGAACACCTTAACTGCGCGCGTCTAGATTATTCCCTATTTGCGAGCACGCATTGTTGTACGGATTCTATGCACGCATCGTCCGCATGAGCCCTTAAGGCAGCCGTATGGGGTTGTTCCTGGCGACCGGCCTCACCCATCTGGGAGTCCACGGAGCCCGAAAGCAGGCTATTCTATGCGGTAAACGACATGACACAGGAAGAACTCGCCGAAGCCGCGAAGGCATGTACCCATTTCTTGAGGGACCACTATCCACGCACGCCACGGCAACGCATGCAAGACATCGCCGATAGCCCATTCATCGAAGCTCGTCCCGACCATTACGGTAACGGTGGATTCGTGGTGGAGTTTGAGAAGGAGTTATCGGACCTCCTGGGGAAGGAGGCGGCCGTCTTCATGCCCAGCGGAACCATGGCTCAGCAAATCGCTCTGCGCATTTGGGCCGACCAGGCTAGGAACCGGCACGTCGCCTTCCATCCAACTTGTCACTTGGAGTTGCACGAGCACGCGGCGTACCGCGAACTGCATCATCTCCAAGCTCATTTGCTTGGCGAACCAAGCCGACTTTTCACTCTCGCAGACCTTGAAAGCGTAGGCGACCCGATTTCAAGCCTCCTCATTGAGTTCCCCCAACGCGAGATCGGGGGCCAGCTGCCGTCGTGGGATGATTTTCAGGCGATCGTGGAAATCGCGAAACGCAAGGGTATCAGGCTACATCTGGATGGTGCAAGACTATGGGAGTGTGGGCCGTTTTTTGGACGGTCGTATCGTGAGATTGTGGCGGACTTCGACTCCGTTTACGTATCCTTCTACAAGATCTTGTTCGGACTACCCGGTGCGGTGTTGGCCGGTCCGGCGGACTTCATCGCGGAAGCACGGGTTTGGCAGCGGCGGCATGGCGGCAACCTTGTTCACATGTTTCCGAATGCAATCTCCGCGAAGCTTGGCATTGACAAGCGTCTTGCTCTCATTCCGAGCTATGTAGCCAAGGCAGCTGAAGTAGCCGAGATCATGAGGACCCTGGATGGCGTTCAGGTGGTCCCGGAATTTCCGCCGACGAACATGATGCACGTCTTCTTTGACTATCCCAAGGAGAGGATCATGGATGCAGTCGGCGAGATCGCTCTGCGCGAGCGGTGTCTCCTGTTTGGTGGGGTAGGTGCAACCGAACAAGGCTGCAAGCTGGAGCTTTGGATCGGTGATGCCGCACTCGATCTGCCGCGCGAACGGCTCGAACTCCTGCTCAAGGAACTCGTACGGCTTGCCGGCAGCTAGAGCCTGGACCGAGATGGCCGATTCACGGCGGAGATGTCAGTCGAGTTTTCGGTGGAAGCGCTGAACGGCGGCCAAGAAGATGATCACGCTGATCGCGGCCAGTGGCCAGATCTCAGAGGAAAGTTCGGCGTATCCGTTGCCCTTCATCATCAGGCCCCGGATGCATGTCAGGTAGTACCGCATCGGGAGGAAGTAGGTGACCGGTTGAAGCCATGTCGGCATGTTTGCGACCGGATACATGAACCCGGAAAGCAGCATGTTGGGCATCAGAATAAGGCTGGCCAACATCTGTGCCTGCTGCTGAGTCTTCGAAAGAGTCGAAATGAGAAGACCCATGCCGAGAGACCCGACCATGAACATGCACGATACGCCGAGCAAGGCAGCGATGCTTCCACGCATCGGAACCCCAAACAGCACTACTGCCAACGTGAGCGTAGAAAGAACGTTCATGAACCCCATCATCAGATAGGGAAGCAACTTTCCGAGCATCAACTCCACCGGCCGCATCGGTGTAACCAAAAGTTGCTCGATCGTCCCCAACTCCCGTTCGCGCACCACGGCCATCGACGACATGAAAATCGTGAGGTTGCTCGCAATCATGCAGATGACGCCGGGAACCAACGAGAAACTGCTCTCGAGCGTCGGGTTGTACCAGAACTGAATCCGCGCGTCGATCGATCCCGCCGTTCCACGTCCCATGCCCATCCGGTCCAGTCGACTCTGAAGCTGACGTCCTGCCTCGGAGGCGACGATTTTGCTTAGGTAGCCGGTCGCCACTGTCCCAACACTCGGGTCGCTGCCATCGACCAGCACCTGTAGAGCGGTGACCTGTCCTCGGTTCAGATCCCGGTTGTATTGCCGAGGAATCACCAATGCCAGGGAGGCTCGTCCATCCTGGAGGTACGCCTTGGCTTCGTCCGCATCGTTGACGTATCCAATGACATCGAAATACTCGGGTGACGCCTGGATCGACTGAATCAACCGTCGGCTGATCGACGTGTGATCCAGGTCGCATATGATCAGATGGAGGTGCCGGATATCCTGGGTGACAGCGTAACCATAGAGCAGAAGCTGGATGATCGGCATACCGAAGAGCATCCCGACTAGCCGGCGATCTCGCTTAGCTTGTCGAATCTCCTTGATTACGAAGTCCCATATCCTCATCATCAGATCCTCTTCTTAAAGGTGCGGATGCTCAAGAGCAGCAGCATCGTCGCCAGCAGAGTCATCGGCCAGATCTGCGGCCACAGATCGAAGAATCCATCTCCCTTAAGAAAGATCCCCCGCGAGATCACGATGAAGTACCGGGCCGGCACAAGGTAGGTGAAAACTTGGACGATCGACGGCATGCTCGATATTGGGAAGACGAAGCCGCTAAGGATCACGCTCGGCATTGCAGTCAGGAGCATCACAGTCGTCATGGCGCCACGTTGAGTCTTGGCTCCAGCCGATGCCACCAGCCCTAATCCGAGCGAACTGGCTATGAATATCAGTGAGCAAACTGCAAAGAGAATTGGGCTGCCTCGGAGTGGAACGCCAAACACAAGCCGAGCAACGGCAACAACGAGGATTACGTCCAGAAAGGCGAGTACCACATAGGCGGCCGTCTTTCCGAGCATGAGCTCAGTTGCTTTGACCGGCGAAGCGACGAGCTGTTCGATGCTCCCTTTTTCTCGCTCTCGGGTGATCGTGGCGGCTGTCAAGGTTGCCGTGGTCGTCATCAGAACGATAGCAACAACTCCTGGGACGATGAAATAGATGCTGAGGAGGTCCTCGTTGTACCAAACCCGTGGCCGCAGATCGAGCGTCTGGCCCCCATTTCCAACCAACACGCCTCGACGCGATAGTGTGGCTTGGATCTGGCCGCTGGAATACTTGCTTATGATCGTCGATGTGTAGCCGGAGACCGAATTGGCGGTGTTCGGGTCCGATGCGTCCAGGATGACTTGAACGGTGGTCGGGCGCCCTGCGATGATGTCGTTTCCGAACGTGGCTGGAATCACAAGGCCAATCTGGATGGTGCGGTCGTCAAGCGCGTGTCCTAGATCCTCATAGCGGCCGCTTTGGAACGTCTCAACGAAATATCCGGACGCGGTGAACGCATGCACTAAGTCTCTCGACTGGCGGGTGTGGCTCCAGTCGACAATGCCCAACTTGACTTGGCGGATATCGGTTGAGATGCCGTACCCGTAGAGAAACAGCATCATCAGCGGGTTGATCAGGGCAGTGATCATGGAGCGCCGGTCCCGCATGATGTGCAGGAATTCCTTGCGCATGAGAGCCCAAGTCCGCTTCAAGATGCCTCCCCCGCCACCGCGACGAAGACGTCTTCGAGCGTCGTCTCTCCGAGACCGAAGCCGCTGACCATAATGCCTGAATGGCGAAGCGATTCGCAAATCGATTCCGGGCTAATGCCCCCGGTTGGGACCCGGATATGTAGGCGCGAGCCAAGAACCGATGCATCCACCACTCCGTTGATCGATTCCGCCGCGCTCAGTGCAGGGAAGAGAGGATGGCAATCGATCGTATATACAATCCCTTCCACCTGATTGGCCCGCAGGTCCTCAGGGCTGCCGGTACAAACAACGTGACCGCTTTGCATCATGGTTACGCGGTGGCAATGCTCGGCTTCGTCCATCGCATGGGTCGTGACTAGAATTGTTCGGCCCCGATTCGCCAATTCGTTGATCAGGTTCCAGAGCCGGCGACGCGAGAGGGGATCGACGCCGGATGTCGGCTCGTCGAGGATCAAGATCTCTGGCGAATGCAGGATCGACGCCCCCAAGGCCAAGCGCTGTCGCAGCCCGGTCGAAAGGCTCGCGACCAATGCGTTCTTGAATTCGGTCAGGTCGATCAGGTTTGTTACCTCGTCGATTCTTGCCCGCCGAACTGAGCCGTGCATGCCGTATATTCCGGCGAAGAAATCGAGGTTCTCCTTCACCGTAAGGTCGTCGTACAGAGAGAACTTCTGGGACATGTATCCTACGCGCTGACGAATCTTGTCAGAATCCTTGGCGGAGTCCATCCCTGCTACATAGGTCGAGCCGGAAGAGGGGCTCAATAGACCCAAGATCATGCGGATCGTTGTGGATTTGCCGCACCCGTTTGGACCGAGAAAGCCGAAGATTTCGCCTCGCTTCACTCCAAATGAAATGCCGTCGACGGCAGTGAACGCCCCAAACCGCTTCGTCAGGCCTTTGCACTCGATTTCGAACTCAGACAACCGGCTCACCTTCTTCGAGACGGGCGATGAACGCATCTTCTAGGCTCGGAGGCGCCAGTTTCAGTTCATCGAATGGCACTTGTGATTTCTCGAGGCACATCCGAACCGTGGCGATTTCGACCGAGGGATCCGCCGTGGCATGTAATCTATGTCCGAATGCTTCGATGGCACGAATGCCGTCGACGTGAGCCAACGCGGCCGAAGCTGCTCTGGGTTCCGGCGAGTCAATTTCGATCACGACGTTTTTCATCGAACTGCGCACGTTGGCAGGGGTGTCGCAGACCAAGATCTTTCCCCGATTCATCAGCGCCAAGCGCTGACAACGGTCTGCCTCGTCCATGTACGGAGTACTGACAAAGAGGGTCATCCCATCGGCAACGAGGGCATAGAGGATCTGCCAGAATTCGCGCCGCGAAATCGGATCGACCCCGGTCGTGGGTTCATCCAGAAACAACACTTTGGGGGTATGGATGAGCGTGCATACCAACGCGAGCTTCTGCTTCATCCCCCCGGACAGGTTTTGGGCCAAACGGGTTCGAAACGGTTCAAGGCGGCTTGCTCTCAGGAGACCCTGTAATCTCTCCTCTCGTTCCCGTCTGGGAACTTCGTGGATATCGGCAAAGAAGTGGATGTTCTCCAGTACGGTCAGGTCGCCGTACAGCGAAAACCGCTGAGACATGTATCCCAGGCTGGAAATTACCTCGTCAACATCGTTTGGAATCTTGGCCCCCAGTACTTCGATTTGGCCAGCCGATGGATCCAGGATTCCACAGAGCATCCGGATCAATGTCGTCTTTCCGGCGCCGTCCGGACCGACAATGCCAAAAACCTCACCTGGAGCGACGGACAGACTCACGCCATCCACCGCTGCGACGTTCGGAAACAGCTTGCGGACTCCTGTACACGAGATTGCCGCTTGCATAAGGGACCTATTTCACGCGGATCCAGGCGTCTCCGGGCATTCCCGGCTTGAGCCGCCGATCGGAGTTCTCGATTTCGATTTTTACGCCGAAGACGAGCTTGACTCGCTCCTCGGGGGTCTGCGCGTTCTTCGGAGTGAACTCGAAATCGGACGAGATCGTTATGATCCTCCCTTTGAACACTCGATCCGGGAAGCTGTCCACCTTTATATCGACCGGTTGCCCTAGCTTGAGAACGCCGTACTTGTCCTCCGGCACGTACACCCGAATCCAGATATGGTCCAAATCGGCGACGGTTAGGACGGGAGTGCCCGGGCTGAGGGTTTCACCGGTTTGAGAGTCCTTGGTTTTGATCACGCCGTCAGTTGGCGCATACAGAACCGTGTCCGCAACGAGTTCCTTCGCGTACTCCACCGCTTTCCCGGCTTGGTCGCGACTTGCCTTGGCGTTTTGGATGTCCTCCGGGCGTGAACCATTGCGCATTAGGTCGAGTTCGGCTTGAGCCGACGCCACCTGGGCATTGGCGACTTCGACGCTCGCCGCCTGACTGTCGAACTGACTTTGGGCCGACAGCCGGTCTCGGTAGGTTCGGCGCATGTTTGCCAGGTTCGTCCGTGCACCGTCGAGGTTGGCCTTTGCCTGTGCAACCGTCATCTCTGCTTCTCGGATCTCCTCCGGGCGCGGTCCGGCGACGAGATCATCGAAATGGGCTTGAGCCTGCTCGACCTGTTTCGCCGACGCATCGCGCTGGGCCTGCGCGTCATCGAGGCTCTGTCCGGGGGCCGCTCCTTCGTTGGCAAGTATGCGGATTCTCTTTAAGTCCGATTCTGACTTTGAAAGGCCGATCTTTGCTTGGGCAAGTGATGCCCGGGCTTCGTCGATTTGGAGCGGCCGCGTCCCAGATTCGATGAGCTTGAGGGATTGAACTGACTGTCGATACGCGGCCTCTTCGACCGGTAATCGTGATTCCGCTGCATCCAGTTGGGTTCGAAGGTCAAGCACGGTGAGGATATTCCGCTGCGAGGAACCCAATACGCGCCTTGATCCGAGGGCAGTGCTTCGGGCAGCAGAGAGCTGTGCCTCTGCTTGGCGAATCTGCTCAGGCCGGTTTCCGTGGAGCGCCAGATCGAGCTTTGCCTGCGCAGCTTGGAGTGCTGCCTGAGCCTGCCCAAGTTGCGCACTAAGTTCGGTGTCGTCGATACGAGCCACAACCTGGCCCTTGCGTACGTCATCTCCTTCGTCCACCTTCAACGTCAGCAGTCGGCCGGCTACCTTGGGCGAGATCGTTGTTTCGGTTGCCTCGATGCTTCCACTCGCCACAATCACTCCATCAGGCGGCCGATTGGCATTGATGCGGTAATAGTAGTATCCGACCAGTCCCACCACCCCGAGGATTAGGATGGGACGAATCAGCTTCGGGCGTCTGCCGGCGTTTTTGGAATCTACTTTCCCCATCTTGGATGATTCTGTTGCAGCAATCCGCTGGCCACCAGTCAGCTATTCCAAGTCAGGTTTTTCCCCGACGCCACATCCCTCAAGGAGCGCAGACTAAAGTCCGCGCTCCTTGGGAGCTATTGATTTATGAACGATTCGATGATGGCTACGGCGTTCTCGGTGGGGGTCTCTGGTTGAAGGTCTTTGGCGGGGGCGAGGATGTAGCCGCCTCCCTTTCCCATCTCATTGCAAAGGCGCTGGACCTCGGCGCGGATCTCTTCGGGAGTGCCATGGGGAATCGTGCTTTGCGAACCGAGGCAGCCCCAGAAGGTGATCTTGTCTCCCCATTTCTGCTTGAGTTCGTAGGGGTTCATTCCTGCCGCCTCAGGCTGACAACTCTCTAGGACGTCGATGCCTATTTCGATAATGTCCGGCATGATTTCGGCCACCGAACCGCAGGAGTGGTGCATGACAAGCTTGCCTGCCCGATGAGTCGCCTCATAGACGCGTGCCCAACGAGGCTTGATCAACCGACGCCATCGGTCAGCGCCGATAATGTTCCCGCGTTGGTCGCCCCAATCGTCACCGAAGTGGATCGCATCGATTGGTAGGTCGACGGTATAGGCAACGAACTCCAGGTACAGGTTCATCAGCCGGTCCATCATTTCGCCGAAGAAATCCTCATCGGCGATGGCGTCCATCAACGCGTTCTCGAACCCGCGGAGGTTCCAACTCCTCTCGAACAACCCCCATCCAAGCGATCCGACAAGAAAGCAGTCCCTCCGCTCCTCACATGTTCGGAATGCCTCGGCCTTCCAGTCGGGACGGAAGAACTTCTCCGCCTCAGGGAATGTGTAGCCATCGAAGGAAGGTTCTGCCAAGGGAGGAAGTTCGAGGTGCCACGGTCGTTGGTCGACTCGCCAGATGCCGCCGTAGCCATCACGCCGATGAGTCTCCCCGATCGGCTCATTCATATCGGTGTCGACCGCCGCAACTCGGACCATGTAGGGCGTGATTCGATCCCGCCAATCTTGGCTGCCGTAGTAAGAGTCAACCCGTTCCGCGACATCTCCTTCGAAACCCAGCGTGTAGGGAACAACCGGCGTCTCCCGATGGTGAATCTGATCGAGAACGTAGTCGCGAAGTCGCATCGCCGTCATGTCTTCGAGTGTAACTTACGCCTCGTGGACAACTTGCCGCGAAGTGAGAACCCCGTATAAATGCGCACTTGAGCGTTCAGGGATGCCAGGCCTTGCGGAGGGACTCGGCCATGGTGGAGTCGTCTTTATCGATCCACTTGTCCGACTCGGGCCACAGATCGTGGATAAGGGCGCGGACCACTTCGGTGACCGGGTGGAAACCGTCCACGGTGGCGACATGGTTGGTGGCAAAGTGATACGTTACTGAACGGAGATACCGCTTTTCGAAGACCAGTTCCTCGATCAAGTCGGGAATGATGGCTCTGCCCTCGGCCAGAAGCGCTTTGTAGACCGGGTGCCGCCGGAAGTTCAATACGTCGTCGACGTTTCCCTGTCGGCCGTAGATCGTGTCGAGACTTTCGATTAGGAGATCAAGCCGTTTGCCAGGAGTGAGCTTATCGATGCCCAGTAACTCGGCGGGCTCTTTCTTTGGGTGAAGGGCTCGGCGTGCCACGTCCGAGTAAAGGCTGCTCGTAACCTCCATGGATGGCATGATCGAGTCAGTGACACCAGGAGGAGCTTCGATATTCTCGCGCTTTCGAACCATGGCGACCTTCAGCATCGCGGCCGCCCAATCGGTCGCCTCCGTGTCTCGCCGTAACACCAGAGACTTTGCGAATAAATACTGACTTTGCCGATAGATCTCTCGGCAAAGCGCGTAGGCGGAGGAGCCTTGCTTCATACCTGGTTCAATCGCCGAAAGCCTCTCCGCCAGGTCCGAACGATCGACGAGCAGAAGCAGCGCGGGCGTTGCCTCCGAATGCCATGATGGTGCGAACATGAGGTCCAGGGAAGTCGATTCTGCCGTCATCTTCATAACTGCGGCATCGAGGTCAGCGGGTCCAAGCACATTGGTGACGTCGTATTCGAGCCCGTCCATCAAGATGGCATGCTTGCCGTCGGTCTGTGGCCAGCCGAACGTCTCGTAGATCGTGGGCGGTCCAAAGGGCACTAAGCCGATCGATGCCTTGACTCGGCAGAAGACACGGCCACGCGGATCGCTCAATCCATTACCGACCAGCGCTTTTACTGCTGAAACATAGGATGTGTCTATGGTCGTGCTGGGAGCATCCCACGCCACCGAGATTAGCGTCGGTTCGGTAAGCGCGCCCTGAGCGAGCGCGCTGGCAGGCAGCATCAGGATGGCTGCCGCCCAACACAAGGCGAGGGATCCGCTGCAATTTCTCATGACGAACGGGCTATCAAGAACAATCTACTACGGTTCCACAGGAATTCAGAAAGAAGATTTCCCGAGCCTCGGTACCTCAATTCGCCTCGTGTGTTAGGCAGGTAAAACAAAGTCGTGTCACGCACACCATCTGAAACTGTTTGGTTCGTCACCGGATCGTCGACTGGATTCGGCCTATGCCTCGTCGAAGAGCTGCTTTCCACCGGTTACCTGGTTTCGGGCACTCTTCGCAATCCGGACGCACTCTCGCATCTCCGCGAGCAGTATCCAGATCGACTGATAACGCCTGTCGTTGACGTGACCAAACCAGAACAGACCCGGTCGGCGGTTGCAGAGACGGTGGCGAAGTGGGGAAGGATCGACGTGCTCGCCAACAATGCGGGCTATGGGCTTGGAGGAATGATTGAAGACGTCCCCATGGAAGAGGTGCGGGAAGTCTTCGAGACCAATGTGTTTGGCGCCATCGAAACGATCCGAGCGGTTCTCCCCACCATGCGCGACCAAAGGAGCGGCGTAATCCTGAACGTCAGCAGCATTGTCGGACTGGTTGCCTACCGAGGAAGCGGTTTCTATGCGGCGACGAAGCATGCGCTGGAAGCAGTCAGCGAGAGCCTCTCCATCGAGCTTGCCGGATGGGGGATCAAAGTGGTTGCCATCGAGCCCGGTCCGTTCCGAACCGACTTTGCAGGACGATCGTACAGATGGCCTTCTCAAAGAATGGCTGAATACGACGAGCTTTACGAAGTCGTGTTTAAGATCTACGGAAACATGAACGGAAGTCAAGCAGGCGATCCGCTGCGGGCCGCCAAACTGATGATCGAGGTTTCGGAATGCCCCGAACCACCTCTTCGTCTTCCGATGGGTCAATTCGCCTACGAAGAGACCGAACTCTATGTCGAGTCGATCGTCTCTGACCGAGAGAAGTGGAAGGATCGGCTTCTGGCCACCGACTATCCGCCGGAACCGTGACGAGGCGATCTGTCTAGATGGATCGTCGTCCCTTACGCCAAGGCGCCCAGGCAGGAATCAATGCGTCGCGAGTAGAAAGGTTCTGCCTATCGGAGACCAAAGGCAATGGAGATTAGGATCGAACAGGCGGCATACCAGGACGTTTCGGCGCTCCGCGAACTGTACCGGCACGAAGCGAACTGCCAGATTATTCATGACTCTAGCATGTCCCGTTCCTTTACCCAGCCTTACCTGATCGCGGTCAACGGCCGCTTGGCTGGATACGGGGCGGTATTTCACAAACACTATCCGGGGCGAGCAATGGAGTTCTATACTTTTCCCGAATTTCGCCCCCATGCATCGGCGATGTTCCGAGAGTTGATCTCTGTCGGCAGGGCAACCGAAATCGAGGCGCAGTCAAATATGCCGCTTGCCCTCTCCATGCTGCTCGAATTTGGCAAGAACGTGCGCGTCGAAAGCATTCTCTTTCACGATGGACTGACGACTTCGCTTGAAGCGCCGGGCGCAGTCTTTCGCGCGCGCGATTCCCAAGATCGAATCTCAAACGTCGGCGAACCGGAGGGCGATTACGTCGTCGCCGTCGATGGGAAAATCGCTTCTAATGGCGGCTATCTCTGCCACTACAACCCTCCCTACGGCGACATCTACATGGAGACTTCGGAGGAATTTCGCCGAATGGGATACGGAAGCTATTTCGTGCAGGAGCTCAAGAGGGTGTGCTATGAAGCGGGAAAGAAGCCGTCCGCACGATGCAATCCCGATAACCTTGCGTCTCGACGCACCCTCGAACGCGCCGGATTCCGTTGTGTCGGGCACCTCGTTGCTGCCGACGTTTGATCGAGATTGGAAGGGCAACTGAGAGATCGGACTCAAGCGCCATGCGCATGCCAAACTCGAATGCCGATGGGATAGGCGCTTGGAAGCCCTTCGCCGATTCGTCGAGGAAGCCTAGGACGAATACATGTCTTCGTCCGGAATCCCGCCAATATCGTAAGGGAAGAAATCCTCCGTGGAAAGCGTTCTCGATAAAGTGCCAGCCTGAATCCGAAGAGACGGTACGGCCTGTACCGAGAATAGATCCCAACGCGATGGATCGAACTCGCCGATCGATTCGGACAGGGTTTCCGCTGGAATGGGCTCCGTTATGTGAGGCGGCTCTTCAAAGAGGTCGGCTCCGTGACTGCAGAGGATAAACCTCAGAAAGTCGGAGTTGGAAACGATCGTTTCCAGAATAACCGCGGCCAACAATTCCGGCCGACTTCGCATCGATTTTGCTTCTTCGAGAAGTAACCCTTCGACATTGGGGTTGACGTGAACAGGCAGCGTTGCCATATCGACTTCATTGTACGTCCGCCGCCACGTTCCGTCAAATGATGCCCGCCGACTTCCGCAAGAAATGCTTCATTGAGCTGACCGCGTCCCGGCAGTTGTTCTTTCGAAGCCAACCGGTACGGATTGGGAAGGTCGATTCCAACTGGATCGCATCGAAACAAGGCTAGATGGATGAATGCGCATTTCGCTTGGGAATCAAGGCAAGTCTTCCGCTTGGCGGTCGCCGCGAGCAGGCACGAAATATGTAAGGTGGAAGATCAGGGTAACCAATCTGCTCGGCTCGAAATGCATAGGGCGTTCTTCTGCGGCTCATGCCTGGTGATTGGCGGATTGCTCCGGAGAAGTTACTGATAGACCGTAAACTGGGTCGAGCCAAACTCGATGACGTCTCCCGGCTTGAGCGGCGAAGAGCCGGAAAACCGAACACCGTTGATTTTGGAACCGCCCGGGGTTCCCAGGTCGACCACTTCCAATCCCTGCGCCGACGAGACGAAGTCAGCGTGGTGGGGAGCTACATACGGGTCATTATAGAGACAAATCGCGTTCGTATTTTCCCGCCCAACTGTGTACCGCCCTACGGGCATGTGGACCGGCTGGCCATATGCATCGACGAGAACTCTCGCGTGCTGTTGGGGCGACACGTATAGCGGCTGGGCTTGTTGCGATGGCTGAGCGATCATCATGCCGGGAACAGGCTGAACGGGCTGGGGCGGTTGGGGCGAGAATGGCGTGGCGATCGGTTGGGCAGCCAGCGGCACGTATGGCGTCGTCAACAGCTGGCCTTGAGGCGCGACAATCGGCCCTTGGACGATCGGTGCCGAGCTCGGGATACTCGATGCCGGTTGACCAACCGGCACCGTACGGTAGAAGCCACCCCCCGTCGTGAATACGAGTTGGGCGCCGCCGATCGAAATGGTGTCACCCGACTGAAGCGGCGCGTGGCTGACCGGCTGACCATTGACCAGAGTGTTGGTCTTCGCTTCGATATGAAAACGGCTCGCGCTTCGCACGATTACGGCATGGATCGGCTCGACGCCGGAAACCCCAAACAGAGGGATCTCACAACCCTCGGCCGAGCCGATTCGGTTCACCGGGTAGTCGAGGCTCCAGTCGCGAAACTCGTTTCTGCCGTGCATCAGCCGAATACTTGCCAGTCGGACCCACTCGTCGGCGACAAGGATCGTGAGTCCGAGGGCCACGCCGATCGCGATCTCCATCATGCGCCATACCGGGATCTGCGACTGCATCGCGTTTGACGCCGAGGGGTCTACGGCGCTCATCGTTCCTCCCGCCATCTGCACGCAGAACGACGCGACGATCGCCCACTTAACGGCAAAGATCGCGCGACGCACGCGCTCCGCGTTCAATCCGAGTGCCAAGGTGATGGCGAAGGCGATTCCCAGTGGAACCAGGGTGCACCAGGCCAGCATCGCAAGTAGGCTTCCGAGTTCCTCGGACTGCCCGGAGGTAGCCAACCCAATGAGGTCGGCGGACGAGTCCGTCACGAAGTTGAAGATTCCGCCCAGTACCGCGCCGAATGCGCCTACCATGACTACGCGCGGGATGGATCGTCTTCCGATGGAGAGGGCGATGCAAAATGGACCGCAGATCAGAGCGCCAAAGGCGATCCGATTGATCTCGCCCCACATTGTGCCGTAGGTGAAGTGGGTTCTTGGATCCTCACGGGACAGCCCATCCCAGGCGAGGGTGGCCTCGTACGGCTGCGCCAGCTTGAATGCGACGATCGCCGCAAGCAAACCGAGTATCGGCAATAGGATGACCTTTAATATGCGCATCCGCTTCGACCATTGGGACGTTTCGAGCGACGCAAAAGTTTGCCGGAGCTATGCGAGCAAATCGTGTACGACATGCCCATGTACGTCTGTTAGGCGGAAATCTCGCCCCTGGTAGTGGTAGGTCAACTTCGTATGATCGATTCCCAATTGGTTCAAGATCGTCGCCTGAAGATCGTGAACGTGAACCGCGCCCGGCGTAAGGTTGTCGACGCTCGGGTCGATCACCGCTCCGTCCTTGTCCACGATGTTGTAGCCGAAGTCGTCGGTTTGGCCATAGACGATGCCTGGCTTAACTCCCCCGCCTGCCATCCAGACTGTGAACGCCCGAGGGTGATGATCTCGCCCGTAGTTGTCCTTGGTTAATGGTCCTTGGCAGTAAACGGTGCGTCCGAACTCGCCTGCCCAGATAACCAGCGTTTCATCAAGTAGCCCAGTCCGCTTTAGGTCCTTTATAAGAGCTGCGCATCCTTGGTCAACATCCTTAGTCTGGCTGGGGAGATCGCCCGTCAAGTTTGAATGTAGGTCCCAACCGCGATGGAAAATCTGTATGAATCTCACTCCCCGTTGCACCATGCGCCGGGCAAGGAGGCAGTTGGCGGCAAACGTCCCCGGTTCGTGAGCATCGGTCCCGTAAAGCTCCATGGTCTCGGCTGACTCCTTCCTGAGGTCCATCAAGTCTGGAACACTGGCCTGCAGCCGATATGCGAGTTCGTATTGCTTGATTCGTGCCGCAATCTCTGGGTCGCCAAACTCGCTCAGGCCTTGGTTGTTGAGCGCGTCAACACCGTCCAGCATCGTTCGCCGAGTCGATCGGTCCATCCCGTTCGGGTCGTTGAGATAGAGCACCGGGTCGCCTTGTGAACGCAAAGCGATGCCTTGGTACTCGCTTGGCAGGAATCCCGAGCCCCAAAGCCGCGGGTAAACCGCCTGGTTCGGCTTGTTGCTCGACACCTTGCTGTGCAATACGACATAGGTGGGCAGGTTCTCATTCATGCTTCCCAGGCCGTAGCTGAGCCATGCCCCCATGCTCGGCCTGCCGGGAAGTTGACTTCCGGTTTGAATGAACGTGGTTGCGGGATCGTGGTTGATCGCTTCCGTCCACATCGATCGGACGACGCACAACTCCTTCACAACTTGCGACGTGTGGGGCAGCAACTCGCTAACCCATATGCCGTCGTCGTTGTTGGCTTGCTTCTGGAATTTGTATCGGGATGGGGCAATCGGAAACCGGGTTTGACCGCTCGTCATCGTCGTGATCCGCTGGCCGCGGCGAATTCGGTCCGGCAGATCGGTGTTGAAAAGGTCGTTCAGCTTTGGTTTATAGTCCCAAAGGTCGAGTTGAGACGGCCCACCGCTCATGAACAGATAGATCACCTGCTTCGCCTTCGGAGCGAAATTCGGGAATCCCACCAAACCATGCCCTTTCTGCCCTTGGGCCGCCGCCAATTCGAGGACGGATCCAATGCCTCCAATAGTCAGAAGGCGGCTTAGGGCAGCCGTGCCGATGCCGAGAGTTGTCCTGCCGAACAACTGCCGGCGGGTCATCATCAGTTCTGCTTCGCGAATTGGGTCCATGGCTAGTGCTGGGTCAGAAACTCGTCGGTGTTCATCAAAGTCGAGCAGAGGAGCATCCAACTTGCCTGCTCCGATGGCGACAGGGTCGGGGATTGCGGTGAATCTCCCACTGCCAGCAGCTTCCTCGAATCAGAGGGATCGCTCTTGTACCGTGTTCGGAATTGTGACAGTTCGTGCTTGAGGACGTCCGTCTCTTTTGGCCTGGGCGCCCGACCCCAAGCTATCTGGCAGGCACGGATGAGCCTGTCGTCGTCGCCGCCTTTTGCTTGTAGCAGATGCTGTGCCATCAGGCGGCTGGCCTCTAGGAATTCAGGCTCGTTCATGGTCGTAAGTGCCTGCAATGGAGTGTTCGTCACCGCTCGGCGCACGGTGCACGTGTCACGTAACGGCGCGTCGAACGTAACCATAACGGGCGGAGGCGCGGTTCGTTTCCAAAAAAGATAGATGCTTCTTCGGTAAATCGACCGGTCCTTGTCGCGAACGTAAATGTGCGTTCCGCTAGCAGGATCCGAGGCGCCTTCCCAGAGTCCGCTGGGTTGATAAGGTTTGAATCCGTGTCCGCCCTGCTCAAGTTCGAGCAATCCGCCAGCCGCAAGCGCCTTGTCTCGAATGACCTCGGCATCCAAACGGAAACGCGGCCCGCGGCTGACGAGTCGGTTCTCCGGGTCCCTAAGCAGCTTGTCTCGGCTGATGCGAGAACTCTGACGGAACGTCGCCGAAGTCACGATCAATCGATTGAGTTGTTTGACACTCCACCCGTTCCGTTCGAACGTTACGGCAAGATAGTCCAACAACTGCTGGTTGACCGGCCACTCGCCTTGACTGCCGAAGTCCTCCGAGGTCTTCACGATGCCAACGCCAAAATGCTGCTGCCAAACCCGGTTGACGAAAACTCTCGACACCAACGGATTCGAGGGTGAGACCATCCAGTCTGCGAGACCAAGGCGATTTAGCGGGGCTCCCGCCGGCAATTGCCCAAGGGCAGCCGGCAGATGGCGGACCACCGGGTCTCCAATTTGATCGTACTGACCTCGCTTCAGGATGAACGTTGGGCGCGGGTTCTCCATTTCCTGGGCGATTAGGGTCATCGGGATGGCGTTCTCAAGTTCGGCTTTCGACTTATCGAGCGCTCGATAACGCTGGGACGTGGGATTCGATGGGCCGAGGCGGAGGAATGTCGCGCAAAGCTCCCGTCGATTTTCGATGGCGGATGGTTCTGCTCGGTAGGAAGCGACGACTTTCTTGATTGCGGATACGTCCGGGTCGGCAAATCGGATGTTCAGTCCGTCGACGCTGATCCCGTTAATGACCTTGACGACCAATTGGTTATCGCCGGCATGGAAGTCGCCCGTGACCTTATCGATTCCCTGATCGACACCCCGGTTCACCTTGTTGGAGTGGATTAGCTTTCCGTTCAGCCAAACCCTAACCGCATCGTCACTGGATACGCCGAACTGCAGTCGCTTCGCTGTGCGAAAGCGAACAACTCCTCGTACGTAGACTGATGCGTTGTCAACACCCACCAGGTTCGCCTCATCCTTGCCGATCTCGAATTTCAGAGGCTTCCAGACCGCATCGCCAGTCTGTCCCGGCTCAGCCGGCTCCGGTTTGTCGAACGCCTCGTCGAAGCTTGCCGACCGATAGACCGGACTGATTTGCCAGGCGCTGGTCGTCGGCTCCTCGTCGCTACGCTGCCCAAGCCATGTCACGGCCTGTTTGGGATCGACCTCATCTCGAAGTCGGTCGAGTTCCCTCTGCATGGAGGCGAGCCGGGCCTCTTGATCGGGGTATGGCGCCCGTACTACCGGTGGCGGAAGCAGGATGTTGTCGTCGAGAGGCTTGTCTTTCGTGCTATCGAAGAATGCGTACAGCCCGTAATAGTCCTTCTGCTTGATCGGGTCGTACTTATGGTCGTGGCACTTCGCGCAACCGAATGTTAGCCCCAAGAAGACGGTTGAAGTGGTGTCCACCCGGTCAAACGTGTTGCGAGCGAGAAACTCCTCAGGGATCGCTCCGCCTTCGTTCGAGGTCAGATTTGCACGCACATAGCCGGTTGCGACCAATTGCTCATTCGTAGGGTTTGGCAGCAAATCGCCTGCCAACTGGAACAGAGCGAACTTATTGAAGGGGAGGTCCCGGTTGAAGGCCCGAACCACCCAATCGCGGTATGGGTAGATTCCTCTTTCGTTGTCGAGTTGGAGTCCGTGCGTGTCGGCATAGCGAACGGCATCCAGCCAATATCGCGCCTGGTTTTCTCCATAGGTCGTCTCGGTGAGAAGGCGGTCGACGAATCGTTCGTAGGCGCCAGGCTTTCGGTCGTTGCGGAATCTCGTTAGGTCTCTGCTTGTCGGAGCCAAGCCAGTTAGCGCTTGCGATGCGCGCATCGCAAGAGTGTCTCGATCAGCTTCCGGCTCCGGCTTGAGGCCCGCTTCGTCCAGCTTCGCCAGCACGAACCGGTCGATCGAATTCTTGCACCAATCTGGATGGCTGACCGTCGGCAGGGAAGGCATTGAGGGCGGTAAATATGACCAGTGCTTCTCATATTGGGCGCCTTGGTGAATCCACGTGCGAACAAGCTCGATCTGTTCTGCCGTAAGTGGCTTGACTCCTGAATCCGCTGGCGGCATCCGGAATGCCTCGCGTCGCTCGGAGACCCTCTCGATCATCTTGGATTGCTCAGGATGTCGCGGCACGATCGCCGACCCGTCATAGAGAGCTTTGGTGGCTCCCGCGAACGAATCGAGCCTCAAGCCTGCCGCCGCCTTGGAGACATCGGGCCCGTGGCACTTGAAGCACTTCTGGCCGATGATAGGCATGATGTCGCGATCAAAGCTGACCCTCGGCGGGGGCTTCGGCGAAGGCGATTGAACGGCAACGTATCCTAAGAAGCCGTAGAGTGCGAGTGGGACGAGAATGGAGGGCTTCATCGCTTCGAAGATGAACGGGACGGATCGAACCGCAAGTCATTGTACAGGAGACAGCGCCATCGGGCCGGAAGTTATCGGGTCTGGTCCAATAGCCTCCAGAATTCTCCAGGGTTCTTTGATATAGCATTTAGCGTGGCTTGCTCATCGAGTTCGGAGTTTCGACCGAGGCGTGCCGCTGCTCGAACCCGTAGAGATCGCCGGAAACCAGACGACATCACGCGGGGTTCGCTTTGCTTTGGAAACGATTTGAGGAAGTAGATCTCGGTGGTCTTTAGGTTCATCGACGAACTGCTCACTTCTAGCTCTGACGAGACTTGGGGAGTCGAAAGGAGAGGTGTTCCTGTATTTGCGGCTCGGGTCGGTAACGAATCAGACGCTTGATCCTCGTCTTCTTTGCCGGCAATTGCCAGAACGATCGCCGTGTTACGGGCCGGATGGACGACTCCAAGCGTGGGTTCGATCATCGACCAGCTTCCGTTGTCGCTCCAGTACTCGGTTAGCCATTGTTCCGCAAAGGCGCCGCGAACCCACGTGGGTAGATAAGCGACAGTTCGTGCAGCCACGCCTGCAGCTCGAAGGATCGCCGCACAGAGATTTGCGCGATTCAAGCTGTTTCCACCGCCGCTCAGTCCGGACGTGGCGTCCCACCCGTTAAGCGAGGAATCCAAGCTGGGCTTGTTCTTGGCAACCCACATGACCGTCCTATGTACAAATTCGTCGGTGTCCGAATTGCCTTCCTTGAGGTGAATGGCCAAGGACTTGACCTTCGGGTCCGATGCCTGAACACATAGGGTGCTCCCGAGCCAAGGCTTGAATTGCCTGACCATGGTTCGAAGGACCGGCTCGGAAGGGAGAAGTACTTTGGCCGAGTATCCGACGACGGCGCCGTTTGCATCGGGTGCTACTTGGGCCTCGATGACTGAATTGAGGCCGTCCTTGCGATCCCTCCACGCCCATCCTTTGAGAGCATTGGCCGGCTGGCAAAATACGGCAAACGACACCAACGTCTGGCCTGAGTAGTTCGATGGCGCAGGAAAGGTCACGATCCCCGCAACCCCTGGACGGCGCGAGTTGACGGGCAGTCGCATTATGAACTCAGAAAGTGTCGGACCATGGGTCGGGCGATGATAGAACTGGGGGTACACCGGTTCTTCTTTGGGCTCGCGATCGATCGTCTGCGGAACTTGAAAAATGCTCAGTAGGGCCAGCAGGACCATGGTTCTCAGTATAGATCCCTAAACGCTGCCCGGCAGTTTCACTGGTCCGTAGGTGCTACCTGGGCGCGATTGGTCGCACGTAAGGCCCTTAGGCTCCTCAAGCGCATTGCGATCCGATAGAATGGACGGCATTGGAATCGCTGCATTCCGACATTTCCATCTTGTCTCGATTTGTGCTTCATGAAATCCCACATGCCGTCCCACGCCGTTTCCGCACGACTCAGCGCCCTAGTTATCCTCGCCTTGTTGGGTAGCGCTGCCCCATCTCAAACCGCGGTCACAACCTATCACAACGATATGGCTCGGACTGGCCTCAATCCGAACGAGCGAATATTGAATACAGCCAACGTCAATTCAAGCACGTTCGGCATGCTGTACAGTTTGCCCGTCGACGGTCAGGTTTACGCTCAGCCTCTGTATTTGCCGTCCGTCAGAATTCCAGGCAAGGGTATTCACAACGTGCTCTACGTTGCCACCGAGCACAATTCAGTCTATGCATTCGACGCCGATAGCAACACTGGGCCGAACGCAAAGCCGCTCTGGCATGTGAACTTTGGACCCTCCGTGCCCAACTGGGATACAGGTTCGGGAGACATTTACCCCGAGATTGGCATCACCAGCACTCCTGTTATCGGCCCAGCGACCTTCAACAACGTGAATCCGGTGCTGTTCGTTGTGTCAAAGGTCAAAACGGTCGACCAGAGCAACAATGCCGTCTACACGCAGAAGCTCCATGCCCTCGACACGACTTCGGGCGCGGAACGCTTAGGCGGCCCGGTCGTTGTTCAGGGTAGCGTGCCAGGCACAGGCGATGGGTCGGTAAACGGCACGGTGACCTTCAACTCGCTGATTCAGCAGAGTCGAGCCGCGTTACTTCTTGTGCCGCCTTCGACGAACATCGTACTTCCACCAGCGAAAGGACATGCGGCGGCCACGTCGGCAAACGGAACCCTGTACCTGACCTTCGCGTCGCACGGCGACAACGGCCCCTATCACGGCTGGGTGATCGCCTATGACGCCGGAAACCTCAAGCAGCTTGGCATTCTCAACACGACTCCCAACGGCTTGACCGACCCAAGCGGTTATCCGATTGCCGCGGGCGGGATTTGGCAAAGCGGATCGGGCCCGGCGAGCGACGGAAAGAGCATCTTCTTCTCAACGGGTAACGGGAAGTTCGACCCTATAACCGGCTCGTATGGTGACTCGATTCTGCGGGTCCCCAATCGTGTCTTCAAAGTTGCCGATTACTTCACTCCATCCGATCAACTCAACCTCGACGATTACGATGCCGATTTGGGCTCTGGCGGCGTCATGCTGCTGCCTCGGATAGTGGGCTCAAGCGCCCATCCCAACCTCCTGGTTCAGTCGGGAAAGGAGGGGACGCTATATATGCTGGATCAGGCCAATCTAGGAAAGTACAACGTCAACGACGTAACCGTGCAGGAACTGGCCTACACGATGGGGGGAATCTGGGGCGCCCCTGCCTATTTCAACGGCAACGTCTATTACGGCCCCACCTACAGCAATGTGCTCGCATTCCCGGTCAAGAACGGCCAATTTACGACGGGCGCCGCTAATCAGGCAAGTCCGACATACTTCGCCTACCCCGGAGCAGGAATCAGCATCTCATCCAACGGCAATGCAAACGGCATCGTTTGGGCGATTCAGAGCGATGGATACAACTCGGGCTACGCTGCGAACCTCTTTGCCTATGACGCCACGAATCTGGGATCTCTCCTGTATGGCACGACCGACACCAGCGGCCGCGACATCCTAGGTCCAGCGGTGAAGTTCGCCGTACCAACAGTTGCCGACGGACGAGTATTCGTGGGTGTCGACGGTTCGGTCGGCGTGTTCGGACTCGGTAAATGGGCGGCGACCCCGACGATCCTACCTGCCAGTGGCACATATCAGGGCGCGATTCAAGTCCAGTTGTCGGATGCGACACCGGGCGCCAAGATCTTCTACACGACCGACGGGTCGTTGCCGACACAGTCGTCGAACCTGTATACGGGGCCCTTTACGCTTACGGACAGCGCCAATCTGCAGGTCAAGGCATTTTCCTCTGGTCTTGGACAGAGTGGAATTGCCACTGGAACTTATCTCATTAATCCTGCGATAGGTGCCGGAACTGGCCTTACCGGCAACTATTACGATAACAGTCAGAATCCCGGGGGAACCCCAACCGTAAGCGAAACCGATCCGCAGGTCGACTTCGACTGGAACGGGAATCCGCCAGTGAACGGAGTTGCCGGTTCAAACTGGGCAGGCGAGTGGCTTGGTCAGATGCAAGCGGAAACGACCGCGACGTACACTCTCACTACGCTCTCCGACGACGGCGTACAGGTCTACATCAATGGGGTCAAAGTCATCGACGACTACAATTACCACGCACCGGCCACGGACTTGGCAACGATCACGCTTCAGCGTGGCGTAAAGTACAACATTGACATCAAGTATTTCCAAGGCGGCGGCGGTTCTGTGTTGAAGCTGTACTGGTCCGCTCCGGGAATTCCGAAGACCATCGTGCCGACGAGTCAGCTCTTTCCGGTTTCGGGGTAGCTTTCTCGTCAGCCTTTCCTGATACCGAAGCATGTCCCGACGAGCCTTTACCCTGATCGAACTCTTGGTCGTGATCGCGATCATCGCGGTCCTCGCCGCACTTCTTTTCCCGGTCTTTGCTCAGGCAAAGGCCGCTGCGAAGAAGACGGCTTGTATGTCCAACCTTCGCCAACTCGGGCTGGGTTTCCTGATGTACGTTGACGACAGCGACGGAGTCTATCCCGATCGGCGCGACCTCAAGTCTGCGATTCCGGGCGGCTATCGACCTTGGACGACATGGCCTCCCGTCGATCCGCGAGCCGGGTGGGCCGAAATGATCTTGGACCCTTACATTCGGAACACGCAGATCTGGAACTGTCCTGCCATCTTGGGGTCGCCGCTTTCGGATCTGCCGGAAGTGCTTCAAACGACGCCCTCCGGAGTCGCAGTGCGGACGTGGTTTTGGCGATTCGCTCGTATGGACAACCCGGTGCCGTTGAACTACTGTTGGGGCAAGACCGATCAGCAAGCACTCGCCGACCTTCAAATGGCCAAAGATCCAAACGTGGGATACCCGCAAGGTATGGGCGACGTAGAGCTAGCGGTCGATCCCTATTTCCCAGACAACGCCGCGAACGTCGCTCCCACAATGGCCGGGAAGTCGATCCATGGGAACGGACGCAACCGCGTGTACTTCGACGGTCACGCCAAGTTCTTTATCGACGGCCGATTGAACAACCGATAACACGGATAGCAGGCGTATCTGCGGCGAACTGGTTGCCCTCCGTTCTTTCATGGCCGATCACTTGCATTGCGGCGTGCCGATTTGACGCCCTTTTGCGGCGCATTTTCCGATGTTTCCGATCCGCAGTGAAGTCCCTATTGTCGCGCGAGAAGACCGATGAAGTCGCTCGGGCTCTTCGCCACCGCCCGAATAACCGCTGTTTTGTCCAATCCATCATTCCTCCCAACTCGAGCAGCGGCGATTACACGTTGTGATCGCAGAGAACCTTCTGTCATCACGGTTTGTTCGCTCTGGTCGGGGAACGTTTTCAGCAGGTGGATTTCATTGATCGCGTCGTCTTCTGCAAGGTCAGCACCGAACAACTCGGGCGATAGCTCGGCGAGCGAGAGGTACGGCGAGCCGGGCATCGACAGCCGCAGATGCTGAGGATCAAATGCCTTGTTCTCGTCCTGAGGACTGGAAATAGCCAACACGATGACGGTGTTGCGGGCTGGGTGCTTGACCCCGATCGTTGGTTCGACCATCGCCCAGTTGCCGCTATCGGTCCAGTACTCGGTCAGCCAATGCTGATAGAACTTTCCGCCAAACCACGTGGGCATATGGGATATCGTACGCGCGGGTATCCCCCGGGCACGTAGGAGTGCGGCGCACAGATTCGCACGGTTCGTGCAACTCCCGCCACACTTGAGTCCGCGCTTGGCATCGAGCGAACTGAAAGCCTCGCCCTTTTGCCCTTGGTTCATGGCTACCCACATCACCACCTTGTGCACGTATTCGTCCCGCCCCAACGCGCCGACCGCCAGTTTTTTGGCAAGCGAGGCGATCTCCGGATCGGCGGACTGCACGCAAGCGGTACTGCCAAGCCAGGGCTTGAATTCGTTTGACATCGTTCGATATACCGGTTCCGAAGGGACAAGCACTAGGGCGGTATACGAAATCCACGCGCCTTTCCCCCCAGGGGCGACCTTGGCTTCGATCACGGAGTTGAGGTGGTCGGGCCGGTCCTTCCATACCCAACTCTTGAGTGCCGACGGCGGGTCGCTGCTGACACTGAGCGAGACAACCAACTGCCCTGAATAGGACGAAGGCGCCGGAAACGAGACTACTCCCATGTCCCCCTGCTTGGCGACTTTCACCGGGGCTCTCAGCGTGAATTCCGAGAGAGTCGGCCCGTGGGTAGCCGCATGATAAAACTGAGGGAAGACCGGATTCTCCTTCGAATCCAGGTCTTGTAGCGCCGGAAAACTTAAAAGTATGAAGCAGGCAAGTGCGAGCACGATCTAGTATAGATGCCTCCGTGTTGTTGCGCCAAGGGGCCTCGTTTCCGCCGAAGCCACAAGCAGAAATACGATTTCCTGGAGTCGGTAGGGCAAAAGACCTCAAAACCAGGTCGGCCGCCAGATGATGCGTGTCAACCTAATAATCCGACTACGGCAGAGCGGATTTAACGCAAGATTATACCATTTCTTTACAATGAATAAAGATAGCTTTAGGCATAGTCTCCTCCGAATCGTGAACACAGTGCTCGCTGGCTGCGCCGTTGCGATGTGCTCTGCCCAAGTGTCGGTTTCGACCTATCACAACGACATGGCCCGCACGGGCCTTAACTCCCATGAGTCGATCCTGACGCCGCAAAACGTGAATCCAAAGAGCTTTGGACTCCTCTTCACGCTCCCAGTCGACGGACAGGTCTATGCTCAGCCGCTCTATCTGTCGAACGTCTCGATCAAGGGTTGGCACTCACACAACGTCGTATACGTCGCAACGGAACATAACTCGGTGTATGCCTTCGATGCCGATTCGAATGCCGGAGCGAACGCCGTTCCCCTTTGGCATGTCAACTTGGGACCATCCGTTCCGAGCATCGACACAGGGTCGCCTCTCCTTGTGCCCGAACAAGGCATCACGAGTACGCCAGTGATTGTCAATTCGAATCCCCAAGTGCTTTACGTAGTCGCCTATACGAAGACGCTTAGCACTTCCGGTAGTCCAATCTATGCCTACAAACTGCACGCCCTCGATGCGACGAGCGGGGCGGAGTTGTTGGGCGGACCGGTACTTATCCAAGGAAGCGTTCCTGGCACTGGCGACGGTTCGGTGAATGGGACGGTCGCGTTCACGCCTCTATGGCAATTGAACCGCGCAGCTTTGCTCTACGTTCCCTTCTTGGCCACTGCTCGACTGCCGGCCGCCGGGGCTGCGGCTCCTCCAAGACGACGGAACCTGTCGCTTGCCGGAACGATCTACGTGGCCTTTGGCTCACAGAATGACAACTTCCCGTATCATGGCTGGCTATTTGCGTTCGACGCCTCGAATCTCCGACAGATTGGAGTATTCAACACCGGCCCGAATTCAAAGACTAGTCGAAGCGGGTATCCCGTGGCGGGAGCAGGAATCTGGCAAGGTGGAGCCGGCCCGGCAAGCGATGGACAGAATATCTTCTTCTGCACAGGAAACGGTCTCTTTCAGCCTTCGATCGGAGCGTGGGGTGACTCGATTGTCAAGATGAAGGACCGGGTTCTTCAGGTCTCGGATTACTTCACTCCGTCCAACCAGGAAAGCCTCAATGATTACGACCGCGACCTCGGATCCGGCGGCGTTCTTCTGCTTCCCAAGGAAGCGTCTGCCGCTAACGGGCCGAGTCTTATGGTACAGATGGGGAAGGCCGGCACTGCGGTCTTAACCGATCCTGGCAGTTTGGGACGGTATGGTACGACTGACAACGTGATTCAAGAGCTTCCGAATGTGGCAGGAGTGCTAAGAGGAAGCCCCGCCTACTTCAATGGGTTGCTTTACTTTGGCCCAAGCTACAGTCCACTGATCGGTGTTCCCGTGCAGTCGGGCAAGTTTGCCGCTAACGGGCCGATCGGAGAAACGACCGTTGAGTTTTCGAAGGGTACGGTTCCGAGCGTATCGTCCAATGGAAAAACGAACGGGATCGTGTGGGCGATTCAGTGGAATCGACTCCTAACAGGCGATCCGGGGGCCCTTCATGCATTTGATGCGGGAAATCTGGCTATAGAACTCTACGACAACACCAAGACAAAGGGGCGCGACACGATTCCGGCTGCCATCAAGTACTCGACGCCGACGGTAGCCAATGGCAAGGTGTATATGGGGACCGCTTCTGCGCTTGCGGTATTTGGGCTGGGATCTTGGGCGTCGGCCCCATCGTTCTCGCTCCCTTCCGGTCGCTATCCGAAAACCGTGATCTTAACGATCACGGACTCGACTCCCGGCGCAACCATTCGATATACAACCGACGGAACCGAACCTACGTCGACCTCAAGAATCTACAAGTGGCCCCTTACAATTGACACGAGCATGACGATCAAGGCAAAGGCGTTTGCCGAAGGGAGCGGCGCCAGCGCAACTGTCGCCGCGGACTACTTGATCAATCCGGCGATCGGCGATGGCATCGGACTTTTGGGGACGTTTAGAGGTACCGGCTGGGTGGCTGGTGCAGACCACATGGTCAGTCGCACGGACCCCACAATAAGAATTGGAGATTCGGGAGCGATTGAGGGACTCAAGTCATCGTCTTGGGAGGGCAAGTGGACCGGATATCTGCAACCGGAGGTCTCTGGATGGCATAGGCTCTCGGTCGAATCGGATGATGGACTGGAGGTCTGGATCAACGGACATTTGGTCATTAACAACTCGATAGACACCGACGATCCATCGAAGGGCGGCAAGGTCTATCTGGATCGCGGGACCAGGGTTCCAATCGCGGTGCGGTGGATTCACAACGGAGGAAACTCACCGCTTAAGCTGATGTGGTCCGGGCCCGGCTTGCCAGAGGAGACCGTCCCAACGACGCAACTCTATCCGGCACGTGACAATGGGCTTTAGGCCACTATCTGAACTGCCGCCACTTGTGGCGGCCGAGGGCCCATGCGAGCCCAGGTAGACATGGCGATAAACTGGAGGAACCTACGATGTACCTTCTCCCGTGTCTGATCTTTGCCGGCTCCCTGTTTGCAGCGACTCCCTTGTCGACCCCTTCGCACATTCGACCGTACCGACGCCCCATCACAACGTGGATTGCTCCGTACGCAGTGAAGCGATCATTCGAGGCAATTCGCGTGCCCCAAGTGGCCGGTATTCTGACACACCTCGATCTTCAGTTTTGGGAGCCGACCAGCGACGGAGCGATCCGCCTGGTTGAAGAGCCTGAGGTGAGTCTCGATGCAGTCGAGAAGCTTAGGAACTGGGGACACGAGCAAGGTATCAGGGTGATGCTCTGTGCCTTCAACGGAGAGCGAGACTGGGATTGGCCGCTGGCCAAGCATGCATTCTCTGACCACTGCGATGGATTCGTAGACAGCCTGGTGCATGAGGTCGATCGGCTTGACTTGGATGGAATCGATGTTGATCTCGAGGGGCCAGCCCAATATGAATCCGACAAGCCTGCGTTTCTCTCATTCATCGCGGCGCTGTCCAAGGAGATGCATTCCCGGCGCAAGCAACTGACGGTGGACAGCTTCTGCTACATCTGGAACGCACCCAATCAAGGCTGGTGGGCGGATCTCTTCCGTTCAGTCGACGCTGTGAATTGCATGGGCTATGACGAGACTGGATGTGCCGCTCCCGAGTGGCGGTCGTTTGCCGCGCTCAAGAAGGCAGCCGGCGCCCATACCGACAAACTTTCAATTGGGATGTTGTCCGGTCGAGACAAGTGGCAAGGCAGCCCGTTGGCTGAGCATCTTGCTTGGATAGAGAAGGATAATACGATGGGTGTGGCGATATGGGATGCTCAGTTTCGGTCATCGGCTTGGAAGTCGACAGATGTTCTTAAGGCACTGGCTTCGATTCGGCGAGGCCGCTAGTCTCCGCGCTCGCTAATTTGCCGCCGACGACAGCACTCGACCCAACTCGGCTTCGATCGCCTTCTTGCTGACCGGCTTGGGCACAAACCCGTTCATACCGGCATCGAAGCAGATCTGCACATGTTCGGGTAGCACGTTCGCAGTGACACCAATCACTGGGATAACCGATGTGCGGCGAATGATGCGCGTCGCTTCGAGGCCGTCCATTTCGGGCATCTGCACATCCATCAAAACGAAGTCGTACTCGTGCCCTCCCATGCTTCCCACCGCCTCGCAGCCGTTTTCTGCAATATCGACATCGCAACCCAGACTCTCCAAAATGCCCTGCAAGACCATCTGATTAACTGCGTTGTCCTCAACGATTAGGGCGTGCAGACCGCTCAGGTTCATCGGATGAGAGGGGCTCTGAGTTTGTGGAGGTTTGGGTTTTGGGTCAGCCCACGGAAGCGAAACGGCAAACCAGAAAGTTGATCCGCTGCCGGGTTGCGTACTCACGCCGATCTCTCCGCCCATCATCTCGATCAATTGCTTGGAGATCGCCAGGCCCAAGCCCGTTCCTCCCGCCCGGCGCGTCGACGAGTCGTCGATCTGGGAGAAGAATACGAATAATCGAGAAACGTCGTCTTCCGATATGCCGATGCCGGTATCCGTCACCTGAACCTCCATGATCGCACGGTCCCCTTCGCGTTTCACGCTCATATCGACCGCGACCTTGCCTTCAGCTGTGAATTTGACGGCATTGCTGATGAGATTCATGAGTACTTGCCTCAATCTCCCCCGGTCACCGACCACAGAGAGGCCTTCATCCCCATAAAAACGCCCCGACAGGTCGATACGCTTGGTCGTGGCGCTTCCTTGGAATAGGCCTACCGCGTCATCCAGCACTTGCTTCGGTTGGAACGGCTCAGCCGTCAATGTGAAGCGGCCCGACTCGATCTTGGAGTAATCGAGTATGTCGTTGACGATGGCGAGCAAGGCCTCACCCGAGGTGCGGATAATACCGGCACGTTTGTGCTGGACCTCACTGAGGTCTCCCTCCAAAAGGAGGTTGGCCATCCCGATGACGCCGTTCATCGGTGTACGTATTTCGTGACTCATCGAAGCGAGAAACGCGGTTTTGGCTTGGCTGGCTCTTTCGGCGGTCTCCTTCGCGACCTGCAAATCCCGTTGCATCTGCCTTACGACGGTGATGTCGTTTTGTACCGCGACAAATCGCTCGACTCGGCCCCGGTCGTCGAGGATTGGAGAGATGACTATCGATACCCAGAATTTCTCG
Source organism: Fimbriimonas sp. (assembly GCA_031292555.1). Lineage (GTDB taxonomy): Bacteria > Armatimonadota > Fimbriimonadia > Fimbriimonadales > Fimbriimonadaceae > Fimbriimonas. The sequence goes on from JARLGV010000104.1 coordinate 46,311, forward strand.
CTAGATTTCGTGTAGTTGAGGATCTCACATTGGAATGATTTGCCTAGTCGAAGATTCTCGCGAATAAACTCGACGGTATCGGGATCGGTTTCGGGCCCCTGCAGAAAGGAGCCTGGCTTGAGCCCCGATATCTCTTCGTTACGAAATCCGGTCTTCTGTTCGAATGCTCGATTCACCCACTCGATCAGACCCTTTCGGTCTGTGATCACTACGAGGCTGTCAGTGTAACTGGCTACGAGCGAGAGCTTCGCAAGTTCGGCTGCTGCCTGTTTGCGCGGCGTGACGTTATAGAGTGTTCCAACCATGCCTCCGTCGTCGAGGGGCCGGGCAGAGAACTCCATCGTTACCAAGCCACCTCCGCGGGCTACCAGCCTGAGTTCGATGGGCGCGATCAAGGCTTCCATCGGCGACTCCACTCTCGAACGCGGTAGCAGATGCCGATCCTCCGGAATGACGTAGCCCTGTAAGGGGGTGCCCAGACTAGACTCCATGTCATACCCCAGCACATCCTCCCAGGCGCGATTCAAGAATCGAATGGCGCCTCCATCGTCCGTTTCGAAGACAATTTCGGACAGAAGATCGATACGCCGGCGCATCTTCTTCTCGGAGGTAACAAGCGCTTCCGTGAGCCTGTACGCAGCCTGTATATGGAGATCGGTTCGCAGGACCTCGTCTTCAGGCGACCTATTGTCGTTCATGGAATCCCTACACAGTTACGGTTGAGGCGATCTCGCTTACGATCTGATGACTGTCCATGACATCTGCGTAAAGAGGGAAGATGTTCTGGCAGTAGAATTCCTGCTCCGCCGGCGTTCGGGCCGACACACAGTCGGAGACGATGGTTACTCGGTACCCCCTTTCATAGGCGGCACGGCCAGTGGAGTCGATGCAAAGGGAGGTGATCATGCCGGCCAACAAAAGCCGCTTTATGCCTCGTTCGGCCAACACGCGGTCGAGTTCAGTGTTAGAGAAACCGTTGAACCCTTGCTTTCCGTTCACGTACAGAATTCGGTTTCCAAACGCCTGGATCTCCGGAATGGTCTCTGCCCCGGGGCTGCCCGCTTTGAAGGCGCCCGATTCCTTGATGGCGCCCAAGATGCCGACCGACTCCGCTAGCCCACGATAGTCGGACGTCAGGATGATTGGCGTCGATACGATCGTCATGTCCGACTTTGCCGCAAAAGTGAGGAGATCGACCGTGTTGCTCAAGGTCAAGTCAACTCGATTGGCCTCCTCGATTACACCGCGGAGAATTCCATCTGCCGCAAAGTAGTCATTCTGATAGCCGACGAGAATGATTGCAGTCTGCTTTGTGTCCATACGCCAATTACTCCGTACTCATTCTTTTGCGATCGCTTCAAAGTGTTGACCCGACAGAGGCGAGTCTATCCCTGTAAGGCTTGCGAGGTTAAGTCACGCGAAAACGGTACTTTCACCTACCGTATTATAACGAGAGTGAATGCGTTTGGCCTTTCTTCAGATCAACTTCAATTCGTGTAGAGCCGGTTCGAATAACAATACGCATATGCTTGTTGGCGTGTAGCGTCGCGCTGGTAACTCTCCCATCTGACCACACGATTCCTACTTCGATGCCACCCCGCGCCTTCAGTCCGTGGACTGCGCCGTTCGACCACTCGGTAGGCAGGGCCGGCAGCAGGACTATCTCGTCGCCATGGCTCTGTAGAAGCATTTCAGCTAAGCCGGAAGCAAAACCGAAGTTGCCGTCGATCTGGAAAGGTGGGTGAGCGTCGAAGAGGTTCGGGTAGACACCGCCGCCGCCGCTATATCCTGTTCGATGGCTGTGTACCGGTCGCAATGCATCCTTAACTAGCTTAATGGCATGGTCTCCGTCCCTTAGTCTCGCCCAAAGGTTAATCTTCCACGCCAGACTCCAACCAGTACCCTCGTCGCCACGAATCTCCAAAGAGCGCTTTGCGGCCGCGAACAGGTCGGGAGTTTGCTCTTGGTTTATCTGGCGGCTCGGGAAGAGACCGTAGAGGTGAGAAACATGGCGGTGGTGCTGCTCGGGGGCGAACTCGTCCCAATCGTCAAGCCATTCTTGGAGTTGTCCGTGCCGTCCCACTTGAAGGGGCGCCAATCTGGACCGTTTCTGTTCGAGGATCGAACGAAACTCCGGGTCGGTATCCAGCACTTTCGAAGCCTCGATACAGGCTTCGAACAGGTCTCGAACGATCTCCATGTCCATTGTAGGGCCGGCACAGAGACCTTCGCCCGGGTGATGGGAATTCTCAGGTGACGCGGATGGACAAGTTACCAGCCAACCGCGTGACGGATGCTCCACCAGTGCGTCCACGAAGAACATTGCCGCGCCCTTCATCAGCGGATAGTGCTCAGCGAGCTTGGCTTTGTCTCCATTGAAGAGGTAGTGCTGCCACAAGTGGGTCGATAGCCATGCGCCACCGGTCTGCCAGATTCCCCAGGCAGCGCCGTCGATCGGCGCGGCGCCGCGCCACTGGTCCGTATTGTGGTGGAGTACCCAGCCTCTTGCGCCGTAGTGCACATTTGCCGTTCGGCTGCCGGTAACCGATAGGTCACGTACGAGTTCGAATAGAGGCTCGTGGCATTCCGAGAGATTGCATGTCTCGACCGGCCAGTAGTTCATTTCGGTGTTGATGTTGGTCGTGTACTTGGATCCCCATGGCGGCGTCAGGCTGTCATTCCATAGGCCCTGCAGCGTCGCAGGCTTGCCCCCGGGCCGAGAGCAAGCGATCATCAGGTAACGGCCGTAGTTGAAGTAGAGAACCGGGAGCGATGGGTCCAATCCCTGTCGATAGTTGTCGATCCGTTCGTCCGTAGTACCAGAGCCGACTTGGTCGCCTATCCGCAAGCCGACTCTCCTGAAGAGGCGGCGGTAATCATCGACATGGCGCGCTCGTAGTTGCCGATAACCCCTCTTAGCGGCGTGGTCGAGGTTCGCTGCGACCACGGCATCTGGGTCGCCCGAAAGATCGTCGAACCGAACGAAGTTGGTGGCGATCGAAAGCATGACGACGACAGATCGGGCGCCCTCAACCGAGATCCGGTGTCCCGTCGAAGTTACTGAACCTTGATCGATCAGAAACCGGGCTTTCGCAACGAACTTAACGGACCCTGGGATCCCTTCGGACTCCGAACTCATGCCCTCCAAAGCCAACTCGTTCTTTGTTGCACTTGAAGTCGCCATTTGGGGGCTCTCGAACCTGGCGGTGAACGAGACCCCATCGGGAGACTCTGTGAAGAGCCGAAGGATAAGGACATGGTCCGGATAGCTGGCGAATGCCTCACGCGTGTGTCGAGTCCCGTTCCGAGTGTAGGCGACACGCTGGATTGCAGAATCCAGATCCAGTTCTCGTTCGTATCCGGAGACGGTCGAATCGTCGCTGGGAAAGTCAAGAATCAGGTCACCGACCGTCTGATACTGCAGTTGTCCCAACGGCTTGCTCATAAATTTGGTATTGGCAAGCTGTTGCGCCTCTTTGATTTTGCCCTCGAAGATAAGTCGGCGAATTTCAGGCAAGGCAGCGAGCGCTTCTGGGTTGTCGTAGTCGTGCGGTCCACCTGCCCACACCGTCGATTCGTTAAGCTGGATCCTCTCAGATCGGACGCCGCCGAAAAGCATGGCGCCGAGGCGGCCGTTTCCGATTGGCAGGGCTTCGGTCCATTCCTCGGCAGGCGTTCGATACCAAAGTCGAGCGTTATCGCGATCTCTTGTATCTTCGTTCACCGTGGTCTCCGCGCTTCCACCCGCAACTAGGCCCGCGGCGTTCGCGATCTGTTCAAGTGGGCCGGCGGCAAGCACGTTTAGGCCGGCAACCAATACTTGTCTTCGACTGGGTGAGTTCATTGGGTCCTCTTCACTTTTGGCACTTGCATTCCTTTCTCGCGTGATCAATTCGACCGACATGAGAATTGTCCCTTTAGGCGTCTCTTAGTTGCCTCGTGTGGGAGCAGTTAGCGGAGCGATTCCGAAATTACCCGCAACCGATATCTCGGTGGGCCCAGCGTACTTCGATGCCTTGGCTCCCTTCGATTCGACGAACGGTTGACCGTGAGTGTCGAGCTTTACTAGTTCCATCTTGGGTTTGCCCTTGGTGGGCCTCCAGAGATACCACTGAGCTTCCATCCATCCGACCTTCGCGGTTGGTCCTATTTCGAATTCTGGGGCAGCATGCAATTCGGATGCCCGGTGCGACCGATAGTCGGCGATCGAAGCATAGGGAGGGCGATTGACCTCGAACTGAATAGCTCCGAGCCCGATTAGCAGGATAACGCCGCCTGCGACGACAAGAGGAAGCTTCGCGAGTTTGGTTGGGAGGGATGGCTCGATATGCGGCAGCAATCCTTGAAGGACAACAAACGCGATCAGATACAGACTCCCCGATACGATAAACGGCAAGGTGTAGGAACTCGTAAGCTGAACGCACCTCCCAACGAAGAGCTGCATCGCCGATACACCCACCATAGCAAAACCGTTGATCGCCCCAACCGCGAGCGCCATCGAAGATTGGGGCACGGTGTCTGAAATCGTGGTGAACAGATTGCAGCTCCAGCCCTGATGAGCGCCACAGGCGAGCGCGACCAAACCCACCGCCCAGTAGACGCATGGAATGCCGGAGATCGGGGGATGGTCAACGAGAAAGCCGACGCTCGCAACCGGAGCCACAAGGCAGGCGAACATCAGCATCGGCCCTTTTCGCGCTCTGTTCAGACTCCAACCGGCCTTGAGAAGCCTCGATGAAAGCCATCCGCCAAAGATCGAGCCGATATCGGCTACCACGTAAATCACGGGGATGGAGAACGCCATAAACGTCGGAGTCACATGGAATTGGTCGACGAGGATCTTCGGCATCCACGCGAGATAGAACCAGATAGGTGCATCCGAGAGGGCCTTGGCAATCGCCAAACCATATACTTGGCGCATCGCAAAGAGCTGCGCGAAGCTAAGCGGCGGTTCGTCAGTTTGACCATCGCTACGAATGTAAGCAAGCTCCGAAGGCGACACCTTCGGGTGTTTCTCTGGCTGCCGATATGTGGGTAGCCAGAGGAACAGCCAGACCATTCCCAATGTCCCAGTGATCAAGAAGCAGGCTCGCCAGCCCAAAGCGCTGGAGGCTATCCAGACGCCGATCAGCGGTGCGAGGATAGCGCCCACGTTCGAGCCGGCATTAAAGATACCGATGCCGGTGGCCCGTTCGTGCCTCGGGAACCAGTCGGTCGTCGTCTTGACCGCACTCGGATACATGCCGGACTCACCAACGCCGAGTACAAATCGAACTCCCATGAAGGCGCCGATGCCGCGAACCAGGGCGTGGCAGACGGAAGCGATACTCCACACGACAAATGCGCCCGAGAGTCCTCGCCGGGTGCCCACGCGGTCGATGAATCGGCCCACAAAGAGCATTGCGTACCCGTACGGCAAGATGAAACTTACGTTCAAGAGGGCGATGTCGGTCGGTCCCAGCTTCAGGTCGTCTTCAAAGAACGGCGTTAACACGGAAAAGAGCTGCCGGTCGAGGTAGTTGACCGTCACGGCAAGGAAAATGAGGGCGCAGATCGTCCACCGGAAACCGGTGGTCGGGCGGTTTGGGATAGTCATGATCTAAGCGTCGACTTCGTTATCGACCGCATCGTCGAACAGTGCCGAAATCACGTGAGGATTCGTTGCCGATCCCGGAAATTCCTCGTCTGCTACAAATCGCTTGATTTCGGTGAGTTCGTCCTGCCGTTTTTGCAGTAGCTGTTCGATCGAAAGATGTGCTTTCTCAAGTTCCTCGTGAGCTAGGCGCAAGTCCTGCTCGCGCTGCTGGACGAGTTGGCGTTCCTTTCGAAGCGCTTCGCCAAAGAGGATGATCACTGAACCCACTACCAGATAGAGCAGCAGATTGATCGAGTCTAGAATGTCTTGAACGACCAGTGAGAATCGCTGAGGAGTGAGGAAATAGGCGCCGATGAGGCCCGAGAAGAGAAGGGCGAAGATTCCTGGACCCTTGCCGCCTCGCCAGGTGCCGTAGCAAGTGCCGATGAGCATGAGCGAGTAACGCGACCGCTCCTCCATGAGCGAGTTCGCCATGAACTGGATCGATGCAATGATAACGACGACAACCAGCGTCTCTAAATAGGGCGCTAGAGTCTTCCTGTCCATGCGAAAGTCGACAGCTGCAGCGCTATTGGTTTCCTCGGCGTCGGGGTTCATGCGGATAAACTGGTCGTTCTGGCGATTATGAATCCTTAAAATCGGATGCTGAAAACTATAGACGAATAAAGCGTTCGGTCTGTTTGTTGAGTTTGGTATCTCTGCGAGATCGTGTTCAATACGCTGACCTTTGTCGTTACTCGGCGTTTCGGAACTTCAGGGACTCGCACTATCGGCGATGTCGCGACGTACCAGGCCAAGCGATATGCGTCATCTTTGGGCCCTTCGAGGAGGACTGATCGTGGCCACCTGTCATGCTTGCGAAGTCCGAGAACGATTGTTCGCGTAAGTGAATCGAGTTTGGGACGAATCGTCTGCGCGAGATCGGGAGCGTGCTTGAGTTTCGGCCGCCCTTTCCAGCGGTCGATAAAGGCATGCTGCGCTATCTTATTGGCCTCAATCTGGGCCTTTATGACCCGCACCGTCCAGTCCGTGTCTACGCCAGCCTGTGCCGCTATGTGAACAGCCGCAAAGATAACCGAGCGCTCGCGGATGCGGTCCTCGATAGGGGCGCCCGAATTGAACTTCGCCATGGCAACGGCCTCCGCGGTTTCCAGACGTTCGCGTAACGCAACGATGATTGGGTCGGACGGGTATCGGCCAAGCACAACGGCGGCGACAAACGGGCTGATCATCGATCGAAACCTCTCGAGTTACTTCTTAGGCATGGGGGTCGTGGTCTTACCGATTGCGGCGTTCAATTCATCCTCAGCCTTGCGAAAGGAGAGGAGAGCATTGATGTAGCCCGTGCGTGCATTCCGAACCGTCGACTCAGCATCGAGTACCGGGAGGATTCCGGTTGCTCCCTGCTCGTAGCCGACTTTAGCCATATCCAGCAATTTTACCGAGGGCTCGAGAATCTCTGCCCGGTAGGACTGAACCGCCTTGGCAGCGGTTGCCAGGTCTGCCCTGGCTTGGGAGACCTGCTGCATGACCATCGCTTCGTTTTGCCGCTCCTGAGCCGCTGCCTGAGTTCTTGCATGCTTTGCCGAGTTAATCGTGTGGGAAATACTGCCGAACTCGAATAGCGGGAGGCTGATGGAGAACGTCCAGGCATCGACTTGCTGCCGGACCGATCGCTCGTAGAGCACGTTGAGGTCAGGCAATCGCGAGGCCTCAGCTTGCCGAACCGAGTAGTTGGCGGCATGCACTTGTTCGGTCGCCGCTCGCAGCAGGGGGCGATCCTGTCGCGCCCTTGCGGCTAGTTCTTCAACCCGGGGAATACTTGAAGTACTCGGCGCCACTAACGTTTCACCCAGTACATCGGCAAGCGTGACGCTATCTTCGGGGCGGCGCGCCAAAAGGGTGTTGAAGGCAAATTGGGCGGCTTGATGGGCGTTCTGGGCTGTCAACCTGGCTTGCCTGGCGTTGGCGACATCGATCGACGAACGGACGACGTCTGCCTTGGGAGAGGTTCCGGCCTTCTCCTGCGCAACGGTCAGGTCGTATACCTTTTGCGTCTCAAGCAGGCTTTGGTCGGCGATTTTGGCTTGGGCTTCAGAAGCGGCCAGGCTCCAATAGGCGTCACGAACCTGCTGCTCCAGAGACAGTAGCGTCTCGCCCAACTCGTAGAAGGCTACTTTGTACGCTGCCCTGGCCCCTGCCGCCTGGTACCTGCGTTGACCGCTCGTGTCTAGGCTGCCACCTAAGTTTACGATCGTATCGATCGTATCCCCCGTAAGCGATGGGGCGTTGCTGGTCCCTTGTACCTGAGACGCGCCGATGGTAAGTGGGACCGGCACTCCCAGAGCCAGATACGTGGAGCGTGAGGCGGCAAGTCCCGCCAATCCTGCCGCGATCTGAGGGTTATGGGAAATGGCTAGTTTCACTGCGTCTTCTGCGGTCATCGGAGATGGCCCGCCCGACTGAAGATCGTGTGATTCGGCAATTCCAGTCTGCGCAAGAAGCGCCAATGTCAGAAGGCAAATGTTCAGTTTGAGAGTGCCTGCCGCCGGGCGGTTGGTTCGATGGGCCACGTGGTGAGGATCCATAGGCATTTTAGCGAGCCCCCTTTGAATGGTGGCGAATCTGTCGTTGGCGAATCGTGCTGTAGAGGATCGGGCTAACTAGCAAGGTCAGAATGGTCGAGAAACCGAGCCCGCCGATAACGGCGATTGCGAGAGGCTGCTGCATCTCGGCGCCTGCACCAAGTCCCAGGGCGAGCGGAAAGAGCCCAAGCATTGCCGTAAGCGTCGTCATGAGGATTGGACGTAGGCGTAAGTGACCTGCCTCGACGATTGCATCAGATAACGGAACGCCGTTGCGTTCCGCATGTTGAACCCTGTCCAAGAGCAGTATTCCGTTCTTGACAACGACTCCAACCAGCATAATCGAACCCATGAACGACGACACATTGAGTGCTGTGCCCGTGCAATAGAGCGCCACAATGGCTCCGGCGAGCGAAAGAGGCATCAAAAGCATGATGACAGTCGGGCAGGTGAACGAGCCAAACTGAAATAGCATGACGACAAACACAAGGACCATTGCCACGGCGAGAACCGAGATGAAGTTGTCGAACGTCGCGGTTTGGCTCTCGTAGAGCCCTCCAATGGTGGAAGACACTCCTGCCGGCATCGGCGTGTCCGCAAGCACTTTTTTCACTTTCGTGACCGCGCTACCCAAGTCAAGACCTTCGAGATTCATCGTTACGCCGATCATGCGACGCTGGTCTTCGCGAGTGCCCTCCGTTAAGCCGGGTTGCACGGTCATTTCAGCAAGGGACCCGAGAGGTACATCCGCCCCGGACGGAGTGTGGATCGGGATCAAACCGATGTGCTCTGGGTTGTTACGCATCTCCAAGGGGTAGCGGACCCGAACCGGAATCTGGCGATCACCCCGAATGATCTTCGTCGGGATATTTCCGAACATGGCGTCATCGGCTTGAGTGGCCACGTCATCTGCGCTCATACCGACTCGTCCGGCTCGCACGGGATCGACTCGAAAACTTAGGACTGGTCCGTTAACTACCACGCCGGATTTGATGTCAACCAGCCCTTTGATCTTTCCCAGCTTGTCTGCCAGGTCCGAAGCCAGCTTCTCGAGTTGGGCTTGGTCTTCGCCGAAGAGCTTGATCTCGATGGGAGCCGGGTCGCCTGCCAAGTCTCCGATTAGGTCTTGGAGAACCTGCGAGAAGTCGATGTCAAGTCCTGGGGCGACCTCTTGAACGCGCTTGCGAACGTCTGAGATGACCTCTTCGATCTTGCGCTTGCGGTTCTGCTTCAGCACGATCGCGTAGTCGCCTTTGTTCGGCTCAGTGATCGAGAACCCAAGTTCGGTGCCTGTCCTTCGAGAAAAGACGTCAATTTCTGGCGTGTCTTTAAGTACCTTGTCGACCTTCACCAAGAGCCGATTGCTCTCCTCTAGGGTCGTGCCGGGGGGGGACAAGTAATCCAGAATGAACGCGCCTTCATCCATTGACGGCATAAAGCCGGTTGGCAACTTGGGACCTACCAGGACGATTGTGGCGATCGCAGCAATCGCGAGCACCAAGGACGACCACGGTCGCCGGACCATCCACCTGAGTAAGCGCTCGTACGCTGTCAGGAAGCCGGAGAACAACCGCCCGTGCTCGTGCAGCTCTTTACGGTTCCGCAAAAAGGCCGCGCATAGACTCGGGCTAGCCATGAGCGCCAAACCGAGCGATACCATCAGAGCGATTGCGAGAGTGATTGCCAGAGCTGTAAAGAATGCGCCGGCGACTCCCTGAAGCATGACCAACGGCAGAAATACGACGACCGTTGTAAGTGTCGAAGAGATCATCGGCGACGCGATCTCACGCGAAGCGCTTCGGACCGCCGCCGCAACCGAGTCGCCGACCGACATATGGCGGAACACGTTCTCGACCACGACGATCGCGTCGTCTATCACGAGTCCGATACCTACCGCCAAAGCGCCGAGAGTCATCAGGTTCAGCGTGAGGCCGGCGATCCGCATAATCAAGAAGGTGATCAGGACGGTCGCAGGAATGATTGCCGCAGTTACGACGGTCGCGCGAAGGTCGCCGAGGAACATCATAAGTACGACTACCGCAAGCACGGCGCCGATGAGCACCGCCTCCTCAACACTCTGAACCGCATCCTTTATGAGCGTCGATTGATCGTAAAAAAGCCCGATATCGACGCCCTTGGGCAACGACGGCTTCATCTTACTTATCTCGGCCCGTACTGCCGAAACCATCGAAACGGTGTTCGCGCTAGGTTGCCGGATGATGTTGAGCAAGACCGATTCCGAGCCGTTAGCGGCGACGATCGTGCTTTTATCCTCGAAGCTGGGTTTGACCTTGGCAACTTGACTTAGGAGCACGGGCACTCCATTTTTCTGGGTAACGACAAGACTCCCCATCTGGTCTTCGTCGATTGTCTCGCCTGTCACGACCACCTGAAACCGTTGGTAACGGTAGTCCATCTTTCCAACAGACCGCACAACGTTTCCCTTTGAGATCGCTTGAGAGAGGTCCTCAAGCGAGAGATGGAGCGACTGAAGCCGCCCAACGTTCGCCTCGACTTCGTACTCTGGGACTTGGCCGCCCTGAATCACGACACGAGCTACACCTGGCACGCGAGACAAACGGGGTTTCAGGTTGTAAGTCGCCAAATCGTACAGTTCGCCTTGAGTGAGGTTCTTGGCGTTGAGAGTCAGTCCAAGGACCGGAAAGACGGTCGGGTTCATTCTCTCGATCTCGATCGAAGTGTCCGCTGGTAAGTCGGGACGGATCTGGTTGACGCGGGCGTTGACTAATTGCTCGGCGGTGTAAACGTCGGTTCCCCACGCGAAGTTGATCGATACTTCGGTGGATCCTCGTTCCGTGCGGGACTGAACGCGCTTGACCTCAGGTAGTGTGCTTACCGCTTCTTCGATCGGACGGGTGACTGACACTTCGAGATTCTTGACCGGCCGGTCGCCGGACTCCGCGATCACGATTACCCTTGGAAACGTAACATCGGGAAGGATTGAAACCGGAAACGCACTGTAGGCGACGACACCCATGGCGCACAGTACGATCGTTACAAAAAGGATCGCCTTGATGTGCCGAGTGGCGAAGTCGGTTACGTTCACTTCTCGACGGCTCCGGCCTTCTTCTCGTCTTTGGCCGAATCGGTTTTGTCGTCCGGCTTGTCCTTCTTGTCGTCCTCCGCCGTCTTGATCGCCGCACCGTCCGAAAGCTCATAGCTTCCGGTAGTGACCACCGTCGTTCCCTTGGCCAATCCCTTGGTGATTTCGGTGAACCCATCCTGCTTGGCACCTGTCTCGACCTTTGTGAGAACGACCTTTTCGCCGTTGGCCAGGTAAACGATCGGTTCTCCATCCTTTGTTAGGACTGCGATATCTGGAACGGCGAGGGCAGTTGGGTGCTCGGCCAGAACGATACTTGCGGTTCCGAATGTTCCGGGCTGTACCCAGGATGGAGGATAAACGGTGTGAATCCTAAGACTTAGCAAACCCGTCTGGGCATCGACTTGGCCGACGCTGGTCACCAGTCCGACAACCGGGGTTTGGCTGTCCGAGGCTCCGCTGACCTTGATCGACGCCTTCATGCCGACGCGAACCTCCGAGCCGTCGGAGGACGGTAAGTTCGCCGAAAAGTCCAAACCGCCACCAGTGTTGACGATCTCCAGGATTGGCGAATTATTGTCCGGCGTATCTCCCGGGTTCAGCATTCTCTTCGAGACCCGTCCGGCGATTGGCGATCGGATTTCGGTGAGGGCTTGAGAGGCGGTCGCGGCGCCAGCGTCTGCAGTTCGCTGGATCACGATTTTCTGATTGGCGACGGCTTCGCGTTCCTTGGCCCGCACCGCTAGTACGCCCGCTTCGGCTTGCCGGAGGGTGGCCTCGGCTTGCTTAACTCTCTGATTGCCCAGGTCGCGAGCGCTCTGCGCGCTCTGCTTTGCCGATTGAAAGGCTAGTTGAGCTACCTGGATATCTTCAGCCCGGTTGCCCTCCTTCATGAGGCTCAATTGAGATTGGGCGCTAGACAGATTCGAGTTGGCTGTCGTCAATGCGGTCTTGCTGTCGTCATATGCCTTTTGGGACACGACGCCTTTATCAAGTAGAAGCTTATTGCGCCGCTCGTCGCGTGCAGCAGCATCGCGGGCGACTTGGGCCTGCAACACGGTTTGCTGCGCCTGGGCAATCTCCTGCCGCCGGTTGCCTTTGGTGGCCTTTCTTAGTTCAGCTTGCGTTGTCTGAGCGTTCAAGTCGGCGATCCTGACGTTTGCGTCACGCTCCGCCCTTGCCGATGCTAGGGCAAGGGAAGCGATTTTGACGCTTGCCTGCTGGTCCTGTTCTGCTGATTTGGCGTTGAGCGACGCTTCGTCTGCCTGCAGCTTTGCTACCTCCAGGGCGGCTTGAGCGCTCGCAGTTTGTGACGACTGAACGCGATTGTCGAGGAGAGCGACCAATTGGCCTGCGGAAACGTTGTCCCCCTCTTTGACCAAAACCTTGTCGATGCGTCCAGCCGAAACGGCTCCAACCTTTGCGGAAGATCCCGGAGACGCCACAAATGTGCCTTGGGCCGTGATCGTCTCCTGCATCGGCCGAACGGACACTTGGGCAAGTTCCACTAGGGCGGGAGCAGCCTCTGCTTTGTCATCGTCGCCTCCAGCGGAAGCCGGTGCATGGCAACCTCCAACGAACAGGGCAAAGAGCAACAAAGGGCCGGTCGGGAAAGGACGAACACGCATGCCGAACCCATTTTGGCGAAGCCCACCAGGGCCCAGTCTTAGAATCTGCTAAGAAGATGGCTAGGTTATAGGAGGATTAACGAGGTCCGCCTGATGGAGTGGCTCTTCACCGGTCATGTTCCCAATGATTTCCTAAGATACTCCTGAACGTCCACTGGCGAGCCGCTATGTGCCGACTCTACCGCGGCGAAAAGGAGGGCGCAGCACTGGATGTTGTCCTCTAGGCGGGTCGCTGGTTCCGGACCACCGTTCAGCCAATCGCAGAACTGCTCGGCCAGCCATGGATTCATCCAAGTAGGGCGCTGAAGCAACTCCACATCGGTCGTTTCGGGGCCGAGATCGCGGCTTCGCAGCAGCCGAATCCGTCTCCGATCCATCTCCAGTGTGGCGTCTCGGCATTCGGCTCGGAAGTACTCCTGAGTCCAACCGTTCATCGTCGACGCGTTTGCCTTCGCTCCTTCATAGAAGCATTTGGCCCCATTAGTCATTTCCATCGTGATCATAGCCGTGCTATCGCCGGCAAACTCGCCCCAAGTTGGATTCCAGGTTTTGGCGTATACAGTTTGGGCGTCGGCACCACAAAGAGACCGAAAGATATCGAAGTGATGGACTGTCCCCTCGATCAATAGGGGATCGGGAATTCGATGTCTGAATTCACCCCAACTTCCGAATTTACGGCAATTGTTCGTGAAGCGGCAGATTACGTAGTTCAGCGGGCCGTAATCTCCGCCCTTGATCAGTGCCTCGAGCGTTTGCTTGTCACGATCGAACCGATGACTCATCGTCACCATCATCTTCTTGCCGGAGCTTCGAACCTTGTGATAGATGCGTGCGCAGGCGTCCATTGAATCTGCGATTGGCTTCTCCGAGAGGATATGTAGATCATGAGCGAGAGCAATATCGACGACCGACTCGTGACACGCAGGTGGTACGACGACGATTGCGAAATCGGCTCGGTGATTCGCGAATGCGGATGCCATATCTGTGTAGAGCCTATCGGATGGGAGCATGAGGAACTCTTGAGACCGCTTGAGTGCCTCCGGATCTCGGTCAACGGCAGCCACGGCGACTGCCTTGCCCGAATAGGCTAACGGGAGGAGGACCTCTCGGCACCAATAGCCACCCCAACCGCCAACTCCGACGATGATGTATTCCAGTGGTTTCATTGATCCACTTCCTTAACCTGCCCGCTTTTGAAGCCACTCGGTATAGGGAGGTGAATTACGGGATGGCCCTCGGCCTTGTCGGCGCTCCGGTGCAGGTGCCCGATTCGTCCTCCGGCCTGGGTTGCGTCTTCGAACCAAAAGGCCTCGAGGTCTTCGTAGACCTCAAGGACGTCGTGCTCGTCGCCTGCTTTCGTGCAAACGATGTCGCCGGTCTGGACATAGTAGGCAACGCCCTCGGTGCAGACCTTTGCCTTCCCCTTGAAGACGAGCCAATACTCATGGCAGTCGTGATAGTGGCAGTCGAACCGGCCCCCGACTGCCGCCACCCTGAAGATTCCTGCCGATGTGACGCCAGACCAGGCGGGTCTGTTCGATTCGGTCATGGATTGGCATTGGGTGTGGATGACAGGCATGTGAAGTCCTCCTCCAAGGGCCCGGTGGGCAGGCTTTTGTGGCGCAGGTTACCGGATGTCCGATGGCGATTCACTGCTCTCTCCGCGAATCACACGGACGATGCAGCCTCTCATCTTTGGCTCGACGAACAGGAACAGCTTGTGTTCGCCCAATGTGACGATTCCACATGCCGCCTGCCAGTCATCAACGATGATGTCCCGCAGCGTTCTCCTTGGCTGGCCCTTTAGCATATGGGCTTCGAGCCCCTCCGGAGACCCGTAGATGACGGTTGCCTCCACGACCCCATCCGCTCCCGACAGTATCTCCTGAATCTTGCTGTCCCAGTCCATGAAGCTTGCTTCGTCGACGAAGAACCGATTGTTGAGTTGATCGCGCTTGACCCCGAACGACTTCAGGAAGATCTTGTGCATGTGCCGTGGGATCAAGCCATCGCAGAACTCGTCGAATGCTGCGTCTGCCGCATCCTGATTCAGGCGGCGGGGGGTTGCCCATATTTTCTTCCAATGGGCTAGTCGGTTTTCTGGCGTAACTGATTTGTTGGCACGGGCCATTGCCTAGTGTAGTCCCGCCCGGGGCAGATGAGTCCATTCGGCTCCTAACCGGATATGATTGGGCATACGGCTTCGAGGATTCGACCATGCTTTGTGCCCTCATTCTTCTCGCTACGGTTGGCGCCCCCGCCAACGATTCGCTCGCCGCGAATTTCGCCCACCCTCCGCTATCGGCCCGGCCACACACATGGTGGCATTGGCTGAACGGCAACGTCACCAAGGAAGGCATCACCGCCGACCTGGAAGCAATGAAGCAAGTAGGCATCGGCGGAGCACAGATGTTCACCGTCGACCAGGGAGTGCCCGCCGGACCGGCTAAGTATGCGGGGACGAAGTGGCGGCAGATGACCCAGTTCGCGGTGAAGGAGGCTGCCCGGCTCGGAATCGAGCTTTGCATTCACAATGGCGCAGGCTGGTCGAGCAGCGGAGGTCCTTGGATCACGCCCCAGGACGCCATGCAGGTAATCGCCTGGTCTGAGAAGAACGTGCACGGCCCGCGCAACTTTGCAGATGTGTTGCCTCAGCCGAAAGCGCCGCAAGTCGAATCGGAAGTGCCGTACTATCGAGACATCGCCGTGTTTGCCTACCGGACTCCTTCTGAGGGAGATACGCCGTCTCAACGTCCCCCACAGTTCTTGGAGAAGACTGGTGTCGTCCGTGGTGGCGGGCTCCAGGTCGATACGTCTCCATCTCCCGCCGGTTTGGCTATACCGGCGAACGAGATTGTGCCACTGAGCGACAAACTCGATGGGCAAGGGAAGCTAACCTGGGACGTGCCGGACGGCGATTGGACGATTCTGAGAATCGGGCATGTACCTACCGGGGTCCATAACCATCCGGCTCCCCCGGAAGGAGATGGACTGGAGGTCGATAAACTCAGCAAGGAGGCTCTCGACCATCATTGGGCCGGTTTGATGGCCAAAGTCGTCTCCGATGCTGGACGCCTCGCAGGAAAGAGTCTGAACAACGTGTTGATCGACAGCTATGAGGTCGGCACCCAGAACTGGTCTCCGAGCTTCCGAGTCGAGTTTATGCGCCGTCGAGGCTATGATCCGCTACCTTGGTTACCAGTCGTGACAGGAATGACGATCGACAGCCAC
This sequence comes from Fimbriimonas sp., assembly GCA_031292555.1. Taxonomy (GTDB): domain Bacteria; phylum Armatimonadota; class Fimbriimonadia; order Fimbriimonadales; family Fimbriimonadaceae; genus Fimbriimonas. The sequence goes on from JARLGV010000104.1 coordinate 62,415, forward strand.
GAGAGAAGCGAGCGTTTCCTTTGGGATCTCCGCCGCACGATCGCCGATCTGTATGCCGACAACTATTACGGCCACATGGCTGATCTGGCCCACCAGAACGGTCTGATGTTCTCTGCCGAGCCCTATGGAAACGGCGGTTTCGACACTATTGAATCCGGGGGTAAGGAAGATATTCCGATGGCCGAGTTCTGGCTCGGAGGCAGCGCCATGGAGACCACCAAACTCGCGTCATCGGTGGGCCACATTTATGGTCGACCTATAATTGGCGCGGAATCTTTCACAAGTGACGTGCCACCTGGCCGTTGGCTGGAGCAGCCATACGATATGAAGGCGCTTGGGGACTTGGCGTTTTGCAACGGCATCAACCGCTACATCTTTCATCGCTATGCCATGCAGCCGTGGCTTAACTTGAAGCCGGGAATGACGATGGGGCCTTGGGGGACTCATATTGAACGAACCCAGACTTGGTGGGGTGAGGCCGCCACTTACATGCAATACGTCGCACGTTGCCAGTACCTGCTGCAATCCGGACTCTTCGTTGCTGACGCTTGTTACTACTATGGAGAAGACTCACCAAACGACTTGCTAAGCAGGTCAGCTTTGAAACCTGAGCTTCCGATAGGCTATGACTACGACGGTTGCGACTCGATTTCCCTCAAGAAGATGACGGTTAAGAACGGTCGTGTCGTGCTTCCGAGCGGTATGTCCTACGCCGTCCTCGTGTTGCCCAACTCCAAATTCATGACTCCGAGCGTTGCTCGAAAGGTTGAAGAGTTGGTTTCGGCGGGAGCAACCGTGTATGGTCCCCGTCCAGTTCAGTCTCCCAGCCTTCAGGGCTATCCGGCTTGCGACGATCAGGTTCGTGTCATCGGCGAGCGAGTGTGGGGCGCAGGTGCGGCGGATAAGCCGATCTCCCGTGCGGTCGGAAAGGGCCACATCTATTCGGGGCAGCCTCTCGTCAACGTCCTGGCTGCCGTCAATGTGCGGCCAGATTTCGAGTATCAGCCCATGAACTTCGCGACCAAGCTGGTTGACATTCACCGGCACATCCAGGGCGCCGACGTCTACTTTGTGTCGAACCAAAACCAGCGGAACACAAGCGCAACGTGCTCGTTCCGAGTGTCCGGAAGAATTCCCGAGCTATGGCATCCCGAGACCGGAGTCGTCGAAGACGCTCCCGCATATTCTGAAAAGAACGGCCGAACATCCATTCACTTTGAGTTCGGTCCGTCCGAATCAGTATTCGTCGTCTTCCGGAAGTCTAGCCACGAAACACACCTGAAAGGATTCAGTGCAATTCGAGGCGGGGCCTCGGGCCTGCATGTTCCAAAGATCGAGATCGAGAAGGCGAGATACGAATCGGTCGACGGTCGGGGGGCGGACGTCACCGAAGTCGTCCGAAGTCTGGCTCAGGGCGGACAGCTCGAAATCCCGGCATCCAACTCAGTTTTCGGAGACCCGGTGGTCAACGTGGTCAAGCACTTGGTCGTCGAGTATCGCCTTGATGGCAAGTTCGTCAAAAGATCGGCAGGCGAAAACGAGACGCTGAACCTGACTGAAATTCACAATCCGGCGCCAGATGCTCCGGCCTACGAGGTTGTTCGAGCCGGAACGCGAAAGATCCAGTTGACGGCATGGAAACCAGCAAGCTTCGTGACCGAGGACACGAGGGGCACGATGCATGCGGTTACGGTCAGCGATCCGCCGCTCAAACTCGACCTCGGCTCCAACTGGCGGTTAACATTCCCTCCGCATCTTGGTGCACCCACGTCCGCGTTCTTCGGCAAGCTGATATCGTGGCCCACCGCTTCCGATCCCGGCATCAAGTATTTCTCGGGTACTGCAACGTATTCGAAGGCGATCACCGTTCCCGCGAATTTCATCGCCTCTTCGCGGGCGATTCGGCTCAATCTCGGCCACGTCATGAACTTCGCGACGGTCATCCTGAACGGGCAGACAATCGCCACGCTTTGGAAGCCGCCGTTCGCCCTTGACGTGACGAAGTACGTCCGTCCGGGGGCCAACCGGCTCGAAGTCAAGGTCACGAATCTGTGGCCGAATCGACTGATCGGCGACGAGCAGCTTCCTGCCGACGTCGAGTGGACGTCTGACGGGCATCTGGCAAAGTGGCCCGATTGGCTGCTTAACGGCAAGCCGAGACCGAAGACGGGCCGAATCGCGTTTGCGACCTGGCACTTTTGGAGCAAGGATTCGCCGCTCTTGGAGTCCGGCCTCATCGGTCCGGTCTCGCTTCAATCGGCGAAGAAGGTCACGATCCGCTACTAGTACCGGGAGCGGCGCGTTCAGGGTTCGGAACGCGCCGCTCCAGAGCGTGAACCGGTCGCCGTCAGATAGACTCTAGACTCGTCCGGGTAACAATGACCCTGCTAGATTCGCTCAAACCCGCCTTTCGCGCCGTCATCGTCAATTGGAAGCCAATGCTGCTCATTCAGGTGGGCGCGATAGCACTGGTCTTAACCTACTACCAGTCTCCCGGCCTTCAAGCGTGGTGCGTAGGTTTGGCGGGATTTAAGGAGCGCGGCGGACTACCGTTTGCCGCCATCGCCGGCGCGATCGCCGGTGGCATCGTGCCAGAGGTCGCCAAGTTCTTAACGAACAATCGGGCGAAGCCACAGAGTTGGCGCGAGGTCGCTTGCGTCGCCGCTTATTTCGCCTGCATGGGTCTATCGGTCGACATCATGTACACGGGCATGGGCCATCTCTATGGCATGGACCATCATGTCGTGACCGTACTGAAGAAGACTGCCACCGATATGGGCCTCTTCTGCCCGATCTGCGCAGTAACGACCACCGTCCTGGTCTTTACCTGGAAAGACTATCGATTCTCGTGGCCGGCAACGAAAGCCGCCTTTAGGGATGGAGGCTATTTCGATCGCTATATCAAGGTCTTGTTGCCCAACTGGATGATCTGGATCCCGGTGATAAGCGCAATCTACTCGCTTCCGGTGAATTTGCAGTTCCTAACCGCTCAACTTGCGGAAGCAGCATGGAGCCTTGTCGTCGTACATATTTCGCAAGGTGAAAACGAACAGGTGAAAGCATGAAACTCTTGGTCTTGGGTGGTACGGTCTTTCTTGGCAAGCATATCGTGATTTCGGCGTTGGAAAAGGGCCACGAAGTGACCCTCTTCAACCGGGGCAAGAGTCGCCCTGAGGCTTTTCCGGAGGTCGAGCAGATTCATGGCAATCGGGACGGTGGCCTTGACGCGTTGCAAGGAAGAAAGTGGGATGCAGCGATCGACACTTGCGCGTATGTGCCCCGCGTCACTCGTCAGTCCGCCGAGGCCCTTGCAGGAGCGACGGAGCACTATACGTTCATTTCCTCTGTCTCGGTGTATAAGGAAACGGAAAACCGGACGATCTCGGAATCCGATCCAGTAGGCACGATCGATGACCCGACGACCGAAAAGGTTACCGGTGAGAGCTATGGACCCCTCAAGGCGCTCTGCGAGCAGGAGGTCCAAGCTGTCTATGGAGATCGGAGTTTGATCATCCGGCCCGGACTGATAGTAGGCCCGGACGATATCTCAGATCGGTTCACCTATTGGCCGACTCGATTCGAACGCGGTGGGGAAGTCCTCATCCCCGATCTGCCCGATCAGCCGGTTCAGATCATTGACGTGCGGGACCTTGCCGAGTGGACGGTCTTGATGGTCGAGAATCGCATCGACGGCGTGTTCAACGCCGCTGGTCCCGAGGAGCCGTATCTTCTTGGTCCGCTGCTGGCCGAAATCCACGGGCTAGTCAATCCCAAGGCGACCCGTGTCCCAGTATCCCAGGAGTTCCTAGGTGAGAAGGAGGTCGGTGCCTGGATGGAACTGCCTCTCTACCTGGGGGGTGACCCGAAGGAGGACCCCATGATGAGGGCGGAGGTCGAGCTTGCCATCGCAGAAGGGCTGACGTTCAGGTCCTTGGAAGTTACGACTCGCGATACGTTGAGATGGGCGAAGGGCCGCCCCGCCGACTATAAGTGGAGGGCCGGATTGGCCGCAGAACGCGAAGCAGAGCTGCTTCGGGATTGGATGGCGCGAGCCTAAGTCCTCAAAAAGACTAAGGGCCTATGATTGTATTTGTAGCCGCCGCTCTGACCCTATCTCCTGCCGCAAACAATCGAGATCTGGTTGCGGTGGTGGCGCGAATCTACTATAAGTCCGGCGACAAGCGCGTCTCTCGCAGCGGAATCTACCTCTGCGGCTTACATGGCGAACACCGGCATTTGATTGCCCGGCCACCTTTCGAGAATGCCGTGATCTGGTGGCGCGATCGCAACCATCTACGGTGGGCGCCTACCGCCGATAGATACGGAACGGGCACTCAACGAACGTACGCCGCTTTTGATTTCGATATTCGCAGGATGCAGGCACAGCAAATCGTGGTTTCGGCAACCGAATTATCTCACTCGCTCCAAAGCCAGTTTCTGCATGCGCCTGCTTCATTCGATATTCAGATTGGCTCGAAGAAAGCACAGTTCAAGATGGGAGAGAGTATTGGAACTTGCAGGTTGGCAATAGGCGGGAAGGACGCGGCTGTGTCTTGCTCTGTCGACGATCCGGGTGACTTGATGGGGTACCTGTTCGACGCCCGATCAAAGCGACTTTGGCTTTGCACGGAGTTAGGGTTCAGTACCTGGGGACCGACCTATGGCATCTATCTTTTCGATAGTCGACGGGTCGAACTAGTTAGCAAGATAGGGGGACACGAGATCGACTTCTCGCCGAGGCGCGATCTTTACGCCGGGGTCGAGCACCGAGATCTTGCTCCCTATACGTCCGCCAAAAAGGTCTGGGTTGCACGGGCCTTCGCCGGTAACTGGCAAACGGGAGAGGAATGGACCGTACTGGATGGTCTGGCGGAAGCCACATGGGTCGCCCTCCGGCCCGACTGATCATCTCGGAGGGGGAACGTCCTTGTCGTTCGGCTTTGGGGGTTTGGCCAGCTCGGCCCGGCGGGCCGATTCGACCTCGTTCCGGATCGCTTCGGGCAGTTGATCCAAGGTCTGGGCAGAAGGATCGAAGAGCGTCTCCGAGAGGCTTTCGGTCATCGGAACGTTTCCCGGCTGCAACGTGAAGTGCAAATCGTAAGCTCGGTGGACTCCTATCCGATATCGATCCCAAGCGCGGAAGTACTCGGCCGGAATCGACCAGTATTTGCTGCCGTGGGCGAGTGAGCGTCCCACCATGGCTGCATCGAGTGGCATCCTTGTAGGCTCTGGTCCCTTCGCCGATGACCAGCCTTCGATCACCGGCTTCTCAGAGATCGTCATCGTCACGGCGCCTCCCGCAATCCCTTGGGGAAACCGATCGGTTGGGTCGATCGAGAAGTCGTCGAGCCCATTGAACCAAAAGACGAGCTCGTTGATGTGAGTCCTGGCCTCGGGAGGCAAGTCGGCCAGGTTAATAGTGGCGCCGTGTTTGAGGGCCGCGCGGGCTCTCTCTCCCAACGAATCCCATAGCCGGAGTCCAAACTCGTCCAAGGTTGTTGCGATCGCGCTGTAGGGTCCTCGCCCGGGGAATAAGACGTGGAGATACTGGCCGACCCAATCCGTGAACGGGAAGCGTTCAGGAATTTTCGCCGCCCATGCCGCTGCGCCGTCCACAGTGACTCCGCCTTGTTCCACGCATTGGCGAATCCACTGCCTTGCTTCGAATCGGGACACTCTGGTTCGGTACTCATGATTTCGAACCACCATCCACTTGTCCGGCTTCATTTGGATGTTGGCGGCATTGTCACTGAGGAACTGGCTCGGCATCACGTCGTGAGGCTCATAGTAGTTGGCACCGATCTCGTCGTTTACGGTGCCGACCATGTTCTGGCCCGTTGCTTCGGCGTACGCGACCATGTCGGCGCCCAGGTGCCATTGAGTTGGTTCGTAACGCACGGGATCCTCCAGTCGTGGTTTCCACGCCTCAAGAATCGCGGCTCGCTTTGGGTCCTTCGACGAGTTCGAGAGCGCAATTCGTGCTTCTTGCGCTTCATGTGAGATCAAAAGCGGACTCTCACCCTTCACAGGCTCGACCTTGTCCCTCAAAGGGTACGGAATCTTCATCCGGTCAGAATCGTTGTTCATCCGGACATTGGCAATGTCGACTTGCTTGCCTTTCGAATCGAGTCCGGTTAGGCTCACGTTGAAAGCAGTTTCCGTTTCCCATTTGGCAAACACGACCTCCACGCGGCGAACATCGATAGTGGGGGCCGATAGTGCTAGTTCCCGCCGATACTGGGCAAGAATGTCCGGGCAAGCATCGGGAAACGCGTGCTGCATGGGAGTGGGCGATTCGGCCCACACTTCGCGTGCGTCGTTGGGCATGTCAAGCAGTATCTGGGGATCGATGCATAGGATCAGTTTGGCGAGCGCTCGCCAGGCCGGAACCTCCTCGGTTATGCTCGATGCTGCGAACACACGTGCATAGTCTTGTGCCGCTTCCGCTGCCTTACGAAGCTTCTCCTCGTTGGCTTGCTTTGCTGTGATGACCTGTACGTCCTTTGCGGTCAGTTCTGCCGGCTCTGCGCCCAGCCGGTTACGTAGGTATTGCAGCGACCCGGTGAGAGTCCTGACGCCCTCTGCGGCATGCTCCTTTTCGCGGTGTCGGTCGGCCTCACGGTCGGCCACGAGCATAAGAGTTCCATCCGGCTGTCGTTTCCATGAACCTCCCATCGATTCGGCAAGGTGGGAGATAAGAGTGTCGACCGAAGCCTCCTTCAATCTGGCGAGAATCACGTCGTTTCCAAACGATGGCGCCGCCGCAATCGATTGGCCGCTGGCACGTGACAGCATGCGGAGGGCGATAGGCACGGGCGTCGGAGGGAACGTGATCGATATACGGCGATCGTCCAGCGCCATCCCGGCCAACGCAAGCTGCCAAATCATGCTGGAAAGACGGGATTGGGACTCCTTAAAGTGCGTAATACCTGGCAGTGATTCCTATCGGAGGTTCTTGCTGATGGAAGCGGCCAGTTCGGGTTCCGTGATCGGCTTTGGCAAAAAGTCGTCCATCCCTGCCGAGAGGCACGCGTCCCGGTCGAGTTCGGAAGCATTGGCAGTCATCGCGACGATCGGCACGCGCTTTTCGTTACCTATCTCTTCTTGGCGAATCACGGCCGTGGCCAGATATCCGTCCATGACCGGCATCTGGCAGTCCATGAAGATGATATCGAATCGCTGGGACCGGGCGATCGAAATCGCTTCTTCACCGTTGGAGGCGACTTCAACGACGCAGCCTAGCGACGAGAGCATGGCGCCGGCAACCATTTGGTTGACTTCGTTATCCTCAACGACAAGGACTCGGAGACCATTGAAGGTCTGGCGTTCGACGCGGCCGGATCCTATCGTCGGTGAAACATTCATGCAAAGCAACTCCGCCACGGACTCACGCAATTTGGCTGCCCGTATGGGCTTGAGCAAGATGTTCACTGAGGGTGAAGCGAATCTGGATAGGTCCGATCGTTCAACTCCAATCCTGGAGAGCAAGAGGACTGGAGTGCACCGAGTTTTCGAGATATCGAGGAACCTGACAAGCGAATCGACACCAATCTTTGAGGAAGAGAAATCGATCACGGTCAATTGCGAGTTCGTGTCGACGGCATCGCAGTGATCGACCACCCGAATCGACGCACCCGTTGGGGCTAGCCCCTCCTGAACGATCTGTAGCGTATTAGCTTGGGTCCCGACGACCGTTATCGTGCACTCAGAGTATTCAGAAGGTACGTTGGGAAGCAGCGGATCCAAAGTCCCTTCAAGGACAACGTCGAACCAAAACGTGCTCCCTCGGCCAACTTCGCTCTGAACGCCAATCGAGCCACCCATCAGTTCGACAAGGCGCTTGCTGATCGCCAATCCCAGGCCGGAACCCCCAAACCGTCTACTTGTAGAACCATCTGCCTGCGTAAAACTCTCGAAAATTGACCCCTGTCGCTCGACTGGAATGCCTATGCCAGTGTCGCTAACCTCCACCTTGACTCGAACGGACTGACCATCGTTCGGCTCGACGGCAAGCCGAACGAGTATCTCACCTGATTCGGTGAACTTCGCGGCATTGCCGATCAGATTGATAAGTACCTGTCGGAGTCGTGTCGGGTCGCCGAAGAGGCGCCGTGGGAAGTCATGGGGCACTGCAACCTGCAATTCAACCCCGTGTTGGTGGGCACGGACCGCCAAGGCAGAAGCCACGTCGTCGCACAACTCGGGCAAGTCGAGATCTTTTCTCTCCAAAACGAGCTTGCCCGATTCAATCCTTGAGATGTCCAGAACGTTGCCGATGACCCCTAGGAGGGCGTCGCCGGACACCCGTATCAAGTTCGCGTACTCCCTCTGCTCGGCTGAAAGCTCGGTTTCGAGGAGTATTGATGCCATGCCTAGAACTCCATTCAGAGGCGTTCGTATTTCATGGCTGATGTTGGCTAGAAATTCGGTTTTTGCACGACTGGCGCTTTCGGCTTGTTCCTTGGCGATCCTCATGAGTTCTGACTGCCGGCGCGCGAAATCGGCATCTTGGCGGATGAGTGCGTTCTTGATTGCTGCATCGACATCCTGATTGAGGGTTTCTTCGGCGATCGCCAAGGCTGTTCTTAACTCTGCGACTGCCAGTTGGTGTTCGCCCACAGACTCATACGCCTCTGAGAGATGCTTGCAGACATTTCGGACAAGGCTGCGAAACGAATACAGCTGCCCTTGATCCTTGGCCCGTACAAGGCACTCGATCGACTCGTCGAGTTTCCCCTGTTCCAGGTAGGAAAGGCCAAGTTCCTCCATGAGCGCGGCATGGACGAAAGGCCTGCCGACTCGACTGGCGATCTCCTGGACCTCTTTGACAATCTTGGCGATTCCATCAAGGCTGGAGTCTTGGCTCAAGACGACCGCCTTGTTGCCCAGAAGAAATGCCCTCGGAAGCTCATCCGGTATTTGCTTTGCCAGTTCCAGACCCTGTTCGATATACGAAATCGAATCGACGTATCGGCGGAGGTCGTTCAAACTACCGGCGATGTTGTTGAGTAGATTGACGCGCCGAGCGACGGAGAGCGTGTCTGCAAATTCGGTCTCCACTCGCAACGCATATTCCAGAGCCTTGTCTGCCGCTTTGACTCGACCGTGATAGGCGCCGTGGGCGAGTAGAACTTCCGATATGCGTTCGCGACCGCAATGCATATTGGCTATGCTCTCGGCTTCCGTCAGAAGTGCGAAGGCGCCGGCATGATCGCCGATATGGATGTGGCACCCAGCCAGTGAAACTAGAACCTTGGTCTTTTGATCGAATGCCGCTCTCCGATCGCAGATTTCGAGCGATTGACGTCCGGCTTCGAGTGCATCGGGAAGTCGTCCGATCTCCCGAAGGATCTCGCACAGTCCACGAAGGATAGTCGCCTCGGCAAGTTCATTCCCATGGCGACGCGCCAGTTCGATCGCTGTTCGAGCGTTCTCGATCGAGACATCTTGAATCTCGCCATGCGGCGGCGCAAGGCCTTGTACGAACCTCTCCAGTTCAGAGGGATCGTCGAGCCATTCGGGCCGCTCAATTATAATCTCGCTTAACTGCTCCATCTGGCTTTACGTCAGCATAATCTTGGTTCGAATGTTGTGTTTCGTAACGGGCAGCTGGAAAAAAGATACATAAGTCGCAATCGCACCCTGGCGTCGTTCTTGATGTCTGCCGTGCACGCTGCAAATCGACTCCTTTGATCTGCGCGAACGAAGCTACCCGAATAGGCGTCATCATATTTCCGAAAGATGCCCCCGCAGAATCACCGGCATTGCGAAGAGCCACAAGGTAATAATGAAAGAGACGCCAGGCAAATTGCTTCACCGAGTTATAGAGAGCATGTTAGAACAAGGACTTAGAGAAAAAATGGTAGGGCTACCAGATAGAATGACAGTCAGGCGTGCCCTTGGCCTTTCGATTTTCGTGTTAGTCTTGGGTTGTGGCGGTGGAGGCGGCAGTAAATCCTCGTCGCCTACGGCCAAAACAAAATCGGACGTTGGATCCCACTTGTTTGCCTACGGGCAAAGCATTGTCAGCACCAGCTTTGCCGCTTACGGTCCCAAGTTCCAGAACCACGGCTTGCCCTACTACGATATCCCTCTCGGACTCTGGGCGCAGATTCGGCTAGGTTCCTCCAACTTCCAGGAGAACCTGTTCGTCGACCAAGGCGAAACTACGCCGGCAGGGAACCTCTTCTACCAGACGCATGATGCGACGATGTCTCAAAATGGCACGATTACGATCAGCGCCGGGCGTTTCAATGGACTTACCGGCACTCTCAACCAGACGTTGACCGGCGGCGGATACAACGGTACGATCAGCTACACGATGCCAAATGTGGCGACTGTTGCGTGTCAGTTTGCGCTCGTGTCAGATGGAAATGGCGGAGCGTTCGGCACAGGTACGAACGCCATCGCCCTGCAATCTGGATACACCCAGAATGAGAAGATCCAGTACAAGGATGGAGGCACTCTCGTCATGACGACGACCGATAGTCTCGGCTGCAGCAGTGCGTTCAATTTCACGCCGAACACATCTGGTAGCGGGCGGATTACGGGGAGCGATCCCGGCCTTCCTGCCAGTCTCAAGTGGGATACCTCCGGTTCTGGAACGATTACATACGCAGACGGCTCGACCGGGACCTTCACGAGCTACCAGTTGTCAAACTAACTTCGAGCAATGCTCGGCTAGGGTGTCCGGCTGTAACCATCGTTAAGGGTCTGTAAGAACGCAACGATTGCGTTAACTTCGGACGTCGTCAATTTCAGGTTCCCCAATTCGGTCGTGTCTTCCGTTTGAGGCACCTCGGGCGCGGCGAATCCGCCAAGATCCCTCGTGTTGTAGAAGTTCAGAACCTGGGTCAAGGTTGAGAAGATCCCGTTGTGGAAGTAGGGACTGCGCAATGCGACGTTTCGCAGGGTCGGCGTCATGAAGTTGCCGGCGTCTCCTGATTGGCCCGTTGTTATTTGAAGACCTAGATCAACGAAACTACTGCCAGCCGGATTGTACTGGGCGGGAATAGTGTAATAGGGGTTTGCTGGATTCTTCGGAAGACCGAGATTGGCATAGCAGAAATTGGTGAACAGCGGGGGCGTCCCGTCCGGCGAAGGCGAACTTGTGTGGCAACCCGAGCATCCTCCCTTACCGTTGAAGAGCCCCAGTCCTTGGATCTCGGTCGCGCTTAGTTGAGCACGGCCAGCCAGAAACGCATCGTATTTGGAACTGAATGGTGAGACGGCGGGCGACTTTTCGAATGCTACGATCGCGTCGACAATAGCGTTGAATGCGGTAGTGGAGTCATTGAAAACACCTGCGCCGTATATCCGCTTCATGGGCGCCGATTCCGGACTAACTGCTACCTTGGCAACCATGGCGGCTTCAGTCGGGTTGTTCATTTCGATCGGGTTCAGCAACGGGAAATGGACCTGGTCATTCAACGTCGAAGCGCGTCCGTCCCAGAATTGTCCACCTACCGCCCCGCCTGCCTCTCCACCCGTCACCGAGAACGGTGGCGAGTAGGCCATGTAGCTAATCGACGGTGCGTGCCTGAAGCCGAAGAGACCGTTTACGGCGCCGGCGGAAGTGGGACCGGGACGAGGATCAGAGAAGTTCTTTGCCGGAGAATGGCAGGTTCCGCACGACTGGCCGACCGGATTCGAGAGTGACGTGTCGAAGAACAGGGCTTTGCCAAGCTGCTCTTTGTTTGCTATTGTGCTAGAGCCGCCGGAAGGCGAGGATCCTCCTCCGCCGCCGCAACTCACCAGCGCACATCCGACGCCAAGGCAACAGAACACCCATGCAAACGCGTGTAGTCCCCGATTCACTCGATCCATCACAATAATTCTACTGGGTACGCCGTCGGCTTGCCACTCAACCTTCAAGACGAACTAAGCAAGGAAAAGAGCTTAGCCAGCGTTTGAGATCTTGGCGAACAAGCTGTAAAGTAGTCAGGTGAATTTGCATCCCGTCGCCAACGACGATCCGCGTAACGCCTTGGCATTTCCAATACTCACAGAGGCACAGATCGCCGCACTCAGTCAGTTTGGCGCACAGCGCCACATCGAAGAAGGTGCGAGCGTTTGGTTGGCCGGCACTCCAAACATGTGTTTGTACTTGGTTGTGCAAGGGGAGATGACGATTCTGGACGGCCGGTCTGGCAGGCCGGTTGCTCGCCACGTCAAGGGTGAATTCTCAGGAGACATCGACATCATAACGGGACGATCCACCGTAGTGTCCGCTCATGCCGCCTCATCTCTCGATGTCGTCGAAGTTCCTGCGGACTGTGTTCGGTCGATCGTGGAGGAGGAACCTGAATTGGGAGAGATTCTCCTTCGGGCGTTTCTCCTGCGCCGGCAACTCCTACAGGGAGCAACCGACGTCGGCCCCCTCGTTGTGGGATCCCGATTCAGCCCAGATACGCTTCGCATTCGCGAGTTCCTGGCTCGCAATCGCCTTCCCTTCAGCTGGGACGACTTGGAATCGAGCCGGGACACCAATCGGCTGATCGCCGAGTTCGGAGTTACGGAGGATGAGACGCCGATCGTCGTACTTCCGAGTGGCGCTGTCATCCGAAGCCCGTCGAATGCGGAACTCGGCAATGCTCTTGGCATCGCTCGACGAGCAGAGCGGAAGGTGTATGACCTCGTGATCGTCGGCGCCGGACCGGCCGGTTTGGCGGCTGCCGTCTACGGCGCGAGCGAGGGGCTATCCACCTTGATTCTCGATTCGATTGGCCCCGGTGGCCAGGCGGGGACGAGCAGCCGGATCGAAAACTATATGGGTTTTCCCCTTGGCCTAACCGGCCAAGCGCTTGCCGACAGCGGCGTCGCCCAAGCTGAGAAGTTCGGTGCAAGAATGCTCGCCCCGGCAAGGGCCACGGGCATCGAATGTGACTCTTTAGGCGGACACCTTATCGGCTTGGATAACCTGGAACCGGTAACCGCAAAATGCGTGCTTCTCGCCTGTGGAGCGTCCTACCGGAAACTTGACGTCCTCGGAAATGAGCACTTCGAAGGGCGAGGGATCTACTATTCCGCAACCCACATCGAGCGCATCCTTTGCGGTTCAAGGGCAGTCGCGGTTATCGGAGCCGGCAATAGCGCCGGCCAAGCAGCCGTCTACATGTCCGAGCACGCCAAGCACGTCTTTCTGATCGTTCGGGGCGATGACCTTCGAAAGACGATGTCAAGCTACTTGGCCCGGCGCATCGAGCAGTCGCCAAAGATCGGCGTGCATCTGTGTTCCGAGATCTGCAAGTTGGAAGGCAGCGATCACCTGGAGTCCATCGAAATCGTGGATCGACGTGATGGCGGTACTACGCGAGAGGAAGTTGCCGGCGTTTTCGTGATGATTGGAGCGGTACCTCATACGGGATGGCTCCCTGAAACGGTCAGCCGGGACGAAAAGGGGTTCATCCTGACTGGTCCGTCGGTCGAGACGTCAAACGCCTGGAAGGCGCAACGGACTCCGTACTACTTGGAGACATCCTGTCCTGGCGTGTTTGCTGCCGGAGACGCCAGGGCAGGGTCTGTAAAGCGGGTGGCATCGGCAGTCGGTGAAGGTTCGATGGCCGTGACATTCGTGCATCAGTTCCTGGCCTGAAACCGTCTTGGATCAAGTTTGGCGTGGAACCTCAATGAAGCAGCCTGACCGAGAACAGATTGAGCAGACGTTTGCTATCCGCGGGGACCTGATTACGCTTGGACAACTCATTAAGACGCTCGGTCTGATCGGATCTGGCGCCGAGATCAAGGAGTACTTGGCCGCAGAGCAAGTTTTCGTCAACGGAGAACTTGACTGTCGACGTGGACGCAAGATTCGACCCGGTGATGCCGTTTTGTTGTCCACAGGAGTACTGGTGCGGATCACATCGCGGGGTTGACGACCGTTTCTCAATGACTTTGAACGAATTCGTCTTCAGATGAGTCTTTTACAAGTTGTCGTTTGAGCCTATAATTACGTTCATCAAACCCGTATGTTTGCGAGGGAGTGGAATTCATTGTGCCAATATGGCGGTCGCCTAACTTGCCAACGTAGTCCCCTTCATGTTATATAAGGCAGTTTTGAATTCAAGTGTGAATATTGGAGTGTGTCAGGTGGTTCGGGAGGACTTTAATTGAATCGAAAAAACAGTGTTGCGCTCATTGCATCGTCCTTGATGTTGGTCGCTGTCGCGTATGGGCAGACTTGGACGCCGTTGGCCAAGACGCCAAACATCAGTGCGTACAATCCGACCCTCTTGACCGACGGCCGGGTTCTCGTTCAAGACGGGGATAACTTCGACTGGTGGATTCTGACTCCCAACATAAACGGCAGCTATCTGAACGGGACGTGGAGCTCGATTCCAACCACGCCGGGGTTCGGACCGTTGTATTACGCATCGCAAGTCCTGCCTGACGGCCGGTTTCTCGCGATTGGCGGCGAGTACAACTTCGGAACCATCGGTTGGTTCAATCAAGGCAACATCTACGATCCGCAGAAGAACACGTGGTCGCCAGTAAATGCCCCATCTGGCTGGAACCAGATGGGCGACACCGGATGCATAATGCTGCCACAGGGCTTGGTGCTCGTTGCGGATCCCCTGAGCAATCAGTGCGTGCTATTCAATCCAGCTTCGTCGTCGTTCGGCGCTCCCTTTGTGAATGGCAAGGCAGACGGGAACGACGAAGAGGGCCTCTGCCTGCTTCCGAGCGGCAACGTCCTCACGGTCGACGCTGTGAACACCCCGAATTCTGAGATCTTCAATTCGACTACCTTGCAGTGGTCAGGCGCTGGAAGCACGATTAACAATCTGGTGCAAGCTTCGACTGAAGAGATCGGGCCAATGGTTCTGCGTCCGGACGGCACCGTCATCTGCTTTGGCGGTTCGCAGCATAACTCGATCTACAACTCCGTTACCAAGACTTGGACGGCCGGGCCGGACTTCCCGACGTCGAGTGGAGGTCAACTGGACTGCGCCGATGCTCCTGCCTGCTTGCTGCCCAGCGGCAAGGTCATTTGCGAGACGAGTCCGGGGTTCGCCCAAGCTGGTGTCGAGTTCTTCGAGTGGAACGGCACGACCCTTACTCAGGTTCCCGGGCTGCCGACTTCGGCAGGCGATACGTCGTTTACCGGTAACTTCTTGACCTTGCCCACCGGCGAACTGCTCTTTACGAATCAGAGCCCAAACATGTACACATATGTGTCGACGGGCACGCCCGATCCAAGCTGGTATCCAGCAATTACGGCTACGCCTTCATCTGTCGATCCAGGCTCGTCCTACATTATCTCGGGAACCCAGTTCAACGGGATGTCGGGCGCGTCTGCCTATGGAGACGACCAGCAGAACCAGACTAACTGGCCGCTGGTCCGAATTACGAACACCAAGTCCAAGCACGTCTTTTACTGCCGTGCATTCAGTCCGAGCACCTATGCGGTTCAGACTGGGAGCAAAATCGTTTCAACGAACTTCCAGGTGCCTACTGCGACTGAACTCGGTCCGTCGACGATCCAGGTCGTAACTAATGGACTCGCCTCTGCACCGGTTAACATTATCGTGGGTCCGCCCGTCAAGGCCTCGACGGTTGTCGTGTATCAAGGCAAGTACCTGAGCGGCAGCAAGACCGATGTCGCAGCGGTAGATGGCAAGACCTACAACGCCCAGTCGGTGATGACATCCGCTGGTCAGACCGTTTCCATCGAAGCGGACTTCTTCCTGTCCAGTAACCAGGTCAGTTCGGTCGGAGTTTCTGCTTCGGGCGCCGCTGCCTCTGGAGTAACCGGGCAGGTCTACCTTTACGACTTTGTCGCCAAGACGTTTGTCGTGTTGAACGCGACGCCGTTCGGAAAGAACCAGACGGCAATCTCGGGAAGCTCTTCGACTAACGTCAGCCGCTTTATCGGTCCAGGCAACGAAGTTCGCGCAATTCTCCGTGGCATCGTACCGCCCCACATCTCGACTGTTCCATTTACCCTGAAGGCCGACCTGATCCAAGTCTACGCTTAGATTATCGACCTCTCTCCACGCCCGACGGGATCCGCCAATGTTCTGGCGGATCCCGTTTTTGGTTGCTGGACTGAATCGGTGAACAGTCGAGATAGACTTGGATTTGGCCCCTCGCGGGGCAAGGGTGGCGTTACTGTGGGATAAGGCATGGGCCGAACAGTCCAAGCTACCATGCGGTCTTGCAGACGTTACGCAGTTGGCGCCGTCGACAATTGGGGCTTTGGATTCGTTCGACGAACAAATGAGCCGCTTTGGCGAAACTTTGGCCAGTTATGGAGGATATATCCATATAGAGAGCTATGGTAACTAATCGCATTGCGTTCACACTTGCCGGGCTGGGCATGCTCACGAGCTTTGTTCTCGCTCAGAATTCCGGTTCTATCGCCATCGGTCCGATCAGCTATGCCGACGGCAACAAGACTTCACGCGAACTTGCCGTCGAGACGATTCGCAAGATTGTCGAGCACAAGGGCTATACGGTTCTTCCGCAGGAGCGGATTGATCGTCGTTTGGAGTCCCTTCAGCCGTCGATCGCCTACCGTAAGGGAGCGCCCGTGCTAGGCGACTTGGCCCGATTCGCCGCGACGGTCCATGCTTCGAAGCTGGTGTTTGGCAAAATCGGTTGGCACACGCGTAGCGTTTGGGTCGGAGCCGGTCCAAAGACGATCTCGACTGCCACGGTCGATATCGCGATCTACGATGCCAATCGCGATTCAGTGACTTACGAGAAGCATGGAATACAGGGCCGCAGCGACGAGAAAGAGGGCACGCTCAAGCTCATCGCCGACGTAATCGTTACTCCCTTCGTTACGGTTGTAAGCGGTGGGCCATCGACTCCGCGAGAACAACGTGCCGTGCAAATAGCATTGGGCAAAGCACTGGAGCCGTGGGTGCACGGAGCGCGTCGCTAAGAAACCTCCCTTAGTTTCCCATCCACCGACCAAGGGTTCGGTTTGTTGAGGATGCAACACGACCCGTCACGGTACGATAACTCGCGTCGTGGCGGACGTTTGGTGTATCGTGTCGTGAAGGCAACCGACCGATGCGAACTGTACGCACCAACGACTTCTTTGTTTCTGGCGGGACGTTGCCGCTTGATTCTGCAAGCTATATCCAGCGAGACTGCGACAAAGTCCTTTTCAATGCGCTGCGCGAGTCGAGATACTGCTATGTCCTAAACACGCGTCAGATGGGGAAGTCGTCACTTTCCGTGCGCGTGTTGGCGGATTTGGAGTCCGCCGGGTGGAAAACTGTCTCGATCGATTTGACTCAGATGGGCGGACGGAATGTCACGCCCGAGCAGTGGTATGCGGGCTTGGCATCGGAGGTCGGGCGAGCCCTGGGCATTCGCGCCGAGGTTCTGCAGTATTACCGAGACCAGGAGGCGGTTGGACCCATGCGCCGCTTTTTTGCTGCACTTCGAGATGTCGTACTCGAACATTTCGAACAGCCGGTTACGATCTGCATCGACGAGATCGATGCGACACGCAACCTTCCGTTCGACACGGATGAGTTCTTCGCCGGAATTCGTGAGTGCTTTAACCACCGGGTGGTAGATCCCGCCTACCAAAGGCTGACTTTCTGCCTCATCGGAGTGGCAGTTGCCAACGATCTGATCCGCAATCAAACCACCACGCCGTTCAACATCGGCGAGCGCATTTATCTGGCGGACTTCACGCTTGCAGAGATGCGTAAGCTGGAATTGCCGCTCGGGCCGAATGCTCGCCAAGTCGTAGAACGTATCCACTTTTGGACCGACGGTCATCCTTTCCTTAGCCAAAGCTTGTGCTCGGCAATCTGGAATGACGAAGGGCTTCAAACTCGGAATGAAGTAGATCGACTTGTCCGTGACACTTTCTTGGGGCCAAAGGCGCGGGACCGGAACGTCAACCTTGCCGACGTGGCAAATCGCGTGCTGAATTCAGCTCCGGTGGACGCCGACTCAGATGGATTTCGGGCCGATGTTCTGTCGACCTACCAGAAGATCCTTGCCGGAAGAGTGGTGTCAGACGACGAGGCGAACAGGACGGTTAGTGTTCTTAAGCTATCGGGACTGGTTCGCTCTACGGGGGGAAGGCTTCGGGTTCGAAACCGGATCTACGAAAGGGTGTTCGACCGGGCTTGGATTCGCGAGAACATGCCTGGCCAAGAGGTCGCACGCCAGCTTCAGTCGTTTCGCCGAGGACTGGTTCGTGCCACCGTTGTGTACGGTCTCGTCCTGGCCGCCGTCGCCATCCTGGGGTTGGCAACTTGGAACTCGGAACGAAAGGCGACTGCTGCGCGGGCCGCTCTGGATAGGGAAGTCTACGTTGCCGACATGAACAACTTACGGTCCTTCGAGGAGGATGGCGACGAGGCAAGAATCGCAGAGATCCTGGAACGGACTCGTAACAGCCCTTATCGAGGTTTCGAATGGGGGTATTGGCTTAATCGGTTGCACGATTCTAAAGAGGAGTATTCGCTCGACTACTTCGCTCCGGGTAAACGGGAACGAGGCGTGCTTTCGCGCGATAATCGATCAATTTGCCTGATCGACGATCTGACCTTGACAGCTTCGGTCGTGGACCGAGTGACCAAGAAACTCGTTCGGACGGTGCCGCTTCGGAGCCGTGACGAGGTGATGGCAACTCACATTGGCTTCGTCATCGTGAACTACGATACGAATCCGGGCACAGTGACCGAGCTTCTGACCGGCAAGCTAGTCTCAACATTCGGCGGGAGCCATGTCGGATTCGAACCTCAATCGTCTCAGGAAGATTCTGACTTCCTCCTGATCCGTGAAAGAGGTCCAAAAGGGCTTGCACCAGACAACCTGACGCTTTGGAATGTGACTACAGGAAAGAGAGTCTTCGATTACACGGTTGGCAGTTCGCTGTCTCTCACGCAGGTCATGTACTCGAATGATGGATCCCGCTTCTTGATGTGCGAAAACCGGGATGGGCTGACGAACGTGCGGGTGTCGGTATGGAACACCTCAACGAACTCGAAAATAGATGAGTTCACGTTGCCGGCTCGCAGTATGGTGTTGAATATCTCGACCGACGGTTCACAGGTCATCTATACCGACGGAACCAATGCGCTCGGTGGTCGAAACACTTTGTTTCATCAAGCAGTTTTCCGGCGATCTCTTGTGGCGGGCGAGAATCCGGTTGCCGCTCGCTTTGCCGATAAGGACAGGGCCATCGCTGTGATGGACGGAACGGGAACCGTTTCGGTAGAGGAATATCCCGCCGGTCGATCCATGGGATCCCGTTTCAATGTTTGGAACTTGTCGTCGTCCATGAACGGGGGCCTTTTGGTTACCTCCTCCTCTTCGGTTAGGGTTATCGATGTCCATCAGGTGGTAGCCGCAAGCGTAATATCGAGAGGATTTCGGGTGGGCCGGGACGGCCTCGGCCACATCATCGTTTTCGGCGTCAGCCCACGGTGGCTGCTGCAGTTGACGGACCCGACACTTTCGCCGATCCGATATTATGGTGAAAAACCAGGGTTGCGGATGTATACCTACAATGGCCGGTGGGCCCTAATTGTCGATCAGCGGAAGCACGTCGCCTGGCTCAACGATACGTCGGGTCGCTATCCCGACGTTCAGATAGTGAAGGTCCCCGTCAACTTCTCATGCGGCTTGCAACGCGATACGATGGCCATCTATGTGCCGCAGTCAGGCGAGATCAACGGACTCTCGGCAATCGATGGCTCGCTGAGGTGGAGCTATAGACTCCCAGATCCACGAACAAACGGTGTTTGGGTCACACCGGACGGGAAGAACGTCATCGCCTTCTCCGGCGGAAAATATGTCGTTGTGCTCGATGCGCGGACCGGGAAGTTACGTGGCGTGCTTGAACCCCACAACCTTCGCGTGTCGAACCTCACTTTCACCTCGGACGGCGCCGCTTTCTTTACCTTTGGGGCGGATGGACGGGTGACGCTGTGGGACATCGCAACGTTGACGCAGCGCATGGAATTCCG
This sequence comes from Fimbriimonas sp., assembly GCA_031292555.1. Taxonomy (GTDB): domain Bacteria; phylum Armatimonadota; class Fimbriimonadia; order Fimbriimonadales; family Fimbriimonadaceae; genus Fimbriimonas. The sequence goes on from JARLGV010000104.1 coordinate 82,361, forward strand.
GGGAAACACCGGACAGCGCGTGACGAGCGCAGATCTTTCGCCGGACGGTAGGCGTGTTGTGACGACTACTGAAGGCGGAAGTTGGCTGATCTACGATGCAGCGACCGGCGTGCTGCTTACCACGGTGAAGGCAACTGTCGGGCCCCTGCGCGGCGCGTTGTTTACAAGTGACGGGAAACGTCTGGTGACGGTTGGCGCAGACGATGTCGTTCGGGTCTGGCAATCGCTCGACCGGGACCCTTCCGTGCGAGTTCCGGTGGATGCTGCGTTTCTCAAAGGCATCAAAAGGTAGTTGAACGATGGTGGGGGTTGTCAGTTATCCGCTATCTTCGGCAATAATGCTATGACTAAATACGAGGAACCGTCAGAGGAACGGGCCTGGAGGGTGAGGGCGTACCATGGTGGTAATTCTCTATAAACGAAATGCTTCGCCGGATGATCGCATTCTCGATCTCCTTGAGTCCGCGTTAACATCGCAAGGCATACCGGTCTTCATTGATCGTCATCTCAGGATCGGTGTGGAGTGGGCTCAGAAGATCGAAGAGTCGATCCGAGCGGCGAGTTGGGTGATCGCTATCTTGTCGGATGCGGCATCAGGCAGCGAGATGCTTGAATACGAACTGGAGACGGCCGCCGATGAATTCAAGAAACGTGGCTCGCCTAATTTAATCCCGATCAAGGTGGGCGAGCTGAAGCCCTTGGAAGGTCCGCTTGCCTCGCTAGTCAACGGCGTGCAGTTCGCAACATGGCAAGGGCCGTCGGACGATGACCGGCTTGTGCGCGAAGTGCTCGAAGTTGTTACCCAGGAATCGAAATCTGCACGGAATTTGGGAGCGGCGGTCGAGAGAATAGAGGCCACCGGCGGCGCAGTTCCTGCTACTTCGAAATTCTATACGCTGAGGGATACCGACGCCGACTTTGAGGACGCAATTCGGGGGAACGAGAGTGTGATTCTCGTAAAGGGGCCCCGGCAGATTGGCAAAACTTCGCTGATCGGTCGCGGCGTTGCCTTGACTCATCGCTTGGGTTGGCGTTGTGTTACTACCGATTTTCAGGTGCTAAGCTCGTTTCAACTGCTCCACGAGGATCACGCGATGAGGGTCTTTGCCGCCATGCTGGCTCGGCAGACTGGTTTCTACTACGACTTTGAGCGGGAGTGGCTCGATGTATTCGGGCCCTCAATGAACCTTGACCACTTTATGCGCGCATTCCTTGAGGATCGCGAGGAACCTCTGGTTTGGTTCATGGATGAGGCTGATCGTATCTTTGTGACGCCATTCTCAAACGACTTCTTCGGCGTTGTACGGTCCTGGCACAACGCCCGGGCGCGCGATCCTAAGGGTCCATGGGGTCGGTTCACCGTTGTCATCGGATATGCAACCGAGGCTCGCCTGTTTATACGCGACCTGAACCAGTCTCCGTTTAACGTTGGGCGTCAGATCGCGCTGAAGAGCTTCACCATCGACCAGACCGCCGACTTGAACGACCGCTATGGCAAGCCGATCGATCGACGATCGGACCTGGAAGCGCTTCAATTCCTGCTTTCTGGCCAACCGTTCCTGACGAGAAAAGCACTTGAGCTTCTGGCGACCGGCAAGTTCACATTCTCGACTCTAATGGATGTCGCCGATCGAGACGACGGGCCCTTTACCGATCACCTCCGGCGCATCTTGGTGTCTGTTTCGCACAATCCCTCGGTCCTATCCGTGATACGGTCGTCCCTGGCAATGCGGATGCCGGCGAACTCAGACAGCGTCGAACGGCTCCTTGCCGCAGGCGTCCTTAGGGAAACCCAATTTGGCGGAGTCGACTTGGCATGCGACCTTTACACCCGCTATTTGGCCAGACATATCCCCTGACCGTCAAGTCAGGGGGATCCGTACGCCGTCCAGTCGAACGCTGCCGTCATCACCGACCGATCGCTCTGAAGAAGTCCATAGGCTTCGGGAGCTCTGACCGGGTCCCCAAACCAGGTGAACAGATCGTCGACCATGCACCTTCCTTCGGCGATAATCGAGATCGATTCCCGAACTAGCGACGGGTTAGTGTCGCGTGGCATCAAGATCGTCAATTCCTTGCGGAAAGCGTCCTGATAGGGGAGCGTAAACGAATTGGGATAAGAACCCTGGATAACGAGTTTGGGGCCGTCGACGGAGCTAGTTCCCCATGCTGGTTGACGCAGCGCCGCCATCGAAAAGGGCAAAACGGCGGGAGAACCCGTGGCGTCGGCGACCACATCGACGCCCTCTGGCGCCCACGCGCGTACTGTCTCCTCAATTGACCCGCGCACCTCGGTTGCTTCCATGCCCGCCTTCCGGGCGATCGCGACGCGAGCCGGCTCGAGATCTACGCACAGTACCCGGCACCCAAGCTCGCGGTATAGGCGCGCCGAAAGCATACCAATCGGCCCAAGTCCGACGACTACAACCGAATCTGTCGCATTGGGATGACAGATACGGACTCCTCTGAGAGCGATGGCGACTAACTTGGAAATTGCCGCGCTGCGAACGGGCATTCCCTCTGGCAGAGGCATGACGTCGCCGAAGCCGGCGATGGCGTGAGAGACGTGGCCACCCCATTGGAGGTTGATACTGGCTCGACGGGTGCCGCTTGCGAATACTCTCTGTCCGACGCTGACCGGCGCATTTGGCGTTACTGCCGTTACAATGCCGGCCAACGAATATCCCGGAATATACGGCAACGCAACCGAATCCGGCTGTTTGCCCGCAAAGCAGCGCATCTCTGTGCCGGGACTGACCGCAGAGACCTCGGTGCGGACCAACACCTCCCCTTCTTGCAGATCGGGAAGATCGATCGAAACGAGTTCCGCTCGCTCGATTTCAGTGAACGCGACAGCATGCGCCTTGGTCATCTTGGTCCTTGACGGTGTCTTATGCGGGCAAATCCGCGCAAAACGCCGCCACCCCTTAGACGGAGTAAAGTAGGTTTGTTCGAGCCGAGTTTAGTGGTGCTCGGCTCGGTTCGCCCACTTCTCTTCGCGCTGGGCATAATCGCGCTCCACCACTGGCGGAACGACGATCGTTACGACGATCGCAGCAACGATCGTCGCGACAAAGAAGATCGCTGCCCATAGGGCGCCCGTATGTATCTGCGCAACCTGTAGGTCGACAATATGCCAGCGGTCGCCGAAAATGGTGCCAAGGTAGAAGCCCAGCAAAGTGATCAGACACGGGCTGAGAATCCATGCCATGAACAGAGCGAACTTCGTTTCGTGACGTTGGAACGATGGAGGTAGCATCCCACCTATTGTGTCCAAAAGGGATGTCGATTTGCACGTATCCGATGGCTTGCGGGATCACGCGAGTGTTCGGCAGACCAGGCGCTCCCACTAACTAACCTCCATTAGGGTGTAACCGATCGTCTTGTGAACCGTCATTTCCGACATGCGATACGGAACGATGACGATCATGATGTTGACTGCCGCGCTGGCGGTGGCGGGCACGGGTCTCAAGCAGCAATTCGACCACGCTCCCATCAGATTTGCCATTCATCATGCCGACCCGTGGGCCATCAAGGCAATGCTTGAGGGAGCTTCGCTTACGAGTCCGGAGATGAGCGTTCTGTGGGCGTTTGGCGGCGGCGCCGGGGGTACAAACGCTGGAGCCGGAGCCGCCGGCGTGCCGTTTCTCGCCGATGGCTACCTGGTGGTGAATCCGACCGACAATAGCATCTGGTGGTACCCGAAATCCTACCGCTGATCGAGGCTGCGAATCCTATCGATTTGCGGTCTCGCCAACCGGCGACAGAACGAAGTTCTTGATCGTGTCGGTCTCGAAGCTCTTCTCCACGATTCCTCTTTGTGTCATCTCAGCGAAGATCTCCTCGGAGAGGATGTTCCGAATGTCCTTGTAGATCAGCGAGATACGCCGCGAACCGCCGGTGTCGTAAACCCAGAGTTCGCCACCGTCGTTCATCATTCCGAGGATCGCCGACAAGTCATCGACCTCACGGCCGACCTCTTCCTTGCCTGCGCCCAGGTTGCGACCTGGACGGCGTCGGAACTGGAACGCCTCAAGCAATGGCATGCCCGACTGGAGGTTTTTGCGGAGCGTCATCTCGGAAACACTGCATCGCTCGTCTTGAGCCCATTCACGGATCGTCTTCGATTCGCCGAAGATCTCGTAAGTTGGACCATTCCCTTCGCGACGACCTCGGTTGACCGATAGCGGGGTAGTGAACGCAGCTTCGGGAGTCCATCCGTGCTGGATCCGTCGGATGAACACGTTTGGCTTGACCAGAACGCGACCATCGTCCTTCCATTCGCTGATCGTCTTGCGGTCTCCGAAAGCCTCAATCGTCACAGGTGGTCGGCTGTACTTGCGCTCCTTGCGCTCAGCAGGTTGAGTGAGCGCGTCGGCAGCGGGCCACTCCTCGTCGAGTCGCTGAACAAGGGTTCCGTACTTTACGACGCAACGAGGATCGCGCGACCACTCAATGATCGGCTTCCTTTCGCCAAAAGCCTCTACAAAAGGCATGAATCTTCGATACAGCGGATTATTACGGATGGAGGGCTCTCCTCAATTCAAGGTTTACGTCATCAAGGATACGCATCAGAGATTTTATAGAATTTGATGAATTGCTATCTGTTACCGATAACGATTCCGCAAAGTTTACACGATTTGTATATATTAGACAACCTGTGCAGGCAGGATCTCTGCGAGACCATTATGTTTAGAGTACGAAATGTGGTTTGCGCGTCCGATTTAGGCTTTTGCAATCACTAGATCGACACCAAGGATTCAACATTTGAGACGTGATCGCGGAAGTTGTGTTCCCGGTGTTTGTTCCTGATTTGACCGGATAAACTGGGTATTCGCATGAAGTTCCCCTTTTCGATGCTCCTTGATTACGTTTCCACCGCGCTCGATGCGGCGGAAGTCGGCGATTTGCTTACCATGGCCGGTTTCGAACTGGAGGGCATTGACTTGGTCGAGGGCCATTCGGTGCTCGATATCAAGGTGATGAGCAATCGCGGAGATGGCCTTTCCGTCTTTGGTCTGGCGCGCGAAGTACTCGCTAGAGACCCCGCCGCGAGCCCGACCGGCCTCTACCACCGGGCTGCGGGCCGGTTCAAGGACTGCGAAATGGGAACCGAGATTGCAGAGACCGATGTTTCGATCGAGACTCCTGCATGCGGACGATACGCCTGTGTTCTCCTAAAGGGCGTTGCGAATGGCGACTCAATGCCTTGGGTCCAGGATCGGTTGGTCAAGGCGGGGATGAGACCCATTAGCCTGCTCGTGGACGTGACGAACTACGTGATGCTTGAGCTTGGACAGCCTCTCCACGCCTTTGATTTTGACCGACTGGTAGGGGGACGAATCGTCGTACGCGAAGCATCGCCCGGTGAACAGATCTCGACCCTTAACGGCATCGAGCATCAGCTGGAAGCTGGGCAAATGATGATCTGCGATGCCGAAAGGCCGGTGGCGGTCGCCGGTGTCATGGGTGGCGGCGAAACCGAAGTCGATGCTGATACATCGAACGTGCTACTCGAATCGGCCCACTTTTCCAGCATGAGCGTCCGAAAGACCAGGAAACAGCTTGGCCTAAATACTGAGGCCTCCTATCGATTTGAGCGAAGCGTCGATCCCGACGGAGTGGTAGCAGCACTTCATCGGTGTGTCGAATTAATCCGAGAAGGTTGTGCTGGAGTAGTGGGTACATCAGTCGTCGACCGGTATCCCGGCAAGTCGGAACGATCACCACTGGAACTGAGAGTTGACCGAGTTTGCCGGATGCTCGGGATGAAGGTTACGACCGATGAGGTGCGCGGCTACCTGACAAGACTGGGATTCGAGGTCCATGCAACCGAAGAGGGCGTGCTCGCCGTGACACCACCCTCATGGCGACCGGATGTCGTCCGTGAGATCGACTTGATCGAGGAAGTTGGGCGAGTTCACGGCTACGACCGAATTCCGGAGATGCTCCTGGATGGCGTGACGAAGATGGGTGGCCCGCAAGGCTTCGAACTCTGGACCGATTGGCTTCGGCAGGCAGTATTGCGAGCCGGCTTGACACAGACGATCAGCCATTCAATGCGAGATCTCCATCCGTTGGACGAAGCGGAGTCCAACCGAATTGGACCGCGGATACCGGCCTCGCCAGATACGGGGTACTTGCGCAATTCGCTTCTGCCGTCCTTGGCTGATGCGGTGCGTCGCAACAATCCGAAGGAATCCCACCTATTCGAACTTGGTCGCGTTTTCTGTGGGCAACATGGCGAGTACCTTGAGACTCTTCGCCTGGCGGCCATGGTTGCGGGGCCGATCGTGCCCGCCGGCTGGTCCCATGCCGAGCTGGGCTCCTCCAGCTTCTTCACAGTCAAGGGCCTTCTGGAATCAGCGATGGAGGCAGTTGGGGTTTCTCTTCGCTTCGAAGCCAAGTGCTTGGACAAGCGTCTGCATCCGACTCGGCAGGCTCGTGTATGGGCAGGAGATAAGTCGATCGGCGTTATCGGCCAGTTACATCCAGATTCTGCCCAGCATTGCGGGCTTCCTGTCGAAACAGTCGTCTTCGAAATACTCGTGCGCGATGCGTTCGATTCACGGGATTCGGCCTTGCGGCTCAAGCCGGTGAGCCGTCACCCGGCGGTCCGTCGCGACATTTCGGTTCTAGCTGACCAATCGGTCGCATACGAGACCGTATCCCAGGTAATCGCCGGTGCGGTTGGGACCGTGCTTGAGCGGCAGTGGCTGTTCGATGAGTTCGTGGGGCAAGGGATTCCTGACGGGAAAAGGGCACTTGGAATCGCCCTCCAGTTTCGCAAGCCTGATTCGACCTTTACCGATGAGGAAGCGAACCTGGTGCGGGATCGAGCCGTGGCGGCGCTTGCCGAGATCGGGGCGACCACGCGATAACGATCAAATCGAGACCAATCCACAGAATTGTCACGGTCAGCAATGTCCGGAGCGCCATCGGCCAATAGTTGTAGTGGGCGAACTGCTTGACCCAGGCCATCGGCAGGAATGCGATGATGGACATCCCGTAGCCTGCCAGGGCGAGTATCCACCGTCGTCGCGCCTGGTAGAACGTTGTCAGATTGGCCGAGACCGAAAGAAAGAACGAATAGGGAGCGGGCGTCACGAAGATGATAAATCCACTTTCGATGTCGCTGAGAAACCCCTTAATGCTGTTAACGAATGGAAGGCCATAGTTGAACAGGGAGATGGCAACGCCGGGGCCCTTTCGAAACTGCTGAAGCTGATATCCCGAAGCACCGGGTGGGATCACCGCTTTGCGTAGCAGAAGATAGCCAACCAGGATCAACCAGAAACCTGCTTGCCATCCCCATCGAACTCGGTAACCGCGAAAATGCATCGTCACGGCAATTGCGAGCATGATCGCCGGCAGCATTACCGCTTGCTCATAGGCGCCGAACGCCAGGGCAACGCAGCCGAGGCTCAGAAAAGGTAGGGCGATGGCAGCTCTCGGAGCGTCATTTGAGAATGCCTTACTCTTGGTGGCCGGCATATCAAGCGCGCAGGGCGGCTTGATGAACATCTGCCCGGAACTCCTTTCGTATCGCGCATAGAGGGCCATCGCGGCCAGGGCAAACATCGTCATCACGGTCGCCGTGCGCCCCGGGAGCCAGCCGATCGTGCCGCTACCAATCGATCCCGCGGAAAGCGAGTCCATTCCCGCGAGTTCGGACATCGAGAAGAGAAGAACTAGGCATGCAGGAGCCCAGTGCCGGATGGATACTCCGTGGCGAATCACACCGATGACGGCCGTCACGATCGCCAGATAGTAGATCGGCGCCATTGCGTAGTTCTGCAGTCCCGTATGTTGGAGCGCGAACAACGCAGCGGCGCTACCCGAGATCGCCGGCGAGTCGGTCAACTCGCGCAAGAACCAAAACAGCATGAGCACGCAGGCCACGCACAGCAGCGCGTTTGTCAAGCCATACCCGGCGGCATGATTCCGATAAAGCAGGTTATCAATTTCGAATGCAAGGGTTGAAACCGGCCGGTAGAAGTGGTTCTTGAGGGGCCAGTCGGTAATAAACCAACTAAGCGGGGCATGGCGATCTCGGATGGCCCCGAGAAGGACGCTCGTATCCGTATCCGCAAGTAAAGACGGGGAGGCCGAGCGAGCAAGCAAGATCGGAATGCAGGCCAAAACGACCGCAACGAACGCGCCGATCCACCGTCTCACCCGGCGATTATGGCCGATTCGACGCTGGCGCGGCCGCCGAATCGTCAGCCTCGCCGTCCGCCCGTGCTCTGCGTTCACCCATAATAGAGATCTCATGAAAACAACAAGCACCCTCCTTGTTCTCGCCGCTGTGTTTTCGTCGTCGGCATATGCCCAGGACGACCCGAATGCCGGCCTAAAGACGCTTGTCGGTAAGGCGGCGCCTGGTTTCACGATGACAGACACCCACGGTAGGAAGTGGACAAACCAGAGCCTGAAAGGAAAGGTTGTCCTGCTTGACTTCTGGGCCACGTGGTGCGGGCCATGCAAGAGGGCATCGCCGGTCATGCAGAAACTTCATGCAAAGTTTGGCAGCCGTGGACTAGTCGTCATCGGAGCGGAGACCCTTGAGAATGGTGCGCCAGCCGGCGCCAAAGCCTATGCAGCCGAGCACCATTACACTTACACGTTCACGACGGATAACGATCCCTTGACCACCAAACTTGGAATCGGAGCGATCCCTGCGTTTGTTTTGATCGGCAAGAACGGTAAAGTCGTCTACACCGAGACCGGCGTGCCGGACGATTTGGGCAAGCTCTACAAGGAATTCGAGTCAAAGATCAAGCCCCAACTTTAGGGCACTCGTCGCCCCGCGTTGCCAGAACGCGGGGCATCCTGGCAAGCCCCGTCATCTACCTCCCGCCAAGCCCGCTCAGGGTGATCCCGCGCAGGAAATACCGTTGAGCGATGAAGAACAGCACAATCGTGGGCAAGATATGTAGCACCGATGCAGCCATGACCTGCTCGAAGTTCGTTCCGAAGGTGTCCTGAAACATTCTCAGACCTATGCTTACCGTGTACTTTTCTGGCGTGTTCAAATAGATCAGAGGACCTTCGAAATTGTCCCATTGGCCGAGAAACGAGAAGAGCGCGACAGTTGCCAGGACCGGCCCGGACAGGGGCATCAGCACGTTCCACCAGATCCGCACATAAGAGGCTCCGTCGATCATCGCGGCCTCATCCAACTCGTGGGGGATGGACAGGAAGAATTGTCGCATCAAGAAAATGTTGAAAGCACCCCCGCCGAAGAAAGACCCTGCCAATAACGGATAATAGGTGTCGATCGCCCGCAGTTCACGCCAGATCATGAACACCGGAATCTGGGTGACTTGTCCGGGCAGCATCATCGTGGCCAGCATCGTGAAAAAGAGGAAGTTGCGCGCCCGAAACTGAAAGCGCGAAAAGCCGTACGCCACGATCGAGCCGGTGACAACGCTGGCTACCGTCGAGATCGCGGTGATGAGCACCGTGTTGAGCATAAAGCGGGCAAAAGGAAGCGCCGTCCATGCTTTGTGGAAGTTGTCCCAAACGAACCGGTGAGGTATTAGGCGGCTTGGCGCTGAGGCGAACTCCTCTCCCGACTTGAGAGAGGTCATGATCGTCCAGACAAACGGAACAGTGAAGACAACCGCCCCGCTGATCAACAGTGAGTAAATCGCGATCCTCGCGTAAGGATGACCATCGCGATGCGTCCCTCTCACTTGTCGTCCCCCTCGTAGTGGACCCACCGTTTCGAGGTCTTGAATTGAATCAACGTCAGCACAAGAAGGATCGTGAACAGGATCCAAGCCATTGCTGAGGCTTTCCCGAGCTTGAAGTAGTTGAACGCGTTCCGGAACAGGTAGAGGGCGTAGAACAGGCTGGCGTTGTTTGGCCCTCCGCCCGTCATCACGTAGGCTGAAGTAAAGACCTGAAACGATCCGATGACTCCCAAGATCAGGTTGAAGAACATCACCGGGGATAGCAGTGGCAGCGTGACCTTGCGGAAGCACTTCCATGAACTGGCCCCATCAAGCTTGGCAGCCTCGTAATAGCTCTCAGGGATGCCTTGCAGCCCGGCGAGGAAGATCACCATTCGGGCTCCGCCTACTCCCCAGAGCGACATGGCGATGAAGGCCCAGGGCGTGGCTCGCTCGTCCTGAAGCCATTGCGGGCCGGTGATTCCGATCAGGCGAAGAGTCGTGTTCAAAATGCCGTTATCGGCGTTAAATACCCATTGCCAGACAAGCGCAGAAGCCACCGATGGGACGAGGGATGGCAAGTAGAAGCAGGTTCGAAAGATCCGCTGGCCGCGTACGTTCTGGTTCAGTAGGAGGGCAATCGATAGAGAACCGGTGATGCCAAGCGGTACCGAGAACAACGCATAGAAGACGGTGTTCTTGAGCGATTTCCAGAACAGCGGGTCCTCTTGAAACAGACGCCGATAGTTCTCCACACCGACGTAGCGGATGGACACGAGGTCGTACTTCTGAAATGACAGCCAGAACGAGGCGATCATCGGGCCGGCGGTGAATATCAAAAAGCCAAGCAACCACGGGCTGATGAATAGGAATCCCCAGAACCCAGGCTGGTGAGTCAGCTTGCGCCGATTGACGCTCACTAAAAGCCGGCCTCGTCTGCCAGGACTTTGTCTACTTTGATCTTCGCACGTCTCAGGACTGGTCCGGCGTCGCGCTCGCGTCCGGCGATCAGGTTGTCGATCTCGGAACTGAACGCCGTCATCCATTCGCTCCATCGGTCGTTGATCGGCAAGGGGCGGCTGTTTGCCACCGAATCGACAAACGCCCAGTTGTTGAATGGAGGAAGGCTCGACTTCAGGTATTCGGGCGAGTAGGCCATCGCCTTGCGCGTGGGGAAGCAGCGCCGCAACTTCACATACAGCTCATTTTCGGTCGTCTCGCTCGTCATAAAACGCTCGAATCGCCATGCCTCTTTGGGATGGCTTGATTCCGCCGAAATGACAAGCTGATTTCCTTTGCAGAGTGTCGGGTTACCGAATGGTCCGGAAGGTACTGGACAAACATCCCAGTCAAATTTGTGAATGACCTTCCTGTATCGGGGAGTCATACCCATGAAGTCGAATACCATCCCCAACTTGCCGCCTTCAAAAGTGAACAGCGAGTTCGCGTCTTGTGCTTGAGTCGGACATGAGTGGTCCTTCCAGCGAAAATCGGCAATCATCTGGAAGGCGCGAATCGCCCCCGGTGAGTCGAAGACTGCATGAGTCATGGTTGGGTCCAGCATGTCGCCGCCGAATCCCCATATCGCACAGGCGAGGACCGGAAAGGTCGATCCGCTGCCCGGGGCGCCAAAGCCGAATTGCGTCGGATGTCCGTCGGCGTCCCTTTTCGTCATCTTGATTGCCGAGATGCGGAAGCGATCCCAAGTCCACTGGCCCCTTTTCGCGAGGTCAGCCGGATCGTCGAGACCCGCCTCGCGAAACATCGATTTGTTGTAATAGATCAGCACCCCGCCGAACAGAACGTTTAGGCCGAACAACCTTCCCTTGTACAGGCATTCGTCAATCGCTTGAGGGAAGAAATCGTTGCGATGGAACGAGGTGTCGGCATTTGCGAGATCGGTCAGGTCCAGGAAGTACCCTTTCTCGACTAGGCTCGGGAAGTTATAGTGGTCGACTCGCATCACATCCGGAGCCGTATGGGATGCCAGCATCAGCATCATCTTCAGCCCATACTCGTCTCCCGGAACTCGAAGAAATGAGACATGCACGTCTGGATTCTTCTGGTTGAACTCTTCGCACAAGTGCTGTTCGAGCGCCATCTGCTCCGGATTGCCCCAAGCCATATAGCGCAGAGGCACTTTTCCGGCATTCGGATCGACGCCGCATCCACATGCCATGCAAATGCCCGCGAGCACGATCAGACGTGTGAATGGACGGGACCGGCAAGGCACGTTCCATTCTAACACTCGTCGGACCCAAGATAGGCAGTGACCGATCGGGGCATGGCCCCCCGATGAAGGAACGCTAGAGGCCTAGCAATCCCAGCAGTGCGGACAGCGAGCCAATCGTGGCGTCCGGCTCAGGGGCGCCTTGCGGCAGGGCCTCTGGCTTGAGAGTGTCGCCGCTAGCGCTTGGTGGTACGTCGGAATCGCGCAGAACCCAGATCGCATGCCAACCATATTCCAAGGCGGCCCGGATATCGTGGCGATAGCTGTTACCAACCATCAATATCTCGTGACGTTCGCACCCCATGATCGAGGTTGCTCGATCAAACACGGATTTTGCCGGTTTCCCTTCACCCATCTCCCCTTCGATCAAGATGTGGCGGAAATAGGTTCCGATCCCCAAAGTCTCGATCTCCTGACGTTGAATGTCAGCCGGGCCGTTGGTGATCAGACCAAGCGGGAAGATCGGGCGCAGTTGATCCAGCACTTCGACTGCGTCTGGGAACAGCTCGAGTGAGCGATCCCGCTCCTCCATGTATGTCATGCTAAGGCGCGACGCAAGCGCCGGTTCGTCAATACCGATGCGGGCGAGCATACGACGCATCTGTTCGGTGCGAGTCGGCTCGCCAGTGAGCAAATAGCCGGGATACCAATCCGTCCTCTTCAAGTCAGGAGCAAAATCGCGAAACGCTGCCGCCCAATGGCGAACCAACTCCTCGGCGTCGAATCCCTCTGGACCGTACTTCTCGAATGTCCGGCGAAGCCCGAGTTTTGAGGCATTCCAGTATCCGCAAAGCGTGTCGTCAAGATCGAAGTAGATCGCGCGGACGCTTTGAAGGCTGCCTACCAAAGTTTCATGGCCTCACGCACTTCCTGCAAAGTACCTTGGGCGACTTGGCGAGCCTGTGCCGCTCCCGTCCGCAATATGTCCTCAATAGTGCCGTCATCGATCTGCGCCCGCCTTTCTCGCATGGGGCGTAGAAACTCGTTCACCGCTTCGATGCACTCATTCTTGTTCTGCATACAGCCGCGAATCCCGTCGCGATCCTCCTGCCACTGTTGTTCCCAGTTCGGTGAATACAGCTTCAGGTACTGGCAGACGGCACACCCCTCAGGAATTCCCGGGTCGGACTTCTTGATCTTGGTTGGCGTAGTGAACGCGCTTTTGATCTTCTTTGCCGTCTCGTCGGGGGACTCGTTGATATAGACGCAGTTGTCGTAAGTCTTCGACATCTTCCGCATGTCGAGTCCCGGGAGAACCGGCACGTCGCCGATGATGTTCACGAACTCGGGAAACACCTCGCCATACAGGTTGTTGAAGCGGCGTCCGATCTCGCGTGAAACCTCCAAGTGAGGCGCTTGGTCCTTGCCGACCGGCACACCATAGGGTTTGTAGAGGAGGATATCGGAGGCCTGCAGAACCGGGTATCCAAGGAGACCGTAAGGAACTCGTTCCGCGCCGCCGACGTCCTGCTGCTTCTCCTTGAAAGTCGGAACGCGCTCCAACCAGCCAAGAGGCGTGACCATCGAAAGGAGCAGGTGCAGTTCGGCATGCTCCTTGACGTGCGATTGAATAAACAGGGGCGACTTGTCGGGGTCGATGCCGCCGGCAATGAAGTCTTTGGCGACCTCGCGAGCGTTTCGGCTAATTTCGCTGGTATCGCTGAATTGAGTCGTAAGTGCGTGCCAGTCGGCAACCATGCAGAACATCTTGTATGTGTCCTGAAGCCCGACCCAGTTGCGAAGTGCGCCCTCGTAGTTGCCGATATGCAACTTTGGGCCGGTTGATCGCATGCCGCTTAGGATTCTTTTCTTGTCAGTGGTTGAACTCATAAACTGTAGGATTGGGGGTGGCTCAAAGGTTCAGTTGAGTGTCTTCAATCGACGATCCGACTAGCAGATGGAACATCCAGGCGACCGGACCATGGGTCATGTTCACATGAAGCGCCTGTAAGGCGATCACAGCAACGAAGAGGCCGGGCATGCCGATCTGACGGTTGAATCGGAACCAATAGTATCGTGGTTTCTCCGGTAGGAGTAGGCCCACGAGCCAGTGACCGTCCAGCGGACCAAACGGGATCAGGTTGAAGCACGCCAACCCCAAGTTGATGATGACACCGCCAAACAGCAAATACGCAATGAAGAGATGAACGCTGGGCTCCGACAGTCCAGCAAGCAACTGGGTTCGCATCGCAATTCGAAGTATGAACGCATAAATCGTCGCTTGGACGAGATTGGATACCGGCCCGGCGGCAACCGAAACAAACCAATCCACCCGCGGATTACGCATCTTGTCCGGATTGACTGGCGAAGGCTTGCCCCATCCCAGCCCAAATCCGCTCATGGTAGTCAGGATCATCATCAAGACGCCCGTGATCTCGAAGTGCTTCGTTAAGTCGAGCGTGACACGACCATAGAAGGCAGGAGTGGGATCCCCCGCCATGTCTGCAAACTTGCAGTGCGCGTACTCGTGAAGGCCGATCCCCAGAAAGAGGATCAGCGCCGTCGCAAGCATCATCGGAAGAGGAACGGTACCCATGCTTATGCCAAGTCGTCAGGCAGTATGTCCCGAGCGAGCATCTCCTCCCATGAATCGCGCCGCTGTATGACCGCGTGTGAACCGTCCTCGCGAATCAAAACGCTGGCTGGTCGCGGATATCGGTTGTAATTGCTGGCCATCGACGAGTTGTAGGCGCCCGTGCACAATACTTGAATGAGGTCGCCAACGGCGAGGTCGGCAGACAACGGAACCTCGTCGAAGAGCTTGTCCGTTTCGCAGTGCTTTCCGGACACCGTGAATGTGGCCGTTTTCTCGGATGGAGTTGGAGCGACCCTTTCCACCGTATATTTGGATCCATAGAGGGCAGGGCGGGGGTTGTCGCTCAGCCCGCCGTCCACGGCGGCATAGGTTCGCTTGCCGATTGTAGGAGACGGCACGGTTTTGATGACTCCGACTCTATAGAGGGTGAGTCCACTCTCAGCTACGAGCGAGCGGCCCGGCTCTTGGCCGAGGACTGGATCGATTCCCGAACCTAGTAGAGTCTCGGTAACGGTCTGGACGATCAATCGGCAATAATCCTGCATCCCCATCGGTTGATCTTTGCTCGTATAGGTTACGCCGAGCCCGCCTCCTACGTTGAGGTACTCGGCACAAAAACCATGACGGTCTTTCATATCGATGGCAAATCGGGCAATTAACTCGCCGCCCGAACGCTGTGCTTCCGGATCGAGCAGTTGCGAGCCGACGTGACAATGAAACCCGTACAGGTTCAGCCCTAGTTTCAGACATCTCACTGTCGCTCGCTCAGCCGATCCGTCAGTGATGTTGAATCCGAACTTCGTGTCAGCCTGGCCGGTCGAGATCTTGGCATGGGTTACGGGATCGACCCCGGGGGCCAGTCGAAGCACGATTTTCGTCTGGTTCGACTCTTCGCCCAGCAATTGTCCGAGCACTTCAATCTCCTCGAAGCAATCAGCAACGATGTGCCCGATGCCATTTGCGAGGGCGAATTCGATCTCGCTTCGCGTTTTGTTGTTTCCATGGAGATGGCACTTAGAACCGGGAACGCCGGCGGCTAGAGCGACTCGAAACTCCCCCTCGCTCGCGACGTCGATCGTGCAGCCTTCCTGATAGGCGATTTTTACCAGCGCCAGCGTTGAGTTCGCCTTGCTGGCCAAGCTGATCTCCGAACGGGAATAGGCCGCGAGAAACGCTTGACGATAGGTGCGGATGCGTTCTCGGAAGTGCTTCTCATCCACAACGTAGAGAGGCGTGCCATATGTCTCGGCCAACTCGAGGGCAAGAGCCTCGGTCAGGCGATAGCGCGTGTCCAGACGTGGCGAGGAAATCATGCAAGCAATTATGGCATGGCAGGACAACGAAGCCTGACGAGTCAGGGGGACTCTGCGCAAGCTACAATCAGGTTCGATGAAGCGCGTGGTCGTCTTGGGTTCGACAGGAAGTATCGGTACTCAGACCTTGGACGTCATCGCCCAACACCCCGACGAATTGCGTGTGGTCGGATTGGCGGCGAATCGGAATGCCGACCTGTTGAGGCAGCAGGCCGAGCGTTTTTCAGTACGGCATCTAGCTCTTTACGAAGAGGTCCCAGGATCCGGCATCCCCTTCGGTATGAATGCTCTCGTTCACCTGTCGACGATGGATGAGGCTGACATTGTGGTGATCAGCGTCGCTGGCGTGATCGGTTTGATGCCGACTTTGGCCGCTATCGAGGCTGGGAAGGATGTGGCGCTCGCCAGCAAAGAAGTTCTAGTGTCAGCCGGCGAAGTCGTGATGCCTCTCGTGCGGAAGCACGGCGTCACTCTGACTCCAATTGACAGCGAGCACAGCGCACTCTTCCAGTGTCTTCAGGGATATCGAACCGATCAAGTGGAATCGCTGATAATCACCGCAAGTGGCGGCCCTTTCCGTAGCCGAATCAAGAGCGAATTGGCCGATGTATCGGTCGAAGAGGCTCTGAATCACCCGACTTGGCGGATGGGAGGCAAGATCACGATCGACTCGGCAACTCTCATGAACAAGGGTCTGGAGGCGATCGAAGCGCGATGGCTTTTCAATATCGACATCGATCGGATTCAAGTGGTCGTCCACCCCCAAAGCGTCGTTCATTCAATGGTTAAATTCAAAGACGGAAGCGTTCTTGGACAGTTGGGCTGGCCAAATATGCGGCTACCGATCGCCTATGCCTTGTTGTATCCTGATCGCATTCCAAACCTCCTTCCGCCCTGGAACCCGACCGACACGCCTACCTTGACTTTTGAGCCGGTCGACGAATCGACATTCGAATGCATCGAGATTGCCCGTCAGAGCGCGCGGATTGGTGGAACGATGCCATGTGCGATGAATGCTGCGAACGAAATCGCGGCGAACGCGTTCTTAAAGGGTGAACTCAAGTTCTTACAGATTCCTGAGGTTATAAAACTCACAATCTTGGAACACCGACCGACCGTACCCACGTTGGACAATGTATTAGCCACCGACGAGCAGGCAAGGCAGTTTGCCCGTAAAATGATAAGCCGACTCCAAGCTTCATGAGCCTAATCTTCTACTATTTGCTGACTGCCTTCGTGTTGCTCACCATGTTCACGGTCCTTGTGGCCGCGCATGAATTTGGGCACTATCTCTTCGCGCGTATCTTCAACATGGGCGTCGAGGAGTTCGCGATCGGCTTTGGTAAGCCGCAACTGTGGACTTACATGAGGCGCAAGTACCGCATCCCGGTGCTAGCCGGCGAAATCTCGGATATCCGGCATGACGAAGTGTCCCGAACGGACGTCGAAGCATCAGTTCGACCGCCGGAGGATATCGTTGAGCTTGAAACTCCGGAAGGCAAGGTGCTTGAGGAGACGACCCGTTTCACTGTTCGTATGTGGCCGCTCGGCGGATTTGTACGGATCAAGGGCATGGTTCCCGAAGAAGATGGGAGCGAGACGAAGATTGCGGGCGGATTCTACAGCAAACCGCCGTGGCAGAGGCTGATCGTCTTGTTTGCTGGACCCGCATTCAGCGTCATTGCCGGGCTCGCGATCCTTATACCGAACTTCATGATCGAGGGGAATCCAAAGCTCTCCAACGTACCGAAAATCGGTCAAGTCATGCCTCACGGACCCGCCGACAAGGCTGGACTGAAAGAAGGGGACTTCGTCAAGAGCATCGACGGGAAGCCGATCGCGACGTTCTATGCGATGAATCGACTCGTTCGAGACAGTGCCAATCGGACCCTCACATTTGTAATCGACCGAGGAGGGAAGCAACTCACCGTTTCCGTTGTTCCCGAATTGGACGACTCCGAGTCTCCTGTTCTCGACGAAAACCTCAATCCAACCGGAGAGATGCGTCGCCAGGCGAAGCTTAAGACAGGCATTCCGTCCACACGTGAAGCGATAGGGTTCGTCAAGGCAACTGAGGTAGCCGTGAAGTACCCTGTTGAGGCCGTCACGGGCCTACTGGGCGTTGTCAGGCACCCATCGACGTTCAAAGATAATGTGGGTGGACCCATCATGATCACGCGGGTTGCATATGACACGGTGAGGTTCGGTCTTCCCGCGATTCTCGAATTGGCGGCCCTCTTGAGCATCTCGGTTGGAGTCTTTAACCTGCTGCCGGTCTTGCCGCTCGATGGAGGACAGATGGCGATGGCGATTGCAGAGATGTTCCGAGGAGGTAGGCGGCTGAGCATACAGGTCCAGAGCACTTTCAACGTCATCGGCTTAATGTGCATGGTTGCACTCATCGTCACCGTCGCATTCGTGGATTTCGGAAGGATCGCTAGCCATAATTCGCCTCTTAAAGAGGCTCCCGCCAAAAAGGCCGCCAAGTAGGGGCCGTATCGGGAATAATCGGACCCAATGAAAGTCGGAATCGTTGGTACCGGCGGCATGGGTAACGTCCACGCCAAGCAGTATCGCAACATGCAGGGCATTGAACTCGGCTACTTTGAGCGCAATCCTCAAAGGGGCGGGAGTTTTCAAAGTCATTGGAATGCGCACCTGTGCGAAACGATCGAGGAATTGATCGAGTGGTCGGACCTGGTGGATATCTGTCTGCCGACCGACATTCACAAGGAGTTCGCGCTCAAGGTGATCGCCGGCAAGAAGCCGCTCTTCTTGGAGAAACCGGTTGCGCTATCTCTCGAAGAAGCCCAAGAGATCGTCGATGCCGCCGAGATAGGGAACGTTCCATTGTCGATCGGGCAGGTCGTCCGGTTCTTTCCCGAATATGCTCTGGCGCGACGAATGGTCCTTTCGGGTTCGATTGGAAAGCCTGCCGCCATTCGTATGAGGCGCGGCGGACCGTCGCCTGCCGGAAGCAGTAAGTGGTTCATGGATCATACGAGGTCTCTCGGCGTATTGGTCGACTTGGCAATCCACGATTTCGATTGGCTCCGTTGGACTTTTGGCGAAGTGAAGTTCCTATACAGCCGGTCTCTGGGTGCGGCAAGTGGCCACGGTCCGGACTATGGGCTCACGACTCTGACGTTCGAGACAGGCGCCGTGGCCCATGTCGAGTCAACCTGGATGGATCCGGGGGGCTTCCGAACGATGTTTGATCTCGCTGGAAGCGAAGGGCTGCTCGAGTTCGATAGCCGCAAAACGCCGGCCCTTCGAACGAGCGTCAACCACTCGACGGCGATCGATCCGTCGATCGCCCCGCACGAGGACCCTTATTATTTGGAACTGTCTGGCTTCATTCGGGCAGTAAAGGACGGGACACCACCGTTGGTTACAGGGGAGGACGGTATTGAGGCTCTGCGCATCAGCTTAGCAGCCCTCGAGAGTGCTAAAACTGGCAAAGTGGTCTACCTGAACCGATAGGTCGAAGTACACGAACTCGGGATCGTCTCCGAGTTCGACTACCCGAGCCGGGTACGATTGAACGATGCGAACAGACGGCCGCCAGCCGGACCAACTTCGACCCTTCACCCTCGAACGGAATTACGCCAAGTTTGCTGAGGGTTCCTGCCTCATCAAACTCGGTGATACCCACATGCTCGTAACTGCGACAGTGGAAGATCGAGTTCCGCCCTTTATGAAGAACAAGGGCAGCGGTTGGGTAACCGCCGAGTACTCCATGCTCCCCCGCTCGGGGCGACAGCGCAATCAGCGTGACCAGATGAAGCCTAACGGCCGAAGCATGGAAATCCAGCGCCTCATTGGCCGAGCCATGAGGACCGTCTTCGACCTTGAGTCGATGGGAGAGCGAACGATCACGCTCGACTGCGATGCGATTCGAGCCGATGGAGGCACCCGGTGCGCAGCGATAACCGCCGCCTACGTCGCCGCCTACGATGCGGTTCAGTGGATGCTAAAGGAGAGGATGATCAAGAAGTCCGTGCTGCTTGAACCGATCGCCGCCATTTCGGTGGGCGTCGTTAAGGGCCAGGAAGTGCTCGATCTAAACTACGACGAAGATAGCACCGCCAACACTGACATGAACATCGTCATGACCGGTAGCGGAAAATTCGTTGAGATTCAGGGAACTGCTGAGCAGGACCCGTTCGGCATCGATACCCTCGGACGCATGCTGAAGTTGGGACAAAAGGGAATCAACGAGTTGATCGTCGCCCAGAAACAAACCCTCGGTATTCTTTAGCGCTGAATGAGCGACTTGCCCTTCTCTACGCTTGTGATCGCCACGCATAACCGAAAGAAGGCGGGGGAGATGATCACAATTCTAGGCGGCCGGTTTCCCGAGTTATCGCTCGCGACGCTGGCCGACTACGATAATGCGCCGGAACCGGACGAGACTGGGAAGGACTATCCTTCGAATGCAACGATCAAGTCTGAGAGTGCTGCTGACTTCACCGGCGAGTGGAGCTTGGCCGATGACGCGGGCTTGGAGATCGACTTCCTTGATGGGGCTCCCGGACTTTACAGCAAACGATTCGGCGGGGAGGAACTCCCATTTCCCGAGAAGATTGAGTTGATCCTCGAGAAAATGAGTGGTGTGCCGACCAACCACCGTGGAGCCCGATTCCGATGCTGCGTTGCGCTGACTCCGCCGTTTCGAATGGGGCCCACGAAGGTGTTCACCGCAGTATGTGAGGGACGAATCGCCGAAGCTCCGAGCGGTGGCGGCGGCTTTGGATACGATCCGATTTTCTACCTGCCGGAACTTCAATGTACGATGGCGGACCTCGCCGCTGAGCAAAAGCACAGGATCAGCCATCGCGGGAAGGTATTGGCCCAAGTAGCGCAGTATATCGACGCCGGGTGCCGAACGCTTTAGGAGACACCGCGTCCACATCGCACGACCGGGGGGATAGGATTTGCCCCTCTCAAATGCTCTATAGCGTGCTACGATATCCAGCGATGGATTCCGACGCCAGCGAGGTCGTGAACATAAGTGGGGCTGCTCCGCGGCCTCCGGTGGGCTGCCGCAACTGCAGGCACCCGGTACATCTTCACTTCTGCCCTAGTTGCGGGCAACACATCGCCGATCACAATACGAAGCTTTGGAAGATTGTTCAAGAGTTCTCAGACGAGTTCATCAGGCTGGACTCCAAGTTCCTGCGGACTGTCGTTCCGCTCGTTTTTAGGCCCGGCTTCCTTACCAAGCAGTGGGTCGATGGCAAGCGGGTCCGCTACATCACGCCGCTGAAGATCTATGTAACGATCAGCGCGATTGCCTTCTTGATCCTCTCTTACCACATTAGTCAACAGAAGACGAGCCTGGCTGGATTGGGGATCAATGTCCACCGAGATGATGTTGCCGACGCGAAGGAACTTGCTACAAAGCCAAGCGACAATTGGCTCGTCAGTGGCGCAAAGCAGGTAGCGCTCAATACGGCTTTGACGGATAGCCGAACCCTGACCGACCGATATGTGAGTCAGTTGCCAAGCGCATGCTTGGCCCTGGTTCCTGTTGCCGCAATGGTGTTCGGGTGCCTATACATTCGAAGAAAGAGATTCTATGTGGAGCATCTCGTGTTCATGCTCCACTTCAACTCGTTCTGTTTCCTGATGATCTCAGTTTGTACGCTCGTCCCAGGCTTTCCAGGCTGGCTTGCCTATCTCTGGGTGAACGTCTACCTGTTCATCGCGATTAGAGTGAACTACCAGCAAGGCTGGATCAAAACGTTCTTCAAATTCGGCCTATTCGGCTTCGCTTACCTTATCCTGATCGCCCTCACGATGGGAATGACGGCGATTGCGGCCGCCATTATGGTTGGCAAGCCCGCGGACAAGGTCCCGGCGGTACCGGCCCCTGCCGCGGCGCCAAACACGCCGAAGTCTGTTCCCAGCGCGCAAAATACGCCCAAGGGACTCGGCGCCTCACCTGGTGCCAAGAGGCCAAGCTCCGGCAGCGATTCGACTAACCCTTGAACAGCGACTTGACGATAAAGAGAGTGTTTGCCGGTCTTTCAGCCAGTCTCCGCGAGAAATATGGGTACCAAGCGTCGCCATAAGGAACGTAGACCCGAACCTTGAACCCTTCGCTCGAAAGCTTGTCTTGCAGATCGCGTCGGATCCCGTAGAGCATCTGGAATTCGAAACGGGAAGGGTCGATCTTCCTTTCTCTGGCATAGGCAACGAGGGCTTCGATGATCTTCGCGTCCTGGGTGGCGAACGCTGGATAGGTGCCGGCATCCATCAATCGCTTGCCCAACGTCACGTAGGCTTCGTCGACCTTCGCTTTCTCCGGAAAGGCGACGGCAGCAGGCTCCAAGTAGGCGCCCTTGACCAGACGAACGCGAGCCTTCCACTCGATGACCTGTTCGACGTCCTTAGGAGTTCGGTAGAGATAGGTCTGAAGAACCGTTCCAGTGTTCTTATAGTCCTTGACGACGCGCCCCATAATCTCCATTGTTCGCTCTGTGTATTCGGACGATTCCATGTCCACGCGAACAAAGTTGTTCAGGCCCTTTGCGGTATCGAGAACATCCCGCAGATTGCGCTCTGCGAAGTCGGTGCCCTGATCGAATCCGCATTGTGTCAACTTGATCGAAATGTTGATCGGTTCGATGCCATCGCCCGTCACGTGAAGATTTGGGGACTGGGCATGATTCGCGTTCCAAGTTTGGATTGCGGGAAGCGAGGCGATTGCCTGCAGCATCTGGATGTAAGTCGACTTCGCTTGAAGCGCCTCCTGCTCTGAGGCGGTGTTTTCGCCCAGATAGTCGAGCGACACCATTTGGCCCTTGGCAAGGATCGCTTCGCATGACTTAAGCGCCTCCTCAAGTGTGTCTCCAGCGATAAAGCGGCGCACCAGTGGCCGGAACAAGAACGATTTTCGGATAAGGTACTTGACCGGGCTTAGCCCTGCCGTCTTGAGGACGATTGAGCGAGCAAGCGACATATGTGTTTGTCTCAGTGTACTCAGTCTGGGCTGCCTCTGACTGGGGCGGTAAACTCTACAAATGGCGAGGGTTACGGTCTGCTTATCGGTATTTAACGGAGCCGACACGTTGGCCGACTCTCTGGCATCGGTGTTTGCGCAGACCTATCGCGATTTCAACGTGCTTGTGCTGGACGATGGGAGTACCGACAATTCCGCCGAGGTTGCGAGAAGATTCAATTGCCGGGTTCTCGAGATCCCCAATGGCGGCCGTGGCGCCGCCCTTAGACGCATGGTCGAAGAGGCGGACGGCGAGTTCATTGCGCTGATCGATCACGACGATGTCTGGTTGCCCGAGAAGCTGGCCAAGCAAGTTGAACAGTTGGATCGAACAGGCGCATCCCTGGTTCATGCGGACTGCTGGTACGAGCACTCCGATGGAAGGGCGATCGACCGTGACCTTCGCCTTCCTCCGAATGCCTGCTCGTTCGATCACATCATTCCCGGAAACGAGATCATCGCCAGCAGCACCGTCTTTCGGCGCGATCAAATGATTGCCGCAGGAAACTTCGCCTCAGATACGCTTCGGTGCTGCGATTGGTACGGTTGGTTCGTGCTGGCCCCCCGCCACAAGTTCGATCATCTGCCTGAAAAGCTCGTTCGATATAAGGTTCTGACCACAAGTCTAGCCAATGCGGGTTATCGGTTCTTCGAGGCTCAGCACTATCTGCTCAGCGAGAAGATCCTCCCGAGGGCGCACGAGCTGTTCGGCGATCTGCCTCCGAGGCAGGCACGTCGCTACAAGGGGATACTCATCCAAAAGTCGGGCATCGCACTGTCGTCGATGGCCCGGGCGATGGAGCAAAAAGGGGATAAGAGGGCTGCTCGCGCCTTGCATCGTCGTGCGATCCGGACGGCGCCGGGAGTGCTCCGGGTTTGGACTCGGGCGCTAAGATCGTTGGCCTCTTGAGCGATGGCCTACTGACTGATGGGAAGTGTCGCTAGACGCCAATGGCGGACGCATTCGTCGACGCAAGGAAGCCTTCGAGCAGATCCTGGAATTCGGATACGGTCGAACAACGCGTCAGACGATCTCGAATTTGAGAGGCGCCTGGCACTCCCTTGATGTAGAGAGGAATTTGGCCGCGAAGTGCGCGACATGCGCGAAGCTGTGCGTCGGCAAATCCTGAGGATTCAATCGCTTCGTCATAGCTTCCGGCATCGGCTTCGCAAGCGACCATCATGCGGATATGATCCAGGGCGACCGCTACGCGTTCCTCGAGCGTCGGATCGGACGGGATAGGCTCTCCGCACATACCTGCCCGGATTCGTGCAAGCGACCAAGGGTTCGAGATGGCGGCTCGTCCGACCATGACGCCGTCGCAGCCCGTCTCTTCGAGCATTTTGCGTGCGTCTTCGGCTGTTTTAACATCCCCGTTTCCGACTAAGGGAACGGACACCGCCTCGCGGAGATCGCGAATCAGTCGCCAGTCTGCCTCGCCGTCAAAGCCCTGCTTGGCAAATCGAGCGTGAAGCGTCAGCATTTGTGCTCCCGCGCCCTGAAACCGCTTGGCTAGCTCCGGCGCGGCGAACAAGGAGTAGTCCCAGCCCGCCCGAACCTTGACTGTCACGGGAACCTTGACGCCCTTCACGACGGTCGTTACGATTCTCTCCGCCAGATCGGGATCCTTGAGAAGAGCTGCGCCCGCGCCGGTCTTGCACACCTTTGGGACCCAGCAACCCATGTTGATGTCGATCAAATCGGCGCCCATTTCTTCGGCGATCAGCGCCGTCTCAAGCATGACGTCGGGTTCGCCTCCGAAGATCTGAATGCCCAAAGGACGTTCCGCGTCGGCGATGCGCATCTTCCGAAAGGTCTTGACGGCTCCGTAGTGGATGGCCATCGCGGACACGAATTCCGTGAACATGAGTCCCGGGCCTCCGATTCGCTTCGCGATCAGGCGAAACGGAAGATTCGTTACGTCTTCCATTGGGGCGAGCAACAACGGGGGATCGACCTTAACGGAACCAATTTGGAAGGCCGGCACGGCATATTATGACCAACCAGCCGATCTACGCCCGAATGATGCGGCACCCCTTGCGACCGTGGACTTTCAACGAGCAAAATGCCCAGTACCGCGACGAAGAGGGGAAGCATGTCAAAGAAAACAATCAATGTCGGCCTGATCGGCTATCAGTTCATGGGCAAGGCCCATTCCAACGCCTATCGCCAAGTCGGACGGTTCTTCGACCTACCGGTCAATGTCCGCATGCACACGATCTGCGGCCGGAACGAAGCCGCGGTCAAGAACGCGGCCAACGTCTTCGGCTGGGACAACTACGAGACCGATTATCGCAAGGTGATCGAAAACCCTGAGATCGACGTGATCGACGTGGCTACCCCAGGCAACACCCACGCCGAGATCGCCATTGCAGCGGCAGAGGCTGGCAAGACGGTGTTTTGCGAGAAGCCGATCGGCAACACGCTCGAAGAGGCAAAGCGGATGCTGGACGCCGTTCAAAAGGCGGGCGTACCCCATGCCGTCTTCCACAACTATCGAAAGGCGCCTGCGGTTGCCCTCGCCAAGAAGCTCATCGAGGACGGTCGTCTTGGCCGGATTTTCCACTGGCGCGCGACTTACCTTCAGGACTGGATCGTCGATCCAAACTTCCCGCTGGTGTGGCGGCTCCAGAAGGAAGTTGCCGGTTCCGGCGCCCTCGGCGACATCAACGCTCATATCATCGATTTGGGCCGGTACCTTCTGGGGGATCTCGATGAAGTTTGTGGCCTATTGCATACCTTTATCAAGGAGCGTCCGATCGCGGCCGAAATCGACGACAAATTGGGGGCCAAGGCCAGCGACAAGATGGGCACGGTTACCGTGGACGACGCATCGATCTTCTTGGCGCGCTTCAAGAATGGGGCGCTTGGAACCTTCGAGGCGAGTCGGTTCGCGGTTGGACGCAAGAACTACAACCGATTCGAGATCAATGGGTCCGGCGGGAGTATTGTATTCAACCTCGAGCGGATGAATGAACTGGAGTTTTATGACAACAGCGTTCCAGACGAGACGCATGGTTTCACCCTCATTCAGGCGACCGAGGGCTGCCACCCTTATGCTGGAAGGTATTGGCCGACCGCGCACATCATCGGATATGGCGAGACGTTTATCAATCTCGTCGCCGACGCCATGACGAACTTGCACGAGGGTAAGCCGATCGAACCGAACTTTGTGGACGGATACGAGAACCAGCGAATCCTGGATGCAGTGGAGAGAAGTCACGCGTCACGTTCGTGGATCAAGATGTAGTCGTCGAACTGCCTGATCCCCGTGCCGCAAACGGGGTCTTTTTTTGCGGTTTTGGGCGTAACATTCACATACTGAGCGCGTACAATATTTGGTGACGCATTTCGTTGTCGACCGTAAGGAAGCGGTTAACGGGGAATTGTCGCCTTAATGCCCATCCGGGTAAGCGGGATGTTCTAGAATAATAGTGGGGTTTTGTACCTCACTCAGAAGCCATGGGAAGGCTAGGTAAGGGGTTGATAGGTGCGGTGATCGTGAGCGCGCTGCCAGTGGCGGCGAACGCTCAGGCACCTTTTGCGCTCGATTCCAACCAAACTCAAACGCAAAAGACTTCGGAAGTCGGCGGCACGCCGGCCATGGATGTCATCACCCTGAATGTCACCGGGCCTGGCACTCCTCTTCGATACGGCAACATCGTTCCGAATTCTGAGAGCGTCCAGCTTGACGGCGTTTTCCTGAAACAAGGCACGGACTACATGATGGATTACGCGGTCGGCGTGGTCTACCTCATGGTCTCCCAGCGTTCGGGGCAGGTCTTGACGGTCTCGTACCACTACAAGGCGGGCGCTGCACCGGCTCAATCCAGCCAGTTTGCCGGCTTCACGACGTTCAAGTATTCGCTCCTTCCTGGCTCGCTGAACATGATCACCGGATTGGGAATGGCGGAGCGCGGAGAGAACGGCTCCGTCATGTCCAGCAACCTTTACGGTTGGAATAATGCCTTCAAATTCGGTCAGAGCGGCTCGGTTAATGGCATGTACATTGTCGACGAGCGGCAGCAAGTCAACAATATCGCTGGTCTAGGCTTGGATTCTACGACTGCCCGTGCCAAATCCTCGATCGGAAGTGGCAATACGCAGTTGATCATGGAAGGCGCCAAGACGTCGTTCATGGGCGGTCAGGCATCGATCGACTATCAGGACATCAGCAAGTCTTTCACCGGCTTTAATGCGGCCGCAACGTCTGGGCTGGACGACAAAGCCATCAACCAGCTTAAGGCGGAGCGGGGACTGAACCGTCTGGGCTTCTCCATGACCGACATGAGTCTCGGCGGCATGAAGCTGAGCGATTCGTACAAGACGGTCAAAGACGGCGAGAACGGAATTAAGTGGACGAACTTTGGGGTTGCCAACAAGGACGTCAAGTTCAATTGGTCTAGTCAGCGCGTCGACCAACACTTCATGCGCTCCAATGATCTGAGCGAGGCTGACAAGGCGCAGCTTGCGAAAGAGACCGGGATCAATCGCAACAACATGTCCGGCGAGTGGACCCAAAAGTTCGCCAAGCTGAACTACGCCAACAACACGATCGTTGACGCGGCGACCCACAAGCAGATTTCACAGAGCACTTGGGCTTTGGACGCTGGCAAGTACAAGTTCAACATGGGAAGTGAAGCCGTGGATAGCGGTTTCATGCGGTTCGGCAGCTTGTTGGCGCCCGAGATGACGACGTTCGGTCGTGAAGCGGGCGTGAACAGAAAATGGCTCGGATTCCAGGGCACGTTCCTAGGGAAAGACACGCCAGTCTCGTTCAATCAGACGAACATGACGTCTTCTACCGGGGCGAAGTACCTCGGGCAGGACGTGACGGTGACTTCAAAGGCGTGGAGCCTGAACCATGTCGAGCGGAAAGCAGATCTGAACTTCTCTCAGGTCGGCGCATTACCCGACGCCGAAATCAACAATGGCGTAGCGGCGATTGCTGCGATGTACGGTCCGGATGTAAAGCCGACTCCGAACGACCGCGCCGAGTTCATTGCGACTCATGGCCTTGATCGTAAATACGACGGATTCACCGACACTTTCAAGGGCATCAAGTTGAACGCCGGCATGCTCTCGATGAAGGGCATGACTGACGCAGGAAAGCTTGATACGTTCGCGATTTCAAGCAAGAACATGCTTCTCTCTTACAGACGAGAGAACCTGGGGGCCCAATTCAACGAGATTACTTCGATGATGGATGTCGAAAAGTCTCGGCTTGGAACCCTGCCGGGACTTAAGCGAACCGATATCGACTTTTCGGGCACGTTCGGCAAGAGGAAGCTAACTTTCGACAACATGAACGCCACGACGCTCACCGGCAATGTGGCGCGCACGTCGTTGGGCTATGAAGATACCAAGATCAGCATTCAAGCCAATCAGCGGAACGTTTCGAGTGCATTTGCGGACGCAAACAACCTGGTAGATCCAGAGAAGAATATCCTGAACCAGTTGATCGGCTTCCATGAGAAAGACGTCAAGGTCAAGTGGCAATTGATGTCGAACATGAACCTCGATTCGACCTATCAGGACATGGTCAACCCCGTCAATAATCAATCTTGGCGGATTCGAAACAACGTTCTGAACTGGAGCCCGGACAAGAACACCCAAATCAACTACACGGATATCGAGCAGCATAACTCGGATTCAGTGTTGGCGCTCTTTGACAGTTCGGTCGAAAAACTATCGTTGACTCGCAATATGGGTCGATACGGAGTCTTGACGTTGCTTGGAGAGAACGACCAGTACTCGGGCATCAACGCCAATCTGCTTAGCCAAAACCACGACTACGTGGCCTATGACGCGAAGTTGACGACTACGACGAGCTTTAAGACAGAGCAGACCCTGACGACCTATGCGAATGGCTCGCACGATGAGGTCAACGCCAACACGTTGAGCACGCAACTCTCAAATCGGGCAGGGGTTAGTTTCACCGACACGCAAATCAACCGCCAGGGCTACAACGACGAAACGCATCGGAACTACGGATTCTATTACGACCTCGGTAACGGGGTTCGGATGAGCTACGGTTACGCCATGCAGGGCTTGCCGAAAGACCAGGGCACTTCCAGTTCGTCGTTCACCCTTGGCAAGGCGCCACCGGCAACTACCGCGCTCACGCCAGGGCAGGTACAGCCAGTTCAGGCAGGCGATTTTGGAAACTTCCAGTTGGGAGCGGGATACTTCGCGAATCAGTGGGACGCTCAAAACCGGACTCAGACGAACGGCAACGTTTCAGTAGTTACGGCGAAGCCGTTCAATCTGGGCTTTGTGAAGAACGTGAAGATGGCGCTGAACATGGATACCGGCACGGACCATGCCGCTGTCATGCGCGAGAACAAGCTAATTGGCGTGTCTGGAACCTTCGGCACCAATACAATCGGCTACGAATACAAGAGTCAGCTGGATCCGACTGGCTTGCGCGCGATCGATCGAACAGTAACTCTTCAGACTGATCCTTCAGACAAGAAACTAGTCAATGTGACCTTGTCTTACAAGGATCGTACGACGACGACCGACCAACAGATTCTCATCCGGAATTATAGCTTCGCGATTCGACCGGTCAAGAATTTCGTCTTGACCAATCAGGTCCAGACGAATCCTGAAATCGCCAATGCCAGCGCAATCCTGGGCTCGCTGCCGCAGGCATCCAGCAGCGACAAGTGGCAATTGGACTACAAGCAGAATCCAAATTTCACGATCGGTGGAAGCTTCGAGGAACTGCTCAACAGCCAGACTCGATCGATGTCACGAACTGGTGGAATTACTGCCAAGCTGTTTGAGAAAGTCGGTTCGCCGTTAACGCTGTTTGTCGGCGTTGAGCAGGCAGATCAAGCAAACCTCTGGCGCAACACACGCCGATGGAGTATTCAGTTCGATCAGAAGCCGGCTTCCAACCAGACGCTGAGCTTCCTTGTTGGTAGTCTAAGCTACGAGCATAGTATTCCCGTGGGTTACCACCCTGAGAACATGACGGTCCGCATGAATTATCAGTTCCGATTCTAGGGTCGCAACCGCGGTCGGATCTAGATTCTGGCTTGGAGCGCAACATGACTCGCGCCGCCCTTATCGACTCTCAATAAAGGGTAAAACCCGTTCAATGAACGTGATTCCGTTTGCTGGCTGGGAAAGAAACGCCAAGATCGTCTGCAACGACATGGAAGTGGTTGTGACCCTCGAGGTGGGTCCCCGGGTGATCTTCTTTGGATTTACCGGTGGCGCCAATGAGTTTGTCGTGCACGAATCCGAAGCCGGTGTGACGGGAGGCGACGAATTCCGCTCCTATGGCGGCCATCGGCTTTGGATTGCTCCGGAAGAACCGCTGCGTACGCTCCGCCCGGATAACGTTCCAGTCGACTACACGAGGGATGAAGAATTCCACGTGTTCACTTCGCCTGCCGACGAGTTCCATATTCAGAAACAGATTCGTATCAAGGCCGACACCGAGAATAATCGTTTTGTTATTGTGCACCGCATCCTGAACCAGGGAGCCTATCCGCTCGAGATGGCGGCTTGGGCTCCGACGCAGTGCAGCGGGGGGACCGTGCTGTTTCCGCAACCGCCGTTCCAGCCTCACAGCGAACGGCTGCTCCCAACCCGTCCGCTCGTTATGTGGGGCTATACCAGGCTTCAGGATCCACGGTGGACGTGGGGCGACACGGTGGTCAAACTTCGCCATGACAGCGACATGGGACCTACAAAGATAGGTGCGCTGATCGAGCAGGGATATGCCGCTTGCGCGAACCATGGCAACGTCTTCTTGAAGCGCTTTCCATATGTGTCCGGCGCGACATATCCTGACTACAACAGCAATTTCGAGTCTTTCACGCGGCACGACATGCTTGAGATCGAGACACTTGGCCCGTTGGTTACGGTGGGCATCGGCGACTACGTCGAGCATCAGGAAACCTGGTACTTGATCAAGGATCAGACGCCTCCTGACGATGACACGGCATGCGGCAATTGGTTGGCCGACCTTGCCTCGGCTCGGCCGCTTTAGGGATCCTATTCGTGTCGTCTGGCTGTCAGGGGCATTGGCCAGCGGCCGTAGATCACCTTGTTGCGATGCTCGACGAATGCTACGTCGGGCTTCGCGACGATCAGTTGGCCGGATACGGTTAGGAAGTGACAACCGTCGTCGTGCCGCGATTCACCTTCCTTTCCGAATTTCCCGCCTGCGGAATTCGGGAAGGCCAGTCGCGTGGCAAACTGAGACTTGAGGTCGCCGTCGAAATTGTCGTTGTCCCATCCAATCACCATGCCGTCATAGGGCAGTTTGGCGCCGGAGCGATCGACGAACGGAATGGGATCGTAAGTGTTCGATGAGCCCAGGTTGCTCGTCTCACCGATCAGGATGGCCTCGTTCGGATCTTCAACTAGAGAACGATTGAAGGCTCCCAAGGGCGCGAACATCCCATAAGATACTGGAAACTTCTTGCTATCGGATCGCGGGTTCTGTGACCAGCTGTTTTCCTGGGGCGTCGCGGTCGGACAGGCGAAGGAAGCCCTCGGATTCATGTATTCGAACAGCTCACTCGCCCAAGTGTAAGGTGCTCCGGACGACTGGAGCATAGGCTCATCAGCCCCGCCTGTTGCGTAGAGCGGGGGGAACTTGTCCTCGTTCAACGTCGCGTACTGGTTGATGGACGAGTTTATCTCCTTGAGATTCAAAATGCACTTGGAGCTCTCGCTCTTGCGCTGGAGTACCTTAAAAATCGGATACATCATGACCGCCAACACCGCAACGGCGATGCCGACGATCTTGACGTCCTTGCGCGAAATGTACGCGGAACTCGATGGCGAACCGCCGTCCTGAGCCTCGGCTACTTCGTTTCCGTCCAGCCTCACTGGGCGTCACCGGAGTCCGACGAGCTTGTGGAAGCCGGTGCATCGATAAGGCGATACTGAGCTAGTACTTTAGGCAATTTGGATTTTACGACTTTCAAATAGGAACCCGATGAATCGACGACGGGGATCTGCCCCCACTGGATATTTGTGGGGGGAACAGCCTTCGCGAATCGAGCGAGAGAGGCGATCTCATCGATGCTTAGCGCATTGTTGATAACGCCGACACCTTGGTTGACGATGCTGGGCAACTGGAGCCAGTCCTTTAGGACTTGATTTTTGAATGCGATGAGGAACTGTTTCTGCCGCTGTTGACGAACCAAATCGCTGTCGGCATGACGGAAGCGTACGAAGCACATGGCCTGATATCCGTTCATCATCTGGTATCCCGGCTTGAAGTGGATGTGAAGATTGCCGGCATTGTCCTCGTAATCCATCTTCTTATCGACGACGATAGGAACGCCTCCTACGAGATCGACCATCTGCTGGAAGGCATCGAAGTCCAGGGTGACGACACGGTCTATCTTGACTCCAGGAAGTAGATACTCTACAGCCTGTTGCGTGAGCTCGGCAGCCTGGTCTTTCTTTGCCAACTCGTGATAAGCGTTGATTTTCATCCGCTTGTATCCCGGGAGTCGGCACTCTGTGTCTCTTGGGATTGACACGCCGGTAATCATGTTGTGATCAAAGTCGAGTCTGGCGACCAACATCATGTCTGATCTGGCGTACTTCTTGAGGATCTTGTGCGTAAAATCGGCGACATCTTCGTCACAACCCAAAATAAGGAGTGTCACCGAGTTTGCGTGAAATGCTTCTTTGGGCGCAGGAGGATTAAAGAGGATCTTCGAGATAACGTCGCTTTGCTTGATCCATCCGGCGATCGTGCCGAAGGCAAGCGCCAAAAACAGGACAAGACAATATCCGGCGCCCCCGAAAGCTCTTCGAGCCATTGAAGTTTGGGTGGGCTTCTTTTTCATAGATGCTGACGAATCCTAAGTATGACAGACGACGGGTTCAACACATGACGTTGCTTGACCGTTCCGAACGTTGCCGTAGTTAGCAATATGCCAACGGTTGGCCGTCACGATGGACAGTGCGGCACGGATATCGTAAAGGTCGAACCACGGCCCAAGACGCTGTCAATCGTTACTTTGGCGTCGTGGGTGGCGGCCAGTTCCAAGACGATCTTGATGCCCCAGCCCGATCCGCTACCCTTGTCCCATTGGCTGCGCGCGTTTCCGCTCAGGATGCGCTCGGCAGTCTCCGGAGTCATGCCGGGACCTGAGTCTTGAATCGCGATCAGGTGCATGCCGGCTTCGAATCGGTATCGGACGGTGACCTTGCCGAACATCGGCGTATTCTCGACATCGTCGTCATCGACGTTACCATCCCAGTCGTCGGGAATAGTCTCCTTTACCGCCTTGATGGCGTTGCCGATCAGGTTCTGGATGATTCGGAAAAAGTAAAGCTCGTCATGCTTGGTGGGGGGGGCGTCAGGATCGATTTCGAGGGCGAGCAAAACTCGATTGGATCGTGCATCGGTGCTGAGAAACGCAGCGCTATTCTCGATGGTGGCGCCCAATGATCCCATCACCTTGTTCGGGCGCAAGGCCCTACCGGCTGAGATGTCTGAGACGAGTCGGGAGTACCCGACGATTCGATCTACCGAGCTCTTCAGTTCTGAGAAGACAGGCTCAACCGTTTCGATGTAGGCGCACACACGGTCGTCTTGCGTCTCCTCGCTGAGTTGCTCGCGTAGTCCGTTTACCGCCATCTCGCGATAGCTGAGGGTGGAATATAGGCTCGCCGCCAGGTTCCCGATATCGTGGCTGACCTTGCCCATACCAAGCAGAGTGGAAGCACGTGCGCTCTCCTCGGTCAGTCGGAAGTTCATGTAGGCCATCGTGGCAACGGCGGCGATGATATCGAGGACAGCGGCATCGGAGGCGTTGAAGCTGCCATCCTCTTTGTTAAGTAGCTGGACGACGCCGATAGGCTCTTCGTCCTCCATCATCAGCGGAGTAGCGACCGTGTTAAGCACCGGCACGCCGGTCGCTCGCTCGAAGGAGTTCCACTCACTTTCCGGCTTCGATTCAAATTCATGCGCGATCGTCGACCTCGATTGGAAGGCCTGACCGGCCAAACCAAAGTCTTCAGCGATATCTTTAGCGGGCAGTTTGTCGGCGATGCCCTCCGGCAGCACATGCTGAAATCTGAGGCGATGAGACGCGGAATCGTGGAGGTAGATGGTGCCTCCCGTTGCTCCGACGGCCTCGACGCAGATGGCAAGCACGTCCTTGATCAGCAAGTCGAAATTTCCGCTGCTGGCAAGCTTACGCGTCGCAACCTGTACGGCTCTGATGAGCTGGTCGTTCGTCGTCATTCTCATAGCGAGTTTACTTGAGCATCGCCCGATTAGGAAAACCGTTCGTGCCCCATGCTTCTCCGCTGAACTCGGGACGAGCTTTACTGCAAGCCTTTGCGATCGGATCGGAGCTGTGCTACGTGGGCCGAAGCGCTATCATTCGGGCTTCGGCTTGAGGCGCAGCTTGCCTTCGTATCCGCGATCGGTCGGCTTATAGTATTCCCTTCCAACGAGACCGTCAGGCAGATACTGCTGTTCTACGACGGCGCCCTCGAAATCGTGTGCATACAAATAGCCCTTGCCATATCCAAGATCCTTCATCAGGCCAGTGGGCGCGTTGCGAAGGTGAATCGGAACTGGGTCGTTTCGTGTCTTCTGGACGTCGTCTTCGACCTGCCCCCAGGCAACGTAGATGGCGTTGCTCTTCGGCGACGTTGCCATAAACGCGACAGCCTCGGCCAACGCCAGCGCCCCTTCCGGCATGCCGATGAAGTGGACGGCTTGTTGGGCAGCTATCGCGATCGGCAAGGCTTGGGGATTCGCCAACCCTATATCTTCGGTTGCCATGCGTACGATTCTTCGCGCCAGATACATCGGGTCCTCGCCGCCGTCTAGCATGCGGGCCAGCCAGTAAAGGGACGCGCTCACGTCACTGCCTCGAACACTCTTGTGAAGCGCCGATATGAGGTCGAAGTGCATCTCGCCGTTCTTGTCATAGAGGATCGCGCGTCGCTGGATGGAGTTGGTGACCGTTTCCATATCGACGACCAGATCGTCTGCCGGATCGATTCGGCGAGATTCGGCGACGGCAACTGTAAGCTCCAACATATTGAGCGAAGACCTTGCGTCTCCGTTCGCCAGATTGATGATTGCCCGGTCTGACTCCTGTTCGAATCGGATCGGCAGGTTCCCAAAGCCTCTCTCTCTATCCGTGACCGCCCTTTCGAGTACATTCCCGATCTCGTCGTCGGTCAGGGCGTTCAAAACATAGACGCGCGTTCTGGACAGAAGCGCGGAGTTGACTTCGAACGACGGATTCTCAGTGGTTGCCCCGATAAGCGTCACGGTACCGTCTTCAACAACCGGGAGAATGGCGTCTTGCTGAGCCTTGTTGAATCGGTGGATTTCATCGATAAACAGGATGGTGCGCTGCCCGAGTCTACGCCTGTTTCTAGCTAATTCAACGATTCTGCGTAGATCGGCGACGCCGGCTGATACTGCACTCACGCGATCGAAGTTCGCCGAAGTAACCTGAGCGACTATCTCAGCAAGCGTTGTCTTGCCGACTCCGGGTGGGCCCCAAAGGATGACCGACCCAAGACGATCCGCTGTTACGAGCTTCCGAAATGCGGCATCGGGGCCGACCAAATGCCGCTGCCCGAAGAACTCATCGAAATTACGGGGCCTCATTCGCGATGCCAAAGGGGCATCGGTGCTCCCCACCATGCTCTCGAATAGCCCCGCCGCATCATCCGATTCGCGCCTCATCGTATTCACCATACGCTATTTGCGTGCCGACTTTGTCCATGCCGGCGATGCCCGGTTCGATCGATCTTCAGCCGAAACGGCCCGAAATGTAGTCTTCGGTCTGTTTCTTCTGGGGATACAGAAAAATGTTCTGAGTCGTGTTGACTTCGATGAGCTGCCCGCCCATGAAGAACGCGGTAACGTCGCTCGCTCTTTGAGCCTGCTGCATGTTGTGGGTGACGATAACGATCGTGTAGTGGCGCTTCAGTTCAAAGATCAGGTCCTCGATGCGGGAAGTTGCGATCGGATCGAGCGCGGAGCACGGTTCGTCCATTAAGATGATCTTGGGCTCGACTGACATCGTCCGGGCGATACAGAGTCGCTGTTGCTGTCCGCCCGACAACGACAGGCTTGATTGCTTGAGTTTGTCCTTCACCTCGTCCCAGAGGGCCGCCTTGCGAAGCGAAGTCTCGACGATCTGGTCAAGATCCGCCTTGATCTTCATGCCGTGGATGCGCGGGCCATATGCGATGTTGTCGTAGATCGACATCGGGAACGGGTTCGGTTTCTGGAAGACCATGCCGACATCCTTCCGCAGCTCGACGGCATCGACGCCCTTGCTGTAGATATCGTTGCCATCGATGAGGATTTTTCCCTCCATCCGACCGCCATCGATCAAGTCGTTCATTCGATTGACGCAACGTAGGAACGTCGTCTTGCCGCATCCGGACGGGCCTATCAGAGAGGTGACTCGGTTGGACGCGATATCGAGCGTGATATTGCGCAGGGCTTGAAAATGGCCGTAAAAAAAGCTCAAGTCCCTGGCAGATATCTTCGGCTCGATAGTCGACAGTGCCGGCGCGCTCATTTGCAAAGTCATGATGCCAGATTTAGTGTGCGGCCAGGATGTCAACTGCAGATTAAGTTGAAGTACCGCACAGCATTGCCGATTGTCTCAGGGCATGGTCGGCCAATACGATCGCGACCATTGCTTCAACCATAGGCACTGCGCGGGGAAGCACGCAAGGATCGTGTCGGCCACGTCCCTTGATCGTCGTGTTATTGTGCTCGGTCGTTACCGTGTGCTGTTCCATCATGATCGTCGCCGTCGGTTTGAATGCGGCGCGTATCACGATCGGCATCCCGTTTGAGATTCCGCCCTGCACTCCGCCGCTGTTGTTCGAACGAGTCCGTACAACGCCGTTCTCGTCGGCTTCGAATTCGTCGTTTGCCTGGAGTCCGGTGAGATCGGTCAGGCCAAATCCGGCGCCTATCTCAAATCCTTTGCACGCGGGGAGCGAGAGAACCGCCTTTCCGAGGTCTGCCTCAAGTTTGTCGAATACGGGTTCTCCCCAACCGGCCGGAACCCCTCTGGCAACGCATCCGACGATCCCGCCGATCGAGTTGCCTTCCTTTCGGATAGCTTCAATATGGGTCAGTATCTCCTCTGCTTTCTGCGGGTCCGGGCATCGAACAACATTTGATTCCACATCGACCATCGAGACAGTATTCGGATCCACCGATGCCAGGATGTGGTGTACCTTCTCGACATACCCGACGATCTCGACTCCAAATCGCGATAGAATCGCCTTTGCGACGGCTCCTGCTGCGACGCGGCCAACGGTCTCGCGTGCCGAGGATCTTCCGCCGCCTGACCACGCCCGAATGCCGTACTTCTCGTCGTATGCGTAGTCGGCGTGGGATGGCCGGTATTTGTCGCGCATCTCGTCGTAATCGCGCGAACGCTGATCCTCGTTACGGACGACCATCGAGATCGGAGTGCCAAGCGACAGGCCGTCCAGAACGCCGCTCAATATATCGACCGTGTCCGATTCCTTTCTTTGAGTGACGATGCTGGATTGCCCGGGCCGTCGTCGGTCAAGTTCCAGTTGAATCTGCTCCAAGGAGATCGCAATGCGCGGGGGGCAGCCATCGACGACGACCCCTACGCCTCCGCCGTGAGACTCACCCCAGGTGGTAATGCGAAAGAGCCTACCGGTGCTGCTGGACATACTGGGAGTCTACCGCCACCGCTTAAAGCTGCTTCCCAGACGGAGTGGAGGGCTAACTACAGGCGTATGATAGGATCGTTGGCCACTTCGGAACCGTCATGCTTCCTCATTTTTATTACTCACCCTCAATCCTGGATTATGACTTCGGACCACAGCACCCGCTTCGACCGGAGCGGCTGCGTCGAACCATCGAATTGCTCGCACGATATGGGGTAGCTCCAATCGATCCCGGCCCGGGAAGGCTCTCTGACCTACTGCGAGTCCACGACGAAGCCTATGTCGAGATCGTCATGGAGTTGTCCGAGAGGCTAAAGAACCGCGTCGGATTGTCGGACCGAGAGCGTGGACACCTTTTCTCGTTCGGCTTTGGAAGCGGAGACAACCCACCTTTCGGCGGTATGTATGAGGCCTCCATGGCATACGCGGCATCCTCGGCGGCAGCGGCACAGGCGGTTAGGGAGGGTGCGCCGCTTGCGTTTGGCATTGGAGGCGGTCTGCATCATGCCTTAAGATCTCGGGCAAGCGGCTTCTGCATTTTCGACGATCCTGCGATCGCTTGCGCGATACTACTTGAGCGGTTCGACCGAGTGGCGTACGTGGACATCGACGTCCACCACGGGGATGGGGTCCAGTGGATCTTCTACAACGACCCACGTGTGTTGACCTGTTCGATCCATGAAGATGGCCGTACGCTCTTCCCTGGTACCGGCGGAGTAGACGAAACTGGGGCCGACTTCACGAGCTTCAACGTGCCAATCCAAGCGCGTACGACCGGAGACGTTTGGCTTAATGCTTTCCTGGAGACAATTCCAGCGGCTCTAGATGTATTCAAGCCGGGAGCGATCGTCCTGCAAATGGGCACGGACACTCATGTGCTTGATCCTCTGGCTCACATTCGCTGCCTGCAACAGCATTGGCTTGAGGCGGTCCGGCGGATAGGCGGCTTGGGCATTCCTTTGGTCGCCCTCGGCGGGGGCGGCTACAACTTGACGACTGTCCCTCGCATGTGGGTTTCTGCGTGTCTGACGCTTGGGGGGGTACCGTTCGACGATGAAGTGCCGTCGGATCTTGGAGAAACTTGGAAGATGCCGTATTATTCCGACATTGGAATTGATGAACCTTCCTTTGGGCAAGATCACGCTCGAAAGGTCATTGAAATCCTGCACGAGGACATGATCCCGCACTTGAAACGCTGATCCAAGGCCCAGCGAGTCAAACCCCAGGGTCCTCAACAGCGTATCCTTAGTGCAATGCAACACGACCCGGGTTCTTACCGAATCCAAATCGATCCGCTACAGATGAAGAGGGCGCTGAGAAGAGGACGGGCGATCGCCATCATCGCGCTGATCGTCGTAGCCTTCCTGACGTGTGTCGTTCCATACACGGACTTCCTATGGTATGCGCACGACGCTCGGCACCCAGACGTTTTTGAGGTCTCTTACGGCACTCGCGCAACTTTACTTTTGGTTGCGTTCGTGTCGACTTGGGCGGTGCTCTACTGGAACGTTCGCAAGGCGCTCAAGGTGAGCTTGATCTTCCTGAATGCACCGGAGAACCGTGGTCAGGCGATGCTTTCAAACGCCATCGACTGGGTTACGCGGCAGGGAAGCGTTATCGTCATGGTCGGTGCGCCGATTCTTGCGTTCCTTCTTGCTACCGGTCTGTCAGGTGAATGGAATACGCTTCTGATGGCCCAGCACGCTCAGAACTTCCACGTCAAAGACCCGATCCTCGGAATCGACCTCGGATTCTATGTCTTCTCTCTCCCCTGGTACCGGGCTCTTTCGAACTACGTGTTCGGGCTCCTCTTCGTGACAACGCTCATCTCGGTTGGCGTCTATACCGGAATCCAGGCGATGGCTCTGATTGCCAAGATCGAAATCAGCCGTCCCCATATCCGGAGTCACGTATCCGCATTGATCGGACTGTCGCTGCTTGCCTATGCGTTTCAGACCTGGCTGAAGACCTATGAATACGGTCTGGTCGATAGCGGGCAGTTCACTGGAGCCGGGTTCTCCGCGATGTACCAGTTGACGCTGATGAGGTTCTTTGTCTGGTGTGTCGTCGTCGTCGGACTGGGAACGATGCTGCTGCAAAAGGCAGGAAAGCCGTATTCGTTCGCGATCGGTGGCGGTACCGGTCTGTTCGCGTACTACGTTCTGTTGATCTTGGGCGTACCTTTCATCGTGCAGCGATTCTCGGTAGAGCCCGATCGAATCCACAAGGAGGCTCCGTTCGCCCAGAAGGCGATGGACATGACTCGTTTTGCCTACGGTCTTGACAAGATCGCATACAAGGACTGGGATGTCCACGACTCGCCGACTCTCGCGGAGGTTAAGGCTTCAACCGCGACCCTGGACAATATGCGCCTTTGGGACCCGGACATCCTTAGGCAGGCTCTCGAAGCGGTTCAGAGTGTTAAGCCTTACTACGCGTTCAACGACGTGGACATCGATCGATATCGAGTCGGCGGCAAGCAGACGATGCTAATGCTCTCCCCTCGCGATCTTAGGCTCGGCGGACTTGATCCGGCCGCGCAGAACTGGGCGAATCAGCGACTGCGGTACACCCATGGCTATGGCCTAACCGTGTCTCAAGTCGACCAAGTCAGTGCGGATGGCCAACCCGTTTTCTTGGCCAGCAACATGCCGCTCCAGACCAGCCCGGAGCTCAAAGTCGAGGAGCCTAGGATCTATTTTTCCGATGACCGTTCGGGGGCCGGAGATCCAACCGATCAGTATGCGCTCGTGAATACCGGCGAGACCGAATTCGACTTCCCGCCGGCGCACGGCAACAAATGGACCGGTGACCGGGGAGTCCCGATCAGCGGACCGCTGGCCCGGCTTGCATTCAGCATCGCTCTCGGCGATGGAAACCTGCTCATTTCGCAAAACATCACGTCGGACACAAGGCTCCTCATGCGAAGGAACGTGGTCGAACGCGCCTCCAAGATTTACCCGTTCTTGCGCTTCGACGACGACCCCTACATGGTGATCAACAAGGGCAGACTTACCTGGATACTCGACGGCTATACGTCGACCGCAATGATCCCGTACTCGGCTCGAGTCGACTCGCCCAACGGGGCCGTCAACTACATTCGGAACTCGGTGAAGTTAACCGTTGACGCCTATACTGGCGAAGTCGACGCGTATGCCATTCAGCCGGACGAGCCCATACTCAAGGCATATCGGGAGATCTATGCTGGGCTGGTCCATGACATGAAGGACCTTCCTGCCGGGCTTGAGCAGCACTTCCGTTATCCCGAAGACCTATTCCAACTGCAGTCGATGCAGCTTATGGAGTATCACGTGACGGATCCCACCGTGTTCCTAACGAACGCCGATGCCTGGAACATCGCTAGGGAACGGGGATTGATGGGTGAGAAGGAGGCGATCCGGCCTTACTACGTGCAACTCCAGTTGGAAGGGGAGGCGACGCCCCAGTTCCAGTTGATCCTTCCGTTCACACCCAACCAAAAGCCGAACATGAGCGGCTGGCTTTCGGCCGCCTGCGATGTGGGTAGTTATGGGAAATTGACCCTCTATCGATTCAAGGGCCCGCTGCCGAAAGGTCCGGAACTGATGGAGGCTGACTTCAGCAGCACTCCGGAGATCAGCTACATCAACCGGCAGTATCAGAACGATCAAAGCAAGATCATCGTGGGGAATCTCCTCGTGATTCCGATCGGCCAAAGCGTGATGTACTCCGAATCGCTGTTCCTTCAAAGCCGAACTAGCGGTATACAGGCCGTGCCGCGTCTGTTTCGCGTGATCCTCGCCACTCAGAACAAGGTGGTCGTTGGCGAGACCTACGCCGACGCGTTAAGGCAACTGTTCCAAACGCAGGAATCGCCGGTCGCCACTAGCGCTCCACCTGCTCAGCCAGGTTCAACGACAAAGCTGCCGGCGTCTACAATTGCCACGGCAAAATCTGCGCTTGAGCAATTCGATCGGGCGAACGAGGCGTTGAAGAGCGGCGACTTCGCGAAATATGGCGAACTGCAATCTCAGTTGCGGAAGACCCTCACTCAACTGGCCGCTAAGCCATAATCGTTCTCATGACGATTGGGATCGTGGGGCTCGGATTGATCGGTGGTTCGATCGGTCTCGCACTCCGCGAGCCCGATCGGAAGATCATGGGTTACGACCCCAATCCCGATGCCGTGAGAGTAGCCGGGGACCGGTTTTGTATCGACTCGGTGGGGACTCTCGATGAAGTCTCTCAGGCGGATGTCGTGTTTCTTGCCGTTCCACCGATTTATGTCGTATCGGCGTTGGAAGCGGTGCGAAAGGCCAAGCGCCCGGAAACGGTTGTGACCGATTGCACGAGCGCCAAGAATGCCATGGCCGACTGGGTCATGAAGATCAAGGATCCCACGGTAGTCATAGGACACCCGATGGCTGGACACGAGAACTCCGGCGCGAAGTATGCCTCGGCTTGGATGTTTCGAGGAGCGAAGTGGATCCTGTGTCCGGTCTCGTTCACCGACAAGCAGGCTGTACGGCAAGTTGAAAGTCTCATAAAGGCGATGGGTGCATCGCCCGTGCGAATGCCGCCGGAACTGCACGATCGCCAGATCGCGACTCTCAGCCACCTCCCTCATGCCATCGCCGGGGCACTCGTGCAGATGCAAGAGGATCTGGCCGCCGAAGATGTCTCGGGAGGCTCCTGGCGTGACTTGACGCGTGTCGGAGGCGTTGACCCGAATTTATGGACGCAGATTTTCATCGAGAATCGCATCGAACTGGCCAGGGCGATCGGCGATCTTGAGAGTCGGTTGGGAACACTCAAGACGGCGCTTGAAACGAACGACGACAAGACGGTTCGTTCGTTCTTCGATCGCGCCAAGAAGGCGAAGAAGGCATTCGAGATCAAGTAGGACCGGGAGGCTTCGCACCGCGGCTGACGTTTTATGACAATCCATCCGATAACCACATTTCAAGGTGAACTTAGAGGTCCGAGCGATAAGTCGCTAACTCATCGATCCTATATGTTTGCGGCAATCGCCCACGGCTCGTCGGTCGTGCGGCACCCGCTTCGGGGCGAGGACTGCGAATCGACACTGCGCTGTATGAATCAGCTCGGTCTATCGTACGAGTGGCTTGGCGCCGACGAGGTTCGATTGACGCCGCCCGAGCAATGGAGCCAGCCCTATGACGTTCTGGACTGCGGCAACAGCGGAACGACGATTCGGCTTCTGAGCGGCTTGATCGCCTCTCGTCCGATCGAGTGCACGCTTGCCGGCGATGCTTCGCTATCGAAACGACCCATGAAGCGAATCGGCGTTCCGCTTCGGTTGATGGGCGCGGTGGTCGAGGGAGATACACCCCCCTTGCGCATCAAGGGAGGCAAACTACATGGTATCCATTACGAGTCACCGGTGGCGAGCGCCCAGGTGAAAAGCTGTTGCCTCCTCGCCGGCTTGGGGGCGAGTGGCTCGACGACCGTAACGGAACCAAGCCTAAGCCGGGACCACACTGAACGCATGCTTCGGGCGATGGGTGCTCATCTTATTCGTTCAGGTGACGAGCACGTAAATGACGCATCCGATAGCAACGTGCACCATCGCTCTCACATGCGGCCATCGGTTACGGTCCACCAGACATCGCGGCTAAACCCCTTTGAGTTCAGTGTTCCTGCCGATATCAGTAGCGCAGCATTCTTCATCGTGGCAGCCGCCATTCTGCCCCAATCACGCCTTTTGCTTAGGGATCTCAATGTGAATCCCACTCGAACCGGGATCTTCGATGTGCTGGAACAGTGCCGCATTCCGTTTGAATTTGGCGAATATCGGTCGGAACTTGGGGAACCGGTCGCAGACGTGTCGATCGGTTGGACATCGTCGCTTCAGCCTTTCACGATCGAGGGCAGCCTGGTTCCTCGCCTGATCGACGAGATTCCGGTGCTTGCAGTGTTGGCGACCCAGTGCGACGGCGTCAGCGTCATCCGCGATGCCGGCGAGATGCGCATCAAGGAGAGCGATCGAATCGAGTTGATGGCGAGCGGATTGCGGCGGATGGGCGCCCAAGTGGAAACGTTCGAAGACGGAATGGCGATTTCGGGACCGACCGCGCTCAAGGGAGACCGAATCGATGCGTGCCTGGATCATCGCATCGCTATGGCGTTCGCAATTGCCGGCCTCGTGGCCGATGGTGCAACCACCATCGACGGCGCCGAAGCGATTGTTACGAGCTATCCAAACTTCGAAACCGACCTAATGGAGTTGTCAGTTGTCTAGAGAACTATCGAGATTCGTTATCGCCATCGATGGACCCGCCGGGGCAGGGAAGAGCACTGTCTCGAAGGCTCTTGCCCGGGAGCTTGGATTGCGGTACTTGAACACAGGAGCAATGTATCGTGCCCTTGCCCTCAAGGCCTCGCGAGTGGGTGTTTCCGATCGCGATGGCGATGCCGCCGCCCATCTCATGGAGACTTCCACGATCGATTTTGGACACGGTGACCCTCCACCCGTCTTTCTGGACGGCGAGGATGTTTCGGTCGTGATTCTTTCCCCTGAGATCAGCGAGTCCGCGAGCAGGATCAGTGAGTTTGCGGCAGTACGCAAGGCGATGGTCGCCCTACAACAGCAGATGGTGTCGGTGGGCGGAGTTGTATTGGAGGGAAGGGACGCAACTACGGTTATCGCGCCAGATGCCGACGTGAAAGTGTTCCTGACCGCATCGCTCGAAGAGCGAGCCAAGCGAAGGACGCTTGAGTACGACGAGAAGGGCCAGCCGGTTGAGTTCCGCAATGTTCGTCACGATATGCAGCAACGGGACCATAGGGACATTACGCGGGAGGACAGCCCGTTGACGGTGGCGCCGGACGCCCATATCATCGAAAGCGGCGGGATCAGCGTGTCTGAGGTCGTTGATCGAATCAAGCAGCTTGTTGGCTAGCCCGCGGGCTTAGCCCCATTTGACTGGATAGGTCTGAAGCTTCTTGCCTTGCTGAACCACGATCTCGGTGTCTGATACCGAGATGAGCCGGAAGGCGGCACCGAACGACTCGCCAACCTTGA
Source organism: Fimbriimonas sp. (assembly GCA_031292555.1). Lineage (GTDB taxonomy): Bacteria > Armatimonadota > Fimbriimonadia > Fimbriimonadales > Fimbriimonadaceae > Fimbriimonas. The sequence continues at coordinate 126,839 of JARLGV010000104.1, forward strand.
CGATCAACGTGTCCTTGCCAAGCCTGATGATTGCCACACCCTTTCCTCCAGTGAGAACTCCTTGTACTGTGATCGTAAGAGGACTTGGATCGGCCGGAGCAACGGTCTGGGTGTCGGATCGTGCCGGTGGCAGGGATTCTATATCGCCTTGGAGGGGATCCATGGGCATATCTCCCAAGTTGATCCGACTCCTGCCCGACATCGAAGGGTGGATCCTTGGCGTAGCGATCTTCTTGAACGGGTCGATCTTGGGCGGTTCCGACGACGGCGTTACCACGATTGCCTTTTCGGGTGCCGGCGTATCGACTTTGGGACCGCCTGGTATTTTTACCAGGGCATCTGCGGCACCGGTCGAGCCGTCGTTTGCAGCCGGAGCCGTTCCGCGTACGCTGGCCATCGTTCGCCACCCCACCAGCCCAAACATGACCACTACGAGGATCGACAAAATCGCCGCTTTCGGTCCGTCTCCTGGTCTAAGAATCTGCATATGCTCGCTCCGTTGCGGGGCATGAGAGTAGATCGCTCCCCTGTCGATCCCGCAGGTGGTCGTTGATACTTACATTATCGGCGGTTAAACGGTAAACGATTACCCGTAAGTGCGATAAACCGGTCCATATGTCTGCGTTAACGCAGAAGATCGTGCCTAACTGGAACTTTTCTTCTTTGGGGAGACGAATCGAGTGACGTTTACCGTCACGGAAGTTCCATGGTCGGTGCGCGCCCAAGTCAGATTACTGAGGGCGAGAAGACGGATTGAGGACTCAAGAGTCCAGACCATTTCGCGAAGGCCGGTGTACGAGCCACGCATCGTAATGAGCGTGTTTCGACCTTCGATGCCTTTGAGCAACGGGTCGGGTTTGCCGTCCTTTGCGCCAGGATCGGTGCCCGCGTCGGTTGTTTGGCTGCTTAGGTCGGTTATAAGGACGCCACAACTGGCTGCAGCGGTCTTGAGGTACGCAATAAAGGTGTATTCCTCGTCAGCGGTTACGTCCACGGTAGCGTATCGAGCATCGGAATGCATGCTCTCAATCTTGCGTTTTTGCTCGATCGCCTGCTGCACGTCGATTCTTGCCTTGTTCCGTACGTCGCTGATTGACCGAAGCTCCGTGTTCTTCGAATAGATCAGCCAACCGGAGGTTCCTAGGCAGATCACAGGAATCAGCCATCCCAAGAGGCGAAGTTTGTCAAAGGTCATTGCGCTTGCTCCCCAGGCATAATCACCTGCGCAGATGTCACAGTCGTTCCTCTGAACTCGAACGTGATGCCGGGAGCTTTCTCTTGGGGCATCTGTTTGAACCAATCGATCTTGACGTTCTGAAGCAAAGGGCAGGAGTTGAGAGCGTTCATCATGCTCAGCATCGAGGTTTCGGTATCCGCTTCGCCGGTAATCACCACAGTACGATCGGGGGAGACATTTACCGAGGTCAAGCCGGCTCCCGGCCCGACGCTGTCCGCAATTGAGTCGAGGATCTGAGTGATCGGCAGGCCCCGCTTTCGGAAAGCCTTGTACTGGTCAGCCTGCTGCTGGCGGGACTGGACTGCCAGATCGATTTGTGACCGAATCTGGGTGGCTTCAGTCGATATCTGCTTGACTTCGCTCTGCAATTGGGCGATTTGACCCGAGTAGAGGCTAACTCCGGCGATTCCTATGGCCGCCGCTAGCAGTGATACGATAATCGACCCTTTGAAATTGCGCTTCGACTCGACGTTCTGAACCGCATTCCGCTCTTCCGTGAAAAGATCGATTCGCGGGACCTTCGAAATCTGAATGCCGTCCATTGCCAACCCGTAAGCAGCGGAACAAACAACTTCGGCTCGGCTCGCGAAGGGAGATTGGTCGACCGGATTGTCCAGCGACGTCCCAAACGGTCTGGCCCTCTCCACGGTCAGTCCAAGCCGGGAACTGAGTTCGGATGCCAGGTTCTCCAGTCGGGAATCGTCAACTGCCAGCACAACCTGTTCGCATTGGCTCAGGTCTGGATACTCGCGCTGGTAGTAGTAGATCGTCCGGTGAACTTCAGTGGAGAACTCCTCAAGGGATAGCGAGTTGAGGCGACTATCAGGATTGACGACCTCGTGCGGTTCGTCCGCATAAGCAGACATTCGAATTCCGGCATAGGAGTATTCGCTTGTTGGAGCGTAGTCGCCGGTGATGGCTCGCGACCCGGTATCGATGCGACGGTAGGCAACGAGTTGCCCCTTACATACGACGGCGATGTCGGTGTTGGACGGGCCGACCATTACGCCAAAGAATGTGCCGTTCAACCCGGTAGCCAGCTGAATCGAACGATACATTGCATATTGAGTCGGTTCGATGATCTCGACCGTGAGGCCGGCTCCCTCAATCGCATCGCGAATCGCCGAAATGGTCTCTTGTTCGATGGCAAAAACCGTCACCAGATCTTGCTTGAACTTGCTGGTACGCGAATCGATCCAGATCTCGTTGTCTTGCGTCCATGTGTGGCTCATTGCCGGCTGGCACTCTGAGCTTAGGCGGATGTAGGCATATGCCCCAAAGGCGGTCTTTACGAGTTGGTGGTCTTCGACCTCGCCTCGCACAATGGAGGCGAGGTCCTCATCGGGGGCGGGGGGAACCGTTATCGTTCGTTGGGAAACCGCGTCACCTGATACGCCGATCGCAACTCGATGAGAAGAGACTTCCATCGAGTTGAGCAAGCTCCTGAGGGCTTCCGAAACCAATCCGGGGCGGGTTACTACGCCACATTCGATCGCGCCGGCCGGCATGGCTGCCCTCCCAACCTTTTCAATAAATGGCTGGCTGCCACGGGTCCGAACTTGGATCACTCGTATTTCGAGTTCGTTCAGATCGATTCCCAGGGTGGAGAGTTCTTTTCGTGGCATTGTTGCTTGCAGAAATCGTTCTCTGTAGTCGGTCTGTAATTGGGTCGGAACTAGCCGGTGTTCTTTACTTTATGGATGTCAATCAACTTCTCGAGAGTCCTCTCCATACGAGGCCTGCGCACGAAATGGTTGGGGGAATGGAAACTACTCGGATGCTAGGTTCGGATTGGGACCTTTGCCTCAAACTGCGCCAGACCGTGTTTGACATGCTTTAATCCTATACGCATCTTGGCGAAATACCAAGGTCGCTCACCTCAGTCACCGGGTTAACCGGGTAAATCGTCATCCCACTGACCCATCGCCTCATTTGGAGTCCGGTGAGCTTCATCGAAGTCAGGTATCGGCGAACTAGACTCGAATTCAGGCCTGAACCCTGAAAATTGTGCCTTGCTCCGCAAAAACTAAAGGGTGGCTTTGGCGGATCTCCTGGTTCTCTGGACGCTTGGCAGAGGATTGTAGTGCACGACGGTCAAATCAATGGCCGATGCGGTACAACCCCTATTCTATGGGCGCCTTTTTGGGACCGAGAGAGTGGGGCCGGCTTCTCACTGCGATGTTGACGCCGTTTGATACCGACGGCAAGGTGAATTTCACCGAAACAGCGCGTTTGGCTGCCTACCTGGTCGATGTACAGAAGAACGATGGCTTGGTAGTTAATGGTACGACTGGCGAATCTCCGACGCTATCCGATTCGGAAAAGCTAAAGCTCCTTGAAGTAGTTTTGGAGACGGTCGGAGACCGCGCCGCCGTGCTATTTGGCGCGGGCACCTATAACACCGCAGAGTCGATCCACCTTACCCATGAGGCGGAGACCCGTGGCGCCCATGGCATCATGCTGGTCAACCCCTATTACAACCGACCGGGGCAGCAAGGGCTATACGCTCACTTCTCAACGGTTGCGAAGGAGACGAGCCTGCCGGTGATGCTCTACAACATCATGCCGCGCAGTGCCATCAACCTAGAGACGCCGACGCTCCTACGCTTGGCTGAGATCCCAAACATCGTCGCTGTCAAGGAGGCTAGCGGAAGTATGCCGCAGATCACTGACGTTTGTGCCCAAGCGCCGGCCGGCTTCCGCGTTTACAGTGGGGACGATGGACTGACTTTGCCCATTCTCAGCGTTGGCGGTCACGGAATCGTCAGTGTCGCCGGTCACGTGGTTGGCGATCGGATCAAGGCGATGCTCGACGCTTACATGGGCGATCCTGCCGAAGCGTGCCGCATCCACCTTGGTTTGATCCCGGTCTACAAGGCTCTGTTCTCAGCTCCGAGTCCGACTCCCGTGAAGTATGCGACGAGCTTGAGGGGATTCGATTGCGAATCGGTACGTTTACCGCTTGTGCCCTTGACGGATGCCGAGAAGCAAGTAGTCGATTCAGCTCTCGCCGCGCTCTAGCCCGACTTGTACGCTGGGCGCCTAGGCAATGTCCTGTCCCCTCGCCTAGATCCAGCGGGTCCTGCTTGGATTCTTTGAACGAACGCCGCAGTTCGCTACACTCATGATCAGACCGCCCGATCCTTCGCGGCGGCGAAGTGAGGACAATCTATGCTTGGAGTACTTGCGGCCGTCGTTATGGCATCGGGCCCGTCTCAGACGGAGATCACCGTCTACAATCAGGGTTTTGGCTTGGTGAAGGAGGTTCGGAACCTCGCACTCAAGAAGGGAAGGCAGACCGTTAACATCGAGGATGTAGCTTCCCAAATCGACCCGACCAGCGTCAGCTTTCATAGCGTCTTGGACAAGGATGCGTTTTCGATTCTTGAGCAGAACTACCAGTACGACTTGATCAGCCCTCAGGCGATCCTTAACAAATCGGTTGGGCAGCATGTGCGGTTCATTCGGACGATCGGCAACCAGAAAGACGTCCTGTCGGGTGTGTTGTTGAGCTCACCGACGGCCATCGTCGCCGACCAGAACGGTGGCAGCCAGCAAACATACAACGGCATGGTGATTCGATCCGACGATGGTCGCATCGTGCTGGACCCTACCGGCGAAGTCGAAGTTGAGTCGGTTCCGGCCGGACTGATCAGCAAACCGACCCTCATGTGGGACGTCGAGGCTCCCAAGGCTCAGGAGAGCCCGGTTGAACTCAGCTACATCAGCCATGGACTCAATTGGAGCGCCGACTATGTGGTCACTTTGAACGGTCAGGGCAAAGGGGACATCCAAGGCTGGGTGACTTTGAACAATTCGAGCGGGGCGACGTGGGAGAACGCAAAGCTGAAATTGCTCGCTGGCGATGTGCACACGGTCCAGCCGATGGCGATGAACCGGCCCATGGGAGGTTTTGCGGGAGGTATCGGTGGCGGCGGCGGGTTTGCCGAGGAGTCGCTCTTTGAGTATCACCTGTACACACTGGAGCGACCGGCCACCGTTCGGAACAACGAGACGAAGCAACTCTCGTTGCTACAGGGACAGGACGTACCGATCGAAAAGAAGCTGATCGTCGATTCGATCAACAGCCGCTACTTCCCAGGGGAAGGCGAAATCGGAACCGGCGATATCAAGCCCCAGGTTCGACTGGAATTCGTGAACAACAAGGAGAGCGGGCTGGGAATGCCGCTTCCAAAGGGCAAAATGCGGGTCTACCAGCG
>JARLGV010000010.1 GCA_031292555.1 Fimbriimonas sp.
CATGAATCAGACGCCGGAGACCGCGGCCCGTCGGTACCTCCAGGCGTCGGAGTTCGGAACCGACGTCTCAGGGCAGTTCTTCGCCTCGGCTAAGGGGAAATTCACAGGCCCAATTGAGGCACAGCGCCACCCGCACCTCCACGATCGCGCCAGCCAGGAAGCCGCGTGGAAAGCCGTCGTCAGTGTCTCCGGCGTCGACTGGCCTTAACCATCATCCTAAAGCAAAGCCGCCCCGCCCCAAAAAAGAAGTGGGGGCCCTGTTCGTCCCAAGAGACACGGCTACGAGCTTCCCAGCGATGCAAAGACACGTTCGACCAGATCAGAGGGAATCTCGGTGTCAGAAAGGGTGCGACCAATTTTCCGCAGCACCCTCAACTCAAACTCGAACTCTTCACTACAGATTCCACAACTGTCGAGGTGATCTTTGACCAGCGCCATCTCCCTTGGCGAGAGCTCGCGATCCAGATAGTCCTGCATCCGCTTGTAGGTTTCTTCGCAGTTTAGGTTCATACGGACTCCTGAGCTGGGACGTATCCGCGCTCTTCAGCGATCTCCCATAGGGAAACCTGAAGCAGCCTTCTTGCCCGATGAAGGCGCGAGCGTATCGTGCCGACCGGAACTTCCAGTGTTTCCGCGCACTCCGCGTAAGACATCTCGGTCACAAAGTGAAGGGTCGCTGTCTCTCGATATTCCGCCGGCAGTCGCACCAACGCATCGGAAACCATCTGGGCGTCGGCTTTGCCCAGAATGACCTCTACCGGATCGCTCTTCATGGGGAGCCCAATTCTCTTGGCTTGGAGATAGAGATACGACTCGGGAGCATCAGCCAGAGCAACGGTAGAGCGCCGTTCTTCGCTTTGTCTAGTTCGGTAAAAGCGATGCATGAGAATCCTCAAGAACCACGCCTTAAAGTTTGTGCCTGGCACAAATTGATGGAAGGAACGAAACGCCAAAAGGCTTGCATCCTGAACGAGGTCCATCCCCGCTTCTCGGTCACCTGCAAGCCGTACGGCGAAGCGGAAGGCCAGCGGAAGAACTGGCCGAAGTTGGTCCTCAAAGTCGCTTCGATCGACCACCGCCCAAGGAACGTTTGGCCCGTCAGCCATCATTTTTCAGCAAGAACTTTATCAAGCACTTCGCCGATTTTCTTCTCTCCGCCTGCGCCTTGCCAATTCAGTTCGCCAAACCAGTGATAGCGGACAATCCCATTTCTATCGATTACATAAAGTGAGGGCCACATATTCACATGCCACTTCTTCCAGTTGGAGCCGTCGTTATCGATAAGGACGGGATAGTCGATTTGGTCTTCGGTAACGTGCTTTGCCACCTCATCCACTTTGCGCTCAATCGCCATTTCGGGCGTATGCACCGAAATCAACTCCACTCCCTTTTCCCGGTACTTGCTTAAGAGCCTTGAGTAGGCGGGAAAATTGTGCTGACAGTTTTCGCAAGCGAAGGTCCAAAACGCGACCAGCGTTGGCTTCCCCCGCCGAGATTCAAGGGTGACTGGCTTGCCGTCCTTCGTGTTTATCCACGGCCCTCCGACGAGTTCAGGGGCCCGATTCGGATCTTTCTTATTCTGGCCCGAGCGGAAACCGGCAAAACCGAACGTCAGGGCCAGGATGAGAGGTGACGCAAAAGCCAGCATCGAGAACTTCAGGATTTGTTTCATGGTTGCTATCGGAAGCAAAAGACCGGCTCCGCCCAAATGGTTCCAAGAAAAATCTCCGTGATCTTCAATTCTGTGCATTCCATTTGGAGGGAGCCGGTCGAAGTTGGCCAGAGCCTTGTAGACACCCTTTGGGCAACGAGCCTCGCCGGTGGCCCCAAACCTGATGATCGGCAAGTGTCGGGGTGGCGTAGGCAAAAGCGAATCCCTGCTTTCGAGTTCCCGGCGACTCGTTATCCGCCATAGTGTCCGATAAGAGCCTCTCAATTGTCTGAGGCAAACTGAGACGTCAAGAGGCAGCATTCAAATCCTAAGTTCTTCAGGTGTGTAGTTCCCAATACAGTGTAGGGGTCACAGGTTCAAGTCCTGTTCCGCCCACCAAATCCAAACCCAGTTCTTGCGTTTCGTGGTGAGTTATTCGCCACAAACGCTACATGCATCTCAGCGGTCACACAACGATTGACACCGACTAATGCTTTATCCGCGAATTGGAGCTCAACGCGAAGGTGTCAAATCGAAGCACCAGTTGGTCGGTCTGCCCCACCGTTTCGGCAATGACCATCCATGTAGGCATACCCATTCCGACTACGCAAAAGAAGGCGTGGAATCCCAGCGATATCGCCGTCATCGAGCGTGCCGCTTCGAAGGAGCTCGCGTCCGGTTCATGATTGCATGGCGGGCATGCCAAAACATACCTACTGCCGCGTTGTCCTCCACTGAACACAAAGCCTTGGGAGGGACAAGTCTCGCTCGCCGGTGTCTATGGAAACGCGGACATGGAGGGGACGTCAGACGATTTTGGGACTGGTCTAGGAGTCAACCTGTTGGAATACTGTGGTGTTGGCGGCCCACGGCGATCCATGCAAAATGCAACACTCACACCAGAAGAAATCGACCTAACGCTTTCACCAGAACTGCTTCGCCGGATGAACGCTTACTGGCGTGCAGCAAACTATTTATCGGTTGGACAGATATATCTCTATGACAATCCGCTCCTAAGAGAACCGCTGACACTCGAACATGTGAAGCCGTTCGTAGTCGGTCATTGGGGCACAACGCCGGGGCAGAACTTTATTTACGTTCACTTGAACCGGGTGATCAAGAAATATGACATCGACATGATATACATTGCCGGCCCTGGACATGGTGGTCCGGCGATTGTCGGCAATGTATATCTGGAAGGCACCTGGAGCGAATTCTATCCCAACGTCGGTCAAGACAATGCTGGCCTCAAGAAACTCTTCAAGCAGTTTTCGTTCCCAGGAGGAATCTCCAGTCATGTCGCCCCTACAACTCCAGGTTCTATTCACGAAGGTGGCGAACTCGGCTACTCGCTCAGCCACGCTTTCGGGGCTGTTTTCGACAATCCGGACCTGATTGTCGCCTGCGTCGTTGGAGACGGCGAGGCGGAGACTGGTCCATTGGCTACCTCATGGCAATCCAATAAGCTTCTCAATCCGATAACCGACGGCGCGGTTCTTCCAATCTTGCACCTCAACGGCTACAAGATCAGCAACCCAACGGTCCTCGCACGAATCGAGCAGGAGGAATTGGAGCAGTTTTTGCGGGGCAATGGCTGGACGCCTTACTTTGTGGAAGGCGACGATCCGGAGCATATGCACGAGCTTATGGCAGCGATCATGGACCGTGTCATCGAGGAAATTCGAGAGATCCAAGAGAATGCGAGGAACCTAACCGACAACACTCGACGCCGATGGCCGATGATCGTGCTCAAGTCGCCCAAGGGCTGGACGGGACCGAAGGCAGTCGATGGCCTGCAAGTCGAAGGCACGTTCAGAGCGCACCAGGTCCCACTTCTCGTGGATGCGGCGCACCCGGATCACGTGCAGCAGCTCGAAGATTGGATGAAGAGCTATAAGCCCGAGGAGTTGTTCGATGACGACGGACGCCTGAACCCGGACCTTGCCGAATTGGCGCCAAAGGGCGAGCGGAGGATGGGTTCAAATCCTCATGCGAACGGCGGAATCCTGTTGAAGGATCTGAAGATGCCGGACTTCCAAGTCCACGCGATCGAAGTTCCGACGCCTGGCGCAGTCAAGGCCCAAGACTGCCTCGTCCTTGGAAGATTCCTCCGCGACGTCGCCAAGCTGAATCAGGATCAGCACAACTTCCGCATCTTCGGCCCGGACGAAACCCTCTCAAATCTACTCGGAGCAGTGTTTGAAGTTACGGATCGGCAATGGAATGCCCGCGAAGTCAGCAGCGACGAATTACTCGCTCCGTCTGGCCAGGTTCTTGATTCGATGCTCAGCGAGCACCAGTGTCAGGGATGGCTCGAGGGATATCTCCTTACCGGACGGCATGGGCTGTTCAACAGCTACGAAGCATTCATTCGCATCGTCGATTCTATGTTCAGCCAACATGCCAAATGGCTGAAGGTCACCTCGGAGCTGCCATGGCGTCGCAAGATTGCCTCTCTGAACTACCTTCTCGCTTCCCACGTTTGGCAGCAGGATCACAACGGGTTCACGCATCAGGATCCGGGATTCCTCGACCACGTCATCAATAAGAAAGCCGACATCGTGCGATGCTACCTACCGCCGGATGCGAACTGTCTTTTATCGGTATTCGACCACTGCTTGCGAAGCCGTCACTACGTCAATGTAGTCGTCGCTGGAAAGCATGCCCTTCCGCAATGGCTAACGATGGAACAAGCTGTCATCCACTGTACTGAGGGGATCGGCATTTGGGAGTGGGCGAGCAATGATAAGGGCTCCGAGCCGGATGTTGTGATGGCCTGCTGTGGAGACACGCCCACGCTTGAGATATTGGCCGCCGTATCGATCCTCCGCGAGCATCTTCCGGAATTGAAAATCCGTGTTATCAACGTCGTTGACTTGATGAAGCTGCAGTCTGAGAGCGAGCATCCTCACGGGCTCAGCGAACTCGACTACGATGCCCTCTTCACACGAGACAAGCACATCGTGTTTGGGTTTCATGGATACCCCTGGCTGGTTCATCGGCTGACCTACCGCCGCTACAACCGGAACCTCCACGTCAGAGGCTACAAGGAAGAAGGGACAATCACCACCGCATTCGATATGAGGGTCCAAAACGATCTGGACCGGTTCCATCTGGTGCAAGACGTCGTGGATCGGCTGCCACAGCTAGGCGCCAAAGGCGCTTATCTGAAGCAAATGGTCAAAGACAAGCTCATTGAGCACAAGCAGTACATCGATGAGCACGGAGAGGATCTTCCAGAGATCCGGAACTGGAAGTGGGCTGGTTCCCAGTGAGCGCACCAAAACTTGGGGAGCGCGCGAAAGCGCTCTTCGCGAACTACAAAGGTCTGCTAGCTATGGACGAAAGCAATCCGACCTGCAATAAGCGGTTCGCCGCAACGGGAATTCCTCAGACGGTCGAGGCTCGCCAACTTGGCGAACGACTCAGCCTCATAGAATTCAGTCGGATCTACTCCAGTCCACAGCAGCGCGCAAAGCGAACTTGCGAGTTGACGCTTCCAGAAACGGCTTTCGACACTGAGCCAGACCTCGCCGAGTGGAACTACGGCGACTACGAAGGAAAGCTCACCCAAGATATCTGGAAAGTTCGATCCAACTGGGATTTCTTTCGTGATGGATGCCCCGGCGGCGAATCTCCAAGGCAAGTTGCGGCTCGTGCCGATCGCCTAATCGGGCGGCTTCGAGTCCTCGGAGGGAACGTCGCACTCGTTACCCATGGTCAGTTTGGCAGCGTGGTGGCTATGAGGTGGATCGGACTTCCCGTGGCCGACGCCGAGCACTTCCCGCTAGGAACGGGCTCGATCAGCATCCTGGCTTTCGCTGCACATCACCCCGAAGTGGCCGTCGTGACACGGTGGAATACTCCAGGCGGTCCCTCGTTCGACCTTGGGAATTACCCAAGGATTGATCCTTTGACGGAAGCGAAACCGGTTGGAATTGCGCGATGGGAAAACGAAGGCGGCGAGATTTCAGCCCAGCCTCAAATTCCGTTGGAAGACACTGTGCGCGTAGGGGCAGTTCTTTGAAAAAACTCATCGTGTTCGACCTTGACGGCACGCTCGCCGAAAGTAAATCGGCCCTCGATCCAGAGATGGCACTGTTCTTAGGTGGACTGCTCGACATCGTGAGGGTCGCTGTTATATCCGGTGGAGGTTGGCCACAGTTTGAAAGCCAGCTTCTTTCCAAACTGACTGTAGACGGAAGACTGGAAGACCTCTCTCTTCTTCCGACTTGTGGAACGAAGTTCTATCACTACGAGTCCGGCTGGAAGCTCCTATATGCTGAAAACTTCACGGAAGCCGAGCGGATCAAGATCCTTACGTCTCTTAAGCAAGTCGTCGAGAAGTCCGATTTCAAAATCGAGAGAACCTGGGGCGAACAGATTGAAGATCGGGGCAGTCAGATCACGTTTTCAGCGCTAGGTCAGGCGGCGCCAATCGACGCAAAGAAAGACTGGGACCCGGATTTTGCTAAACGGCAGAAAATGAGGGAACGTTTGGGTCAGGTGATCCCCGAGTTTTCGGTTCGCCTAGGGGGAACGACGTCGGTGGACGTGACCCGGCCTGGCATTGACAAAGCGTATGGAATCCGAAAGCTGCGCGATACCCTCAGCATTCCCATTCACGAGATGGTTTTTGTCGGGGACGCCCTGTTTCCAGGCGGAAACGATTACCCGGCCAAGGAAGCGGGAGTCGTGTGCATCCAGGTGCGTGACCCAAATGAGTGTAAGCGAGTCATCGAAACCATACTTGCATGCTTAACCGGCGAGAACCATCACAAGCCAATCGGACCTGCTTCATGATGTGCCTGAAAATGAAGCGCTTGGGCGAATTGATGAAGCCCGAAGAAGGCAACCCTCACGAAGTCGAAGGAGTTCTAAATCCGGCGGCAGTCAGGGGACCGGACGGTCATCTCTATCTATTCCCGCGCATTGTGTCTCACGGCAACTATTCGCGGATTGGCATTGCCAGGGTTCGGTTTGATGAGGCCGGCAATCCGTCCAGAGTCGAACGACTCGGTATTGCTCTCGAGCCCGAAGCGGACTACGAAAGGCGAGGAACTGGAGGAGGAGGCTGCGAAGATCCAAGGATCACATTTGTAGAACCCCTTGGACACTATGTGATGACTTACACTGCACTGTCCTCGCGTGGCCCCCGAATCGCCCTTGCCGTCTCTGAGGATCTCTTTCATTGGCGGCGACTTGGATTGGCCACCTTTGAGCCCTACGGCGATATTGAGTTCGACGGAATTGACAATAAAGATGCGAGCGTTTTCCCGATCGCAATCCCGGGTCCAAAGGGGTGCCCATCTCTTGCTATCATCCATCGGCCACTCTTTCCAGGAACTCGTCCGGAGGAGAAAGTAGCTGGTTCAACTTGCGATGTTATCGATATTCATCGCGAAAGCATCTGGATTTCCTATCGCGATATGTCGATCAAAGGTGGGTCCGACCCGCATCTTTGCCACTTCACCTCCCACCATCGTTTGGCATCCCCGGTCGCTCCTTGGGCCATTCTGAAAATTGGTGGCGGACCTCCGCCAGTCCTAACGAGACATGGATGGCTACTTATCTATCACGGCGTCAGCAACGATGCTGAGCCCGACAGCAAAAACGTAAGGCTCCGCTACTCGGCGGGCATGATGATTCTTTCTCTTGAGACTCCGAGCACGATTCTGTATCGATCGCCGGAACCCTTACTGACGCCTGAGTTGCCGGAAGAGCGCATTGGGACCATCGGAAACGTCGTCTTCCCCACCGGAATCGATCGACGCGAAGATATCGGCTCCCCACACCGCTTTGACGTCTACTACGGAATGGCCGATGACCAGATCGGAGTTGCGCGTCTCGACTTGCCTCAGGTTCTGCCATCGATGAAAATTGGCGGTAATGGCAAAGTCCTTGCCGCCAGCGGTTCGAATCTAAAGGACGCCCAATGAATCCTAAGACGACCGCGACAAATACGGGAAAGGTCATATCTGTTCGCGGCAGTGTCGTTGACGTCCAATTCGACAAACAGATTCCTCCTATCTACTCCGTGCTTCGAGCGGGTTCAAAAGGGGAAATCGTGATCGAAGTATTATCCCAACGGGATGAATGTCGTGTGCGGGGCATCGCACTGACACCCACCCAAGGACTTGCCAGGGGGATGCCGGTACAAGACACGGGCGGACCGCTCAAAGCCCCGGTCGGCAAAGGTCTCTTGTCGCGAATGTTCGACGTGTTCGGCAACACGATCGATCGTGGCGAGGCCGTAGCCGACGTGGAGTGGCGTTCCGTTCACAGTGCGCCCCCTCCTTTGGTAAGTCGATCCACCAAGTCGGAAGTTTTTGAAACTGGCATCAAGGTCATCGACGTGCTTGTGCCGCTGGAACGGGGTGGGAAGGCGGGACTATTTGGCGGAGCAGGCGTCGGGAAGACAGTGCTGCTCACCGAAATGATCCACAACATGGTCGGACATCAGAAGGGAGTGAGCATCTTCTGTGGCATCGGCGAAAGATGCCGCGAGGGTGAGGAGCTTCATCGCGACATGAAGGATGCCGGAGTCTTGCCAAACATGGTGATGGTGTTCGGCCAGATGAATGAGCCACCCGGCAGCAGGTTCCGCGTTGGGCTGGCCGCTCTGACGATGGCCGAGTATTTTCGCGACGACGAGCATCGCGACGTGCTACTTCTAATTGATAACATCTTCCGGTTCATCCAGGCAGGCATGGAGGTGTCCGGGCTGTTGGGACAGATGCCGTCTCGACTTGGATATCAACCGACGATGGGAACTGAGCTGTCGGGCTTGGAAGAACGCATTGCCAACACCGAGACGGGCGCTATTACTTCCATCCAAGCCGTGTACGTTCCCGCCGACGACTTTACGGACCCTGCCGCCGTGCATACGTTTTCCCACCTTTCCGCCTCCATCGTTCTTTCGCGCAAGCGTGCGAGTGAGGGTCTCTTTCCCGCTATCGATCCTCTTGAGTCAAGTTCCAAGATGGCGACTCCAGGCATTGTTGGCGACCGGCACTATGCCATCGCACAAGAAATTCGGCGCACCTTAGCGCAATACGCTGAACTCAAGGACATTATCGCTATGCTCGGCCTAGAACAGCTTTCGCCGGAAGATCGCAAGGTGGTCGCTCGAGCCAGGCGGCTTGAACGATTCCTAACTCAACCATTCTTCACTACCGAGCAGTTCACTGGCCTCAAAGGGAAGCTCGTTAGTCTCAAGGACGCCTTGGACGGCTGCGAACGAATACTTAACGACGAACTCAACGACTATCCAGAGAGCGCGCTCTACATGATTGGAGCGATTAACGAGGCAAAAAAGGCCGTCTCTCCTAAAAAGAGCGCTCAGCCAGAAGCTCACGAAAGAGCGGCGGCAGGACCAAATTCGACCAAGGAGGTGGATAGCCCGCATGAATCTTAAGGTTCTGCTTCCATTCCGGGTCTTCTTGGAAAAGGCCGACGTTTCGCGCATTGTTGTAGAAACGATCGAAGGCTCCTTTGGGCTGTTGCCGCACCGGCTAGACTGCGTAGCCCCCCTCGTGCCCGGCATTCTGACTTACGAGATGGAGGGAAAAGCCGAGACCTACGTCGCGATCGACCGTGGCGTTCTCGTCAAGGAAGGTCCAAACGTAATCATATCAGTCCGGCAAGCGATAGCCGGCGCCGAACTTGAGCAACTAAAGGACTCCTTGGAGAAACAGTTCCTGACACTGGACGAACAGGAACAGAAGGTCCGGATAGCCACCGCAAAGCTTGAATCGGGATTTGTTCGTCGCTTTGCGAGTCTGCAACATGAGTAAGCAACCAAGCCCGAAGAACCCAAGCGAGCGCGAGGTCCTCGTCGGTCAAATCGACGCTGAGGCATCGCGAAAAGCCAAGGCTCGCCGCAAGTCCGACCAGGCTGTCTGGTTTGGCTTGGGAATGATGGGGCTTGTCGGTTGGTCGGTTAGTGTTCCCACGTTGCTTGGCGCCGGGCTCGGCATCTGGCTCGATAGCAACCATCCAGGTGGTCACTCGTGGACGCTTGCCCTTTTGGTTGCGGGCTTGACTTTGGGTTGCTTTAACGCCTGGCATTGGGTTTCCAAGCAAGATCGTGCGATGCATGAAGATCCGGGAGGAGACGATGAATGAAGTCCTCGCTTTGGGCCTGATCTTGCTCTTTGGCGGCGTTTTAGGCGCATTCTTCTTCGGCGGTCTGTGGTGGACCGTTGGGAAGGCTGTTAACGCAAAGGCGCCCGCAGTATGGTTTCTCGGCAGCCTGATTCTCCGGATGGGTTTGACGGTCTCGGGGTTTTATGCCGCGTCGAGTGGAGGCTTGGAACAGCTCTTGACATGCCTGCTTGGTTTTCTGCTGGCGAGACAAGCCGTGATGTGGTTCACCCGACCGCCGCAGGAAACGAAGGGCTACGAGGCACAGGAGACCAGTCATGCGCCTTAGCGCCGATGGGCTGATCTTTTGGCAGCACGGGATCCTCAAACTGAACGGGACGATCGTCTTCAGCTGGGCAATTATGCTCGTGCTGGTTCTGGGATCCCTTCTGGTGACGAGAAGGCTGTCAACGAGTTTGCAGCCGGCTCGATGGCAAAGTCTTTTGGAGATCGTCGTGACGACGATTGAGAGACAGATCGAAGACGTCGGACTCCGCAATCCGAGGAAATACCTTCCGTTCCTGGGCACACTTTTCCTGTTCGTCGCGACCGCAAGCCTGTTCACCGTCATCCCCGGCTACGAGCCTCCGACCGGTTCTCTCTCGACTACGGCAGCACTGGCCCTGTGTGTGTTCGTAGCCGTTCCGCTCTTCGGGATCGAGGATCGGGGCTTTGGCGGTTACGTGAAGTCCTACCTGGAGCCGACGGTAATCATGCTGCCCTTCAACATCATCAGCGAGCTTTCCCGTACCCTCGCCCTGGCGGTTCGCCTTTTCGGCAACATGATGAGTGGGGCAATGATCATCAGCATTTTGCTGACGATTACTCCCTTTATCTTCCCTGTCGTCATGACCCTTCTCGGCCTACTGACGGGCATGGTCCAGGCCTACATCTTTACGATTCTCGCCGCTGTCTATATCGCCGCCGCAACCAGCTCGCGCAAGGCAAAGAAGCCTCCAAATGGCGCCGCCACACCGAGTCCAGTTCCTGCAACTTGACGCACTTCAACCAGTAAAAAAGGAAATCTTCATGGATAGCACCACCGTCATCGCCGTCGCCTCAATTACTACGGCCGGACTCACGATCAGCATTGGCTGCATCGCCCCGGCGCTGGGCGAGGGCAAAGCAGTTTCGACTGCACTGAGTTCTCTAGCCCAGCAGCCTGATGCTGCACCGACGATTACTCGCACCCTGTTCGTCGGTCTGGCAATGATCGAATCTCTGGCGATTTACTGCTTTGTCGTTTCCATGATCCTCATCTTCGCCAATCCATTCTGGGGCCACTTCTTAAGTCAGACCGCTCACAAGTGATCTCATGCTCATTGATTGGTTCACCGTTTGTGCCCAGGTCATCAACTTCCTCATCCTCGTGTGGTTGATGAAGCGGTCTCTTTACAAGCCCATTCTCTCCGCAATCGAGACAAGGGAGAAAAAGATTGCCACTGAGATTGCGGCAGCCGATGCCAAGAAGGTCGACGCACAACGAGAGCACGACGAGTTTCAACACAAGAACGAGGAGTTCGATAAGAAGCGAGCCGCTCTCATGACAAAAGCCCACGGCGACGCGAAGGCGGAACGTGAGCGGCTGCTAGGTGAAGCCCGAACCGCCGCCGATGAGTTGACCGCGAAGCGTAAAGAATCACTGCGCGCCGAATCAATAAAGATCAATGAGGCGCTGAGCAGCCGTGCGCGTCAAGAGGTTTTTGCAGTCACAAGGAAGGCGCTAGCAGACCTGGCCACGACGAGTTTGGAAGAGCGAATGGGCGAGGTGTTCACCAGACGTCTGCTCGAACTCGACGCGAAGGCCAAGGAGGCTATCGGAGAGGCATTGAAAACTGCTGGATCGCCTACGGTAATCAGGAGTGCTTTCGACCTTCCCGATCAAGAGCGCACGGCGATCCAAAATGCGGTTAACGAAACGTTCTCGACCTCTGTCGATCTCCGGTTTGAGGCTTCGCCAGCTCTGATAAGCGGAATTGAACTGAGCGTGAACGGGCAAAAGGTCTCATGGAGCATCGATGACTACTTGACATCCCTGGAGAAAGACGTCGATGAGCTTTTGACCGCTAAGAAATCGCCAGAGCCTGCAAAAATCGCGAAGCCGACAAAAACTGCAAAGCTGACAAAAGCCGCTAAGAACGCAAAGACTGCAAAGGCTGCAAGCAAGTGAGCTTTAAGACTGAGAGTTTAGAGGCGGTCATCGATCGCACGTTTGACGGAATGAGTCAGGCGCGTGAGTCGTTCACGGCTCAGCTTGTGGCTCACGAAGTAGGCACGATCAAGTCCGTCTCAACCGGAATCGCCACCGTCACCGGACTGCCCGGCGTCGGATTTGAAGAGCTGATCAAGTTTCCTGGCGGAGTCTACGGCATCGCCTTTAACGTCGACGAAGAAGAGATAGGCGTCGTCTTGCTCGGAGAGCATTGGCGCCTCCACGTTGGCGACGAGGTTGAGCGGACCGGTCGAGTTATGGATGTTCCGGTAGGCGACAGCCTCCTCGGAAGAGTTGTTGACCCTCTTGGTCAGCCGCTTGACGGAAAGGGAGCGGTGGCCGAACGCGCACGACTTCCGATCGAACGTCCGGCGCCTCCGATCATGGATCGAGCGCCAGTCACCATCCCACTCCAGACCGGCATCAAGGTGCTAGACGCTTTGATACCGATTGGACGAGGTCAGCGCGAGTTGATCTTGGGTGATCGCCAAACGGGCAAAACGGCGATTGCCATAGACACAATCCTCAATCAGGGCGACAAGAACGTCGTTTGCGTTTATTGCGCGATCGGCCAGCGGGGTTCCGCTGTCGCCAAGGCAATCGCGGTCCTGCGAGAAGAGGGGGCAATGGACTACACGGTTGTCGTAGTGACTGAAGGCAATGACCCTCCCGGCCTGGCCTATATCGCTCCGTACGCTGCAACAAGTATTGCGGAGCACTTCATGGAAGCGGGACGCGACGTCCTGATTGTCTACGACGACCTTACTCAGCACGCGCGCGCCTATCGAGAGCTTTCGCTTCTCCTGCGAAGGCCCCCCGGACGCGAAGCTTTTCCTGGGGACATCTTCTATATCCACTCGCGCCTGTTAGAGAGAGCCACTCGCTTGGGAGAGGACCAGGGAGGCGGGTCGCTTACAGCGCTGCCCATCATTGAAACCGAAGCCCAAGATATTTCGGCGTATATTCCGACCAATCTGATCTCAATTACGGACGGGCAGATCTATTTGTCACCGTCTCTATTCGAGTTGGGAGTGCTTCCTGCGGTCGATGTAGGCAAATCTGTATCTCGTGTTGGGGGTAAGGCTCAGCGCGCCGCGTTCCGTGCCGTCGCTGGAGACCTAAAGCTCGCATACGCACAGTTCGAGGAGCTTGAGGCCTTTTCGCGATTTGGCGCTCGCCTTGATGACGACACTCGGAAGACCATTGAGCATGGCAAGCGAATTCGTGCATGTCTGAAGCAGGCGGAGCATTCACCCGTTTCTGTGCCAGGGCAAATTGCCGTGCTTTTGGCCCTCACTGCGAAGCTCTTCGAGTCTGTCCCTCTAGAGAAGATGACAGACGCCGTGAACGCAGTAAGTTCAGGGGACTCAGGCTTACCTAAGGAGATACGGGACCGATTTGAGGTTGCCACCAAGCTGAGCGATGAGGATCGAGATAAAGTCATCGAAATCGCAAGCAAGTCGCTTGCCGACTTTGGCGTGGCCACGAAACCTGAGGAGAAGCCATGAGCGACTCTGTCGCAAGTTTACGCAAGAAGATCGAGAACGCGGGAGATCTTCAGTCCGTGGTCCGAACGATGAAGGCCTTGGCTGCATCCAGCATCGGGCAGTACGAAGCTTCGGTGTTAGCCTTGGCGGATTACGCCCGGGCCCTGGAAATGGGCTTGACCGTGTGCTTCAGGGAAATTGGAGCGACGCCGACTGCATCGGAGCCATTTCGCAAGTCAGATAGCGGTGACCTGACTGCGGTCGTTTTCGGGTCGGATCAAGGTCTCGTCGGCCAATTTAACGAGGCTATCGCCGACCATGCGATAACAGCGCTCAAGGCTCTCCCGGGCGAGCCTCAGGTCTGGGCGGTCGGAGAGCGCGTCCGATGGTTATTGGCGGACGCCAAACTAGATGTGAAGGGGCTATTCGCCGTTCCCACCTCCGTACAATCGATTACCCAACTCGTTGGGGAGGTTCAGTTGGCAGTTGAGGCCCGCGGTGCGGCAACTCCGAATGCGAGTGTCTATGTCTTCCACAATCAACCCAGACCCGGTGCTCTCTACGAACCGATTGGCGAACGATTGCTGCCCCTCGATGACAGGTGGCGGGCCGAACTTGTCAAGATTGACTGGCCGACTGGAAATCTGCCCGAACTGCTTTGCTCCAGCGCGGCTACTCTAGGCGCGCTCATCAGCGGGCACCTGTTTATTGCCGTGTTCAAAGCTTGCGCGGAGTCGCTCGCAAGCGAAAATGCAAGCCGCCTTGCCGCGATGCAACGTGCCGAAAAGAACATCGATGAACTGTTAGAAAGCCTTCAAGGCAAGTTCCATAGCTTGCGCCAAAGCGGTATCGACGAAGAACTCTTCGACGTGGTCTCAGGGTTCGAAGCCCTATCAGGAACCAAAAACTAGTGGCATGACGGGTCAACGATGTGGTGCTTCGAACCCTCAGGCATGACCGGAGAACCTCGTGAATCACCAGCTCGGTCTCTCAAGGGTCCCTCAATTACCAGGGACAGAGAGGGACGATCATGGACGCAGTGGAACTCAAATCTTGTGCTTTTACGTGTAAAATTCCAATGACACTGTAGGGGTCACAGGTTCAAGTCCTCTCGGCCGCGCCATCGCTCAGATCTTGCCGCGTGGTTCTTTTGCGAACGCGAGAGAAATGCGTTTCGCGGAACGGACTGCAACGCATTTGACAATCGCTCCAGTCGTGAGGTCTAGTTCAAATCTTCCGAACGCGAACTTGACCATGCAAGCAGGCAAACTGCCTTTCGGTCTTTGAGTTCCCGCCATTCCGATGGGTTTAGCAAATGGAATTGGACATGTTCTTGATCCATGCGCAAGGTCGGACCCCCTTCCAAAACCGATGGGATATGATGACGTTAACATGCACGCCATCCCGCTCGTGACGCCAGTGACCCTTGACGGGGAAAAAGACCCCGACGGTCGAAGCTTCTCTATGGCTGCTCAATTGAGACGCCCATTAGCACTCATTGTCGCGGGCCTCATGAGTATCGGGACGTTATGCCACGCTCAGGAACCAGATTCAACGGGAATCCATAGGGGCGAAGCGCAGAAGATCCCCTATTCAATTGTCCAGCGGATAACAAGCGAAGACTCCGCCGCCGTCATCGCAGAAAAGGCTGCGAAAGTGCTGCCCCGCCCAAACCAGACTGCTTGGATGCGTGCTGAGGAGATGTTCTTCATTCACTACGGTCCCAACACCTTCCGAGGAGTCGAATGGGGCAGTGGCCAAGAAGACCCCTCGCTGTTCAATCCAACCGCGTTCAACGCCGACCAGTGGCTTCGGGCCATCAAAGGTGCGGGCGGAAAAATGGCCATTCTGGTATGCAAGCATCATGACGGACTGTGCTTGTGGCCTTCGCGCTACACCAAGCACTCGGTAGCCTCAAGTCCCTGGCAACAAGGAAAGGGCAACGAGGTTCGAGACGTTGCCGCCGCCGCACGTAAGCATGGGGTCAAACTCGGAATCTACTTGTCGCCTGCAGACCTATTTCAACTGCGGACCAACAAAAGATTCCCAGGCGGTTATTACGGCAACGAAAGCCCCAAACTGAAATCGTTGATCCCGACGGATCCTTCAACATTCAAGACCGATCCTTTGAAGGGGCGTCCCACACCCGCCGGACGAAAGAGCTTCACCTATTTCGTCGATGACTACAACCGGTATTTCCTAAACCAGCTTTACGAACTCCTGACCGAATACGGTGAAGTAGACGAAGTTTGGTTTGACGGCGCGAATCCGGATCCGAGCGTTCATGAAACGTACGACCGTGCAGCGTGGTACGACATGATCAAGCAACTACAGCCGAATGCGACCATTGCGGTTAAGGGGCCGGACGTGCGTTGGGTTGGCAATGAAGCAGGCGTCGGACGAACAACCGAATGGAGTGTCATCCCTCTGCCCAAACCTCCTGACCAGTTCACTTGGCCGGATATGCAAAGCGGCGATCTTGGCAGTCGTGCCCAGCTTAAGCCCGGCTCCTACCTTTGGTGGTATCCGGCAGAAGTGAATGAGCCCATTCTTAACGGCTGGTTCTGGTCGCCATACAAAAGGGCTAAAAGCGCATCGCAATTGATCGAGATCTTTTACCAATCGATCGGTCGCAACGGAAATATGCTGTTGAACCTCTCGCCTGATACGCGCGGGCTGGTTCCCGATGATCAACTAGCGTCGCTGACGCAAATGGCGCAATACGTGAAAGAGACGTTTGCCAAGAACCTCGCGGTGGGCTCTACGATCACGGCAGACCCTACGAACACCGCTAACCCGCCATCGCTGGCCCTGGATGGAAATCTCGATTCCTGGTGGGAAGCTGCGCCTGGGACTACAACTGCTGAGGTAGTTCTGAAGCTGCCCAAACCGGTGACCTTCGACGTTATTTCACTGCAAGAGGCGGTGGATCATCGTGGACAGCGAATCGAATCCTTTTGCATTGATGTCTGGAATGGCTCAAAGTGGAAGCAAGTAGACGAACAAACGACTATCGGGCATAAGCGCCTCCTGAGACTCAGTTCCCCGGAGACTACCGACCAGGTGAGGATTCGCATTACCGGATCACGCCTGGAGCCGACCTTAGCTGAAATCGGTCTCTACAGACAAGCCGCTACGGCGTTCCCGCCCTCCATTTCAGACCGCGGGACAAACGGCCTCGTGTACCTCAACAATATCTTCGGCTACAAGATGCTATACACCGTCGATGGCACTGCGCCATCCATCAGGTCGCATGTCTACCGCACTCCGATTCCAATGCCGGTTGGCGGCATTGTGCAAGCGGCTTGCCTGTTACCAGACGGGCGGCTTGGAGTTGTTGCTTCCAAGTCTTACGTTGGACTTGTGCCGACTGGTTGGAAGGTAATCGATGTCGACAGTGAGGAAGTTGCTGGAGGCGATAACGGCGCCGCGAACGCAATCGACGGAGATTCTTCCAAGTTCTGGCACACTCGTTGGTTCAACGATCTAGCATTGCCGCACCATGTCACAGTCGATATGGGCGAGACGCACCGCATTGCGGGCTTCACCTACCTTCCCCGGCAAGATGGCAACCCCAACGGCACCGCGGTGAAATATCGATTTGAAACGAGCACAGACGGAATCCATTGGACAGCGGCAGTCGCATCGGGCATGTTCGCCAACATCAAGAACAACCCGACGCTCCAGCAAGTCCCCTTCCCCCCGATAGACGCTCGGTTCTTCCGCTTTACAGCCTTGAGTGAAGTCAACGGAAACGGCTGGACCAGTGCGGCGGAGATTTCCGTCCTTCCGGCCCCAGCAGGCGTTGCGGTCACCAACCTGCCCCCCCAACAACTTCAACCGTCAGCTCCGACCGACGACAATCTAAAGATATTTCCAGACCCGCCCGCCGGGTTCGATGAGGTTCGGAACGACATTCCGCACGGCAAACTTGAGCCATCTACATGGATTTCAAAGACGGTCGGGACGACGAGACACATGCTGGTTTACACACCTCCCGGGTATGCCCCGGAGAAGAAGTATCCCGTTCTCTACCTCCTCCACGGAATTGGCGCCAACGAGTATCAGTGGGGGTGGGCAGGCAAGCCGGACATTGTGCTCGATAACCTGATTGCAGAGGGAAAGGCGAAGCCGATGATTGTCGTAATGCCAAACGGTTGCGCCCAAAAGGACGATGAGCCCAAAGGCAACGTCTACGCCAGCGCGCCAGCCTATGCCGTCTTTGAAGGTGACCTCATCAACGACTTGATGCCTGCGATTGAATCACGGTACTCGGTATCCAAGGACCGTGCGGATCGTGCGATCGCTGGGCTATCGATGGGCGGCGGACAATCGCTCAATTTCGGATTCGCTCATCCAAACCTGTTTGGTTCCATTGGAGGTTTCTCGGCCGCACCAAACACGTATTTGCCCGACAAACTGATTCCTAACATTGACGCGGCGAAATCGCTCAACTTGATCTATGTCTCGGTCGGAAAGAAAGATGGTCTGTTCGGGATCAGCCAGCGAACACACAAGTACTTGAAGGACCATCACGTCCCTCACGTCTGGAACGTCGACGAACACGCCCACGATCGCGAAACCTGGAGCCACAACCTCTACGTGTTTTTACAGATGGTCTTCAAGTAATCGTATGCTCGGTGTGGGCACGATGGAGCCATATAGGAAGTCGATGCCCCTCGAAGTACAGTGGCCTTACTTGGTCATGGCTGGTGGGATACATAACGTTGGACCGGAGTTCGCCACTTATATTTGAGCCATCTTTCTAGGATTACCTGGCCGTCACGGATGAAGATTCTGGTCGTGGAGGACGATGCCAAGATCGCAGTCGGGGTCCGGGAGGGGTTGGACGACGTGGGCTACAACTCACGGCGTCTGCGGCGGTGAAGGTGCTTTGACGATGGCCGAGACGACTGCATATTTACTTATCGTTCTGGACCTGGTCCCTCCCGTCGTTGAACGTCATGGAGATCTGACGCAGGCTCTAGGCATTAAGCCCTTTATGGGGCATTCTGTCGTCCCCGCTGATACGCACTGGCCGCTTGTATGCAGCCACCCTACTGCGCGATCTATGCGACAAGTCCGACGAAGACGGTTCATCGCAAACTCAACGACCCGTCGAATGTGCACGAGGCGAGAACGGTAATCGCTCCCGCCATTCGATTCCTATTGCCTGCCTGGTTTCCATGTGTAGGTGTAGGTAGCGGGAGATCGTCCGAGATTGCCGCCGCTTCGGTTCGCGATCACGATCTGGTTCCCGTTGCCCCCTTTGCCGACCGTAAATCCGCATGAGGCGCTCGATTCGGTGCTCAATTGGCCCGTGCTCGCATAGCCGGCGTACGCCTTCTGCAACGTAATGGCGGTCACGTCGCCGTTCACCTCCCATCGAACCGTCATCCCGACGCTGGGATGATACAGTGGCGCAAAGGATGCGGTGGCAGTGCCAAACAAATGATAGGTTTGACCGGGTAGAAGCTCTGCTGGCGGCGTGTCCCAGGTGCCTTTCAGCATCGCCAGCTGGTTGCCAGAGTTTGGGTCGACCTCTGTCTCGGTAAGGCTTGCCGCATCCATGACGCCGCTCCAACCCCGATCTCGCTGCGGCTGACTGCCGTAGTCCGTTTTTGTCAACACGTACCGGCCGTTACTGACGGTTACGCGCGAGAGCGCGAATTGCTGCGTGACAATATCGAGTTCCAACTTGTTCGTCGAAGTGTTCCACGTTCCGCGCAGGTTGCCCGGCTGGGGTGGATCGCTCAGCCTCAGGTACTGGCCGACTACGCGTTCCTTGTCGATCAGGGTACCGTCGAATACGTAGTCCTGTTCATCAGCATCTTGGGATACCCTGACCCTGGCAAAGCCGCGGATGGCGAAGCTTCCATCCGCCTTCTGGGTCAAGGCGACTCGGGTACTGACCCAATACTCGAACTTGGAGGCGTTGTTCGCAGTGGTATAGGTGTAGATTCCAGCCTCAGGCGGCCCAGCCAGTGCGGCGCAAGCGATGAATAGAAGGAAGCCTAAGCAAAGCGATCTGAGCATAAGAACTCCTAGCAAAACACACAGGATTCTACGACAGGTGCGTGGACGGCAACAAGGTATTGATTACGCGAGACAACCGCGCAAGTCGTTCTATCCGCCAACGGGTCGACTTGCATAGGCCGATCGATCAAGCTGCCCAAGTACCTGTCCGTCGCCGAGAAGAATTGCGACAAATATTCCCTCGTCTGCAAGGGTCGGGCGCACGCCTTGCTCTGGAAGGCGTGCGGAAGCTCATCGGCGAAGCAGCAGGCTCCTTCGAGGCCCGCTCTGAGGATATGGCCGACTAGTCAACAGACCTCATTTCTAGCTTTCTCGGCACTGAAGCAATGCAACCAAGGCAAGCGTGCATCGGCTGTCGGCAGTCCAAGCAGGGACCATGTTCTGTGAACGTCACAGACTGCTCGCAGCCGGCCCCCCAAAGAACGGGTCCCTCTTGGCCCTTAGCCATTTCGGGACCCATTTACTCAAGTCCTAGTTCCCGCAGGCAGGGTGCGCCCCGTCCGCGTCTGTCGTCCAGTAGCAGATATTGCCGACGGTCTGACGCCAGTCAAGTGACTTGGCATGCCCATCCGTCCACATGACGTTAAGTTTGCCGGCATGGCGGCTTTGGATGCCGCTCGCGCTTAGGGCCAGCGCAACTTCCTGGGGGGTCGAGTTGCCGGAGGAATTGCCATCGGCGGCGAAGGTCCAGGCAACGCCGCCTCCAAGACCGCCGCCCTGGTTCATCCAATAGTGAGCATAGAAAGGATTCGGGTTGGTCGACCCACCCGTGGCCCACGTAAACTCGTTGCCGTTCAGCTTCGTCGGATCGACGACTCCGGACTCGCCGGTGGGTCCTGCCGAACCTCCGGCTGCAGACGATGTCACATCCGGACCCGTGCCATAGGAACTGCCGTCCACAATCATAATGGTGCTGGCAACTCGGGGGATCGAAGTGGTGGTTGGCGGAACCGGAAGGTTGCTTGTTACACCGCCAGTTGTACTTGCTGCAGGCGACAGGTAGAAGTCATTGTGCGCATAGCTGTTCTGCCCTCCGTAGTTGAAGCCAGTCTGGGCGCCGTTGCCTTTGTATGTATTCTGGGTCGTGTTGCTGCCTGGGTAGAAATCTTTACTTTGGTCAGGGCAGTGGAAGAGCGGATTGCTCTTGGTGTACGGCGCAAGCATATACACCCAAAAGAGGCGCGCGTTAACCGGGGCGCCAATACCGCCGGCTTGGTCTGGGGCAGTCGAATTGAGGCCGTTGGCCTGGTTCCCAAG
Organism: Fimbriimonas sp.; assembly: GCA_031292555.1. GTDB lineage: Bacteria > Armatimonadota > Fimbriimonadia > Fimbriimonadales > Fimbriimonadaceae > Fimbriimonas. The sequence continues at coordinate 20,789 of JARLGV010000010.1, forward strand.
ATACTCTTGACATGTTGTCGTCGCAGCATAGTTGTTAGCGGGGTTCCCACCGCAATTCCAACGATGTCCGTACAACATGTCGTCGTAGTCGTTCGTATACAAGTAAGTCGCCGTGCCGCCCTGCTTGAGGTTGGAGAGACAGGAGGTCTTCTTTGCAGCCTCCTTCGCCTGGGCGAATACGGGGAAAAGAATGGCGGCAAGAATCGCTATTATCGCGATTACTACGAGAAGCTCGATAAGGGTAAATGCTCGTCGGATCATGTGGTTTTCTCCTCGCCTCCGACGATAAAAAGACCACATTAAGGTGGCATTAAGCGATTTCGCATGAGAATATATTCTTAACACGTGAGGAGGCCTATTGCTTCCCTATTCGCATGAATGCTGCCCAGCGAGCGGACCGGTTTTTGCACCTAGACGGCGAGATGCCGAAGAGATTTGCTCCTTCTGAGCCTGCGTCTGGCGCAAGGTCTGAGGCCGAGCCACCGCGCAGTCGGGCCGGTGCTTTCGTCGCAGCATCCACCATCCTCAACGACCAATTCTGTGCCTTCGCGCTCGGATTCTGCCAGGACCGCTCGGCCCCTCGGGCTTGCGCACCATTGATTGACGCGCTTCTTGAGCTCAATTCCAAGAAGTTTGGTGTCTCGCGTCACATCCTGGTCCCAGCTAATGGTCTCGTCAAACGCTTCAAAGACGGTCTCCACAAGATCCACGTAATGAGTGTGGATCCGGTAGGCGAGCCATTGACCACGCCTACGAGTTCGCACGATGCCGGAGTCCCGCAGCTTCCTGAGTCGAAGGTCCACAACGCTTCTATCCTCGCCAAGAACATGCTGAACCTCGCAAATGCAGAGCTCTCCTTGCCTCAAGAGAGCAAGCACCCTTATCGTGAGCGGGTCGCCCAGACACTGACCGAACAGTACGACATTGTGCATCCCAGTCCCCCAATCTTAACATAAGTCGCTCCAACGTTTCTAAGAATAACGAAACCAATCGAAAGGTAATCTTCCAAGATGGATTTGTCCGAGGAGCGGGCCGTAATGTTCAAGGCCTTGGGGGATAAAACCCGAGTGACCATTCTGGACTTTCTGCGAGAGCGGTACTGCAGCGTGGCGCTTGGCGACCGGGGGGACGTCCATCGGGTCGAAGGTCCTTCGGTAGGAGAGATCTGCTGCCACATTACTGGTAAAGACAAGATCAACTCAACTATCTCGTTCCACATCAACGAACTCAAGGATGCCGGTCTCGTCGCCGTCGAGCGTCGCGGCAAATACATGATTTGTAGCGTCAATCGCGTTGCTCTGGCTCGGCTCGCCACTTACCTCGGCGATGATGCGGCCAAGACGGAGGAATGCTGCTGACCTCGTACATCCACGGACCGTATGTCGTACGGACCTGTTATCCTGGCAACGATCTCAAAGGAGAGCGAATCGAACATGAGTGACTTCGTCGTCAAACCCCTCGACTCATCCGCGTGGCCCGCCTATGCGGATCTGATCGAACGGCACAACGGCGTCTGGGGAGGGTGTTGGTGCATGGGGTTCCAGAAGGATGAAAAGCCCAAATACGGGTCCGTCGCCGAGAAGAAAGAGGACAAGCACTCACTCATTTGCAAAGGTCGGGCACACGCGGCGGTAGTGTTTGATGGGGACACCGCCGTAGGCTGGTGTCAGTACGGGCGGAGCGACGAAATTGCCCCCCGCAACAAGTTCAAGAAGACCTATTTACCAGGCCTGGAGGCTGAGCCCGACTGGAGGATTACCTGCTTCTTCGTGGATCGAAAGTACCGCGGCAAGGGAGTCGCCAGCCTGGCTCTGGAAGGCGCGCTCAAGCTCATCGCCGAAGCGGGCGGAGGCTTTGTCGAGGCGTACCCTGAGGATATGACCGACAGGACTACAAACCAGTCATTCATCTGTCTAGGCACCACCGCGATGTTTGAGCGAAGAGGCTTCGTTCGTCAGCGGCAAGTGGCAAAGCACCACTGGGTGATGACCAAGGTCGTGCCGATGATCTCCCTTTAGGGCCCTTGACGCCGCCGACCAGATGGCAAGGAACCCCGATACCGTCTTCAGGAGAGCCCTACGGCGGAGCTCCCGTCCAGCATGTCGTCGCGCCACCAGCCGCCCTGGTGAAGACGAGTACCGAATGGAATTATCGTAGGTGGCCAGCACTCTTCAGCTGGGTACTCAGAGATTAGGGACACCGCGACCACCTTTGTGCCCCTTCGACTCGTCCGAAGTGCAGTGCCTGCCCGTCGCTCTCCTAGGGATCTGTCCTGCGAGTCCGTGGTCGAAGGTCAGCGACTGCTCCCACATTGCCTGACAGGTGGGACAGTCGTGTTTCGGCGGACGAACCGCCCTATATCTGGGATGCTCCTTGCACTTCACCATCGAGCCTCGCTTGACGTCAGTATGCATTCGATGATAATCCTAAGGTGAGAGGCAGAGCGACGTATTGCTTGCGGGGGCAGCAGTGCAGGAGGCACGCAGCATCCTTCGAGGGGGAGTGCCCGAGGTTGCCTCTTGCAGTCGCGGAGGTAGGAGACGTCATCGTATACGAGCCGATATCCAACGCTCCTGTCGTCGAGGCTCTCGTCAATCTTGAGGCGGCGCGCTTCCTTAAGCCGTATCTAGCTCTGCTCTCGCTTTTGAGAGCAATTATGGCTATCGGCGTCTTGATCCTTCCGGGGTAAAAGTGTTGTCCCGCGGTGTGTGGCAGGGAGTGGCGACGATCCTCACTTTCAGTCATTGTCCATCGATAAGGGGCTCCTGGCCCATCAGACCAGCATCGACCAACGTGGCGCCTTTCGCTGCATCTAGGAACAGGCACACGGTCTCAACGACGAGCGTCTGCCACAGGTCATTGGGAGAGCCACACCTAGGCGAATGCCTGCGAGAACGTTCCCGATACATCGCGCAGGTTCTCGCATGGATTTGGTCATATCAGGCCATGATCCGACCGGTTAGAATGGTGTTTCGGGGGGCTCGTGCTGGGCTATTCTGGACCGCGTCAGCCTTCGTACTGTGGACTTACACTCCAAGATGCAGTGTGGATGGATAACACGTGTTGGATGAGCTGGTTTTTACGTCAGAGCCGAGTCTTCTTTCCAAGCCCGTCCTGATGATGTAGGGGACTATGGCGGAAGATGCCGTTTCTGCAGACGATGTGTTTAGTGCAAGCAACTCCGTCTACATCACACTTGCACGACAAAGACCTATCGTTATCGCAGCCTCCGCTATGGCTGGGTGCTCTGTCTACAGGTTGCCGAGTCTGCTTCAGAGCGCACTTGCCTAGGTATTGGTGATTAGTGCATCGAGTACGATTTGGCATAGGAACCCTGTGGCACGTATATTTCTCAGTTATGGTCACGACGACTCGGTAGAGATTGCCCGAATACTGAAGGCCTGGCTTGTGGAGCGGGGCCATCGAGTGTGGCTCGATGAGGCTGACTTGGCACGCCGGTTGTCTGTGGATTGGGAACGGGAAATCGAAAGCGAAATCCTCGATTCTGACGTGTTTCTCGCCTTGCTTTCGCCGAGATCGGTCCAACCGGATAGCTTCTGCAGGAATGAACTTGCGCACGCCCATGATGCGCGCAAACGGATTGTTCCTGTTATGGTCCGACGATGCGAGCTTCCCCTACGAATCAACACTCTCCAATACTTGGATCTAGATGGCTGGGAGAGGCGAGATGGCCTTCTCCACTATCTGATGGATGCTCTAGTAGAGGCCGTCGAATGCGGTGTTCCCGAGGACCCTCACCAATCCGATTTGCGACGACAGTTTCCGGCAATCGACTTCAGCGAGGACTTTGCACGGCATCGTTGCTTCGCAGGACGATCCGAGGTGTTTTCGCGAATCGACGCCTGGGCGCATTCGCCTTCGGCCTCACCCGTCCTATTCATCCTAGGCCCGCCGGCAATTGGCAAGAGCGCGCTTATCGCGAACTGGGTTTCGAAGCGCCTCGGCGTTGGAGCCGTTCACTTTTGCCGCCACGACAGAACAAGTACGCGTAGGTTGGAGGATTTTGCGCGGTCGGTTGCCGCTCAAATCCTCCAGCTTGGGCTAGACGGCTATGCTGAAAGTCTCCGCAGCATCAAGGTCGATCGCCTCGATCCGAACTCGGACGAGTTCTTCGTTCGAACCGTTGCCGCCCCTTTGCGCGACTTGCCAGCAGGGCGATCATGGACCCTCGCCGTCGATGCGCTAGACGAGGCGGAGCCGGCCCTTGCGAACATGTTGGGCCGTGTCTGGCGAGATCTCCCATCAAACCTTCGTTTGCTAGTTACTTCGCGTCCCGGCTGGCAGATCGAAGAGAAATTCCCCAAACCCCTGGTGCTCGATGCGGCAAGCGCAGACAATCGGCGGGATCTTGCCGCGCACGTTCAGGCGGAACTGTCGCTCGGACGCCTAGGCGAGCGCCTTCGCTCGTCAGGGGCCGATCCGAACAAGATCGCCGAAGCGATAGGAGCTCGGGCGGAAGGGACGTTTCTCGTTGCGGTCGAGATCCTCCGCGCCTTAACCGACGGCGATCTCGCGCTAGATCGGTTGGACGAGTGGCCGCAGGGGCTAGGGGGCCTACACCGTCAGTACCTGGAGAGACAGTTTCCACATCGAGACTCCTTTGACGTGGCCCGCATGCCCCTGGCCCTTCATCTTTCGGCGCTTGAACCGGTGACCGATGCCGATGTCGCAGAAGTGTGCGGCCAAACGGTCAGAACGGTGCAGGCTGCAATGGACTGTCTAGGATCTCTAATGCCGGAGAGCGCTGACGGTCGCCGATCTGCATGGCATAAGTCGTATTTCGACTGGATGAGCGATTTGAGGGCTGGCGATGACTTTGCCGTGGACTTGAATGACAGCCATGTTCGTTGGGCGGCCTGGTGCGAGTCGCACCTGGGCAAGGAATATGCACTACGTTTTGCGGTCGCCCACCGACTGATCTCAAACGATGAGATCGGGGCTCGTTCCTTGCTCTGCGACTGGTCCTACCTCAGGCGTCGCGTGCGCTCTGGGTTGATATGGCAGACGATCGAGGAGACGTTGCAGATCAACGAATTGCCTGACGGTCGCCTCGATCCGGTTAAAGCCGTTGAGAAGGTCATTCGGACAAAAGCAAGCGAGCTTGCCGACGATCCTGGAAGCTTCGATTCGATTCTGGCGAGCGACTTACCGATTGCCGCTTTGGAAGGTCTCTCTGCCAGCATCCAGTTTGATCATGCGGTAGCAGTTCGTGTGAACCGTAGCCGCCCCACGGTTGAGAGGATGCGTCTCATCCATCCACCCTTCGACCATATCGGATGGGTCGATTACTCGCCATATGGAAAACTAATTGCTACGGCAATACTTTACGCAGTAAATCTTTGGGATTCCGCGACGGGAAGGCATTCTCGCCGGCTGAACGCGGGCGAACACATTCTGGATTGCGATTGGTCGCCAAACGGCGAGAGGATAATTGCGGGAACGATGGGGCACAAGGTGCATGTTTGGGATGTCCAATCTGGGAACACGATTATTACCCTACGTGGACATACCGACTGGGTTCATGCAGTGGCTTACTCGCCAGACGGACGGACTATCGCCAGTGGCTCAGGAGATAGCACCGTCCGCCTTTGGGACGCGCAAACGAGCGAGCCACTTCATTCGTTTGGCACGCGAGGACGGGTGGTCGAAATCAGTTTCTCGCCCGATGGACGAAGGGTTGCCGCACTTTCGCACATTGCCCTGCAGCTTTGGGATGTTGAGACTGGAGAGTTGTATGGATCCCTAGAGGCGGGGGAGTTTGACGGTGGGGCTCGACTTGGCTACCAGATGACCTACCTTGCCGACGGACGCATTCTCTTCGTCGCCGACGTCTTTGGGCACGAGCAGACCATTCGGATTTGGGATACAGAGAATCGGCCTGCGTTCACCACCGTACTGGCCGGTTTTGAGAAGATCAATTGCCTGTCGCTGTCCCGCGATCAACGGCGGATCGCCGTTTCGAGCACTGGTGGCGTGGTCGACATCTGGGTGGTCTCATCGTGGGAGAAGCTCGGGAGCTACGTAGCAGGATGTGACGCAAAGCGTGGCATTTCGTTCGCACCGGACGGACACAGTTTCGCAACCCAATCCTATAGCGACGAAGTTCGGGTTTGGGACCTGCAAAGGAAAGGGTCCGAGGTCTCAATGGATCATTTTGGAGGCATCGAAAGCCTCGACATCTCTCCAGACGGCCGATGGCTTTGCGGTGGAACACAGGCAGATGTAGTCGGGATTTGGGATGCTCAAACAGGAGCCCCCACGAAGTCCATGCAACACTCAACAGGCCACGTTTGGAAAGTCCAGTTTTCACCCGACGGACGGCAAGTATCGAGCGGCCACTGGGACGGAACCTATAGGATTTGGGACGTCGAAAGCGGAGCACAGACTATGGAATTTGCCAGTCCAACCGAGGCCATCTATCAAGCCGCTTTTCACCGAGACGGCAAGATCCTGGCAAGTTGCTCCGAGGAAAGGTTGGTAAGGCTATGGGAACTCGAAACCAGGAAGGAAATTGGGGTGCTCGATGGGCATACCGCCGAGGTGGAGAGCCTTTGCTTTTTCCCGGATGGGCGGCGCATCGCGAGTGGGTCGTTGGACAATACAATTCGGGTCTGGGACCTAGAGACCAAGGAGACGTTGCTTCTTATCGATGGTTTCGATGGCGCAATCGACAAGCTTGCCGTTTCCCCGGATGGGAAACAAGCTCTGGCCGGCTGGTGGCACGAGACGTTCTTCCTCTTTGATCCCAACACTGGCGTGATTTTGCGCACGTTTGATGGTCACGAGGCACGAGTTACCAGTTTGGCCTTTTCGCCCGATGGACGAACGATCGCTAGCGCGGCTTACGATCGTACAATCCGGCTTTGGGATGTGGAGTCAGGCAAGGAAGCGTACCGAATCCATACCGACGATGCTAACGTTCATGCAGTGTTCGATCCTTCTAGTCCGGCGCGACTATTGGCGGCAGTAGGCCGCCGGATATGGGTTATTCAGATTCTGCCTCCCGGGCAACTCGACATGGACATCTTCGCTCTACCCTTGCAAGCGGTGTAGTAGAGATCCGATCCCCTTCGATTCTGTCGACGGTTTCGCAACCTTTCCAAAGTAGTCACCGACTCTTGGACTTGTATGTGACCACAAGTTCAGTCCCAGAACCGAGCATTACCATTTGGAGCCCAATCCGACACTTCGTAGTGAATTGCTCGCCACGAGATACTGCCTGGATCTCAGATGACCCTTCTGGAGGGCCTTCAGGAAAGACCTACTGTAGAGCATCGGTTTGTCAGGCACTCGAGTCATGCTCGGATCAGATCCGCTATTGAGAGCGGCTGGCTCTGCTTCCAGATCGATGAGAAATCGAAGCTCGCCGTTCCGAGCATCGTCGTTCGACACACCGCCCAACAGCACTCCCCCATTCCTTTCGATCACTTTTCGCGAAGCTATGTTGGCTGGGCCGCAGGTGGGCATCAGCTTGTATATCTTCAGCTTCCGCGCCTCATCCAGTAGACACTGAAGTGCCTTGGTCGCGTACCCCTTTCGGCGCTTGCTCGGACGTACGGCATAGCCTACGTGATGTCCAACTCTCTCGGGGCTGGGTGTGAAAGAAAGACCCAGGATGATCCGGCCCGCGTAGCCGTCATCGTCGATGATCCAGAACTCCATTGAGGGAATATGTCCTGCCTTTAGGTCCTTGCCAGCGGCTAGATCGTGGAGTTTCTGCACGTAGCCGGGAAACTGCTCTCGGGTCATGCTTTTTGAGTATTGGTGGTCTCCGACACGCTCAAATTCAGTCATTGCCTGAAAGAAACTGTCGATATACTTTACGGACGGGAGCTCGAGGCGTATCTGGGCCGACTGAGATTCGGCCTGAGGGCCAACCATATGGGAATGATCGTCAAATGGCGGTTCTGAATTCATGTTCCTAAAGCCTGGAGCCCGGGCGGACTCCGCCGCAAAGTGTGCATCAGCTTGATAGTACCAGTGGCAACGCCACCCCAAGTGGGACCGGCGGAATGAAGCTCTGGACACCTCAGATCGTCAACAATCACTTCGATCGAACATCACTTGTATCTCAGACGGCACCGCCCGTTCCATGAACTGGGCCCCGTCAACCACTAGGCGATACGAACCACGAGAGAACTCCGACCCTCGTTAGTTCGACGTTGGACGGTCATGTACTCGGTCCTAGTTTGGCCATGTGGCGATCAAGGGTTCGGGGTTAGGTGGACGTTGTCGAAACGGGCTTGTTCGATGGCCTGGGATTGGAGGATGAGACGGCGGACCGGGTCCTTGCCCCGTACGATCAGCGTATAGCTTGGGTCTTTGGGGGTCGCCCGTCGCTCGACAATGGATCCCAGACCCTGAGAGTTCCCATTGAGGGGAGTGAGTTGAATGTCCCGGCCAGGGGAGATCGGAGGCACGCCGTCGAGGACAACTCGATAGGTCGTCCAAACATCTCCATCGGCGCCAACCTCCTGTTTTAGTCGCGTCAGATGCGCATGGCCCGCCCCAGGTCCGACAAGTTGGTCTGCGTGGTTTTGCCAGGAGCTTGTCCGAAGCACGACGGTGATCGGCGACACCCTCGTCGTCTGCAGAACGTTCAACGTGACGATTCCGATCCGCTCGTCAGGCTTGTCTGGAGTTGCCAGAAAGCCGCTCCGATCGCCATCCAGAGCGTAAGCTTCTCCGATATTGGGCGCCAGCGTCGGTTGGAACCATGTCTTTCCATGCACCCGAAAGGCGAGGGTGAGCTTTTTGTAACCGGCATTCGCCGGCATGAAGGAGGTCATCTTGCCGACGGCCTTGGCGGGCGTGCCGTCGGGTAACCAGGCGCGATCGCCTTCCGATAGTCGGATGAGTTCGATCGAGTGCTTCGACTCGACCAGCTTCGGCGCGTTTAGTGGTCCTTTGGGTGCTAGCCGCAAATCAAAGGATGTAATCCGATAGGCGCGAGTCTCGATGCCAACGCTCCGAACGTGCGCTGGGTTGTCGACTGCGATATAGACCGTCTTTGGGACCTCGTTTTCGTCATCGGTGTACTCGTATTCGTTGTCCCGCACCTCGACCCTTCCCTTGTCGGTGAGAACGAACACGCGATAGTCGACATCCGCCAGTGCCGCTGGGAATCGAAAGTCGATCTTCGCCCCCGCAAAAGTGCCCTCTGGCCACGTAATCGGTTCGCTCGTGGCAGTAAAAGGAACCTTACCGGCGAAAGCGTGATAGGGGCCGGTCGCCCGTCCCACGCGAACCTGGGCTCGGGCTGCCTGGAGAGGCGCTTCCAACGTAAGCCCCAACGCTCCATCGTTCCGCCCTTCAGACGGTTGTCCATTCCCGTGCGGCGAGCCATAGACAACGACCGCCGCCGGTTTCTCCACCCAAATCCGCAGTTTGTCCGACTCGGTGAAGTGATCGACCGCGAACCGGACAGACATACGCTTCTTGCCCAGAGGAGTGAAACCACTGGCCGCCACCTGTGAGTCGCCCGCGACTTCGTCCGGCGTGAAGACCCCGAGCCCTTCGGCGTTCCAACGGCTAGAGGGGAACGGGCTTAGCTGGCGGACGTCCGCGAGCCTGACGGAAGATCCCGTCAACAACTCCTCTTTCCCTGCAAGTCCCGCCACTGCGATCCCGGACACGAACAGCAAGGTCGCCAAGATGACGGTTGTGTGACGGCTGGGTGTGCGGCGGTCCTGGGTGGCGGCTAGGATTGCGACCACCCGGTCCTTGACGCCACCCCGGCGAGCCATGGCCAATGCGGGACCGACAGGTGCGGCCGATGCTGCCACGGCGAGCAACTCTCGGGCGTACTCGCTTGGCGTCAAGCCGTCGGCGAGCACGGCATCGTCGGCCGCCGCTTCGGCGGTGTCCCGCATGATCCGAATCAGCAGCCAGGCGAAGGGATTGAACCACTGGACGGTGGCGAGTCCTCCGGCGAAGGATTGCCAAAGCCAATCTCTTCGCCGAATATGGGCACGCTCATGCAATATAGCCGCCTGCAAGCGTCCCGCCGGCCAATCAACCGAACACTCGGGTACCAGAATCGTGCCGCCGTAAGTGGCAGGCACCAAGACGGCCGCTCGCCAAACGTCAGGATCGCCGGTGGGAGCGGCCGATCGTCGAATCCGGGCAAGACCGGCCATACCCAGCGTCCATCTTAACAGGATGAGCCCGACTCCGATGCCGTAGACAAGCGACCACGGAAAAGTGACGGGCGCCGGAGACTTGGAGAGATCCGTAGTCGGATATGCGATCGACCTGGCCGGCCGCTGGGCCGGAAACGGCTTCGTCTTTGGTGAATCGACAACCGGTGGCATTGCCCTGGCGGAAGGAAATGCCCGGACCAGGTCGGTCGAAGGTAGTTCGATCCGGGGCGCAACCATCGCCATTACCGGCAAGAGCCAGGCGACGGCGATCGCGATCCGCAATACGAGATTTCGTTGGGCGGCGGAACGGCTGCGCATGAGCGCCAACGACGTGACGCTCAATGCTGCGACTGCGATCGTCCGCAAAGACCAGATGAGAATCGCGATCATCGCCCCTCCTCCTCCGCCCGCTCCACCATCTTTCGAAGCTCCTCAAGCTCCTTTGGCGTGAGACGATCTTTCTCAACGTCCAGGAGCGTCGAAAGCACCGCAGTAACGGAACCACCGAAGAAGCTTGAGAGGAGGCGGTTGAGTTCGCCCCGAGCCACCGTTTCCCGGGGCCGGGTCGGCCGGTAGACGAATCGTCCTCCCTCCTCGACGTGCATCAGGTGCCCCTTGGCCTCCAGGGTTCGCAAATGGCCCCTGATCGCCGAGTTCGACAAGCCGTGAAGGTCGATTTCGAGTTCCGTGGCGACGATCGAACCGCGGGCGTAGACGAGATCCATGATCTGCGCCTCCCGTTTGCTAAGGTTCCCTGAGAGCTTCAACATGAGATGTCAGAATTCTAACATACATTTCTCGACGTGTGTCGGTTTTCTGACATCCTTTTCGTAGGCGTCTCGCTTGGCACCGTCAATCAACGCCCCCACGTTCTTTCTGCAAACGTCTCAGCAGAGGCAGGTCTCCCTTCTGTGCGGTGCGATTGTCTCTCGGCACCCGACGCGCTAACGCATTGAACAACGTTCGCCGAGACCGGAACAAGCGGTCTTCATAGGTAGATCGGAATGCGAATCAACCGCGAGTAACTCGACCCGCCTGTACCAGTAGTTGGGTGATCCGTTGCAACGCCCAGCTACTCGGGCCGTACTCCTGTTTGGATGAACTTGAGACAGGCTGGAGATTATTCGAGATGAAACATGTCGTCGACTGGGTGTGGAATGGAGAGTGGTGGACACCGATTATTGGAGCGTTCTACCTTTCGATTCTCGTCAGCATTGCGTTCGGGCCGATCATCGGCGCAATCAAGGCCAGCAAGAAGCAATCCTAGATCTGGGCCAGGGCTACCGGCTAGGCTCTTGCCAACCGAGTTCGGCTGAAGGGCAATCGATCGATCGAGACAAGTTCAAAGCGTCTTTCAGATATGCGGCCCCGGTCTAGTGTAAAGCGAACGGTGGCCGCCTTCCCTTCTTCATGGATTGTGCGGAGTCGCCGCGAAAACCCCAGCCGAACTTCGTTGGCCGATCTCATCGAGATTGGGCTTGAAGGTTGGCAAGTGAATACTGGGTAATGCCAGATGATCTGCAAACCAAGGTCGATGCCAGATCTGAAGTCAGGGTAGATTTTTGCCCTATGAGCGACCTTGACGCATTCTTGGCTCCCTACCCGGCGCATGTCCGACACACCATGCTTGATGGTCGGGGAATCCTACTGAAAATGCTGGAGCCGGTCGGCGAGTTGCATTACGATGCCACCTCGGCGGTTTGCGCGGGGTTTTCCTACACTGGGGACCTTAAGGGCCTTTTCGTCAACCTTGCCGCCTATTCGGACCATGTCACCCTTGTCTTTGCCCATGGCGCAAAGCTCATCGATATCGAAAGGAAGCTGAATGGAAAGGGCGCCCAGGTGCGCCATCTACGGTTAGGGACCGCAGAGACCCTTCGAGACCCCTATGTCCAAGGCCTAATCGTGCAGGCTGCGGCCCAGGCGCCCAGACCCGACGTGCCGATCGAATACGGCATCCTGGTTAAGGTCTATGACGGGCCAAAGCGTAGGCCTTAGGGCGACGAGCAAACAACTTGGGCTGAGGACCACGTGCCCCTCGAAGAGTTGAGCGGAATTGTCGTTGGGAATTCGATGCCCACGGCACTGAACCTCGTGGACAACGACTACATGTGCGAAGAGTGGGGACTACCGCCCAAGCAGGTTCTGATTGCCGGCGACGGTCATTGGTGGATATCGCTGGACCATCGAAAGGGTCCAACGCCAAGCGTCGCATGGATCGACGTCGAGGGCGAGGAAGAGCTTCTTTTGGCTGCCACGTTTGCCGAGGTCATCGACAAGCAAGTCCCCGCCTCCGACTTTGACGTCGAGCAGAAGTAGCATCGAGAATTCGGTTCTTCTACAGAACGGCTGCACACCACAACCGGATCACCTCTGCGAGAACTCGTTCGAAAGCCGGCCACTTTCGTCATTCAGCGGCCGACTATTGACGAGCCAGCGTAATGGCGACGAACCTCTAGCCGCCTGTGGCGTAATGGCCCGAAAAGGCGCCTGAGACGGTTGTGGCGCCTAACTTGCCTTTGAGTATTCCGTTGCAGGGGGTGCCGTTACTTTGGGCCACGGTGAAGTTGCCCGTCGCCTCATAGGAGGTTTTGCCACTTTTGCCGGCGAACTTGAATGAGCCATTACTGTAGACGTTTCCCTTTAGTGTCACAGTGCTATCGGAGGCAGTGACGACCAATTGCCCGACAAACGCTCCACTAGTTGAGACATCGCCAAACCAACTATCGCTGTTCTTTCCTTGAGCGTACGAACCCTCGTAGTGATTCGCGTATATCGTAGTGTCGGGATCGTGCAGAAATGCCGCATTGTAGTCTACGGAAATTGTTCCCGCAATGGTGCCTGAGGCGGTTCGCCCGAGACCGGTGCCCTTGAGGGTCCCGTTGACAGTGACTTGCTTCCCTCCGATGCCGTTACAAGTAATGTAGAAGCCACCGACGTGGTTCGCAATTCCGGTTCCGCAGAACGTACCTTCGATCCCGTCCACAATCGTAATCGTAATCTGGCCGTTCGATGCTACGGAGAGGCTAAGCGTACCTGTCGAAAACGGTCGGACCGTTGGACCGGCAGACGAGTTGAATGAGCCACTGTAGCTTCCTGCGAAAGCGGCAAAGGAGGTGTTCGTACCGGTGCTTCCATTTCCACCGCAACCACAAAGCAAACTTAACACGGCGACTAGATATATTGCGAACCCAATTCGAAATTTCATAGCAGTTCTCCGATAGCACCCTGAGGATCGTTGCCCCATGTCGCGTCAGCTGTTGGCGTTACGGTCAATTCGTCGATATTCGGGGTGTCGCAATTGTAACTGTCAATCCTCAAGGCGCCCTGTTACAGGATTTGAGCACACGGCAGGACCCGCTTGTTTTTCACCAGTGAGAGAACGGTCCATGCAGGCTTCAAGTCAGCTAAGCAACGTTCCCTAACTCCCAACATCCCAGGGGTCTACTATCGACCCTACCTTCTCGTTCTTGGTGGTGGCCCGATTGACGGTCTCAAATCACCGAAGGTGGCCGAACTTCGAGGCGGGTCCACAAAACAGGCTCAACGATGACGCGTCTTCCTGCGCGGGCAACCGGAAGATGAGTGGTGCCCATCCGGGCTGAGTTTGCCAATCCGGCTCTCATAGAAATATGACAACGTCCAATCACTATCAGGGCTAACATCCAGCGCGACCTAACAATTGACGATTATCTACCAGTAATGGCTAGTTTTGATGAGTACAGCGAATGGTGTCTATAGCCCATGCTAATAAAAAGGAGAGCTTGTGGCATTTGCTCGTCTCGATCACAATAGGAACGTGAACCGCTACTATCGCATCGATCTAGGCGAACCGCCACGGGTGCGTCTCCTTGGATTCATGCACTTTGAGGACGGCGAGCGACGATGGCAGATACCGCCAGACCTGTGGCACCTCATGATGCCAGATCACCCGGGCATCCTACGACTCGGGAGCCGGATCCATCCGTTCGAAGGTGGATCGGTCTTGCTTTTGCCTCCTCGCGCCGCCGTGCGCCTGTCGTTCGAGGATCCTTCGATGAGCGGCCATTGGTACAGTCTGTTTGGCATGCCCGGCGGGCATGCCTGCTCCGTCGCGGTGGCTACCGTTAGCGATCTCGGACTGGAATACCATTGGTGGCGAGACCGGTTCACTTTTCTCACCTCGTGGTCCCATATCACGGATGCACATCGGGCGCCGCACATCTGGTCGATTTTGTGGCGCATCGCAAGGCCAGCGGAAGAGATTCGGCTCCATCCATACCTAAGGATGGCGGAGTCCATCATGCGCGAGAATCTGTCGAAGCCGCTCCGGATCGACGCCCTATGCGAAGAACTCCAGGTATCGCAAAGCCATCTGAACCGACTGTTCGTCGAGGAATTTGGAGTTGGTCCAAAGCGCTTCTTGCTAGATATGCGGGTGTCGAAGGCGGTTAGCCTGTTGAGAGGCACCACCAAGCCTCTAAAGGAGATTGCGCTGGAGGTCGGTATCTCAGACATGCAGCAATTCAACAAAACATTGCGCCAATCGATCGGCCTTTCTCCCACAGGCATCCGCCATAGTGCCGACAGCCATGCCGACTACTCGATCGCCACTCCCGAGGCCGGACTCCTCCCCGAAGACCGTCCTGAATACGGCCGCAAGAACAGCCTAAAAGCCATCAAACCACGCCCCTAGCATTGACCGCACGAGTGACGCAACTCAATCCGCAGCATAGCTTCAACTCGTTCACCCAACCCGTCACGGAGGGGCTGATGCGGCATACGCATCCAGTGCCACACCGGTCCATCATGGATCGAAGCGCGATTGGCTCAAGCGCAATTCACTTGGCGTGCTTGTCGCGATCGCAGGTCATTTTCCCGTCGACGAGTTCGAGTTCGGCCACCTGAAGACTGGAGCGCTTGTATTCCGGGGAGTCGATGCGGCCCAGCACGGGGCCCTGCTGAACCACGCGGCCGGCGTGGACATGATAGAAGACGAACGCGCGGTCTCCGGCAAGAGCGACTCCGGGGTGACTTCCTAAGTACCCGTCATCCTCTCGCTTGCCCGGTTTGTCCAAGATCAGCGAGTTGTGGGTGTAGTGGATGCCGTCCGGCGACTCGTAGACGCCGATCCCTTGCCACTCGTCTACGAATAGCCAGAACCTATCCTTCCAGAAGAGGACGACCGGCGCCTCGTGAGAGCTGCTTCCGGTCACGTCGCTCAGGCGCGTCCAGTGCTCAAGGTCTTTGCTGACGACTTTGGCGGACCGAACGCCGGCGTTTTGATCTCGGAACACCATCAGCCAGCGACCGTCGCGCAACTGGACAACGCCGGGGTCGATGACGTTGTCTGATTTGACGTCTACGTCTCCGAGGAACTTCCAGTTGGTGAGGTCCCTACTGGTGAAGTGTGAAATCTGACCCTTGCCGCTCCAATCTAGGATGGCGATCATGGGGATGAAGGCCACGAACATGTGGTACTTGCCGTCGGCAAAAAACACATGCGGCGCCCAATAGGTCTCCGCCGGCAGTTTGTGCGACAGTCCTTTGGCGGTTCCGAAATAGTCCCAATTGCGACCGCCGTCGACCGACTTCGCGATGCCGATCTTCGTCCCGTAGTACCACGAGACGCCAGGGAGAGCTTGGTTGGCTCGACGCTGGGTGTAGAAGACATACCAAGCGTGCTCGCGCTCGTTCCATACGACCGACGGATCTGCGGCGCCATCGAAGATCGGGTCACGGAAGAAGGGCGCCGGCACGTTCGCGATGTCCAGCGCCCCCTCGGGAGCCCGGGCGAATCCACCGGATTGAAAGTCGCCTGAATGTGTTAGACGAGCGACCGTCGCCGAGATCACAGACACCGCCGCCGTCGCGGCAAGCAATCCTATTCCCATTGACATTCGCAAAGTCTACCTATGACCATCTGACCGGTCCTTGGTGAATCCTCTTGACGCCCCAATTCGTATCGACCAACGATGGGTTGGATTATCGTGGCGGCGATTCTGAATACGATTTGGACGCTTTGGTGCGTTCAATTCCTTCCCCCGCGTGTCGCTACTCACTTTGGAATAGGTGGGCAGGCGAATGGATGGATGTCGCGCAAGGGCTTTGCCTGGTTTAGCATCTTGTTCCCGCTAGCGCTATCCGTCTTTATTGTGTTCGTCGGGAGGGGTACCCAATCCAAGGAAGCGATGCCTACCGAGATGGAACGCCTGGCAGCTGGGCTTATCCTCTTTTTCTCCTTTCTCACTTGGAGCATTGCGCGATCGAACAAGAAGAGCCCACCGCGGATGGATTACCCAAGCTTGGGGGTCAGCATCGCCGCTCTACTCGTCTACGTCTCGCTCTGGGTCGGCGGGCTCTCCAAGTCGTCGGACCACGAGAACCACGTTGCCACGGCGCCAAACAGCTCTCAGAGGTAGCGCTCGCGGGACGCACTCCGTCGGCACGAATCGCGTCTGGCCCCGATCTCAAGTGCCCGAACGGGTGGTTCAGTCATTAGGTCACGGTGCCAAAGAGCCCCTGGCGCCTACGAATTCGGCAAGGACCGCAACCAGCATTTGCGCATCAGGCATCTGAAGCAAACTGATCTCACGACATAGCAACCGATGTTCAATTTCGGACGAGCGCGCCTTGCCGATTAGAAAGCAACTCCCGTGAAACTTTGCACATGCTATCCACTTGAATCCGGTTCCCGTGGATAGCGCTTCTTTTACTCCAGTGTCCAGTAGGAAGGTCCATAAGTTTAGTTGACTTGCCGACCACGCCTGTAAGATCTCACGTTCATCTCCTACCCAGTACAAACTCGATGAGGCCGCTCAGGTCTGCCGACTGGCCGTCCGGCTTGACGCCCAGCCGCTCAAGAGGCGCATTCGCTCGATTGACCCAGAAAGTGGGATATCCGAAGCTCTTCGCCCCGAACACGTCCCAGCCGCCGAACGCGGCGAACACGATCTCTGATTTCCTGAGGTGAAGGGCCTTCATTCCAAGTGCGTATGCTTGTGCCTCGGGCTTGAGGGTGCCATTCGCCTCTGTACTCAGCAGGCCATCGAATAGGGTACGGACACCTACTCTATCGGCATTGGATCGGAGCATCATTGGGCTGAAATTTGCGATCGTGACGATCTTCACTCCGGCCGACCTCAGAGTTCGCATGGCCGAGACCGTGTCAGGCCAGGGAGTCAGCGAAAGATATGCTGTCAGTAAGCGGGACCGAGCCTCGGGATCCATCCTCAGATGCAGCGACTGAGCGGTATAGTCGAGCGCGTCGGCAGTGATCTGGAAGAAGTCCTCGTGCCGATGGGTGATCGAGCGAAGGAACCCATAATCGAATTGCTTGGCACGCCAAGCGCGCGTGAACTCGAGGCCGCGACCAGGGAACTCCCGCTCTACCTTGCTCGCCACTGAGTCGGCTTGAAAGAGTACGAAGTAGTCGAAGGCGACTGCTTTGAATCGTGGTCTTTGCGGCGCGTTAGCGCCGACAATCGGCCCAACCAAGGACCAAGCGGCGATCAGCGAAACGATCATCGAGTATTCACCTCGTTCATTCGATCGCCAACCGCCCGGCGCCTTCCTACCAGAGTGTCGAATGCGAAAGGGCCGGGCCCGCCAATCAAGATTGCGACCATACATGCCAAATAGAGAAGGTCGACTTCGTATCCGGGAGGTCCGAACTTGGCGCCGTACGGAGTGATCGCTTGAAGCTTGACCGAGCTGAACCCATAGGGCAAGTGCACGGTAAACATGGCCACGAGCAAGATCGTGGACATGAGCACTGAGGCGGCAGGCAAAAGTGCGCCCGCCAGCACGGCCGCTCCACAGATAATCTCGGCCAAGATCGTTGCCCAACCCAAGACTTGGGGCGCCGGGATACCCATTGTCGCGATCAACCTATTGAAATTCTCAGGGCCGTGTTGGAGCTTCGCGACACCATGGGCGACAAAGCCAAACCCCACGATCAGACGGAGAGGAACAGCACTCCATCGCGCCTCTCGTAACAATGCAAACGTCCAGTTCTTCCCTACCATCGCTTCTCCTCTCATTCGCAGCGGAATGACTGACTCTGTCAAGATCGTCTGTCTCGATCTGGAGTGCTAGTTCGATCAGATGGCGGGGACGGTTACAAATCGACGAGAGAAATGTAACTATTCGAGCCGGAACGACGAATTGGAAAACTGACGAAGCCCGGACTGGGCCAGCAACACAACCATGTCTCTTGTCGAGTAGCTATAGCACAAGGTTGCCAGAGTGCGATTGCATAGACGCCAGGCCAAGTTATCCTCAGAATGGTCAATCGGACGACAGACCACCGTCGCCA
>JARLGV010000105.1 GCA_031292555.1 Fimbriimonas sp.
CCTATGGGGAGGCAGTCAATGCCCTCATTCAGGAGATTAAGACCGTCGCCAGGGGATTCAGACAGTTCCAAAACTTCAGAGTCGCCATCCTATTCTTCCTCGGCAAACTTGAACTCCACCCACTCAAAAATTCATAGAGCCGCAACCGGCTCCATCGTGGAACTACTGTAGCGGAAAGTGAGACCGTTCTTTAGTTTCATTAGACGCTGCTCAAATGCCGTATGGGAGTCGGTTCTAGCACCCATTGTATTTGCTGCGATTGGTGCCTTGCTGTTGCTTTGTGCTGAACAGACGATTTGGCCGGTTATATTTTCAAGTCCTGACCCGTTAGCTGTCGCAGACTCACCGCGAATGGTCCTAGTAGACTTCATCGCAGCGATTCTAGGAGCCTGTTCGGGTTTGGCGGTTTGGTATTTTAGGCAGTCAAGAAAACGCAAGTAATTCGACCTATTCGAAATGACATGACCGCCTCCGTTCAGTTCAATTTGCTATTATTTCTGTCCTCACCTATGCCGGGCGGTAGCTAGTCTTGACGGCTGGATAGGCTTGACGCGCTGAATTGTAAAGAGGAATTTCCAGTGCTTGCGGGGTAAATAACGGGGATGTTGGAGAGGGGCGAAACCTCGATTACTGCGGTTTCTTCATCGCGACAAGGGAATACCCGTAGCAGAACAGAGGGATCGTACACACGGCACTGAGCCTCCATTCGATGGGCACGAAGATATAAGCTAAGTAGCAAAGGATGGAGCGCGCCACGGCGTGGCGAAATCCGGCTGGATCATCGGCGCACCAGCCGTAGGGAATCCATACGATACCCATTAGAATTGCGCCGCCAAGCACCACCAATCCAGGGGAGACACTTCCAGCCATGATGACTAAAGGCCACAGCAACGCTACTGCGGCAAGGCACTGCAGAAACAACTGAGTGACCGGGTTCTCGGATGCTCCAACAGGTTTCCGTCCTCGTATCCTGTCAATGATCATTCCGAGGGGAAAAACGGCGCCACTACCAAACCCAACAAAATACGCAAGGGGTTGGGGGGCCAATATGCGGCTTGCTACAAGAGCCGCGATCCAGAAGATCACGCCGGCAATCGGCATAGACAGGGTGCTTGAAGCAAGAAAGTCGGAACGCAGTTCGCTGAGATCAGAGGAGCGTTGCATATGCCAAGTACGTGACCGTGCGGCAAGCGTTACGAACAAAGCTAGTTTGCCGGCAAAAGTCAGCACTTGAAACTGCAGATTCCTCGCGCCGGTGGCGATACCAGTGATATCGGTTCGAATATGGATCTCGCCCGTTCAACAACCGGCGGCGACCACTGGGACGAAGCATGCCCGCTTACCTGGTTTGAACCTGATTTCAAAGAATGAACCTAAGATCTGAGGCTCCGAACCTCATGACCGATCAGTTTTTGTTGGTTCATCCCTATCGACCGGAGCTGACCGGCTGGGTATGGGACAAGCAAGCCCCCCGCTACCAACTCGCTCCGATTGGAGAGCGAGGGTACATCGAAGGAAGGCCAGTCAGGTCCATTGCCGCCGATTCCAAAGCGTGAGTCGGTTGCACGGGCACGGCACGGAGACACTCCTCTATTCCTCGCCAGAAACCCATCGAAACGTGACTTTGAGTGAGTTAAGCGGACTCACGAACGGAAGGCGTTGATCGTGCTGCAGTCTTCCAACAACGATTCCTGGAGCGATGCCGATCTCCTTGGCGAATTCCTCCACTCGGGTTCTGGAAAAGTCGCCTGCCGCAACGAAAGCTCGAAAGTCGCTACTTGGGATCATATGATTTGAAGCAAAGTTGTCCGCCTCAATTTCCTGTGCGTTCTTGCACTCTTGAATGGCCCTACTAGAGGCCCATAAGCGAGGACGGGATATAGTTGGATTTATGACATGCAAACGGATTTAGTGTGTTCCGTTAACGCCGTCTTTGGCACCTACTGCCGGTGCAGCAAAGTCCGCGCCCGCGGGAATGCAAATCTTCTCGTCGGGCAGGCGAGGAGGCGAGAGGCGGTAGCGCCACGCGGCGATGCCTCTCTGGACAGTAAGGAGCACATCTTTGCAATGACAGCTGATATTTAGGTGATCTTTCGTCTAGAATGGATCTTCGTCTACACGCTACCATGCTACACACGGCCTTACCTCTGAATCCTCCTAATCTGGCGGAGGCTTTCTTTAGGAAGGTAGTTAGTGAGACGTCGTTGGATGGTGTCGGCGAGGCGACTGCGATCGTGTTCGCGCACGGGTTCAAGTCGGGTCTGCCGTATTTCAAAGCCCTGGCGAGTTGCTTCAAGGAGGTCTACTTCGTTCCAAAGAAGTCGTCTCGCGACGAGTGGTTGGAATCGGTCCTCAGGAAACTGGGGTGGAAGGTTCTCGACCCGTTTGGGGTTCCGGACAACCTCGCGGGACTTTCCTTCCAAAAGAAGGTGTTCGTCTTCGATGTCGGCGGAAAGCTGGCTGAATACCCTCATTTCCTCCGGCAGCTCCAGGAAGCGCACGAAGTCTTCGTCATCGAAGATACGGAAAATGGGCATCAGAAATACGAGGCCTTTCGGCACTCGGAGGGTTTTGACGGCACGATGCGGGTGGCCTCAGTTGCGCGTTCCATTCTCAAAGACCCCGAAGACTATTGGACGGGGCGGGGGATCGTGGAGGCCGTGGAAACGCTCCTGCGGCTTCACCATGGAATGCTCTACAATCGCGCTACCGTATTCGGGTACGGGAAGATTGGCAGGAGCATCGCCCATGCGCTTCGGGAAAAGCGGCTGACGGTACAGGTAGTAGAGATCGACCGGACCCGAGCCGTTCTGGCCCGTTGCCATGGCTTCGACGTCGTCGAGAAATCCGCTGCTTTTGAAGAAGGCGGGTTTCTCTTTCTAGCGACCGGCTCCGGCAAAAAGCCGAAGGGAATCAAGGTCAAGGATTTGGTGGCCGCCAAGGGCGACTCGATCGTCACTTGCGTTACCAGCCCGGACGATGAGATCGGCGATTGGGAAGAGGAGGATTTTATGAGTCAATGCCGGCCGATTGAGACGTATGAAACGTTGACGGACCTCAGCAACGACTCAGCTTCCGGGGGGCTGGCCGGCGTGCAGTCGATCGAAGGTCTCGGTTCATCGGAAGAGTCGCCGAAGTTGCTGACGGCCCGCACTCCGCACCTTCACGAGTTTGCGAGGGAGACGGGACCCCGGTTGATCATCGTCAATGAAGGTCGTCCGCCGAACTTCATCTACGGTGCCTCGTGCGGCCCGTACATCTTCCTCGTCCAGGCGGCCCTGCTCGCCGCGGCCGCTCGACTCGGTTCGGACATTTCACCGCTCGGTGGGGACCGCATTGAGGAATTGAGTGATTGGACCGATAATGATTCCAAATACGGAAAAGACGAGGACCTTATCTTTAAACTTTGGGGTGAGAAATGGATTGGCTAGCCGTTCAAAATGCGGTGCGCGATGCGGCGTCGCCCCACGGCGGCTTACCGCCACCCTGCGATAGGCTGATGAGCTCGGACCCTTCGAGTCTTCTGCTGAGGCGGAGGGATTGCGAAGGGGGGCATTTCACAGTGTCCCTACGGGTGCTCGACCAAGACGGGCGCGCGGTCGTCATTCGGCATCCGAAGCTGGGGATTTCTACCTATCCGGGCGGGCATATCGAGGGTGAAGACGACCTGATTGAGGAGGCGCGCCGTGAATTCGAGGAAGAGACGGGCATCGATGCGAACCTCATCGAACTGCCAAGCCGTATTCCTGTCGCGGTCGGTGTGCATGAGATTCCCGCCTCGGCGGAAACGCTCGCGCACCTTCATTTCGACCTGCTTTTCGAAGGGGTCGCCCGAGCGGGAATCGTTGACTTCCCAAGTCCAGAAGGTATAGAGTGTGTCTGGTGCAGGGATGAAGACCTAAGGGCCACATATCGAACATTGTCCCGCAGTGTTCGTCCAGACGAGTATACTTTTTAAATTGCAAAGCGTGATTAGAGCGTTCAGAGGCAGCGAATGTTAGTCGGTGAGATTTCCAAAAAGGGACAGAAGTTGGAGGATTACAAGTTAATCCGCGAACTAGGTCGGCTAGGGACTCAAGAGTCCATGGCGACCCCTTCTCATGCTTCGCGAAAGCTCTTCTATCTCGCGACCATTTGGACCCAGATTCGTAACTCGAGACAAAGGACTGCCATCGGTACGACCCTTTTGGCTGCGTTCAAGTCGGGTGTCAACGACGAACTGCTTGCCTCCGAGGTTCTCCAAAGGGTGGGGACGCCGGTATGTGAGTGCAACCCAGTGGATGCATGGCATGCCGTCGCCTTATTCTCGTCCCATCGTTTCTCCGTTTCGTTGAACATCGCCGCGTTAAGAGCGGGGGCGAGGCTGATCAAGTCCGGTAAGGCCAAGAAGCCGGATGAGATCGCTAAGGTCGTCGAGGTAGTCGAGGAAGCCAAAAGGCTGTCCCAGCTTATGAATGTCGAGACGAGGGCGGAAGCGGTCCGCTTCTTGACTCTGGCTGCCCCGATTCTAGGGTTATAGTCCGTGCGCCGAGTTTCTAGTTAACGCGTCGTTACCGTAACCCATCTGCTAGCTTCAACAGGCTTGCCAGATTCCGCATTTCTCGCTGCGACATCTCTACGTCGGCCCCTTGAGGGCCGACGTAGTAGACCCGGACCATCAAGTAGCCCTGGTTGGAGAGGTGGCGAGTGGAACGCTATACCAGCTCTTTGTAGAACCAGAACCCGATCCCGTTGGAACATACGAGTGGATCGGTGAGATTCCTGACTCCGGCACTTTTCAGTTACATGGCCAGACGTACGAGATCGTGCGATTAGAGTGGGAACACCGAGGACCTAACCTGCCATCAGTAGACCTTTATGTACGGGATGTTGAGTTATTCGACGTTTATATTGATGAGTCGATGTGGCGACTGGCCATATCCCGCCCTTTGGAGCAGTTACTGTCGGCAAATGGCTATGTCGTCCTTAGCTCCAAATCTAACGCCTTTGAACGCCTCGAAAGAGCAACACTGCTTGTCACCACGGAAGCGTCTCAGCCGGGACGCGCGGCTCGACTCATGTCACGCGACACGATCATTCTCGACTTAGTAGAGGGTGTTGCCAAAGTTGATGGTTTCAATCGAAACGCGCCGTTGTCGATACCACTAAGCCCCGCCATTGATGATGCCCGCTCGCAACAATCCCCATTTGGCGGAGTTTTGGTTGTCCAAAGTGGTGGATTTCCCAGAGACCTCTCTGGCAAACCAGTCCAAATGCGTCGCCGAGTTCCGTACTTGGATTCCGTCTATGAATTGATTACCTTGCTGCTGGGGTCCACGAAGGTCGTATTGCCCGAGCCTCCAAAGTTAATTCTGAGCGGCAGTGCCTTTTACCATGATGACCTACTTAAGCGGATTGCGAAAGATATTCGGGACATCCACGGACTGACGCCGCGACAGTTCGAAGAGTTGGTCGCGGAGATGCTTGATCGTGATGGGTTCGTCGATATTGTGGTCACCAAGCAGACGAGAGACGGTGGAGTCGACACCATCGCGGCTCGCCAAGAGCGCTAGGGCAAGGTGGTGTACGGGTACGAGTGCAAGAAGCACGGGCCAGGAAGCCCTGTTCGAGTAGGCATTGTACGGGAGTTTGCTGCGGCGTTGCGAAACAAAAAGATCGCTAACGGAGTTCTCTGTACGACTGCGACTTTTACTGCCGATGCTTTGGCAGAATCTCAGGTGAACATGATCTATCCGCAGGATGTCGTTGCGATTCACAAGTGGATTCAGGACTTGGCGCTTCCAGAATCATAGGTCGACGTGGCTGGCGCTGGAAAAATGAGCCGCAAAAGACGGTAGCGCGTTGTGGTGACCAAACTCATTGGAGCGTTCGATACACAAGTGCCTTACTAGGACTAAATGGGTGATCAAGTGCAGTTGCTTTCTCGATCACAGTGAAGTGCGATACCACAGATATCGGTTCGAATATGGAGCTCGCCCGTTCAACAACCGGCGGCGACCACGGGGACGAAGCATGCCCGCTTACCTGGTTTGAACCTGATTTAAAAGAATGAACCTAAGATTTGAGGCTCCGAACCTCATGACCGATCAGCTTTCATTGGTTCATCCCCCAAGCTGGCATATCAGCCAATTCCGCAATTGAAGTCAAGGCAACTCGATCGGGGCACCGGTGCTATTCGTTCAGTTGTGAAGGGACTGACTCGTGAGCAAGCCGAAGCCGTCCAGCGCATGCTCGACCTCATCGAGGATCACCTTGACACGTCGCTTGACCTCGG
The DNA here is from genome assembly GCA_031292555.1 of Fimbriimonas sp. GTDB lineage: Bacteria > Armatimonadota > Fimbriimonadia > Fimbriimonadales > Fimbriimonadaceae > Fimbriimonas. Next base: position 6,275 of record JARLGV010000105.1, read on the forward strand.
CCAGTTGGCGAAGGCGGCGAATTACTCGCCGTTTCATGCCACCCGATTGTTCGCCGAAGGCGAGCGACTCAATGAGTTGGAGATCAGTTCCCAGCGGGCCATGAAGGACTAGATCTCGGCAGGAAGCTCGGATCGGATAGACTTCGGGCATGCGATGCCGCTGCTTCTTGGCGTTGCTGACCTTGGGGTCGGCTTGGGCAAGTGCGGAGGTGTCGACGCCGCTCGGCGGGGCTTTCGAGGGGTGGGACTCGTACACGTTCGGGGAGTCGATCAAGGGTGGCGAGTTGACCCTCCTACCGTCGATTGCTCAGAACTGGA
>JARLGV010000106.1 GCA_031292555.1 Fimbriimonas sp.
AAGCGCAGGCCATTCGGCAACGTAACTTCGATGTGCGGTTCGGCGGGGTCAGATTCCGGGATCTCGATTCCCAGTAAGCGATAGAAACGTAGCGATTCCGCCATGTCGGCGACAACGATTCCGATGTAATCAAATTGAATGCTCATTGTTAACCTCGTATGAATTGAACGGAAACGATTACTCGACCGGCTCGCTCTCAGTAGTGGCGAGTGCTCCTTCGACCATCTCTGCCCGACCGCTCCCTATGAGACGGTCGGCCGCAACCTCCATCACGGCAGGAGCAAGCCGGAGGTTCTTGGCGAGTACCTTCGGCGCCAGGAAGGCGACTTGTTGGAGATACCGCGCCAGAAATGTTTCAAGGGCTTCCTCCGGCGTTGCCCGCACGGCCTCGCTGACGCGATCGGCATATCTGACTGAGATCAGGGCATGGCGCATGTCGTCGCCTTCCGACTCCGCATCGAATATCTTCGCCAGCATCAGCCGAGTATCCAGTTCTTCGACTGCCTTCAGATAGGCCGCCCGCTCCGACTTACCAGTCGGGAATCCCGCCCGGTTCCGCAGTTCTTTCGTGGAAAGCACGCCTGCCGTCCCTTCGAACGCTCGCACCACGCGAATCGCATCGTTAGACATGAGCCCGTCGCGGTAAAGATCCTCCGGATGACGGCGCTCCATCGCAAAACCCAGCACACTCGGCAAGACGCCCCACGCGATCCAGGTCGGCTTCTTTGCGACCAGTGCCCCATAAAAGGCGGCCGATGCTTTACCCAGGTCCCAGCGCCAGGTGTATACGTGCCCGGAAGGACTGTCCCAACTGGAGTCCAACTTCGCGTTAGGCTCACTCATGTAGGCGTCGTAGAGGTTGGGAACCTCAGTCGAAGCCCCATAGTGGGTGACCATTCCGATGCGGTCGATAAATCGCCTTGCTTCCGCCGGATTCGCAACCCGTCGCATCCCATCCTGACACCAAGACCGCCGCCGCCTTTCCAGTAACCTCTCGAGTTCCACGCCCATCATGATAGCGACCGATCGGTGACACCGTCCTGTCACCGAGTCCGAGATTTTCGGGTTCTTTGCGCAATCGCGAATTCCAACGGGGTTCGGAGGTACACGGCCGCCCTTCGCTTTGACCAGGAACCCGCTTCGGGGTTCGGGGACGGGCGTCAGCTATAAAGGTCTAGCGTGGATTGGGCTCGACGCCGGATTCTTTGTCGTAAGTCTTCGGGTTCCAGGACTTCGGCGTCGGGGGATAGGCCACCGAAGTAGGATGTGTACCAGTCGAATTCGGATGGGGGGCAGCGGAATTCGAGGGTTTGTTCGCCGACTTCCTGGATTTGGCCGCCCAAGTGGGGTTCGCCTTGGACGATACGGGCGCCGCGACGGGTCAGGCGGACCCGGATGAGGGGATGGGACGGGTGTCCATAGGGCAATGGCTCCTCGACCGACGCGGGCGGCTCCGCTGAGTCGATTTCCAGTATCCGGTCGACTCGTAAGAGACGACTGCCCTGCTCCTCCGTCGCCTCCAAATACCAGAACCCACGCTCGGCGAATAGCCGATCGGGACGAACAACCCGCTTGGATTCTCCTTGCTCCGAGTCGTAAGAAACCTGGATCCATAGACTGGCGCCAACCAAACCTACCAAACGATCTAGCATCGGAGCCCGTGCCTGCCGCTTGGGCACCTCCAGTTGCACATTCTGCCTAAGCACTTCGAGCTTCGCCAAGTGCTTGTGCGGAATCAAGTGCCTCACTTTGGAGGCGAGGGAGGCCCGCTCGGCCGAAAACGGAGAGTCAGACATCTTCGAGAGGCTGTCGACCGCCATGATCAGCAAAAGCGCCTCCTGCCAACTCAGCTCCAGCGGTTCGAGCTTATGCCCGGCGGGCAGCGAATAGCCGCCTCCGATCCCGTCCTGCGAGATGATGGGCACACCCATCTCGTACAAGGCTTGAACGTCCCGCATGACCGTGCGGCGGGAAACCTCCAGACACTCCGCAATCTCCTCGCACCGCCGCCGCCGCTCCTGCAGAAGGAGCACGACGGCCATAAGGCGTTCGGTCCGGGTCATGGAATCAGAATTCCGAGCGAGCTACGAGCCGCCGAATGTCTTCCCACGCGCTCTGCAGGTCGGATAGCAACGGCGACTGGGCACGGGAAATGGCTACGAGATACGGGTCAATCTCCGCGAGGAGCATGTACTCCTCGGCAACCGGCCCCTCCACCATCACTTTGCCGAATGGATCAACAACCATGGATCCGCCGATGAACCCTTTCCCGCCTTCGAACCCGCACAATTGGGCACTCGCGCAGAACACGCCATGCTCTTCCGAGATGCCCCGGAACAACCGGCGGTAACGGTCGTGATTCTCAACGTCCAACCCGGCGAATCCGCGCCCAGGAGATGCAGCGGGAACCAAGATCAGTTGTGCCCCGTTGACAGCGCAAAGGGTCGGCAACAGACCGTGCCAAACGTCCTCACAGATCAAGATGGCGACTTTGCCAAGGCGGGTCTCGAATATCCCAAGGTCACGACCCCGGCTAACGAAGCGCTCCTCATCGAAGACCCCGTACGTCGGCAAAAAGAACTTCCGGTATACGCCGACAAGCCGTGGTCCTTCGGGCGACAGTTCAATGTAGGCGGCGCTATTGAAGAGCGTCCCGTCGTTGTTCTCGTAGAAACCGAGCACGATGTCCAGCGCCCGGTCGATGTCCTTGGAAACGCGCTTCCAGATCGCGGCAAGTAGCTGAGTCGAGGTGAGTGACGACTCAAGCACGCCGCCTTCGAGAAAGTATCCGCTTGTCGAGGCTTCCGGCAAGAGAATCAGGTCGACCCCTTCGTGGTGGGCCTGCAAAACGATCTCACAGATCTTGTCGAGGTTCTTCTCGACCTCGGCCTTCAACGGGGCAAATTGAGCGCAAGCGACCTTGAAGGCCATGGGTTGAGTTTACACTGGGCGAGGCTGTGGCGCGTAAGTGCTCCGGACCCTAATGCCAGGCATTTGCGCCGGATCGACGAAGCCGTCGATTAACTTCGAGGCAGTCGTAGCGTTGCTAGGCGGAACGATGCAAATGCAGAGTCGGCGTTGAGCACGAGTCAGGGCGACGTAAAGGACCCGCCGCTCCTCCGCTTCGTTTCGTGCCTTCTTCATATCTGTCAGCAGTTTGTGCATGATGCCTTGTCCCTTGCCAAACTTGGTAGCGACCATTCCAAGGTTCGGTTCAACGACCACGTCCCTTGCACGGCTGGTCAGCGCCTTGTCGGTCTGCGGGAGGACGACGACCGGCCATTCGAGTCCCTTCGCTTTGTGGATCGTGAGGATCTTGACTAGGTCTGCGTCGTTGTCGTCGGCGGGAGCATCGCCCTCTTTGTGGCGCAGGTCTTGGATCTCGCGGATCCGGTCGGAATACTCCAAAGGCCCCAATTCGGGTTCCTCGGTTGCAAGAGTAAGGAGCTTGCGGGCGTTGGCCAGCATCTGGTCGCCTTTGGCACGACGCGCCAGGGCAGGCAGGTAATCCGAGCAGGCATATATCTCGGCAAGCACCTCCCAGGCCGACAGACGGTCCGCAATCTGGTTCAGTGGCAGATACCACTCCAGAAAGGACCTGAGTTTCAGGCCATCGCCTTCCACCGGAGGTTCGAAGTCGCCGAGGCGCTCAATGACGAATGACTCCATTCCCAAAAGCGCGATCGAGTCGAGAGATAGCCCAACCATCGGGCTCCGTAAAGTCGCAAGAAGCGCGAAATCGTCATAAGGATCGGCAGTAGCCCGAAGGACGTTGGCCAGATCGCGCACCTCTAGCCGTGTGTAGAACCGTTCGGACCCGCCGGTTATTCGGTTCGCGATTTCGGCTTCGTCAAGCACTTTCTTCATCGCCAATGCGCCGGCTCCGTCGCGCACGAGGATCGCGATATCCCCCTTCTCGACTCCTTCGTCTATCAATTCCCGAATGTAGCCGGCGGTCGAAGTGGGTGATTTTGCCGGCTGGCGCCAGATCTCCACTCCCTCATAGCTTCGGTCGTCGTCCAAGTCGAAGTCCATCGGACCAGTGTTCGTTTGCATCGGGGCATACTCTTGACCCCACAAGCCGCTAAATACGGCGTCGACGAAGTTGAGTATCCCTGGGACCGACCGCCAGTTCTTGAGAAGTCGCTTTGTTGTACCGGAAACCGCACGAGATCGGAAAAGCTCGACATCGGCTTGCCGGAAGGCGTAGATCGATTGCTGAGCGTCGCCAACCATCATCACTCGCTCACATCCAAGATTGTCCAAGAGGCTGTACTGGATCGGATTGACGTCTTGCGACTCGTCGACCATGATCACCAGATACTGACCCCGAATGCGTTCACGCGTGACTTGGGAATTCAAAAGGAGACGATTCGCCCTGATCTCGAGCGAGGAAAAATCCAACTCCTGCAGCCTATCCATTTCGCGATCGAGCCGCCACCATGCCTCGCAAGCAAGATGCACCAGACCGCATGCGTGCAGCGCGCCCTCATACTCGCCATCGGCATCCCCCTTCCCTCGCGCCCAACCGGGCACCGAAACGCTCGCTTCCTTGCACGCTTGCTGGGCGCGCTGCCTCAGGTCGGGAACATCCAGTTCGTCGAACACGCTCCGCGCACGCTCAGGAAGGCAATCCCGCATGACTTGTTCCCAAGTCTGCCTCAGCACGGTGGGGTTACTGAACCGGTCGACGACCGCCGTATAGTCGAATTTGCTTCCGCGCAATTCTCTCAGGACGGTCTCAACCGCCGATTCGAGGATCCCATAGGGAGACTTGTTGTCTCCGAACCCCTGACGTTTACCGGCAAGGAATCGAATCAGAGCCTCCGCCTCCGGCTCGTCGTCAAACGGCGAGGCGAGCACCTCACGCACGCAGTTCGTCACCAGTCGTGCCGAACGGTCCTCCGCCATAATCTCAAATTGAGGATCAAGACCCGCTTCGAGGCTGTTCTCCCGTAGGAGGCGTTCGCAGAAGGAGTGGATCGTTTGAATCGGTCCCGTCTCTGCAATTTGGGCCTGTTCCATAAGTCCCTTCTGCCGAAGCCGCTGTACGATGCGCTTCTTCATTTCGGCCGCCGCCTTCTTAGTAAAGGTGATCGTCAAGATCTGGTCGGGCTGGAGTAGCTCTTCCTCGACATGACGCAGATATCGTTCGACGAGCACAAACGTCTTCCCCGCACCTGCCGATGCAATGACCGTGAAGTTCGGCTCCGGCGCCTCGATCACTTGACGCTGCTCAGCCGTTGGAATTTGAGTTTTCGAGTCCGAACTCAAGCTTCCTCCTCCTCTAAGGCGAATGGCGAGTCGTCCTCGCCGAAGCCCTGCGACCGGCGACAGAGTTCGCCGTAATCGCACCAGGCGCAATGCTCACCTCGCGTTGCCTCGACTCGTCCCTCCATGATCGTCTGCACCGCTGTTCGAAGCGACTTCTTCACCTGATCGTAGAACTGCTTCTTCGCTTCGCTCAGGTCGTCGGCAGTGGCGAGATCGACGACCTGCAAACCGTCCACCGCGCTTGAGGCAAGCTCACGCGATGCGTTCCTTCCCAGAATGACCAAGGACCGCTTGGAGCCTGTCGTCTCCATCTCAATCGCCCCGTCTCGCCCCGGCTCGTGGACCGCCAGTAGGTGAAGTCCAAGATACAGTCGGTCAGAATCCGTCATCGATTTTGGATCGGCGTTCGTTGAGCCGTAGATGTGGGCCACGTTGTAGCCTCCCAGCCGCGAGATGCCGGCCAAAGTACCTTCAAGCTTGACCCCGCCGGGCATGACGTTCTTGGTGTACTCCCCACCGAAAGCGACGCTTTGTTTGAGGCTGCCTGCGTCCTTGGTCCACTTCTCTCGTGAACGCTCCTCTCGTCGGAGCCAATCGCGGATCAACCGCTGGCCACCAGCGCGAAGTAGATTCATCTCCCAGTCGGGAACGTCCGCGTATAGTAGATCCAACTCGGACTCGAGCGCGCCCTGCAACGCATGCTCCGCATCCGCGAGATCCTGCTTCGAGAGAAGCTGGGCAGACTGGGGCAGTTTCCTTAAGGAGCCCCAACGTTCCGATTGTCGCTTGACCCTAAGGTTGAGACGATATCGGACAAGGTACAGAAACGGACACTGTAAGGCATCGCGCAGCATGTGCGGCATGAACGGCGAACCGTCCGGCGGGCGAACTGCATTCTTTGCCGCTTCGGTCACCAGTTCAAGCGGAAGCGGCGACTCTGTTGGCCCTTCAATCGCCTGGCGCAAACGTCTGTCGGCATCGAACAGACTCTCTTCTCCCAAGGGAGCCAATTCCTGGCGCGGATAGTCGTGGGTATGGATTCTCGATTCACCGCCCATCGCTCGCTCCGCCTCGGTCAGATAGAAGGCCGGGATGTTGTCCCTTTGATCGTCGGCCAGAGGATAGCTGAATACGATCTCCGACTTACCTGCCGCACAAACCCGGTAGAACTCATCTCGCTCCTTCTGAGCCTTCGACTCAGAATCCGCGAGTTTCGGTGCGAAGGACCGCAAGGCGCTGATGGCATGACGCTCCGCGTCGGTGAGGATCGGATCCTCCGACCGACGCCTCGGAAACACTCCCTCAAGCATGCCCAGTACGTGGATACGTTCGATATCACCGAACAGCGCGGGGTCGGAGGCCACCCGTATTCCCTCCTCTGCGGTAGGAATGCTGACGTCACCGGACCGCCATATCCGTTCGCATAGCCTTGCGAAGCCTTCCAATGAGGTCTTCGACGGTTCGGTAACGTTGTCTACTGAGATGTGGTTTGCCAACAGGCGCTCCATCTGATTGAGCGCGCGCCGGTCACGCTCGTCCATCAGGCCGCCCTTGTTCTCCAGCCGGGCCCAGGGCAGACGCTGATCCCGGTTGAACTCCTGCAACAGCCCGAACCACTCGGGAAGACTCCATCCGGAGTTGGCTGCCTTGCGCCGCCAATCCAGGATCGCTACCAACCATTCGTGCGATTCCGTGTGTTCCTTGGCCCAGTTCTCCAAAGTCTCCCATTGCGCCTGTTTCTGGGCATAGCAAGTGCGAAGCTGTGTCCCCAACTCGTTCTGGTTCGGTCCCGATAGGCGGAGGTAACTGCTACGCAAGACAGTAGCGAGTGAGCGCACATCATTCGAAGCACTGAACTGAATGGCCGAAAGCGTTAGCCTTGCGAACGAGTTCGTGAGTAGCGGCGCACGTCGCGTCATGCGGATCGGAATGGCCAGCCGCTTGGCTGCCGCCTCGATCAACGGAGCATACGACTCCAAGTCTCGGACATAGATTCCGGTTCGGTCGGGCCGAGCGGCGGATGCAGATCCCCGCAAAGCCCATTCGACTTCGGCGAGAGGATCGGCAGCGCTGACTTTGGTGACCCGCACCGCTTCATCAGGCTCGGACCGATCGGTGAACAAATTGCGCAGCAGTTGGTTGACGGGGCCGATCGTCCCCGGTTTGACTCCGAGTTGATCGATCATCGCCGTCGCCCCGCGGAAGATATTGGCGTCGGATGCATGACGATCGAAAGCAATTGTGACGTCGATTCCCTGTCGAGAGGCCCATCGGAGCCAATCAACTCTCAGCGGACACTCCTCAGCCCCGGCTAGGACCAAGATCCGCGACTGATCTCCCTCAACCTCCATCACCGAGTCCAAGCAGCCTCGGATGTGCTGACTGTGCTGATGTCGGCCCAAGCGCTCTAGCACCTCGGCGACCGCAAGATCGATTTCCGCCAGGTCGTTCAGTTTGCGCATCAACCTGGGCTCGGCTCCTCTGGCCAGTTCCTTCATCTCGGCGGCGTCGACCCCCCAAAGATGAAGTTCCTCCAATGTCCGCATGAGGGCTTCGTGGAAACCCGGAAAGTCCCGGCACCGATAGAAGGGCGAATCGGACTCCAAACCCCGGACGGAGTAGGCCAACGCAGCTTCTTTATGTCCGCTCTGGGCGAGCGGCAACGCCTCCTCGCCGCAGACGACCAGGAAGCTTCTGACGACTTCGGCAAAGGAAAGAACCTCGAGCGGAGAGTCTTCACCGAGGATTTGCCGGCATGCCGGCAACATCGAGTCAGCAAACGCGGTCACTACTCCCTCGGGCTTTTTGCTGAAATCCCGGAGGATCGACCCCAAGCTTGTCGAACCCGGTATTGCTCTCAGGACCCTGATTCGCCCAGTCGACATCTAACAAGGCAGTGTATCATGCTCCTGGTGAAAGCAACGGTGTGGACGGCTAGAAGGAAGTGGCTAGGCAACGTCGTGCCATCGCTGTTCTGGTTCCCCCTTGCCGCCATCGGGGTCTACCTTGTCGCCGCCCATGGGCAATTTCTGGGAACCGGCCTTTGGTTTCTTGCCGTTTCGACAATTGCCGGCTGGCTGGCCGTCAACCAGTTCGGATTCTTCGAGAATGCCAAGATGCGGCGCACCCTTGAGCTTATTCTAAAGGCCCAGGGCAACGAGATGACCGGCGAGTTTCTCTTCGTCGGATTTGCGACACCGAAATACTCGAGCATGGTCGACGCTCACGAGGACGTAGGATTCCTTGAGATCCTAGAGGATCGGATCTGCTTCGTGTCCGAAACGCGCAAGGTCGAGATCCAGAAGGTGAACGTCAGCGGGGTCGGCACCTACTTCAACGTACACTCGTTACTTGGCTTGGGCGGGTGGGTCGGCGTCGACGCGCTGGTCGGAGACAAGCGAATACGCATGCTCATCGAACCGCGCGAGCGCCCGACACTGTTGGGCAGCAAGAGCTATCGGGCGAGGTTGGCAAAGCGCTTGCGCGAGTGGGCTAAAGCGTAGAGGATCAATGCCGCTGCCGTCCAATATAGCCTGAATCAATCTCCCTCCCGGTATTCTTGGAAGCCATGACAACATTCCTCGGGACGTGGCGCGAGCCAGGAAAAACGGCGGTTGAGACTGCTTGGAGACACCGCCTTCAAGGAAGCGATCTCCGCACCTGTATCGAAATGGGGCTTGCCGCGTGCGAGATGGATCCGGATTTCCTCGCGATCGGCTTGGGCGCGCTCCCGAACGCAGACGGGGAAATTGAGCTGGATGCTTCGATGATGGACGGCTCCGATCTATCGGCTGGCGCTGTATGCTCCTTACAGAACATCGTTCCCGCGATCTCGGTCGCGCGGCACGTGATGGAGGATACGCCCCACCTGATGCTCGCCGGCGATCAGGCCAAGCGCTTCGCCATCTCAAAAGGCTTCGAGCCGCGTAATCTGATGACGGCCGAATCGATCAAGCACCTGGACGACTGGCGTGCCGGCAACGCTCCCTACAAGTATCTGCACGTGACAGACGATCACGTCCATGGCGATACTGTCACGATGATTGGCCTCGAAGATCCCGGTCACCTGGTTGCCGCCAGCTCGACGAGCGGCATCGCATGGAAGCTTCCCGGCAGAGTCGGCGACTCACCGATCGTGGGCGCCGGAATCTACGCAGACGACGAGGTCGGGGCGGCGGGGGCAACCGGGTTGGGAGAGGAGTTGTGGAAGGCGTGTGCGTCCTTCCGCACGGTCGAGGCGATGAAGCGCGGCCTCACTCCGCAACAAGCGTGCGAGGAGACGATCCTCCACATGATTCGGCGCCAGGCTCGCGCCATGGAGCATGCCTGCGTCGTTTTTGCGATGAACAAAGAGGGCGAATACGGGGCCGCCATTACTGACGGCACATTCCACTTGTGGATCTGTCAAGACGGAGCGGTCACCGTGCGCGAATATAACGGCATGGGCCTATAGATGCAATCGTGACCCTCAATCGCCTTGAGAACGATATTCTGAGCATTGTCGCCGACGAGCCGAACGGAGTAACGACCGAGCGGATCTGCAAGAAGCTCCGGATGACGCCGCAGGAACTGGGAACGCCCTTCGAAAGTCTGAAAGCCAGGAATCTTGTCCTTGGTTTTGCGGGATTGTGGCTCTCAATGACGGGCTTCGAGGTGGGCAGTAAGCGGTTTCTCGATGCGCTCGACCGCATGCACACGGCTTCCCCTCTCATCGAAGGTTTCGCCGCAGATGCAGTCGCCTCCACGGCGGAGCTTTCTTGGTCCGGGAAGGCGCTGGACCGAATCGTTGCTCGGCTTTCTGAGGACGGAAAAACGCGTACGACGCCTCACGGCATCCGCGTCAAGTCGGCCTCATTAGTTCTGACGCCGCGCCAGTCCGCCTTGCTTGCGCGCGTGTTGGAAGTGCTTGAGTCGGCGCCGGTCGACACGCCGACGCCGCATCAAATCGCCCAGATACTCGGCGTGCCACGACAAGCGATCGAGGAAATCCTGCGACTGGGAGTATCAGGAGGTTCGGTCGTTCAGTTGGCCGACGTGGTGTTCTACACGCCGAGCCAATTATCCAAGCTCAGGACGCAAACGGATGCACTGTTCGGGCCCCGGCCGTTCACGGTTGCCGAACTGCGCGATGCCTTGGGAACGACCCGCAAATACTCCGCTCCGTTGCATGCCTTCTTATCGTTGGAGCCCTCAGGAGACTAAAAGAGGGATAGGAGCGCCTCTTCGATGGAGGCGCTTCGCGCAACCACGTACTGTACGTCGCCGTAGCCTTCGAGCAATAGCTTTGCAGCGAGTTCCTGGCCTTCGGGCGTTGAAAAGCAAAAGCCATCATCGCTTGATTCCACGCTAATCTGGAACGGCGCCACGAGCGCTCGCACCGTTTGCTGACGGGCAGTCGACACCTGAATCGACTGAGCCGGCCCCAAGCGTCTCAAGTCCTCGAGCGATCCGGCAAACCTCACCTGCTTCTCCTTGAGAACGATGATCGCCTCGAAGTTCACCAGCAATTCGGGTCGGTTCGTAGCTACAACGAATGACGTGCCCGACGCCTGCAACCTGCGAATCACCTTGAGCACTTCGGCCAAAGTCCATGGGTCGAGCTGGTCAAGTTGGCCGTCAATGACGATGATATCGGCATCGCTAAGTAGAGGGCCCAGCAACTCGCAAGCGGCGATCTGCCCGGGCGACAGTTCAGAAATCGGCTTGAACCGGACCTCGCCCAACCGCATCATGTAGAGCATGTCGTTAACACGAAGTCCTTTGGACGACGTGTCGAACCTTGGGATAGCAGACTGCACCTTGGTCCGACGAGAGAACCCGTCAGAAGAAGCAGAGGCGACCTTTCCATGTACCCTTGCCGAGCCCTGGGCAGGTCGCTCTTCGCCGGCGATCACATGGAGAAAGTGCGACTTACCGCTTGCCGCTGGTCCGACGACGGCCAACGACTGCCCGGATGAGACGCTCAAGGACAAAGTTGGGCCCGTCGATATGATTGCGATGTGCTCGAGCGCGAGAACCTCTGTCATACCGAGGGCAGGATCGTCAATTCCTTGGGTGAATGAGTCAACACCTCGACTCCGGAATCGGTGATCAAGACGTCATCTTCGATGCGCACTCCTCCGAATCCCTCAATGTACACGCCGGGCTCGATCGTCCAGATCTGTCCCGGACCTATGACATTCGTGCTCGACTGGCTCAGTCGACCGCTGTCGTGCACCAGCCGGCCCAGGCCGTGACCGAGTCCGTGGCCGAAGTACTTGGCAAGGTCACGCTTGGCGAACATATCTCGGACGAGACCATCCACTGTTTTGGCCGTGACACCAGCTCGAATAGTATCGATTGCGGCCAGTTGAGCCTCCAGGACAGCGCTGTAGATCTCTCGGTGACGCTCGCTTGCCTCGCCAACCACCACCGTTCGAGTGATGTCGGAGTTATAGCCGTGGACGCGAGCGCCGAAATCAAGCGTCACGAAGTCGCCGACTTCGAGTTTCTTCTCGCTCGGTTTGCCATGGGGCCGGGCGCTGCGATTCCCGCTGACTACGATGGAGGGAAAAGCGATGTCCGCCTCTTGCCGACGGATATAGAATTCCAGGTCCAAGCACACATCGATCTCGGTAACACCTGGCTGGATCATCCGCGTAATGTGTTCAAAAGCGGCGTCAGCGATCCCGCATGCCTCTCGGACCAGTGCTATTTCGTCCGCCGATTTCGTCATGCGCAAATCGGCCAGAAGATCGGCGGCTGGAACCAGGCAGATGCCATTGAACTTCTCAGTCATCTTCTGCCACTGCTCGTAGGGCGTGGTCGCCTCAAACGCCAGTGTCTTGACACCAAGTTTCTTTGCCTGAATCGCAACGAATTCGTCTCCATCGACAGGCGAGGCGAACCATGCGGTCGGCATGCTTCGTACTTCCTCGGATGCCTGCAGTGTGTATCGGCTATCGGTCACGAACACTGCATTGTCGGGCGTCACGATAACTCGCCCAAACGTACCGCTGAATCCAGTGAGCCATCCCACGTTGACGGGATCGGATACGAGGATGGCTTGGATTCCGCTCTCAGCCATTCCAATTCGAAGCCGGGCAAGTGTATCCATCATACAACCTCTGTTTCCAGGTTCAAAAGCGCGTTGAGAGCCATCACGTAGCCATGCCCTCCAAAGCCGACGATCTGCCCGATCGTAATGGGGGCGATCACCGACACACGCCGAAACTCCTCTCGCGCATGCACGTTGCTCAGGTGCACCTCGATGACGGGCAGCCGCACGCTTACCAGAGCATCGCGCAGCGCTATAGAGTAGTGAGTCAGCCCACCCGGATTGATCACGATCGCGCTCGCCCATCGCCGATGCTCCTGAATCGTATCGATGAGCACCCCTTCCGAATTCGATTGGAGGATCCGAACCTCGACCCCAAGCTTGCCGGCTGCCGAATGGATGTCCCGGTCGATCTCGTCGAGAGGCTTCTTTCCGTACACGTCCGGCTCGCGAAATCCCGTCAGGTTGAGGTTCGGGCCATGGAGGACGAGGACATTGAGCTTGTTACTTGCCATCGATCAGTTCCTTCAGCTTTTCCTTCTCGATGACGTCTTCCGGAAGCAAGTGCGGAATGCCGTCGACAACCGGAAAGCCGTGCCCGGAGACCGTGCAGACAAGGTAATCGCCCTGCAGTTTGAACGGGGGCCGCTCCGGGTGCAACGGACACCCAAGGATCTTCAAAAAATCGGAATCGATCATGCTGCTACTTCACGGTAGACCTTGAGCGTCTGCTCGGCAGTTTCCAACCAACTGAACTGCTTTTCACGCAGCAAACCTCGGTCCCTAAGGTTCCTGAGTTTACTCGGATCGTCCAACAGCATCTCCATCGAACTAGCCCAGTCCATTGAATCCCAGGTCTCCTGGACCAACGCCGCATCACCTGCCACCTCTGGAAGGGCGCCGCCTGAACTGCATATCACCGGGCAACCGCACCGGAACGCCTCCAAAATCGGTATGCCGAACCCCTCGTGACGACTCGGCGCCAGATAGAGATCGGCCGAGGAATAGAGGCACGAAAGCAGTTCAGAACTGACGTATCCGACCGCACGTCCTCTCCTACCCAGCCCGTCGTCACCCCAACCGTATTTGCCGGTCACGGCCAGCACGTGGGGATATCGGTCGGCAAGTGCGCCTGCCGCATCAATTGCCAAGCCCATGTTCTTCCTCGGCCAACGGGTGCCCACCGTTAAGAGGAATGGTCCGACAATCCCCAGTTCCGCCGACACGCGCTCGGTCGCCGCCACCCGATCGACAGCCTGAATCCATGAGGGGCAAGCGTTATAGGTGACAACCGTCTTTCCTTTGGCGGCCAGGATGTAGTCCTCGATCTCCTTCCGGCACGTCTCCGATACCGCGATGACTCGACGCGCGCGTTTGACGCCCATCGGAACGCTTCGGGAAAGCACGATTCGGTCTCTGGGTTTGAACCACTCGGGTCCGATCAGGAATGAGACGTCGTGAATCGTCGTAATCCCACGCTTGCCGACAAGCGGGCTCAAACTATATTGCGTGTGGATCGCCCGAGCGGCAAGCTTCCTTGCCATGAGCGGGAACTGGACCATGCTCCACCAACGCGACGACGACGAAGGCCGGCTGATCCATTCGAACCGCTGGTCCAGAACCAGACCAGACGGTTTGGGACCCCTGGATATTAGGAAAACGTGAAAGTCGCCCGCGGCGTTCTGTAGGCCCTCGACCAGCCCGGTCCAATAGGTGCTGTCACCGGTACTCGTTCCAAAGACGAGACGGGCATCGATGGCTATGCGCAATTTGCTCATCGCATACACTCAATATTCCCGGAACGCTCAAATGGCGCGAGATGGTTCACAATAGATGTAATCATAATTCCTACGCGGATTGACCTTCATGAAGAAACAGAAGAAACCGATTCTATTAGTTTTGTTCCTTGCCATCCTCTTTGGTGGAGTGGCGTTTATGAATCGGACGCCCCCCAAGCCTGGTGAGGAAAACCAAGCCCCCGCCCAGGGAGCCGAGCAGGATAAGCCGGCGGACGTGGCAAAGGACGTCGCCAGCCAAATCAAGTCCAAACCGAAGCCTGACATGCCGAAGATGGGTATGAAACATGGTGGCCCTCCTGGCGCCTTGTCACTTCAGAAGTTCAACGGAGCCAGCGAGCGACCGAAGCCGAACCCGAGTTCCACTTCGACCCACTGGTATTCCAACGAGTACAACTCGAAGTAGTCCGCGTTCGGTTCGGTTTCCCAAGCTGTCTGCGTTCATTCAGGACGCGGACAGCTTGTTTTTGGGAACCACTATTTTGGAAAGACGGCGAGGCGACCGGAGTCAAGCTTGGTTCTCACGAACTCGACTTTGTAAATCTCATCCAGCAACCTGCTTTCCAGTACCTCTTGGATCGATGCGTCCATTCCGACTCGTCCATCGTGAATGAGGATCGCCCGATCGCCGACAAGCGGCGCCAAGTTAAGATCGTGGATGGCGGTTATAGTGCTTCGGCCAGTAGAAGCCAGGTGGCGTACGACCTTTTGTACGACCAACTGATGCTCGACGTCGAGGTGTGATGTCGGTTCGTCGAAGAGCACGAGCGGGGCTCCCTGCGCCAAGGCCCTTGCGATGAGCACCCGCTGCTTTTCACCGCCACTTAGGGCCATGACCGATCGGTCTTGAAGAAACAGGCAGTCTGCTTGCGTCATTGCCTCCGTGGCCGCTTCGACGTCTTCGGGCGTGTCCCAAAGCGAATTCGACAGTGGTAGCCGGCCCATCGTCACGACATCACGAACGAGAAAGTCGAACTTAAACGATTCTTCCTGCGGCACGAACGCTACTTGCCGGGCGACCTCCCTATGACTGAATGAGGCCAAAGGCCGGCCGGAAAGGAGGATGTCGCCTCCAGTGATCGGTCCTGAACGTGAGATCGACTTCAGAAGGGTTGACTTGCCGCTTCCGTTGGGTCCGAGGAGCACGACCGTTTCGCCCCGGCCAATCCTGAGGTCGATGCCGCTTAAGACCGATCTCTTGCCGTATCCGCAAGAGAGCTGCCGGCATTCGAGGAG
Organism: Fimbriimonas sp.; assembly: GCA_031292555.1. Classification (GTDB taxonomy): domain Bacteria; phylum Armatimonadota; class Fimbriimonadia; order Fimbriimonadales; family Fimbriimonadaceae; genus Fimbriimonas. The sequence continues at coordinate 15,343 of JARLGV010000106.1, forward strand.
AACGTCCGGCATCGCTACTCCAAGAGCCCTCCGCTGAAGGCCCGGAACAGACCGGCATAGGAACCATCCATTTCCATCAATTGCGTGTGGCTACCGGTTTCAATGACCTCACCCTTGCGGAGGACCAGAATCCGATCCGCTCGGGCCGCCGTCGTAAGCCGGTGAGCAATGAAAAGCGAGGTGCGCTCCTTCATGATCACATCCAGTGCCTCGGTAACCGCCTTCTCGCTAGTTGCGTCAAGTGCGGACGTCGCTTCGTCCAGCAAAAGAAGCGCAGGCTGACGAACAAGTGCCCGGGCGATCGCGATCCGTTGCCGCTGACCGCCACTCAACCGAATTCCGCTCTCTCCGAGCTGGCTGTCGTAGCCGTGGTCCATCGTCACGATGAATTCGTCGGCAAAAGCTGCTCGGGCCGACGCCGCCACTTCTTCTTCGGTCGCGTCCTCCTTGCCCATCCGAATGTTCTCCGAAACTGTGCCGGCAAACAGAAAGGTCTGCTGAGGCACGACGCCGATCTGCTTGCGTAGCCAAGAAATCTGAAGATCGCGCAGGTCGACGCCATCGAGTGTGATCCGCCCCTCGGTGGGATCGTAAAACCTTAGAAGCAGATCGGCTATCGTGCTCTTGCCCGCCCCGCTCGGTCCGACCAGCGCCAAAGAGGTGCCCGGTTCGATCGTGAAGGTGACGTTTCGTAACGCCTCCGTGCCATCCGGATACCGGAACGTGACGTTCTCGAATTCGACTCGTCCGGTGACCTTCGGTAGCACGGCGCCGGAATTCTGGTCGACGACTTGATCCGGAATGTCGAAAACTTGCGAGTGGATTCGGTCCGAGGCGGCCTCGACTTGTTTGTAAGTACTAGTCACCGCCCCGATGGACTTGAGCGACTGATTGACGCGATCCAGCGCGAGCAGAAGTGCGGCGACCGTGCCGAGATTGAGTTCGTCGATGTACGAAAGCCAACCGCTTGCCACCAAGACGGCTGCCAGCGAGCAGGCGCCTGTCAATTCGACCATCGGCCTTAGGGAGGCAACCGTTCGAGCCGCCCACATCTGACTCTCAAAGCTGGATTCGACGTGTTTGCGATAGAACGCGCCAATCCGATCCTCGGCTGAAAATGCCTTGATGACGCGCGTTCCGAGCAACGCCTCAGTGGTTACGCCGCTCAGGTTTGCCAGATCGTCCTGAACCTTAGCCTGCGCTCGCTTCATCTTCCGGCTGTTGCGGTTGATGATCAGCACCATCGGAGGGAGGAAGAGCGACGCGACCAGCGCAAGACGCCACTCTGTGTAGATCACGTAACCCAGCGAGATCGCGATTCGAACAGGAGCTTCGATACTGTCCCGGATGATGGCGACGGCGTTGATGTACACGTTGACGTCGTTGGTCAACACGCTTTGAATCTCGCCCGACCGCTTTTCGCCAAAGTAGGAGACGGGAAGCCGCTGCAGTTTGGCGAATAAACGTTCGCGCAGATCGCTTGTCAAACGCGTGCTGGCACGCGATAGGTAGTAGATCTGCCCGCGAATGAACCAGTAGCGGAACCCAAATAGGATCACGACACCCAGCGCGACCCATGCCAATCGCTTAACGGAGTCGATATCCCCTTTGACCTTGTATCCCGTCTCATTTAGGGCATTAAGGATGGTTCGAGGCGGCTTGCCAATCTGGTCGGACAGGAGGTTCGCAGTGAGAGTGCTCACTGCCGCCGCGTCGCGGTCCTTGGCATCGGCGATTCGGGGTTGGATTTGGTCGAACGCCTTCTCGAGTCGCTTCACGTCCATCCCCAGAGCGGGCGCGATTCGGTCAGCCTGAGAATGCAGCTCGTTCTGAAGCGATTTCGCCTTCTCGCGCTCGTGGGAACTGATTGGAGCTGCCGCCAGAATGAGCGAGATGCTGAGCGCGATTAATGGCAGAACTAGTGCATCAAAGAGGTTGCTGATGACGACGCAAGCCATTCCCGACGTCAGGGATCGGCGTTGCTGTCGCAATTCCGCCGCGAGGCGTGGGTCAAATCGGCGAAAGAGCCTCAGCTTGGCGAGTGTCTTCAACTGGTTAAGAAGTGTGGCAGATATGCCGCCGGTATAGGGAGGCTAGCCGATTCCATCAGCCTCGCCTCTCCGTCTTTGGGTCCCTGCTACGCCTCTGCCGTAGGTTGAGTGAAATTTGGCGTTCCTCTTGCGTCGGGTGTGCTGAGTACTACGCTGCGTTCACCTCTGCGACCGCTTCGATGAATTCAAAACGAATCACAGGGGACGCTGACGACTCGCAGTGAACGCGTCAGGAGCACCCTTACAGGAACGTGTCCAGCACACCGATTAGCCTGTCGATCTCGTCGGGGGTGTTGTAGTGCACCATGCTGACGCGGACGACGCCTTCGGCAAGGTCGATGCCCAGAGCTTCGCATAGTCGGACAGCGTACATGTGCCCATACCGGATCCCAATGTTGTGCCGATCGACGCTTGCCACGATCTGCGTGCTCGGCAAGTCGTTGTGGAGAAAGCTGATCGTGCCCACGCTCTTCGTTCCCTCGTCAGCCAAGCCGATCAAACGGACCTTCGGCTTGCTTCGCAGGTACTGGATCAACCTCGTCCGCATCGGAGCTTCGAGTTCTTCCATGATCGCGAAGGCGTCAACGACGGTCTGGCGATCGTCGACCTCCCAGCCGGCGAGAAATCTCAGATACGAACGCAAGGCGAGAATTCCCGCGCAACCTTCGTGCGAGATCGATCCGAGCTCGAATTTGTACGGAATCGATTCCTTCGGGATGAAGAAATGATTCGGTCCCGTCAAACCAGCAAAGGCGTCGTGGCGGCCGTAGAGTGCCGCCATGTGCGGACCGTACACCTTGTAGGTGGAGTACACGTACCAGTCGACTCCCCAATCGGCCACGTCGATTGCGCGGTGAGGCGCATACGCGACTCCATCGGCGACGACGCGAGCTCCGGCCCGATGGACAAGTTCAGTGATCGCCTTCACGTCGACCACCTCGCCCAGAAGGTTTGAGACGTGGGGGAAGGCGACGATCTTTGTCCGATCGTTCAGCAATTCCGCCAGCGCCTCAAGCGGACAACCGAACGTTTCCGGATTCACCTTCCAGGTTCGAAGAACGATGCCCCTCTTGGCAAGCTTCACCCACGGTCCCGCGTTGGCCTCGTGGTTGGTCTCGGCGATAATCACCTCGTCGCCCGCTTGCCATGTATCCATGTAGGCGTCGGCCAATACATGAAGGAGCGATGTCGTCGACTGCCCCAGTACGACCTTCCCTATTCCGGTCGCATTTACGAGCGTTTCGACGTACGCGTGGGCGTCCGCAACAACTCCGCTCGCCTCGATCGACTGCCGATACCCGGCCCCCAACTGAACGTACCGCGACAACATGTAGTCGCGGATCGCGTCTGCCACAACGCCCGGAACTTGAGATCCGCCCGCATTCTCAAGGAACGCGAAGTCGGTGGCAAGGGTGGGAAACCAGGCACGGATGTCGGATCGGGACGGTGCGATCGGCGCTGAACGGGACACGGAACTCATACAGAGATATTAGTCCATGGACGTTCGCGACGATTCTCTCCTATAATGTGCCCATGAAATGGACTTCTACAAGATATGTATTGCCGGTGCTGATCTTGGCAACTGTTGCCATCGGCTGTAAATCGAACCCCCTCAACGACCAGATCCAGGGCGAAAAGCAGGTCATCGACAAAGATAAAGCCAAAGTCGACGATCGATCAAACGCGATTGACAAGCTGAACAGCCAAGCCGCTTCCCCTGGCACCTCGAGCCCGAACTAGAACTGAAGCTCGGACAGGTATTCCCAACTGCTTCGCAGGCAGTCGACGGGGTCCCTTCGGCAGTCGTCTTGTTCGACGACATACCATTCGGTTCCGGAATCTTCACAGACCTGCACAATGTGGGGCCAGTCGAGGTTGCCTTCTCCGACCGGGCACATCACGGAGCCGATCTTCTCCACCACTTCCATGTCCTTCACATGGATGACCGGCACGCGGGCCTTGCCGCGTGCCAACAGCGCTGCCGCATCGATTCCGGCGACGACTGCCCAGTAGGTGTCGACCTCCAGCATGAGGTCGGCGCCTCCCTCATCGATCAAAATGTCGTAGCAGGGCCGCTTAGTTTCGGGATTGCGAATGAACTCATGGGCGTGGTTGTGGTAGCCGAATCGTATCCCCTCCGACTTCAGTTTTTCGATTACCGGTATCGCGTCGGCGAGGAATTGGCGATACCCGTCCGGTCCGAACCCATATTCGCCCGAGATACTTCCAACTGCCGTGTAGTCGCAACCTAGCACCTTGTGAAACTCAATCTCCTCGTCAATGTTCTCAACTAGCCGTTTCCAGGGTCGGTGAGTGGCGCAGCAGACGAGACCATAGTTCTCAAGCATCTCTTTGGCCGCTCGAGCGTCAACTTCAGGTGCGTCGCCATTCATGCAGCCGATCGCAGACAGTTGCACCCCGGCGTAGCCGATCTCGTGGCAAACCTGAAGCACCTGCCGAAACATGTCGGCGGTCTTGGTGTATTCCCGCATCGTGTACAACTGGGCGGCGAGCTTGGTGACCATGACCATGGTTTACCCGTAAACGGGAGATTCGGCGTGATATGATGAGCAATCTTGAAGCGCTTCGCCTTACTCCTCCCTCTTCTTGGCATGATAGTCGCCGGTTGCGGCAAGGGAGGGTTCTCCGAACGACAGGCGGCGGGCAAGGCAGACACCTTCCGCTACGCCATCAACAACACTCCCACCACGTTCGATCCAGGAATGGTCCAGGACGTAGACACGAGCGACCTGATCGTCAACATATACGACGGCTTGGTCGCCTATGGCGAGAAAAACACGATCGAACCGCGCATCGCCGAGAGCTATTCTTCGCCCGACGGCGGGAAAACATGGATCTTCAAGATTCGTAAAGGCGTGAAGTTCCATAACGGCCGCGAAGTGACCGCCGAGGACGTCAGTTGGACTCTCGACCGCAACTGTTCAAAGGAAATCGCGTCACCCACCGCTCGCGACTACCTCAGCGACATTGTCGGAGTCGAAGACCGGTTCAGCGGAAAATCGAACCACATCGCAGGAGTCCAGGTCGTCGACTCGTCCACCCTCAAAATCGAACTCGACCAACCCCGAGCCTATTTCATCGGCAAGCTAACCTATCCCTGCGCATTCCCGCTCTGCAAGGAGGCGGTGGGATCGGGAGCGATCGACAAACCCGATCAGATCGTCGGAACCGGCCCATTCAAAATCGAGAGCTACCAGCCGGATCAGCAGATCAACCTCGTGGCGTTCAAGGACTACTATCTTGGCGCGCCCAAGGTCAACCGAATTGAGCGGCCTGTCATAAAGGACCCGGCCACGAGGCTAAACAAATTTCGGTCAGGAGAGCTGGACGTCCTCAATCTCGACCGCAAAGATATTCCGGGCGTTCAGCGCGACCCCTCTCTGAGCAAGCTGATGCGCCCGATTCCACGGCCGGCGGTCTATTATCTCGGATTCAACGAGATCCAATGCGCGGTCCTGAAAAACGCCAAGGTTCGGCGTGCGATTGCGATGGCAATCGACCGCACTCGGATCGCGAGGGACTTACTCGGCGGAATGCCGGAAGCCCATGGCCTGGTGGCGCCTGGAGTCATGAGTTACCGAGATGACTACAAGGGGCTGCCGTTCGATCCAGCAAAAGCTAAGGCCGAGCTGTCCGCTGCCGGGTATCCCGACGGTAAGGGATTCCCTTCGATCGAAATGACCTATCGTGCCCAGGCCGGAGACGCTCAGATCGTATGCGAGGCGGCGCAGCAACAACTCAAGCAGAACCTGGGCATTGCGGTCACCGTACGCCCAATGGAGTGGGGCGCCCTGCTCCAATCGCGGAACGAGAACAAGCTGGACTTGTACTACCTATCGTGGTACGCCGACTACTTGGACCCCCAGAACTTCTTGAGCTTCCTGTTCATGAGCGATGCGAAGCTGAACCACGACGGGTACAAGAACGCGTCCTTTGATGCTCTCTGCCGGAAGGCGGATGCAATTACGGACGAAGCCCAGCGCATTCAACTCTATAACCAGGCTGAAGACATTCTGATTCAGGATGGAGCACGGGTGCCGCTCTATTACCAAGTCGACGAAGAACTTGTGAGCGATCGCGTCAGCGGGCTCAAGAGCAACCTCTTCGGTCAGCTACCGAACACGAGCGTCACCGTAAAGTAGCTCCTCACAAATCCAACTGCGGTGCACGCGGCACGTGCTCCGCAGTTGGATGCACTTACTGGAGGATGGTCAGACCGGCGGAGACCGTCTTCGTGCCCAAACTTGCTTTGACCGTCGCAGAGCCCTCTTTGAGCGGGCTGACTGCGAATGTAGCCGAATTCGAACCGGCAGTCACAATTACCGATGCAGGCACTGAAGCCAAGGTCGGATTCGCCGAACTTAAGGCAACCGTGACGCCCGAAGGTCCCGCCTTGCCGCTCAGGGTGACCTTACCGGTGACCGCCTTCGAACCGGACAGGTAGACGAGAGTTGGGGCTAGAGTGAGCCCGGTCAGAGTTGCCGGAGTCACCGTGACCACACACGTCACCGTCGCTTCGCCAAGCGATGCAAAGACCGTCACCTGGGTGGGCTTGTCGACCGTTTGAGTGGTGGCCGTGAACTTCGCCGTCTTGGTTCCGGCCGGGATCGTGACTGAACCCGGCACCGATACCGAAGGATCGGTCGAACTCAATGCGACCAACGCGCCACCGGTCGGAGCCGGGATACTCAACGTCACCAAGCCGCCGTTTGTCGAGTTGCCCCCCACGATCGTCGCCGGCGTCAGGCTGACTGACTGGATCCCGGGCGGGTTGACGACAAGGGTCGCCGTTTCAGTCACTCCATTGGCGGTTGCAGTGATCGTTACCGCCTGCGGCGCCGAGACCGTCGAAGTCGCAACCGAAAAGGTCTTGCTGCTCGTCGACCGGGCAATCGTCACTGACGACGGCACCTTGGCAGCGGCGGAGTTTGAGGACGTAAGCGTCACGACGACTCCGGATGCCCCGGCCTTCCCATTCAGGACGACGGTCCCGACGAGCTTCTGGGTTCCTCCAACTGCAGTCGCCGGAGCAACCGTAACTGAAGTCAGCACCGCAGGAAGCACCGTCACCGAACAGGAGTTCGTGCTTCCGTTCAGCGATGCGGCAATCGTCGCGGATGTGCTCGAGTTGACGCCAGTCGTTGTGCCGGTAAACGTCGCCGACGATGCGCCCGCCGACACGCGCACGACGGCGGGAACGAGGACGCTCGAGCTGTTCGATTTGAGGGTGACGGTTAGCCCGGTGCTGGGGGCGGGACCGCTGAGTGACACCAGGCCACCGGTCAGCGGGATTCCTCCCGTCACGGTGGATGGCGTTACGCTGATCCCCGCGACCGTCGGAGGAGTTACCTGAAGAGTAGCCTTCACGACCTTGCCGCCAAAGGTCGCCGACAAGGTCACCGAACGGGCAGTGACAACGGGAGTCGTCGATACCGTAAAGCTCGCCGAATTCGCTCCGGCGGCAATCGTTACCGTAGCCGGTGTCGTGGCGACCGCCTTGTCCGAGCTGGACAGGGTCACCGTCGCTCCCGAAGCCCCGGCAAATCCGCTGAGGTTCACGGTTCCGGTCACCGAAGTTGAGGATCCGCCCACGACTGATGTCGGCGACACCAGGAGATTCGAAAGGCCCGACGGTTGCAGGGTCAAAATGCACGACTTCTCGGTCGAGCCGTAGTAGGCGGTGATCGTGACGTTGAGCGCCTTGGTCACCCCCAATGTCGTCACGTTGAAGCTGGCCGAGGTCGCCCCCTCCGCTATCGTCACCGATGTCGGCATGACCGCGTTGAGACTGGTCGACGTCACGGTCAGCGCTGCGCCGCCTGTGGGAGCCGGATTGGCCAACGTCACTGTGCCAGTGGTGTTATTCCCGCCGACCACCGAGTTGGGGGTTACCGAAACGCTCGTGAGGTCAGCCGGATTCACAGTCAAATCCGCATTAGCGGAAACGCCGTTGATCGTGGCTGAGATCGTAACGGTCTGCGTTATCGGCGGGGAAAGTGCGGTCACCGTGAAGGTTGCCGATACGCCGCCAGCCGGCACAGTCACGGATGCCGGCACTGTCGCAACCGTCGCGTCGGAACTTGATAGCGTCAATGTCGTGCCGGACGGACCGGCAGGAGCGTTCAACAGGATCGTGCCGGTTGAGGTCTTCCCGCCTACTACTGCCGTCGGATTCAGGTAGAGCGAGGTGAGGCCCGCCGTCTGCACCGTGATCGAAGTGGTGGCGTTTACTCCGCCTGAGGTCGCGGTGATTATGGCGGCGGTGTTAACCGAAACGGGATTCGTGTTTACGGCGAAGGAAGTAAAGGTTGCGCCGCCGGGCACGACGACGAACGGAGGAACAACCACCGCCGGATCGCTGCTAACCAGGGCCACAACATCTCCGCCGGCAGGAGCGGCGGCAGTGAGGGACACAAAGCCGGTGGCACGGGCGCCTTCCTGAACCGTGTCCGGGGTAGTTGAAACGGCATTCACCGGAACCGTGTTTACTTCGGTTCCGATCGCATGGAGGTTCCCATCGGCGCATCCGACATAAACCACGCCATTCGCCCCGATTGCGGGAGAGGAAGTGATCGCACCGTTCGCGAGGAAGTACCAGATCCCCCAACCGTCAGGCGCGGTCGCCCATAGGTGGCCGGAGCTGTCTCCAACGTAGATCGTTCCATCGGCGCCGATTGCCGGCGACGATGTGGTCTGCCCCTCGGTAACGTCCCACCACTTGAGGTAACCGTTGGCGGTGAAGGCGTTCAGCGTGTTGCCGGAGCCGACATAGACCGAACCGTCTGGCCCGATAGCTGGGGATGAGTAGATCGCCGAGTAGGTGTAGAACGACCACTTGAGGGCCCCACCTGGGCTGACGGCGTATATATTGCCGTCCTGGGAGCCCACGTAGATCGTTCCGTCGGATCCGATCACCGGCGAGGAAACAATCCCGCTATTGGTTGAGAAAGACCATTGGACCGTTCCATTCGGGTTGATCGCGTAAAGCTTGCTATCAGTGGACCCGACGTAGATCGTACCGTCCGATCCAATTGCTGGAGAAGACTGAACCGGATTGCCCGTCACGAAGGACCACAGCATCACGCCGCCCGATGAAATTGCATACACGCTGTTGTCGTCGGACCCGACATAAACCGTGCCGTCACTTCCCACCGCCGGCGAAGACTGGACGACGTTGCCCGTGAGGAAAGCCCATTTCTTGGTGCCGTCGGCATTCAACGCATAGATATTCGCGTCGCTGGACCCGAAGTAGATCGTGCCGTCGGAAGCGATCGCCGGGCTCGAGATCACGCTGCCGCCCGTTGCATAGCGCCACTTCATGGTGCCGTTTGGATTGACGGCATAGAGGTTGCCGTCGTTTGAACCGACGTAGACCGTGCCATCCGCACCAATTGTCGGTGACGACTGTATGTTGTTCACCGTTGTGAAGCTCCAAAGCAGCGTGCCGTTGGAGCCGCCCGACACCGCCAAGCCGGTATTGGCGTTCGTGCTGTGGAATTTTGGCCACGGCGAACCGTACTGGAGACTTAACCGGTTAACCCTTGAGACAGCCTCGTTTCGATTCACGATCGGCAATTGCCGGACATGCCGGGATGCCGAGCCCGACGCAATGGGTCCTCGGAGCTGCGCCACACTAGTCGATGCCAAGGCAACGACGCCCAGTATCACCGAAAAGCACACTCGATTCATGAAAGCTACCTCAGCAAGTTTATTCAAAAGTTCTTCTCGCGAACACGATTTGAAGCTATCTCGGCATAAAGCACAAGAAACCTAAACAACAGGACGATTGATGGGTGGCGAGCGATGCTCGCGAGGGTGAGTCACGACGGAGAAAGGCGCTTGAATTCGGATCGAAACGTTAAGGCTTGCAGAAAACGACTTCCAAATTGTCCGCATTCGTGGAAAGCTAGTGTCGACATGGCTCCCTCGCGAGACTTCTCGATTGGCTTGGCCGCATTTGCTGCAATTGGCATTCTAATGGCTTCAACCTCCAGACGAAAGCCCGTCTTGCCGAATCTGACCAGCTTGGACGGCGCAACTCTACTTCCGAACGGCTGGAAAGTGACTCCGGCAGGTAGATCGATCGACTTGGCAGGCGATATGCCGCTCAAGATGGCATTCTCAAATGACGGCTCTCGGCTCTTCGTGGTCACCGCCGGCTGGCATAACCAAGGGATCACTTCGATCGATACTGCGAACGGCCTAGCCGAGGGTTTCACGGACCTGGGAAACGCATGGGCTGGTCTTGCCGTTGGCGCCAATCGGATTTTCGTCTCCGGTGGGGCAATGCCGGTGCGATCGCTTCAGGTCGAACCGACCTTGGCGAGGCTGGAGGACATTCAGGCCACACTTGAAGCTCCGAAGGCGAATGGACGAAAGCGGGCGACCGGTCAGTTCGTGGCCGGACTGGCGCTTGCCGACGGTGACCTTTTTGCGGTCGACACTTCTGCAGACAGCATAGCCAAGCTTGCTGGCCCTTCATTCAAGGAGATTTCAAGCCTCAAGGTGGGCTACCGGCCCTTTGGGATCGCAGCTTCGCCGGACGGAAAGGTGCTCGCCGTGTCGAACTGGGGCGACCAGTCGGTTTCGCTCATCGACGCGGCCCATTTGGTCGAAACCCAGCGCGTGCCGGTCGGCAGTCACCCAAACGAGCTTGTGTGGTCCCCTGACGGCCGGCTCTTTGTGGCGAATGCCGGATCGGACGACGTGACGGTTATCCGCGATGGCAAGGCCATCGAAACGATCAAAACCCGCCTGAGTCCACGCGACTCCATGGGGTCCACGCCGGATGCTCTGGCCATCTCCCCCGACTCGAAGACGCTATATGTGGCAAACGCCGATAACAACGATGTCGCAGTGATCGATGTCTCCCATGCCACGTCGATCGTTACTGGCTTCATCCCGACCGGCTGGTATCCATCCGCGCTTGCGGTTTCGCCTGATGGGAAGAAGCTCTATATTGGAACCGGCAAGGGGCTCAAGTTCGACGCCAATGCGCCTGCTCAGACGAAGTTCGTGCGCACGGAATACGACGGCAAGAAGAAGTACGACTATATCGGTGGAGTTCTATCCGGCCACGTCAATGTCGTCGACATTCCGGACGAGTCACGTTTGTCGCGATACACGCGTCAAGTGACCTCGAACATGCCCACGGCTGCAGCGGGAGGAATCAGTCCGACCCAGCAGGAGACGGCAGTACACGGGATCCTTCGCAAGATCAAACACGTCGTATACGTCATCCGCGAAAACCGAACGTACGACCAAGTGTTCGGTGATCTGCCGAAAGGGAACAACGACCCGAACCTGGTGCTCTTTGGCAAAGAGGTCACTCCAAACGCCCATGCACTTGCAACCCGGTTCGTCCAACTTGACAACCTTTATTGTAACGGCGAGGTCTCGGAGGATGGACATCAATGGTGCGATTCGGCATACTGCACCGACTTCACGGAGAAGGCGTGGGTCAACTCTTATTCGGGGCGAGGAGAGCCTGCTGCCGATGAACGATTGACGGCGTCTCCCGCCGGCTACCTGTGGGACGATTGTCGGGTGCATCACGTCAGCTACTACACCTACGGGGAGTTCTCCAGCTTCAAGTCGGATCCGAACTCGCCGCCGGTATTCACGGGGGTCAAGGGGTTGGAAGGCCATGCTAGTCTGGCATGGGCCCAGGCGGGACGAGAAGCGGGACTAGATCGAGACTACAAGAAGGCCAAGGTATTCATCGACGATCTCCATCACGCGGAGAAGGCCAACGACTGGCCCTCCTTCATGGTCATGTCGCTCGGCGAAGACCATACGAGCGGGCTCAGGGCCGGTTCCTATACGCCACAAGCCTCGGTTGCTTCGAACGATTTGGGCCTTGCCGAGATGATCGACGCAGTGAGCCACTCAAAGTTCTGGAAGGACACCGCTTTCTTCGTGATCGAGGACGATGCTCAAAACGGCCCCGACCACGTCGATGCCCATCGCACGGTCGGACTGATCATCTCGCCGTACATCAAGCGCGGCACACTCGACAGCACCCAGTACACGACGGCAAGCTTCGTTCGAACAATCGAGCTCATTCTAGGATTGCCTCCGATGACTCAGTTCGACCAGAAAGCGACCCCGATCATCGCGCCGTTCACACCCAAGCCCAATCTCACTCCGTACACGGCGCTCTCCGAAACCGTCGCGCTGGAGTCTCGCAACGGTGAGAACACGGCCCTTGCTCAAGAGAGTGCAGAACTCGACTGGTCAGCCTTTGATCGCGCCGATCCAGACAAGCTAAACGAGATTCTGTGGAAGGCAATCAAGCCTGGCAAGGCGATGCCTTCGCCGACGCGAAGCGCGCACATTGTCCGGTGATCATGCCGAGGAGGCGGGGCCTGGTAGTCTCACCGTCATGTCTCGTACGACCTGCATACTCGTTTGCGCTGCCTTGGCCCCCTGTGTATGGGCGCAGGATGCCGGAATCGGGGATCCAGCGTTCCCGACGTTGGGGAATAGGGGCTACTTGGCAGGCCACTACGCGCTCAAGCTGACGTTCGACCCGTCCACCGACGCGATGGACGCGGACGTGACGATGAGCGGGGTTGCCACTTCGCGCCTCAGTGAAATCAGTCTGGATTTCACAGGGTTCACGATACGTTCGGTAACGCTTAACGGGCATCCCGTCAAGTTCCGCCGCTCGATCGGCAAACTCTACGTCAAAACAGGCCTCGGCTCGGGCGAGAAATTCACGTTGGAGACTTGCTACTCGGGCAAGCCGGTACAGACGCAATCGGCGGCGCTCCCCGCCGGGATGAAATCTGGCTGGATACCCTATTTGGGCGGTGCAGTCGCGGCGTGCGAGCCGGATCTCGCTCACACGTGGTTCCCGTGCAACGATCATCCGCTCGACAAGGCAACCTTCGATTTCCAACTCACCACGCCTCGACCCAATGTGGCAATCGCCAACGGCAAGCGCGTCCAGTCGACCGGTACGAATTACCGGTTCTCCTTGGACAAGCCAACTCTAACCTGCATGGCAACTGCCGTCTTTGGTCAGTTCACAGCGGTCTCAGGGCCATCTGCCCAAGGCGTCCCCATCACGAGCTACGTAGCGAAGGGGGTCAGCCAAGCGGCCAGAGATCGATTGAAGTTGCTGCCGAAATACATGAAGATCCTGACCGATCGCCTTGGTCCCTATCCTTTCGACACCTACGGAGCCGTGCTGCTTCCGACAGCGCTTGCCCAATCCAATGAACTGATGGCAGGGTCAGCACTGGAGACGACTACTCTTCCCCTATTCGGTCCGTTCACGGAAGCGGCTCCAGCCATTCTGATCCACGAGCTATCGCATCAGTGGATGGGAAACTGCGTGAGCGTCACCCACTGGGGCGACGACATTTGGTGGGTCGAGGGCTTCGCTCAATACGCGGAGTGGCTGCTTGTCGAATCCGAGCATGGACGCGAGGCATATGAGAACGAGGTGGCATCGGCTTATAGCCAGGCGACAGCCCAAACGCACTGGCTGAAACCGGGCCATCTACCCACCGAGGATCTTTTTTCGATGCGCAGCTATATCGGCGGTGCGCTTACGTTTCACGCTCTGAGGCGAACGGTCGGCGACGTGCAGTTCAATCAGATTCTCCGTCAGTTCGTCGAGAAGCACCGGTACGGCAACGCGTCCGCCAAGGACTGGATCGCGATTTCAAGCCAAATTGCGAAACGAGATATGTCCCCGTTCTTCAACGCGTGGCTCTACGGAGACAAAAATCCGCCATTACCGCGGTAGCCTGGCGCTTACGAGCGATAGCCCACTACGGAGCCCCGTCCGACTCGCACAACCCCAACCTTCCAATACTCCTCAATCTCCAACTAGCTTGGCTTACTGCTCGGGCAGCCAAATATCCAGACCGGTCTGCTGAGAGATTCGGACAATATCGATTCCGACTGGATCGGTCATCCTCCCGGGCGAAACTAGCGAGTGGGTCGTGACGTACTTCAACGACTTGAGGGTTGCGGCCAGCTCTTTGATGAGCCCGATGCACGCATCGATCTGCTCCCTCGGATAGGGGTCGGCGCCATCATTGTCATTGACGAGGCTGATACCGATCGAATACTCGTTGACACTCGTCAGTTCCACGAAGTTAAAGTGGGCATCCTGCTGTTTCGATGTGCCACGGGCAGCTTCGTGTGGACCATAAGAGTTGCCGGCGTGAAACGCAACTGCCGAATAGGGGACGCACTTATGTGAAAGTCCGGTCCGGTCGATAATGTAGTGGTAGCTCAGGCCCTGAGACTTGAGCTGGGCGACAGCGCTGCTGACATTCTCGCAAGGAGTCGCGTGCAACACCACCGTATCAATATGCGTCGCGCCCCGACGCGGACGGTGAGCCAACCATGGCTGAATCGTCTCCACACTCATTTCCGGTCCCCCTCGATCAGAATCGCATCTTCATTATTCGATGAAATACGCACTGAACGAAACGGTTTTCGCCCGCCAGGCCGGACTATCCGAAATACCTGGTAACGGCTCAAAGGCCGTTACCGAAAGCAAACTCTCTCAGCGCAATCGAGCCTCTTTAGCGACTTCACCTTGAACTCGTTCCTGCTCCGAAGGCGAGATGCCCAGGCCAGACAGGATGGTGTGAGCCATGACCTCATTGCCCGAACCGTTCATGTGGACTCCGTCGATCGTCAGAAGGTTGTCGTGTCCGCCCGTGCCCTTCCGATAGGCTTGAATCAGGGCGCGGAACGGTTTCTGAAAGTCCACGAACGGGCAGTGGTGGGCGCGCGCGATCTCTCGGAGTACCCCATTGTATTTCGCAGCCTTCGCGTTCTCGCGGTTAGAGAGATCCTCTTCGATAACCGTAGTGGAAAGCATCACGACCCTGATACCGGCCGTCTGAGCTTGAGCAACCATCGTATCGACGTTTCGACGGTAGTCGTCGATTGGAACCCCTCGTGGCCCGTCCCCAAGCGGGTGGTTGTCGTAGAACCCATGCCAAACGTCGTTAACACCCACACTGATCGTAACCAAGTCAGGTTTGCGATCCAGCACATCTCTCTGGTAGCGGGCGATCATGTCCGTCGATTTATGTCCGGAGATCCCTGCATTCAGAGTTTCGATGGTCTGGTCCGGATAAAGGTTCTTCAGGTAGTGCCGAACCAGCCAAACGTACCCACCCGGCCCCTCACCCATTTGGGTGATGCTGTCGCCCAGGCATACGACCCGGTGCACGCCCTTAAGTAGCGGAGGAATCTCTCCGGTCCGCCCCAAAGCCTGAAGAGAGATCACAAACAATAATGCGGTCGACCAAACAGTCGTGCCGATTCGAAAGATAGTGCGGGAAGCAGTCTTGCTCAACATGCTTCGCCCATGTTATCACGCGAACCGGCGATGAAGGATTTCTAGGCGGTCGGGCTTGCGCTGATCGGAGGGGGAGGAGGTGGCGGTGTGCCGATTCTCGTCACCACGACAGTGAAATGTGAAGCATACACTGCGACTGCGGCGACCGCAGCCAAAATAGGTACCAATACGGCACCGATAACACCGACGATTATGGGGAACTCGACGACAGTATGCCCTTCCTCGTTTTTTACCACGAGGTGGGTGACATTCCCTTCCTGAATAAGCTTCTCAGTCTCTTTGAGAAGCTCTTCACCGGATATCTTCAGTTCTTCGGTCCACGATCTCGATTCGTCCATTTGTCTACTACTCCTCATACATCGGCGATATGCCTCATTGGATACCGCTAATGAGCTGTCCACGTTGCTGTTTACCGACTTTGACGTTCGGAATCGGACTTCAGTCCACTAAAAGCCGGTAGCCCACGCCAGGTTCGGTAGCGATGTGCTTTGGCCGGGCGGGTTCGCTTTCCAGCTTGTGGCGCAACTGCCCCATGTAGACGCGCAGATAGTGCGTCTCTTCGCAATAGGCCGGTCCCCACACCTCCATAAGAAGCTGCCGGTGCGTCAGCACCATGCCCTGATGGCGTACGAGCATCGACAGCAGTTTGAATTCGATCGGAGTTAGGTGAACTTCTTTACACGCGACAAAAACCCGACGCATGGGCAAATCGACCTTGAGCTCGCCAGACTCGTAGACCGGTTCGGCCTCAGCGCCCTTCGATCTGGCAACATGGCGAAGCGTAACGCGGATGCGTGCCAGCAACTCGCCGACGCCGAACGGCTTCGTCAAGTAATCGTCGGCTCCCGCGTCGAGTGCCTCAATCTTGTCCTTTTCGCGCCCCCTGGCAGAAAGAACGATTATTGGAACCTGGGTCCACTCGCGTAGTTGTCGGGCAACGTCGATTCCGTCGATATCGGGCAGGCCCAAGTCTAGGAGAACCACGTCGGGATTGGTTCGAGCCACCAACCGAATCCCCTCGGTTCCGTTTTCCGCTTCGAAAAACTCCGAATCGGAAGGGTCAAAACTCGCCCGCAAAAAGCGGCGCATCTGCACTTCATCGTCAATAACGACGATCTTAGGACGATCAGCCAAGCGGCACCTCCGGCACCGATTCACTCATGGGCAAAGTCATCATAAACGATACCCCTCCCTCCTGGTTGTTTATCGCACGGATCGTTCCGCCATGTGCCTCCATGATGGACTTACAGATCGTAAGCCCGAGACCAAAGCCCTGAGTCGCCTTCGGGGAAGTCCGATAGAACTTGTCGAAGATGCGGTCTTCCTCGCCCTCCGCCAAGCACGGCCCGTTGTTCGCCACTTCGAGAATGACCTGCCCTGGAGTCGTATGGGCGCTCACCTTCACTTCGGTTCCCGCCGGCGTATGGCGTGCGGCGTTCTCAAGCAGGTTGACGATGGCCTGCTCTACCAAGACGCCGTCGACCATGAGCAATGGAATATCGGCTGCGAGTTCTGTTTTGACGATATGGCACTGAAGCAGGTGCTCCGTCCGTGATAGCGCCGATCCCACAAGCTCTTCGATCGACTGCCACTCTCGATTAAGTTCCACGCCGCCCGAATCGAGTCGTGTCATGTCAAGCAGGTTCCGAACCTGACGTCCCAAACGTTCCGATTCCACCGCGATCGCCTGGGCCAACTCGAGGTCTCGCGAGTCGGTCAAATGGACGCTTTCCCGCAATCGGTCAGCAGCCCCGGAGATGATTGTCAGCGGTGTTCGCAAGTCGTGAGAGACCGAGCTAAGCAGGCTGTTGCGGAGCCTTTCCTTTTCCACCTGAAGCATCGCCTGGTGGGAGTCTTTTGCGAGATTCGTGCGCTCTACAGCGACGGCCAACTGGTTGGCGAAGTTCTCGAGAAAATGCAACTGTGCCGGATCTCGAACCGGGTCGCCAGTCCACTTCACGGCTAGAACACCCACGCATCCGTTCTCGGCGTTCAGCGGCAGAAAGAGTCCCTCCGATCCCGGGAGAGTGTCGGTGCCTGCGCCGGCCATTTTCCCGTGGTCCAGCACCCAAAGCGCCACCGCGTTTTCGTTCGGCTTGAACTCGAATTTCGATTCGGATTCGGGTCCGGAGAAGAGTTTCCCGGTGGCCCTGCTTTTGATCAGGACGCCGACATCGCAACCGAAGACCTCTTTGATCTTTGCCGCGGTAAAGGTACCGATCTCGATGCGGCTGCGAGTAGCCGACAGCTTTCGGCTCAAGTTGAACAGGGCCGCCGTACGGCGCTCTCGAATCGAGGCGGCAACCGTCTGCTCGCGAAGCCTGGCGGTGAGTGTGCTGGTAAGGAGCGCCACCACGAGCATAACCGCAAACGTGAAGATGTATTGGACGTCGGAGACGGCAAAGGACTTGGTTGGTGGAACGAAGAAGAAATCGAATGTCCCAACCGCCAAGAACGCGGCGAGGGTAGCCGCCCATCGGCTCTTTCGGCTAGCGACGTAGGTCACCCCGAGCAGATAGACCATCACAAGATTGATCCGCTCAAACCTGTTGAACATCAGTGAGCAGATACCAGTCGCAGCAAGAGTCACGCCAGCCGCCAACCCGTACCCGCGCCAATCCGTTCTCTCGGTCTGCTTGGGAATCAGCCGTTGGGGGGTACCGGTCGTGTCCGTTCCGGTGATAACAAGAACGTTTATATCTCCGCTATGCCGCACCATGGTATCGACGACCGAGCCAAATACCAGTTCTCGCCAACGATGACGGATCGGCTTTCCGACCATGATCGTCGTCACGTTGCGCGACTGGGCAAACCGGATGACCTCGGAGACGATGTCCTGTCCGCTTAGGGTGACTGTCTCGGCGCCCAGGTTCTCGGCCAAACGCAGGGCCTCAACGACCCGCACACGATCGGCCTCGCCGAGCATCGACTGGCGAGGGCTATCGACACTCACCGCGATAAGCTCGGCATGGAGCGTTCCAGCCATCCTGGCCGCCGCCCGAACGACGCGAAGGCTCATTTTGTTGGGACCGACGCAAACGACAATGCGCTCTTTGGTGTGCCATGGCTCCAGCGCGCCTTCCGCCGCCCGGTATGTACGGACCTGGCGGTCGACCCGCTCGGCAGTATGGCGCAAAGCAAGTTCGCGCAGCGCCGAGAGATTGCTCTTCTTGAAGAAGCTGCTTAGGGCTTGGTCCACTTTCGTCGGAACGTAAACCTTTCCTTCATGGAGCCTTTGGATTAGCTCCTGCGGTGGAATATCGACGACTTCGACCTCGTCGGCATCGTAAACGAGAGAGTCGGGAATCGTCTCCGTGACGACAATTCCTGTGATCTGTGCCACCACGTCGTTGAGGCTCTCGATGTGCTGAATATTCACGGTAGTGAACACATCGATTCCCTCTTGAAGAAGCTCCTGAACGTCTTGCCAGCGCTTCTTGTGGCGCGCCCCGGGCGCATTGGAATGGGCGAGTTCGTCAACCAGGACAAGCTGAGGCTTACGGCGCACCGCCGCGTCCAGGTCGAACTCCTTGATCGAAACTCCCCGATAATCGTGCGTCGCCAAAGGCACTTGTTCGAGGCCCACCGTCAGAGCCTCCGTTTCCGGACGACCATGGGGCTCTACATAACCGATCACGACGTCTTCCCCGCGACGCTTGGCCTCTTGGCCGTCGCTCAACATCGCGTAGGTCTTTCCAACGCCGGCGGCCATGCCAAGGTAGATCTTGATTCGGCCGCGCCCGTTGCTGCGCTCCTCTTCCTTCAACTGCGCAAGCAGTGCGTCCGGGTCCGGTCTATCGGCCATCCTTACTTCTCGCTTACAGTGTGGCAGTCCACTCCTGTCGCGCGAATCAATTTTTCATCAATTCGGGCCCGACCCATGAGAGCCGGACCCGTCATGGAATCCTACTTGGCCAAGTTAGGATTGTCTTTGAGGTATTGGTCGGCGGTTTCCTTGGTGACCAATACTGTCGGGAGGACAACCTTCTTGTCGGTCGGCATCTTGCCCTTGAGGATGTCAGCGGCAATCTCAATCCCTTTGGGGCCGGGATCCGGATAGCGGAATGTCGCATCCAGTTTGCCGTCCTTGATCATCTGAACAACCTCTTTTTGACAGCCGTCGATGCCAACGAAGATCGGCTTGACCTTCGGCTTGGTGGCTGCATGGTCGTAAGCCTGATAGGCGCCGATCGCCATCTCGTCGTTGTGGGCGTACACCGCATCGAAGGGCTGCCCCTTCTGAAGGAACGTCTCCATGAAGTTCTGGGCGGGAAGGCGCTGGAACTTGCAGTCGTCACCCATGATCACTTTGATCCCGGGATACTTCTTAAACGACTCCATCGCGCCGTTGCGCCGATCGTCCGCCGCATCGACGCCGCCGAGGCCCTGAATCATCAGCACGGTGCCCTTGCCGTTCAGCCTCTTCGCGATATACTCGCCTGCTTGGCGGCCGATATCCACGTTGTCACCGCCGACATGGACGGTGTACTTGTCGCCCGGGATACCGCGATCCAGGAGGATCACGGGGATCTTGGCGTCGTACGCCTTCTCCACCGCGCTCTGAACTGCAACCGTCACGGGGCTGACGAGCAACACTTTCGGCGACTTCACGAGAAACGTCTCGATAACGCCTATCTGCTTGCTCGCATCGTCTTCGGCAGGCTGTTCCTCGAACCGGAATTCGCTCGTATGCTTTCCGACTTCCTCCTTGGTCTCCGCATCAAACTGCTGCCTCCACGGATCGGCGCTATTCGCCTGCGCGAAAGCAACCAGCGGCAGACTATCCGGCGATTTCGCCTCGGTAGCCCCACCCGACCCGGACGATGTGACCGCTGACTTGTCGTCACTCCCGCAACCGGCCAAAACCACTGCCGCCACTGCGGCCATAGCCAAGAGCCCTAACTTCATTGTCCTAAACCCTCCGTCCCAAATTCTGAAGGTACACGGCGAGAAGAATGATCACTCCCTTCCAGCCCTGCCCCACGTAATAGCTAACACTGTCCAAAATAAGGAATACGTTCAGGCAAACGATAAACAGTGCACCGACGAACGTTCCCAGAACATTACCGTACCCGCCAACCAGGGCGGTTCCGCCAACAACGGCAGCAGTTATCGCGTCAAGTTCATAGCCCATTCCTGCGCTTGGCTGAGCACTCGAGTTTCGGGCAGTAAAGAGGATCGCCGCGATGGCGATACAAAGGCCGTTGATCGCGAACGCCCCGATCCTGACGCGACTCACCGGAACGCCCGCATAGTATGCGGCGTCGGTGTTACCTCCCACCGCATAGACGCGGCGTCCAAACACAGTTTTGGAGAGGACAAGGGCGCCCACCGCGGTTGTGGCGAATAGTATCCAGCCAGCGATCGGGATGCCGAGCCACGGCGATTCGAAGAACGCAATTTGGTCGTGCAGACCCGAGATGTTGGCATTGTTGGTATACACGAACGCGATGCCGCGAATGCTCACCATGCCTGCAAGCGTGACCACGAAAGGCTGCAGCTTGGTATAGCTGATGATCGCGCCGAGGATGGCACCCGTAAGCGTCCCCAAAAAGAGAACCCACGCGATTGTCATGGGGGTTGAACCACCATTGACTAGCCAAGTTGCGGTGATACAGTTCAGCAAGCCGAGCAGCGAACCTGCGCTGAGGTCGATTCCACCTATGAGAATGACGAACGTTGCGCCGATCGCCAGGATGCCGGGCACCGCAAGCTGGCTCAGGATATTTCTTAGGTTCGCCAGCGTGTAGTAAGTCGAATGGAATAGTGCGGCTGAATCTTCGGAATGAGGCGACTTCCAGAGCGCCCAAGCAAGGAGGATCACAAGGCCCACCAGCCCCTGATACTTCTGGATCAAGGGGAGCCATCGGCGTAGAGTGACTGCGGAAAACGGCATCTTCAAATCGGGTCGGTAGTCTCGATCGCTGCGCCGGATCGCTCGCTGAAAACACGATTGTCCGGCACCTCAAACATACCCTCGGAATAGTTCCCCTCGAAGGTGGTATGTTCCTGCCATTCCCCCGGAAACGGTGATCGATGAAGATTCTCAGCCTTGCCATCCTTGTTTCGTTAAGCGCCCCCGTTTTGGCCCAAGAGGTCAGCGTTCGAAGCCTGTTGCCCCAGATGACCGACTTGACCTTTCTGACCCATCGGCCAAGTCCCCGATTCAAGATGGCGCAAGCAAGCAGCTATGACCGCCGGTCCGATCCGGGACCCAACAGCGATCCCTTCGCCAACGGCGACGCCGGGAACTTCGTGCGAGTCGAGAATACGACAGCCGGAAAGGAATACGTAATGGCCGATCTGAAAGGCCCGGGCGCTGTCGTCCGGCTCTGGTCAGCTAATCCAAGCGGAAATCTGCGTTTCTATTTCGACGGCGAAACAACGCCTCGCATCAAGGTGAAGATGTCCGAATTCCTCACCGGAAAGATCGCCCCTCTGGAGATGCCGTTTGCCTATGCAGCCGCTTCGGGCTGCGACGTGTACTTCCCGTTCCCGTATGCAAGGAGCTTAAAGATCACGGCCGATGCCGCCGACGGAGGACAGCCCACGTCACTCTACTACCACGTCGGCTATCGGACGTACGCGCCAAGTGCCAAGGTCAAGACTTTCACTTGGGACGAATTCGCGGCGAACAAGCCTCTGATGGACAAGGTAGCGACGGGTCTGATTCATGCCGATATCCCCGAAATGAAGACGATCGCCCACGGGATGGTGGGGACGGGAGGCGCCTTGGTCGGAACAGTGACCCAGCCGATCAGTTCTTCTTTCCGCACGTTTCAGGTGAAGATTCCGACGATCACTCCGGAGGAGTCGAAGTCGCTCGATTGGGACGATCCAAAGCAACCGCACAATGTGCTGCGAAACCTACTGCTCAGCATGTCGTTCGATAATGAGCCCTGTATCGAGGCGCCCTTGGGAGACTTCTTTGGGTCGGCGCCGGGCTTGAACCCCTATACGAACGTTCCGATGACGGTCGCAGCCGACGGGACGCTTACCTGTCGGTTCGTCATGCCGTTCCAGCACACCGCATCGATCCGCATCGAGAACCTAGGGCCAGCCATCCCAGTGACCGTCAATGCGGAGATCAAGCCGTTTCCGTGGAGCGCCGGCACCTATCACTTTCACGCCCAATGGCTAGGAGAGCACGCCCGGACCCGGCCATTCAGAGACATGCCATTCCTCGACGTTAAGGGAGAAGGGTACTTCGTCGGAACAAACCTGCACGTGGCCAATCCTGCCCCCGACTGGTGGGGCGAAGGGGACGAGAAGGCCCGGGTGGATGGCGAGAGCTTCCCGAGCACCTTCGGTACAGGTTCGGAAGACTATTACGGTTACGCGTGGGGAAGCGGCGAGTTGTTCATCCGCCCTTACCATGCACAGACGCGGATGGATGGCCCGGGCTCAATGGGCCACACGAGTCTGAACCGGTGGCAGATCTTCGACCCGATTCCCTATTCCACTTCCCTTATCTTCACCCTTGAAATGTGGCATTGGGCGGACGTGGTGGCGACGTATGTTCACACCACCTATTGGTATGCCTTGCCAGGAGGAACCGGACCGGCGGCGATCGACCGAACGATCCTCGCCCCGCCGAAGATCGAACCGATGAAACCCGTTCCCGGCGCGCTCGAAGGTGAGGCGCTTGAGATCGCAAGCAAGACGGGAGGCGTGACCGAGGTCCAGGACGGTTTCTGGAAATGCAGCGGGGGTAAGCAGCTGTGGTGGCGCGATGCCCAAACCGGAGACAAGTTGGTGCTGAAGATCCCGGTCAGCGAGGACGGGACGTACGAGATCGTCGGCAACTTCTGCCAAGCGAGGGACTACGGTATCCACAAGATCAAAGTGAACGGGAAAGAGGTCGCCCCCATCGACTTCTTCAGCCCCGATCTCGATTGGAACAAGCACACACTCGGACTGTTCTCCCTGGCGAAAGGCACCGCCCTGCTCGAAATCGAGTGCATGGGCCATCACGAAGGCGCCGACCCACACAACATGTTCGGCCTTGACTACCTACTCCTTAAGAAGATCTGATAGTGTACTTGCTGGCCTTTGGGAACGCCCACGTTCGCGCCAAAGGCCTCTGCCAACTCAGGCAGATTCGCCTGTCGGATGGGACCAGGACCCGGAGACTATCTATGGAGCCGCCGCCCTTCGAGGAGGAAGGACTATCTCATAGACCCCAAACCGTTGCTGCTATTGTCTGTTCAAAACAAGGAGCATATCGGCGAGACCAAGAAGGGCAAGTAAGGCATCGTAGCCATACTTGCCCATCTTGGGTATCTCTTTACATCTGCCAAGCCACGGCTCTAGAATTTGAGAACATGGGACAGACACAGGGTCGTTCGATTGTTCTTCACCGAGCCGTTGTCTGCGTTAAACACGGCGGCATTGGACGTATCGTATCGAAGCTCCAAACGGAATAACGCATCCTTGGTCATCTGATAGTCCAGCGTTCCGGTTAACGAATCGAAGCGACCAGGATTGCCCGTGCCTCGCAACCCGTCGGGATCGTTGAAGTTCTCATATCGAATCGTTCCCGCGAACTTATCGGTGAACTGATCCTTCACATACCCGACGATTCCGTTCCACTTTCCGCCGGCGGTTCCGTCGAACCCTTTGGCATCCGCATAATCGGCATTCAAAGCGAGTTTGATGCTTTTCGTCAGCTGGTGCGTGATCACGAGGTCGCCGAGGCTGATCGTTCGAGCTCCTGCCGAGGTGAAAGCGATGCCGCTCAGTCCCCCGCTTCCCTCTTCCCCACCGTAATAGTTGGCCGTGATCGAAGTCGCGGATGAGGGTGTATAGCCGATGGTGGCGCCGTAGCTCTTTCCGCCGTTCGAATCCTGGGTCTCGTTCCACCCATTGACGAGGTAAACGCTACCGGTAAGGTTCTTGGTGATAGATTTCGTACCACGCAGTCCCGCGTGGTAGATCGGCTGACCGAGCGTGTAGAGGAAAGAACGCGAGTAGTTGTCGTTCGCCGAACTGTCGACACCTTCGTATCCAATCCAACTCGAAAACTTGCCTAGGTCGATCGTCGCATCCGAATTTGGAACCGCGTAGGTCACATACAGCTGCTGAATGAGTTTGGAAGCGCCGCCGTCAGGATCAAAACCTGAAACAATGTCGGCATTGTTACCTGCCGTAAAGTTAGCCGTTAAGCCGAATGGATCTTTCGCAGTAGGCTTCTTGGCCACATCGACTTCAAGAACCGCAAAACCGAACTGGTTGTTGTTGACGTCGAACTGCCTGAAGTTTACGCCTTGCGCCATACCGGGCGTCCCGAAGTCGTACATGTAGTAGAAATCTAGGTGACCATTATAGGTCCATCCAGATGTGTCATCCGCAGCGTTCGCTAAGATGGATGTGCCGAAGAGGGCCGCGAGCATCATCGATCGCAGGAATTTAGGATGTATTTGGATTTTCATAGCGGTTGGTCCAGCATTGCTGGAATCGCGAGCATTATAGGGCGATGAATTGCTCCAATCTGGAGCAGAAATGACAGCACTCTTCGAGTTGCTTATTATTTGGCAATCATCTGAAAGTGCTTTCCAACCGCAATGAATTTCTGTTATTCGCGCACGCGACTTATTCTTGCCCGGCAGCAATTCCGAAGGCGAGGTTGATCGCCCACTGATGTTAACCGGGACAGTCGAGGATTACCCTGCCCATCACGGTTTCTCGCCGAGACACTCCGGAAGGGGCTTCGCCTCCTTCCCAGACAAGGGTTTCGCTCGTGCCCAGGGCGAAGTCCCACCGATCAAGGCGATGGAGTTTCCACACGGGGAATCGGCGCTGTCCACCCCGGGGAGCCATTCGGCTTTCAGCCGATTGAGGACAAAGGAACCCCAGATACCCTTGCCGAGGGTATAGGACGCAGGCAAATTACCAGGATTCACATAAAAACAAAATAAAACTTGGCTTTCGGGATCACTTCCCATACAATGTCCCCCAACCGCAAGGGCGCGGCCAACCAATCTTGATCCGGAGGGACCAGTGATGAGGCTTCGCCTTCATACCCGCGTCGTTACCCCGTCTGCCTATTTGGGCGGACTTTGTTTCATTAGCGCACCCTTGCGCATCGATGGAGGTCACCGCTGTTGACCGTCCGTCTTTCCCCTTACGTTTTGCTTGAACCCCTCGCCTTCGACTCAGGTCAGGCGTCAGCCACTTTCAGAGGGCTGAACCGCTCTAGATTTCGCACATTGAAGTCGTCCTGTGGCCATAAGTCCACATCGAAATCCAGCATGGGAGGTTCAAAGCGATGAACGCAGTCCGAACACTACTTCACTACAAAGAGCGAAACGAGCGTACGATTCCGCGCAAGTCCCTGTCGACCGCCGAAAAGTGGAAGTTCTGCCTGACGATCTTCTCAGGGAAGATAATCGGCCTTGGGATTCTTCTAGCGGGCATCCACTTCGTGATGGGCATGATGTCGCCTGCTCATGCCGCCGATACCTACACCGCCCACGAGACGGCGATGATGAACTCCATCAACACGGCCTGGACCTTGGTCGCCGCGTTCTTGGTCTTCGGCATGCAGGCCGGTTTCGTCTTCCTGGAAGCAGGATTCGCTCGGCAGAAAGAGACCGTCAACGTACTCATGGAGTGCATTTTCGATACCTGCCTATGCGGTTTCCTCTTTTGGGCAATCGGCTATGCCTTCATGTTCAGCCACGGCAACGGTTTCGTCGGAACGCACTGGTTCTTCCTAAGCGGCGCACCCGACACTTACGAAGCGACCGGCATACCGATTCTCGCTCACTGGATCTTCCAGTTCGCCTTTGCCGATACCTGCTCCACGGTAACTTCCGGCGCTATGATCGGCCGAACCGGGTTCCGCGGCGACATCCTCTATAGCATGGGCGTCACCGGCTTTATCTACCCGATCATCGGTCACTGGGCTTGGGGCCCCGACGGCTTCCTCGCTACGATGGGGAGCGACAAGAACTTCCTGCCCGCCCTCGGTCAGGGCTTTCGTGACTTTGCCGGATCGACGGTTGTGCATACCATTGGCGGGGCGATATCGCTCGCCGGAGCGATCGTACTTGGCCCACGGTTGGGACGGCTTTTCGCCCGGGACGACAAAGAACGTGGAGGCATGCCTCCCCCTCACAATTTGACGATCGCAGCTGTCGGCGGCTTCATTCTGTGGTTCGGATGGTACGGATTCAATCCAGGCAGTTCGCTGTCGGCAATGGATGCCCAGGGAATCGGCCGTATCTCAGCCAACACGACGCTTGCAGCTTGCGCCGGCGGAATGGCGGCCATGATCGTGGCCTTCCTGTTCGGCAACACCAAGGGCAAATTCGACCTTGGCTTCTCGGTGAACGGAATGCTCGCCGGTTTGGTAGCCATCACATGTCCCTGCTATTGGGTCAGCCCGCTGGGCGCGATTCTGTTGGGCCTCGTTGCCGGTGTTATTGTCTACGTGGGCGTCAATCTGCTCGAGTGGTTTCGGATCGACGATCCGGTCGGCGCCGTCTCCGTACATGGCTTCTGCGGAATCTGGGGCACCTGGTCGCTGGGTCTCTTTGCGACCGGTCAGTATGGAGCCACCGGCCCAACCGGACCGGACAACTCAGCCAGCCAGTTGGTTAAGGGCCTGTTCTATGGGGGTGGCATCGACGTACTCAAGGCACAGGTCATCGGCAACGGGATCATCACCTTGGCGACCTTCGGCATCGCATTCGCTATGATGTGGGTCATTCGCAAGCTGCCGCATCCGTGGAATCTACGCGTAGCGCCAGAGGGCGAACTTGGTCAGGGAGGTCTCGACGTGTTCGAACACGGTATCGAGGCGTACCCTGCGCAATCCATGTGATCCCACTCGATATTCCTAGAGACTTACAGATATGTACAAAATTGAAGCCATCATCCGACCGCACCGCTTGGAGGCGGTGCGGAATGCTCTCAAAGAGCACGACTTGATCGCCATTACTGTGAGCGACTGCCGCGGCGCGGGACGCCAGGCAGCGCCCACTCACACGTTTCGCGGCTCGCAGTACTCGCACGGCCTTGAACTGCGGCTGCGGATCGAAGTATTCGTGAACGATTCGCATCTCGAGGTCGCCCTCGATGCCATCCAAGAAGCCGCCTGTACGGGCGAGGTAGGGGACGGCAAGATCCTGGTCTTCAAGGCCGAACAAGCCGTGCGAATCCGCACGAACGAGCGCGGCGAAACCGCCGTTCACTAGCATTGACTCCACAAATCGGGAGGCTGGAAGTCGACGAAGTTGCCGACAACCCGCTTTCCGATTTCGCTATAGGCGTGAGTAGTGCAACCCGTTCCTTTCTCCCAAAGAGTGACGCGGGTACAAGGTAAGTGAAGCCTCGCCAGGAACTCATTGCGTGCCGATCAATTCTGACATCCTTCCGCAACTCCCTTGCCGCTACTCCGGCTCGCACCCTCCCGTCGCTCCTTCGATCATTCTGCGGATTTGGGTATGAGACGGAGGTTTTGCCTCTTTTGCACCTGTCCGACGGGCAATCCTTCGGAACACTGGCAGGAAGTGCTCACAATCGGGACAATAATAGGCCGTGCCGTATGTTGTAACCGAACCGTGTATCGGAGTTAAAGACAAGTCATGCATGACCGTCTGCCCCGTCGACTGCATTTATGAGGCTGACGACCAAGTCTATATCAACCCGGATGAATGCATCGACTGCGGTCTTTGCGAGCCAGAATGTCCTGTCAATGCGATCTTTGTCGACACCGACGTTCCGCCGAATTGGAAAGACTTCATCGAGCGAAACGCGGTGGAAGCCAAGAAGCTCGCTGAAAAGTAACCTCCACAGGGGCTTTTGGAGCTAGGATCTTTAAGGGATCTCCGTGATCGTAGATCGCGGCGACCGTTTGTGTATGGACGACATGACTATCGACGTGCCTGAAGACGCCTGCCCGAAGCCTGAGATCGAGCCTCGTTCGAACCTCCAGCGCGCACAAGACCAGTTCATCCTTGAATGGGGTCGCATGAGCAGCAGTTGGGGCATCAATCGTACGATGGCCCAAATCCATGCCCTGCTCTTCGTGAGCGGCATTCCGCTTGAGGTGAATGAGATCATGGATCGCCTCCAGATCAGCCGTGGCAACGCCAGCATGAACTTGCGCGAACTGATGGACTGGGGTGTCGTGCGCCGGTTCCGGCAGCCAGGCGACCGAAAGGACACCTACATCAGTGAGACCGATCCTTTCCAGATGTTCGTTCGAATCGTCAAGGAGCGAAAGCGTCGCGAGATCGATCCGACGAACGATGCGATTCGCGAAGTGCTTACGAAGCTCCCAGAGAACGACCACGGCGAAGGAGTGCAAACACTTCGCGCCCGCCTTCAGGCGTTACTCGAGATTTTTGACCTTATCGACGCTGCATTCAAGCAGGTCTTCAGCAACGACATTTCACTCCAAGACCTAAGCGATTTGTTCCATGGCGCGACCGACGGACGGGAATTGCGCTAAGCGCAGACGGTAAGCATTCGCTGAAGCGCCACAAGAGCGTACATCTTCGTAGCCTCCGGGACTCGAACCTCGTTGACTACATTTCCGGCCACCAGATTCTCCAGCGTCCAGCACAAGAAGCTGGGGTGGATTCGGTACATCGTCGAGCAAGGACATATTTGCGAATCGAGACAGAAGATAGTCTTGTCCGGGTGCTCTTTGGCAAGTCGATTGACAAGGTTGATTTCAGTCCCGATCGCCCATGTGGATCCGGTTGCCGCCTTCTCGATCGTATGGATGATGTACTCGGTCGAGCCATTGAAGTCGCTGGCTTGCACGACTTCAAGCGGGCACTCTGGGTGAACCAGCACGGAGACGTCGGGGTGCGCGAATCGGGCGGCTGCGATTTGCTCTACCGTGAAGCGCTGATGCACTGAGCAATGGCCCTTCCAGAGGATGAACTTCGATTCCCGAAGCTTCTCCGGCGTATTGCCTCCGAGGGGCTTGAACGGGTCCCAAACGCACATCTCCGCATCCGGATCGAATCCCAGCTTCACGCCCGTGTTCCGGCCCAAATGCTGATCAGGGAAGAACAGCACCTTTTCGCCCTGCTCGAGCGCCCACTTCACAGCGGTTGGCGCATTAGTAGACGTGCAGACGCTTCCGTTTCTCTCTCCTACGAAGGCCTTTAGATTTGCCGCCGAGTTGATATACGTGATCGGAATGACCGACATATCGGTCCCAAGCACTCCTTCGAGAGCCCGCCAACAACTCTTGACCTGGAAGATGTTCGCCATGTCCGCCATCGAACAGCCGGCCGCGAGGTTCGGGAGGATGACCCGCTGGCGGTCTGGGGTCAAGATATCGGCGCTCTCCGCCATGAAGTGGACTCCGCAAAACACGATCGTTTCCGCCTCGGGTCGTTTGGTGGCGTCCTTGGCGAGTTTATAGCTGTCCCCTCGGAAGTCGGCGTGTTTGATGATCTCGTCCCGCTGATAGTGGTGACCCAGGATCACGCATCGGGAGCCAAGGGCGGCTCTTGCCGACTCTATTCGGGCGTCGGCCTCTTCAGAAGAGAGGTCGGCATACTCCGGAGGAAGGGGTGCCTGAAACATAAATATCTCGACCCGTCTGGGGCCCTGCTTCGGAAACAGTCCGACTTACGGACGGGGATGTTGTCTCCGAGATCACTTGACTGGTTCTACGAGCCGCTTTGACGATTCGTTCGGGTTTGGCGCAACTCGTGATAGTCCGGCAAGGGATCAACGGAACGATCCCTTGCCGTGAATGAACTAGATCACTCCTTCCGCTCTCAAGGTTGGGTAGTGGCAAGCCTTGAACTTCTTGCCGCTGCCGCAAGGGCATGGCTCGTTGCGACCCACGCGCTTCCAATCGATGTTGCCGAGATTAACTGGCGCGATCGGCGTTGGGGCACCCTGTGTCTGAGTCCCATGCTGCTCCTGAAGCTCAGGCGGCAGATCGTCCATATTGAACATCAGCGGGGTGCTGTCCATCTGTTCCTCGACTTGCTGGATCTCTTGCGGCTGGACGCGCATGTGGAAGATCATCTTCGAAGCCTGGTCTCGGATGTTCTTCAGAGTCAACTGGAACGTATCGTACGTTTCCTTCTTGTAGGCGATCAGAGGGTCAATTTGGCCATAACCGCGCAGACCGATGCCCTCGCGGATGTACTCGATCGTCTGAAGGTGCTCCATCCATCGATCGTTGACCGCTCGAAGCAGCACGTGCTGCTCAAGTAACTTCATCGAGTCGCCAGTGTCGGCGATCTTGACATCGTACGCCTGGTCAGCGATGCCTTGCAGGTGCGTTACGAGCTCGGGGCCCGGTTTGATCTTGGAGAGGTCGTCGACCGTGGCGTAGTCGACAAGCGGGAAGACCTCGTTTAGGTCCTCAAAGAGCACCCCGTAGTCGTATACCTTGGTGCCATCCTCTTCCACCATCCACGCGTTGTTGACGACATCTACGATCAAGTCGCGAATGTAGGTTTTGATTTCAGTTCGGACGTCCTTGCCAAGCAGGATTTCGCGACGCAGGCCGTAGATGTGCTCACGCTGAGCGTTAAGCACGTCGTCGTATTCGAGAACGTTCTTTCTAGCTTCGAAGAAGTGGTTCTCGATTCGTTCCTGCGTCTTCTGGATCATTCGGCTGAGGAAGCCCGCTGTAACCTCCTCCATCGGCGGCCACATCTTCAGCGCGGGGTTCTCCATCATGTTCGCGTTGAAGATCTTCCAAAGCTGATCCTCAAGCGCAACGAAGAAACGACTCTCGCCTGGGTCTCCCTGACGACCGGCGCGTCCTCTCAACTGGTTGTCGATGCGGCGGCTCTCATGCCGCTCTGTACCGAGGATAAAGAGTCCGCCCAGAGCGCGCACCTCTTCGGCAAGCTCACGACGCTCCTGATCGTCCAAGGGAAGCGGAGGGGCTGCACGCTCCTTTCCTCCTCGGCGGTAGCTTACGAACGTGTCGCCGTAGGCATCCAATGATCCTTCGACTTCCTCATCTTCGCTCTTACGGGCAAGCTTCACTAGATCGTCCTCGACGCGCCCGCCCAGCAGAATGTCGACGCCACGACCGGCCATATTCGTCGCGATCGTGATCTGGCCCCGACGCCCGGCCTCAGCGATGATCAGAGCTTCCTGCTCGTGGAACTTCGCGTTGAGAACGTTGTGAGGAATGCCGTGCTTTAGCGCCTCTTCGAGGAACTCGCGTTTGGCAGCCGGTAGGTTCCACGTCTCCAAGCACCAGTCGATCCAGTCTCCCTTGAGCACGTCGCCGCTCAAGTCTATCTTGCTGAGAAGGCTGGATAGGGCTCTCCGGTCGATGTCAGGCAGATCGATAAGGTACAGCCTGGACGCTTCGTCTCGTAGTTCGCCTTTCAGGTCCTTCTTGACCTCAAGCCGCTCCTTGAGCCGCTGCGAGATGATGAGTCGTTGCAGCATGTCGGGGCCCAATCGAGTGGACACCTTCTCGGTCATTTCAATCGAACGAGTTCCCACCAAGACCGGCTGTTGCTTCGTGAAGAGGCGTAAGATCTCCCAACCGATGCCTCGGAACTTGGCTTCAATCGTCTTGTAGATAATGTCCGGCTGGTCGGTTCGGACCATCGGCCGGTGAGTTGGGATCGAAACAACGTCGAGTCCGTATATTTTACGGAACTCGTCTTCTTCTGTCTTCGCCGTACCGGTCATACCGGCTAGCTTGTTGTAAAGACGAAACAGGTTCTGGAACGTAATCGTCGCGATCGTCTGGCTCTCGCGCTGAACCGTAACGCCTTCCTTTGCTTCCAGAGCTTGGTGTAGGCCATCGCTGAAGCGCCGTCCGAACATCATACGGCCGGTGTTCTCGTCAACGATAATGACCTCGCCGTTGCGCACGACGTAATCGATGTCTTTGTCGAACAACGCATAGGCCTTGGTCGCCGCGTTGACGTGGTGGAACAGCTTGGGATCGGCCGAAATGTTGTCGATGCCGAGCAACTCCTCGCAGTAATCCATTCCTTCTTCGGTCAACGACGCAGAGTGGTTCTTCTTGTCTGCCGTCCAGTGAACGTCCTTTTGAAGCTTATTGACGACCGTGTTGACCAGGTTATAAACCGACACGTCTTCCATCGACGGCCCTGAGATGATGTGCGGGGTTCGTGCCTCGTCGATTAGAATCGAGTCAACTTCGTCGATCATCGCGTAGTTCAACTCGCGCATGACGAGGTCCTCTTCCGAGAACGCCATGTTGTCGCGGAGGTAGTCGAAACCGAACTCGTGGTTGGTTCCATAGGTGATGTCGCACCCGTATGCCTCGCGTCGAGTGCATGGAACAAGATTCATGTATCGCGGGTCATCGTGCTGAGCGCCCGGCTCATAGTAGTAGGAACCGCCAAGCTCGTCGGAATCCGGCGATTGGCCCTGAATAATGCCGACGCTAAGACCCATCGTGTGGTAAATCGGACCCATCCAAACCGCATCGCGACGGGCAAGGTAGTCGTTCACCGTAACTAGGTGAGCCCCTCGTGCGGAAAGAGCGTTCAAGATGATTGGCGCAGCTGCGACAAGCGTCTTGCCTTCACCGGTCTTCATTTCGGCAATGCGTCCCTGATGAAGAACCGCGCCACCAATCAACTGCACGTCGAAAGCACGCATGCCCAGGGTCCGTTTGCCCACCTCGCGGACAACGGCGAAAACTTCGACAAGCAACTTGTCGAGGGTTTCGCCTCCCCTGGCTCGTGTCTTGAATTCCTCAGCCTTGGCGCGAATCTGCTCATCGCTCCAGGCAGAGATCTGGGATTCGAGCGCGTTGATCTGCTCGACAATGGGTGCGAGCAATTCAACGTCTTTCTTGCTCGTGTCAAATAGTTTTCTTAAAAAATTCATCTTCTCGTCAACGGAGTTTCACGCAGGCGAACACGATCGTGCCCGGCCCTTTACGACGCGCCTACTTGGCTCAGCATGCCGAGCCAAGTAGGATTGGCCCGTCACGCGTCCGTTGACATCGGGAGAAACCGTCCGAAGTGCACCGGCGATGCCGTCCGTTCGAAGCCCATCGGGCACGATCGTCAACAATGATGGCCGGCGCATGCCTGCGAGGCTGATCTCCCGTGAAAATTGCCCAGAGGACTTGCGATAGCGGAGATTCGATGCCATTGAGCAGGGACGCGAGTGCTTCCTGGTCTCGCACCGACATGCCGTCGACTTCTGGACGTTCCAGACTTCGATGCACGGCATCGAGAGCCGCCGGCAGTCGCCCATCGACAGCAAGCCGTTCGAAGTTCGAAGGCCCCTGAAGCAGGAGCAAAATCAATGCCGGTAACAAAGGAAACATGCGGAAAAATCGGTCCTACCAATTATATACGTCTGGAGATTCGCCCTGCCCGCGATCAGACGCAACCGACTTACAGAAACCTACCGGTTCTAGTGATCTTCGATCCGAACCTTGATACCACGCGAATGGGTGTAAAGAGTTATGCCTCGATTCGCAATCCATGAGCCGACTAGACCCATGATCAAAAGCAGGAAGATTCGAAGAATAATCGCGGTTAAAGACGTGCCGGCGGCGGTCAAGTCGAGCGGCTTTCCCTTGTGAAGATCGAGCGACGTGCTGGTCGGGACGCTGAACATATCGAATGCCAGCCGAAAAACAAACACCAGCAGCCCGATACCACCCAGAAAGACTGCGATCCCGATCGCCGATCCCACGAAATCGCGATGAGCGTGGGGATGCGAACCGGATGGGTTGGGCATCAAGCGCACTCCGTTCGTGCGATCCGGGGAGTTGTTCTCGCTGGATTCAGGGTCATTAACTTGTTTGACGCTCGTAAGTTCCAATTAATCCTATCCCAAACGAATCGCGGTGCGGAAGGTTGCTGTCAAAAGGACGTTGCTGACTCAGGTTTCGGTTTCTGTCAGCAGTGAGCATAGCAAAACCGGACTCCAATCGGTACGTCCGGAATAGCTCGGACCCTGCCTAAACGAGCAGGGCCAATTTGCTGATCGTCGCATCCTGTGAATTCAGGTGATGCTAATCGTGTTTCGACGCCCCAGGCATATCACCTCATAGGCGGCATCCTTCACGTCGGAAAGGAGCATTTGCGTATTGGCTGCCATCCGGTTCAACCCGGCAGCACTATTTCGATCGGACGTTTGAGAAATACGAGCACATGCTTGGTGCAACGATCCTGCCTGGCGATTGAGCGATTTGCTCAGCCTAAGTAGCATCTTTGCCTTCCGCATCGGGGACATTCTCGAGGCGCGAATCGCAGCGATTCGGCGCCGGACCTCAAACTCAGTCAACATGAATCAACCTCCGCCTTCCGGCCGAGAGACTCTCGGTCGAAGGTGTCTTGTATTCGGCCTGCGAAGTTAGCTGACGGATTCGGATCAAGTACTATCCGCTCCCTCATCACGAAGGAGTTCACCCCTAAAATCGGTTCCCCCGCTGACGCTCTCGCGCCATTCGGCCAGGTTAACGGGAAGCTCCATTGCTTCACTCAAATGACCTTACCGAATCCAGGGCGGTTTGCGCCGCCAATTAGATGAATTAGGTCGAAATGCCATCTCTGTTCTTGGGCCGATTCCTTGAGAATACGTATCCACAGTTCAATTCCCATGACAAAAAGTGTACGATGTCTAAGACGCGATGAAGAGCCCCCGCATCCTTCTGGCACTGGCTTGCGCCTTGACGGCGTTGCCAATTCAAGCATCCGCCCAGACCCACAAGAAACGGGACCTCGTAATATGGGGCATCAGCTTCGGCCCCGACACCAAGGGTTCGGAAGCGGTCGTCCGCGAGTTCTCACGCCGCCATCCCGACGTCAACGTGCGCATCTTGAGCATGGGCGCGGGAAACATGAACCCGCAGAAGCTGATGACCAGCATCGTGGGCAACGTGGCGCCCGACGTGATCAGCCAGGATCGGTTCTCGATTTCGGACTGGGCGAGCCGCGGCGCATTTCAGCCTCTCGACGATTGGATCAACCGGGACAAAGGCAAGGATCCGCTTTGCCCCCGCAAAGAGCAGTACTACCCGGCAGTCTGGACCGAGGCATCCTACGACGGCAAAGTCTACGGCATTCCGACCGGAGCCGACGATCGCATCCTGTACTACAACAAATCGATCTTCCGCGAGAAGGCTGCCGACCTGCGCGCTGCCGGACTCGATCCGGAGCGTGCGCCGCGAACTTGGAGTGAGCTTCTCAAGTACGGCAAGGTCCTGACTGAAGTCAACAAGCAGACCGGTCAGTTCAAACGAGTTGGATTCCTGCCCAATTTCGGAAACTCCTGGCTGTACATGTACGCTTTCCAGAACAATGCCAGCTTCATGGGCGATCGGGACGGCATTCATGGGCGCATTTGCACGATGGACACGCCGGAGGCCGAGCAAGCGCTCCAGTTCATCGTCGACGGTTACGACCAGATTGGCGGCTACGAAAAGGCGAAGGAGTTCGAGTCCGGTTTCCTTTCGAACGAAAACGACCCGTTCGTACTCGGCAAAGTCGCGATGAAGATCGACGGCGACTGGATCTTGAACTCGCTTTCCCGATACGGCCCCGCCACCGATATCGGCGTGGCGCCGCCGCCGATTCCCGATGATCGCTTCTATCACAGAGGCCGTTTCGCGAACGAAAAAGAGACCTATATCACCTGGGTCGGCGGCTTCTGCTACGCGATTCCTAAGGGAGCTCGAAACGTCCAAGACGGTTGGGAGTTCATCAAGTTCGCGACCAGCACCGAAGGACGCATGGTTGAGAACTCGGCCCAAAAGCAGTGGGAACAGCTTAAGGGACGGGCCTTCATTCCTCGCCAACAAGGGAGCATGGAGGCGAACGAGGCCATTTTCAAGGCGTTCACGCCAGCAGATCCCAAATTCGCGGCCGCCCTGCGCGAGCACATCGACCTCATGCCGTACGGGCGGATCCGGCCCGTCACCTTCGTGGGCCAAACGCTTTGGGACAACCACGTAAAGGCGATGGAGAGCGCCTGCTACCACAAGGCCACGCCCAAAGAAGCCCTCCTTACCGCCCAGCGCGTGGTGCAGCGTGACCTCGACGCTTTCTTCGACAAGAGCCAATACCCCGTCATCAATTTGAGCATTCCGCTCGAGATCGGGGTCGTGATCGGGCTGGTCACCCTTGTCGTGTTCACCGTGATCTTCCTCAGGAAGAGGATGGGGCGCCTGGAGCGGATCGAAGCGTGGTGGGCTTACCTGTTTGTATCGCCTTGGATGATCGGGTTCCTACTCCTTGTTATCGGTCCGATGATCGCCTCCCTCTTCTTCAGCTTCACCCAATACGACGTGTTGAACGAAGCGCGGTGGGTTGGATTCAAGAACTACGAGGATATCGGCGGAGCCGACTGGCTGAACGTCGCGAAGGGCTTGGTCAATGCGGTCTACCTCGCCGGCCTCACCGTCCCGTTAACCTTGGCAGTCGGACTCGCGATCGCCCTCCTTCTCAACCAGGCAACTCGCGGAATGCGGTTCTATCGAACCTTCTTCTACATGCCAGCGATCGTTCCCGGCGTTGCCAGCGCAGTTCTCTGGACGTGGGTTCTGACCCCCGACTCCAACAAAGGACTCCTGAATGCGGGCTGGCAGCAGGTGGTCACGCCCCTCATCGGCGTTCAGCCACCCGGATGGGTGCAGAGTGCCGACTGGTCCAAGAACGCGCTCGTGGTCATGAGCATGTGGGCAGCCGGCAGCGGAATGATCCTCTGGCTCGCCGGGCTCAAGGGCATCTCATCCACGCTCTACGAAGCGGCGAGCATCGACGGGGCTAACCCCAGACAGACGTTTTGGTCGATCACGTTCCCGCAACTGAGCCCGATCATCTTCTTCAATGCGGTCATGGGCTTCATCGGTGCAATGCAGGAATTCGACCGTATCTACATCATGAAGCCTTCCTCGGACGGCCCGGTCGGACCGGATGACTCGCTTTTGACACCGGTCTACCTGCTCTTCAATAACGGATTCGCCTACTTCAAGATGGGATACTCGTCTGCCATCGCTTGGATGATCTTTGGAATCATTCTGCTATTGACCTATGTCCAGTTCAAACTGGCGCCGCGCTGGGTCCATTACGAGAGTGACAAATGAGGTTCGAAGCGATGACACCGACTGGAAGTGAGACGATGGAAGGCGTACGATGACCACCGCAAACGCTCTCTACGCTTTCGCGACCGTCCTTTCGTGGGTGGGGTGGATCTCGGGAGTGACCGCGCTCTGGATCCTATTCAAGATGATCTTCGACGGTAAGGCGGCGGACACCAGCCGAGGTTTTCGTTCGTTGGCCATTTCCAGCCTGCTCGCAGGTGGTTGCCTTTTGGTCACCGCCCTGATTCCGATGCACGAGTCCGCAAAGGAAGGCCACGGTTTTCGTGTTCCGATCGTCTGGTTCGTGATGCCGTTCTCCGCCTGGTTGGCCACATGCTCCGTGGCGATGGCGCTCTACCGTGTCGTGCAAGGTCTCCTTGGGCTCAACGCCGAGGATCGCCTTGAGCGTTTGAAGGCGGCAGGTATTTGGGTCGTCGTCGCGGTGGCCTTCGTGGGGCTCTATCGACACGACCCAACCAACAAGATCGACATCTTGACGGGTGGCCTTTGGCTGGTACCTCAGACTCTCGCAGCTATCGTCTTTCTTGCAGGCGCCGGCATGGCGGCGATGGTCATCGCCGGGCGTGCCACGAAGACAAGGGGATACGCCCGAACGATCGTCACCCAAGCCGCCTTGCTTGCTGGGTCGGTGATCTTCGGCCTACCCTTCGCTTTCCTCGTGATCACCAGCTTCAAGGAGGACCGCGACATGTCCTCGCCGAACGGCATCGTTTGGGTCCCGCGCGTGCAGGACACGGTTCCGTACTTCGACAAGAAGAAGCCGGTCTACGAAGGCACTTACGCCGGACAGACCGTCCAGGGCACGCCCATCGCCACGAATCCGGATGGCACGATCAAGATCGACATTTCAAAGCCGATGGCGATTCGTGGGACCACTTTTTCTGCGCAGATT
The DNA here is from genome assembly GCA_031292555.1 of Fimbriimonas sp. GTDB lineage: Bacteria > Armatimonadota > Fimbriimonadia > Fimbriimonadales > Fimbriimonadaceae > Fimbriimonas. The sequence continues at coordinate 53,700 of JARLGV010000106.1, forward strand.
TCCTCGCTTAAAGTTGTGCCGGTGCAGATCCCGATCGTATCCGGCGTTGCTGACGGTGTCCCCTTCGAGGGAAAGGTTATCGAGGAGATGGATGACGGTCACCGTCGCATATCGTTCCTTAGGCCGCCCTCTCTGGCGGGAAAGGAGCAGGTATTCGCTCCCGCCGACGTGCAACCGGTGCGCCACATCGGCCTGCGGTGGGAGAATTACTCCGATGCCCTGAACTTCCTACCTCCGGAGACCGATAGCGGGCTGGTCTACCTGAAGAACACGCTGATCCTTGTGGTCATGTCGGTCCTCGGCACGATCTTGAGTTCGTCGATCGTCGCCTATGCCTTTTCGCGCATGCGTTTCCCCGGACGCGATCCGCTGTTTGCGGTGCTGCTGAGCACGATGATGCTTCCGGCGGCGGTGACGCTCCTGCCCCAGTTCCTGATCTTTCGGTACCTGGGCTGGATCGACACGCTCTATCCTCTTTGGGTGCCGGCATTCTTCGCCAGCGCATTCAATGTCTTCCTGCTTCGCCAGTTCTTTAAGGGCATCCCGATGGAACTGGAAGATGCGGCGAAGATTGACGGCTGTTCGTACGCCAAGACGTTCTGGTCTGTCATGCTCCCGCAGATTAAGCCGGCCCTCGCCGTAATCGCCGTATGGACGTTTATGGGCGCGTGGAACAACTTCATGGGCCCGCTCATTTACGTGAACTCCCCGGAGAACATGCCGTTGAGCTACGCCCTGCAGCTATTCCAAGGCGATCGCGGGGGGGAACCCGGTTTAATGATGGCGTTTGCGACGATGTGTATCCTCCCCGTGCTCGCAGTCTTCTTCTTCGCCCAGCGCTACTTCATCGAAGGCGTGACGCTGAGCGGGCTTGGTGGGCGCTGATTTCGGGTTCTGGCCTCAATCCTCTGCGATCCGAAGATTGAGGCCCATTGTCACTTGGTTACGGTCAAATTCGCGCTCTTGGACGATGTTGCAAGGGTCGCGGATATCTTGGCTGTCGTCTGGGCAGTGACTGCCGTTGTCGTCACCGTGAACTTGACCGAAGTCTTCCCGCTCGGGATCGTGACGGTTGCCGGAACGCTCGCGGCTGACGAACTGCTTCCAAGTGACACCGTCAAGCCCGCGGCAGGGGCCGCCACCGAGACGGTGACCGTGCCGGTCGACGTCTTCCCGCCCTTTACGCTGGTCGGGCTAAGTGTCAAGCCAGTAATCGCAGGTGGCTGGATTGTCAGGCTTGCCGATTGGGTGGTTCCGTTCAGGCTCGCCTGAATCTTGACGGTCTGAGTGCTCGCCACCGCCGTCGTCTTGACGGTGAACGTCGCCTTCGTCGCGCCTGCCGGGACCGTCACCAAACTGGGAACGGTCGCAGCGGACGAACTGCTCGACAGGCTCACCGAGAGTCCACCGGAGGGCGCCGCCCCTGAGAGCGTGACGGCGCCCGTCGAGGTCTTGGAGCCCACCAGCGTCGTCGGGTTCAAGCTAAGCGAAGTCAGGTTCGGAGGCAAGATCGTCAGGGTTGCCGTCATCGAACTGGAACCCAGCGTCCCCATGATCGTAACGACCGTACGAGATGCGACCGCGAACGTCTTGACCGTGAACGTCGCCGAACTCTTCCCTGCTCCGATCGAGACGCTTGCCGGAACGGTCGCCTTGGCCGAACTGCTCGTGAACTTAACGGTAGAGCCTCCCGTCGGAGTTGGGCCAGTCAGCGTGACCGTGCCGGTCGAGGAGACGGTTCCGCTCACTGTCGCCGGGTTCAGCGAGAGAGAGGCGATTGCGGGAGGGTTGACGGTCAGCGTCTGGCTCAACGTGACCGATCCATGGCTCGCCGAGATCGTCGCCGACTTCAGGGCCGTGACCGGCGTGGTCGTCACCGACAACGTCGCGCTCGTCTGACCGGGGGGAATCGTGACCGACGCGGGAACCTTGGCGACGGTGGACGCGCTGCTCGACAGAGTTACCGTAAGTCCGCCGCTTGGAGCCGGTCCGTTGAGCGAGACCGTTCCCGTCGACGAAGCCCCTCCCGTCACTGCCGACGGGTTAATCGCCAGCGAAACCAATGCGAGCGGACTGATCGTAAGGGTCGCCGTCTTGGACGTGCCTCCCTGAGAAGCGGTGATGGTCGCGGTCACCGAATTTGTGACGCTTCCCGTGCTGACGGTGAACGTCGCGCTGCTTGCTCCGGCAGGAACCGTCACCGACGACGGGACCGACGCGGAGGAGTTGTTCGACGACAGGCTCACCGCCATTCCGCCCGGAGGCGCAATCCCGCTCAGCGTGACCGTCCCGGTTGCCGGGTTTCCGCTCGCGACACTCGACGGGGTCACCGTCAGACCGGAGAGACCGGCGGGCGTCAGCGTCAGCGTCGCCGTCTTGGACGTAGCGCCCAATGTCCCCGTGATGGTGACGTTTGTGTTCGCGGAGACCCCGGATGTCGCGATGTTGAACGTCGCGCTTGTTGCCCCGGCCGCGACCGTCACCGAGGACGGCGGCTGGGCGCTTTGAGGGCTCGCCGTCAAAGCCACACTCGTCCCTCCCGACGGCGCGGGGCCGTTAAGCGTAACCGTCCCCGTGCTGGGGTTACCACCGATGAGCGACGACGGCGAAACCGACAGGCCGGTCAAAGCCGGCGAGGAGATTGTAAGCGTCGCCGACTTCTGAACCCCCGCCAATGTGCCGGAGATCGTCGCCGTGACGGTCGCACTCACCGGAGTCGTGTTCACCGTAAACGTCGCCGTAGTCGCTCCCGCCGCCACCGTTACCGAGGCTGGGAGGGTCGCGGCCGACGACGTCGAACTCAGGGCGATGCTTGCACCACCGGTTGGGGCAGGGCCGCTCAAGGTTACGGTTCCGGACGAAGAAAGTCCGCCGATCACGCTGGTCGGATTGAGGGCCAGGCTTTGGAGCACCGCCGGATTGATCGTAAGCGTCGCCGTTTTGGAAGTGCTGCCTTGGGTGGCAGTAATCGTAGCGGTAACCAGGGCGGATACGGGCGTCGTGTTGACCGAGAACGTGGCGGTAGTCGAGCCGCTGGAAACCGTAACACTTGCCGGAGCGGATGCGCTAGAGCTACTCGACGATAGCACCACCTGGGTACCGATTGGGCCGGCGGGCCCGTTGAGGGTTACGGTGCCGGTTGATGAACTTCCACCTATCACCGACGTTGGGGTCAATGTCACGGAACTCAACGTCGCTGCCGCTATCGTCAGCGTGGCTTGCAGGCGTGTGGAGACGTAAGTTGCCGTAATCGTTGACGTCGTCGTCGACGAGACGCCAGATGTCGTGACCTTGAAGGTCGCCGTCGAAGCGCCCGCCGGTACGGTTACCGTGGGTGGGACGCCTGCCGTCGTTCCGGTGGCAGAAAGGCTCACTGCGACACCGCCTGTCGGCGCATTGCCGTTCAAGGTGACGGTGCCCGTCGAATTGGTACCGCAAACAACCGTGGTCGGAACGAGCGCGAAGCCGGTCAATGACGGTGCGCGTATCGTGAGCGAAGCAGTGGCCGACACGCCCGCCACGGTCGCCGTGATGTCAGCCGCAGTATCCGAGGCGACCGGCGAGGTCGCAATGGTGAAAGTCGCGGTAGTCGAACCAGCCGCTACTGTCACGGTCGAGGGAGTTGAAGCAGAGGCGCTATCCGAGTTCAGGGTCACGACAACGCCCCCAGCCGGGGCTGCCTGATCCAGGGTGACGGTGCCGATCGATGAGATGCCGCCAATCACCGAAAGCGGAGCCAGCTTCAAGTCGGTCGGCACGGGAGGCGTTACGCTAAGGCTCGTCGTGATCGACGTGATATCGACGGTCGCAGTAATCGTCGTATCGGTCTGAGTCGATACGGGCGTCGTGGTCACGTTGAACGTGGCTTGATACTGGCCGGACGGGACGATCACCGTCGCAGGAGGAACAGCGCTCGGAGAACTTGAGCTGAGGGTCACCGTAACGTCCCCGGGAACCAGGGCGCTCAATTGCACGGTGCCGGTTACGGTTCCGCCACCTTCTACCTGGCTGGGCGACATGGTAAGCGTGACCGGTACAGGTGGGGACAGAGTCAGGGTCGTCGTTTGCGTCACCGACCCTGACGTGGCCGAGATCGTGACCGGAGTCACGACCGCAACCGTTGTACTCGTGATCGTGAAATCCGCACTCGTGTTCCCCGAGGTCACCTTCACATAAGATGGGACTCTCACATTGGGTGAGGAACTCTCAAGGAATACGATATCACCGCCCGACGGAGCAGGCTGGCCGATCGTGACCGTGCCAACGGAGTTCGTACCCCCAACGACATCAGTCGGGTTGACGGTCAGGCCGGTGGCGGGAATCGTAGTAACCTCCGTTCCGACCGCGTAGAAGCTACCGTCTGCGCCCCAGAAGTAGACGACGCCGTCTGCCCCAATCGAAGCTTCGCCGTATGTGCCTCCGTTCGGTTGAACGCTCCACAGCTGGGTTCCGCTTGGGCTCACCGCATAGAATGCACCGAACAGCGAGCCGATGAAGATAGTGCCGTCGGCCGACACGACGGGCGAACCCGTCACCGTGCCGCCAAGCGACAACTGCCATACTACGCTCCCGTTGGCCGAGACCGCATAGAGCACTGAGCTCTGTCCGCCCGACACGTAGACCGAACCGTCCGCTCCCAAAGCCGGCGCGCTGATCTGGCCGGATTGGACAGACACGCTCCACTTCTTCGTTCCATCCTTCTTGATCGCAAACAGTGTTCCGCTGTTGGCCCCAATGTAGACGACTCCCAACGAGTCGATCTCGGGAGAACACTGGATCTTGCTCTGCGTTCCGTACTTCCACTTGACGGAGCCATCCGGGTTGACTGCGTAGAGGTTCTGATCGTCAGACCCAATATAGATAGTTCCATCCGAGCCGATCGCCGGAGACGACTCGATCGTGCCTCCAGTCGTCAAACTCCATTTGACGGTCCCGTCCGGCTTGACGGCATACAGAACAACATCGCATGCGAAGTAGATCGTGCCATCCGCACCGATTGCGGGAGACGATGACGAGCTTGGCGTAGACTCGCCCGTCACCTGCAAGGTCCACCTAAGCGTTCCATCTGGGTTCAATGCATATAGGTAACCGGCAAGAGACGCAGCGTAGATCGTGCCGTCGGCCGCGATTGCTGGGGTTGCCCAAGCGTTGCCAATCGGAAGAAAACGCCATTTGATCGAGCCGTCCGAGTTCAGCGCGTAAATGCGATCGTTCCAAGCGTTGACATAGATGGTTCCATCGGCTCGGACCGCGGCAGATGCGTTCACCGCGGCTCCCAGAGGCCATGTCCAGCGAATGGCGTTATTGGCGCCGCCTCCAATGGCGACACCGGAGTTGGCGTTGTTTTGGTGGTACTTGGGCCAAGGCGATGGGCGAGAGGTTTTCAACGTGATCGACGCGGTCACCGAAACACCACCGGACGTCGCAGTCAGAATTGCCGACTTGCCCGAGGTCACAGAGGCGCTGGTCACCGGGAAACTCGCTGTCTTTGAACCGGCGGAGACGATCACGAATAGGGGGGTCATAACCGAGTGATCGCTGCTTTGCAGAGCAACCTCGTCGCCTCCGCTTGGCGCTGCTTGGGTCAGCGTTACGGTCGCCGTCGTCCCGATTCCGCCCACAACCGTGTCAGGGTTCAAAGTGAGCGAGGCAACCGGTGTCGTCGTCACCTGCGAACCGACGGCGTATACGCTTCCATCGTTGGAGCCCACATAAACCACTCCGTCGAGTCCGATGGCAGGCGAGGACAGAATGGGACCGCCGGTCGCGAACTGCCACCGCTTCGTCCCGTTCGGGTTGAGAGCGTACAAGTTGCCGTCATCGCAGCCCGAATATACGGTCCAGTCGGTCCCAATTGCAGGAGATGAATGTACTGGGCCGCTCGTCGAATACGCCCAAACCTGGCGTCCGTTCACTTCGTCGACCGCATAGACCTTGCTATCGAGACCACCGAAGAACAGAACGGCATCCGGCGAGGCCGCGGGGGTCGACCAAAGGGCGCCACCGGCGGTAAACGGATTCCAACGATCGCCATGCGAGTCAAAGGTGTAGATGTTGTTGTCCGGACAAGCTACATACAGTGCCCCATTGAGGCCAACCACCGGCGAAGCTTGGATTGCCTGAGGGACTGAGCTGTACCAGAGCTGCGATCCGCTCGAATTCAAAGCATAGATGTTCGCATCGTCCGATCCGAAATAGATGGTGCCGTTCTGATCCACCGCAGGTGCGACATGAATGGCGCCTTTGGTGCCAAACACCCACTTCTTGGCGCCTGCACTCGTGATCGCATAAAGACTACCGTCGGCAGAACCGACGTAAAGAGTGCCATCCGACGCAATCGCGGGCGACGAGTCGATCGCCCCACCGGTTTGGTATCTCCACATCACCGTCCCGCTCGCACGGACGGCGTAGAGGTAGCCGTCCGACGATCCGACGTAAACAGTGCCATCTGATCCAATCGCTGGCGAAGAGCTGATTGCGCCCCCGGTTGCTGCATTCCACAACTTTGCGCCGTTGAGGCCGATGGCATAGAGGTTTCCGTCAGAGCAACCCACGTACACTGTGCCGTCTGAACCTATAGCCGGCGAACTAGAGAACTTAGCCCCGGCAACCGTGAATTTCCACCGCAAGAGACCGTTGGTTCCTCCTCCCGCGCCGACGCCGGAATTCAAATTGTTCTGGTGAAATCTCGGCCACGGAGAACCCGGCTGAAATAGTGCCGGCCGTGAAACCCTTCCCGGCGCCTTATCCGCCACCGAGTTCGCATGACTGGCAACGGCAAAGGCACCCATGTTCCACGAACATGCCAAGGCAGACATTACTAGCACGAGGAACCGAAGACGCAAGGCAGATACATTCATCATCTGTCCAACCTAGCCCGTAAGTCTACGCGCGAAACATGCGAAGTACTTTGACCACCGCGAATATTACGGTCGGATTCTTGCTTAGGTTTGGTGCTGGCTGCCTGTATATGTGCGAGGAGTGAGAAAAGGCGTACCGCGCCATAATCGGTCATGGCGCCATTGGCTCCGGTTACGATTTGCAGCACCAACCCTCATCTGCTTTCAATCGGCGATCGGCCGTTCCTCCTTCTGAGCGACACCGCGTGGAACCTGCTCCATCGCCTCGATCTCGAGTCCGCCAAGGAGTACATGAGGGTCCGCGCCTCCCAGGGGTTCAACATGATTTGGATCACCGGGCTCGGGGAATTCGATGGCGTTCGGGTTCCCAACTGCCAGGGCGATTTACCTTTGGTGGACCAGGATCCCCTTAGGCTCGGCGGTCCGTTCTGGGAATACGCCAGAGCGGTCATCGAATTTGCCGGCGATCAGGGCCTCTATGTCGGGTTCCTGCCAACATGGGGCGATAAATTGACGTGTCCTTGGGGCATCGGCCCGTTGCTCTTCCCCGAGGGCAGCGAAGAGGTTTGCCGCGGTTTTGGGACTGCAGTGGCCCAGCGATTCCAAGGGCTAACGAACATCGTATGGGTCTTGGGAGGAGATCGACCGGCACGCCTAGACCCGGGTTCATGGAACCAACAACATGCCATTGAAGCGGGCCTGACCGGCACCGAAGATTGGACAAGCCGATGGACTGCGATGGCTGAGGGAATACGCAGCGTCGATAGCGTCTCGTTGATTACCTATCATCCCCAAGGCGGATCGGAATCCACATCCTGTTTCCTGAACGGCGCTTCATGGTTGCAGATGCATGCAATGCAATCGGGGCACGGCGGAGGAAGAGATTCAGAAGTGTGGGATATGATCCACCGAGACCGCGCTCTGGAACCGAAACGTCCCACATTGGACGCCGAGGTCAATTACGAAGACCATCCCGTTAGCCCCTGGCCAGTTTGGGATCCTGCTCTCGGACATTTCGACGACTACGACATCCGGCGCCAAATCTACCGATCCGTATTTGCCGGGGGGTGTGGGGTGGTCTATGGGCACCACAGCGTTTGGCAGTTTGCGGAAGACCCCTCGAAATGGTTGCTGCACTGCAAAATGGGATGGCGCGAAGCGGTGCAGCGGCCAGGAGCTTGGCAGGTGCGACATCTTGCCACCCTCTTGGTTGAGAACGACTACTTCGAGCTATGCCCACAGCCGGATTGGATGGTGGACAATCCGACGGACCGAGGCCGGCACTGCGAAGCTCTGGCATCTGGCCGACGCCTTCTTGTCTACATTCCAGTTGGCTTCCCGCTCCAATTGTCGATCGACATCGCTCGGGCGAATTGGTTCGATCCGCGTACGGGGTGTCGGCGTGATGCCGAACGCAGCGGTACTCGGTGGCTTCCTCCAAACGATATCGACTGGGTGCTTGAGGGGTACCTCTAGCGCCTATTTCGCTGCGGGGAAGACGGTCCAGGGCCGCGACGGGATGTCTCGCAAGAACGGCCGGATGGCGGCGTAGGCGGGGTTGCCGGCAAGGAACGTCTTGGCTTCGAAGGTGCTGCCGTTCGAAATCCCCATTCGGGCCCAAATTCGCATGGAATTTGCCATCGTAGAATCGACGACCTTCGTGTTGACCGCCCCAGAAAGACCCGATACTCCACAAAGCGTACTGTCGCTAGCTCCATCCCGGTCAAGCACCTCGTCGTACGTATCGGCGAGGAACTTCTTTGCCATTTGCGCATCGACCTGGCCCTTGTTCCTGGTGAGCAGTGTATTCCAACGCACTCGGCGGCGCTCGCAGCCATTCGTCATCGGGTTTGCATCCCATCCGCCTGGAATCTCTTCGGCGATCAGCTTGGAGCTCTCTGGGAAGTTGCTTCCCACGAAGTAGCCGCTGTTCTTGCGTTGAAAATCGACTACCTTCAATCCGAGTTCCAACTTTCCGATTTCATTTGTCTTTGTATCGCCGATGAGCCACGTGTTGGCGTACCCGCCGTTGTTACCCTTCACGAAGATCCTATCGACATCGTCCAGAGAGTTCGAGTATTGAATCGCCTTGCGCATTCTCATGAACTCGGGAATGCCGTTCGGGTCGAACCCTGAGAAACCTGAGATCGTGGTTTCACAAAGGAGGATTCCGGTCGAATTCACCGCGAAATCGCTTCCGCTGTGGATGAATCCGCAAAACGCATCCATGAGGACCCGGTTACCCTTCTCTGGCGTGATGTCCAACAACACGTTGGCACGCTGCCCCATGAGATAGTCCCACCAAAGGTTGTGACCCATCACGATCTTGCCGTCTTTAGTAGTCTTGCCGGTGGCTATAAATGCGCTGCACGAAGTCCGTGTCGTTCCCTCGCGCACTCCTCCTGGCTTCCGAGATTGAAGATAGGGGATGTAGTAGCCCTGAATCTCGATGTACGCGTTATAGGCGAGCACATCCCACTCATCGTACGCATATCCCTTTGCCTTGAGGCCTTCCGCTTGGCCGGCTATCTCCTCCTGATATTCCTTGTCCAGCTTCGGCCAGAAGACGTCGCGGGCCGCCTTTCGGCACCAAGCCCAATCGTAGGGCGGCTGCTTGAAGCTGAGCAATAGGGCACGGTGGGCATCGTCGATCTCCTTTGCGGCGAGCGATCCATATTGAAATCCAACGTCTCGAGGGCTGCCTTGTAGGTGAAGATAGATCCACCCCGCGTCGTCGGATCGGAACGCGCCCTTCGTCCGGATTTCGGCTTGGCCGGGAAAACCGAGAACTACAAGAGCGCAGATCAGACAGGACATCCCAATATGATAGACGCAGTGCCAAAATCATCCTAACCTCGTGCCAGTAAATCGCCTCGAAAACCTGAAAAGCCTTCGCTACGCCAACGCCGACGGATCGTTTGCCACGGCTTTCGGCACCCTCGTGTCCGGAGCGTTTCTGGTCGGCTTCATTCAGAGGTTGGGGGGCTCAGATCTTTGGATCGGACTGCTTACCGCCATCCCCAACTTGGTCGGCATCCTACAGATTGTTGGCGCGATCTGGGGCCGTGGCTTTACTTCCTATAAGCGTTTCGTGTTCCCCGGCGGCCTCATTTGGCGCCTGATGTATCTTCCGTTGATCGCCTTGCCGCTATTACCGATCCCGAACGCGGCAAAGCTCACAATCTTGGCCGTTTGCGTCCTTGGCGGTTCGGTATCGACGATGCTCGTGAACCCGATCTATAACGATTGGCTCGCGGAGATGGTCCCTTCCAACTCGATTGGGTTCTACTTCAGCCGGCGCAGCGCGATCCTGACCGCCGTCGGAGCGACCGTAGGCATCCTCGGCGCCTTTGTCCTCGACATGATCCGCACCGGTGGGCAGGCCGATCTCGGATTCTCGTTGATCTTCGCGAGCGGATTGCTATGTTCGGCGATCAGCTTTTTCATGTTCTCGCGGATGCAGGATCTTCCCCGAGCCAATCCGATCCGTCAGGGCCTCCGCGACGGTATCCGGGCGATCGGCGCCCCGTTTGGCGACCGGAATTATCGCCGCGTCCTCATCTTCCTGGGCGTTGCAGTCGCCGGGCAGACCTTCGCCGGCAATTTCTACGTCGCCTTCGGGCGCGAAACGCTTTCCCTCAGTTTTGTGGTTTTGGTCGGCGCGACGACCGTCCAGGCACTCGGCCAAGTGCTATCCGCCAAGTTCTGGGGGTTCCTATCCGACAAGTACGGGAACAAGCCAGCCCTCACCCTTGCCGGACTGGCACTCGCGTTGAACCCGCTGCCCTGGGTGTTCTGCGTGCCAGGACGCACAGCGTATAACGAGTGGATACTGGTCACCACCAGTTTCTTCATGGGCATCGCTTGGAGCGGCATCAATATCTGCCAATTCAACATCATGCTCACAACGGCAAACGTCAGGGACCGTGCCAATTACATCGGCTCGGGGATGACTGTCACCTCGATCCTTGGCGGCATTTCCCCTCTGCTCGGAGCGGTCCTGATGACGACGCTCCGAGCCCACGAAGCCCCCGAAATCGCCTACAAGACAGTCTTCCTTGTCGGCGCCGCCATGCGCATCGTGACCGTATTCGTGTTAGCGCAGGTTCAGGAGGAGGGGGCGTCCGGTGTCAAGAAAACATGGCGCGATCTTCGTTCGATCACGCCGAAAGGGTATCGAGCAATGCGAGACCTGAGCAGGACGTCCGATGCGACCGCTCGCGAGCACGCGATCCAGAGCGTTGGAACCGAAGGGACGGCCCTGGCATCGGACGAAATCATCAAGGCTCTGCACGATCCGCTTCCCCGAGTGCGGCGGCAAGCGGCCTCCGCACTCGCCCGCCTACGCGATCCCCGAGCCACGTACGAGTTGATCCACCAGATCGAAGACCACCCTGACCTCCTTGAAGAAGAGACGATATGGTCGCTCGGCGTCATCGGAGATCATGACGCTATTCCGGCGCTCGTTCGAACTCTCGAAAGCCCGCGGCCGCTCCTCCGCCGTGCGGCGGCCAACGCCCTGGGTCGTATCGGCTCGGGAGATGACGAACTTGTGATCGCTGCGCTCAATCGGTCGGCCGCCGACCCGAACGACCCCGACCTACGGCGTGCGGCGCTTCAAGCGCTCCGGTTGACCGGTTCGACTCGCTCGTCAATTGTCATTTGCGATGCGCTTCACGATCCGTGGCCCAGTGTTCGCATCGCCGCAGCCGAGGCCGCTTCTGAACTTCAGATTTGGGCCGCTGCATCCCATCTGAGGGAGACGATCGCCCAGTTCAAGGATGAGGCCTCAAGCGAATCGGCCTATGCTCTCGGAGTCGTTGGGGAGCTTACCGACATGCCCGTGATCCTGTTGGAGGCCAAGGGTTGCGATTCTATCATTACTCGACGGCGCTGCCTCCTCGGTGTTGCGTGCCTCTTGGGAGTGGAACAAGCTGCCTATCGCCTATTGCTTCGCGATGGAATGGACCGCGATGCCGCCTTGATGGAGTTGCTCCGTCCGGTCACCCGTCGTAGCCCGCAGGTCAGTCGAGCCCTCGAACACTATGCCGCGGGCCGAGAGGGTCCAGCGCTCGCTATGCTTCAAGAAGCAACCGGGCACGAGTGGCTAGCCGCCCTTGTGGCGCAACCGGTAGACGAGCTGTTCCTGATTGCCGCTTGCGCCGTCGGAAAGAAGTAGTCGCTACTTGCTCCCAAGCATCGCTGAAAACAGCGCATCGTAGACGATCGTCGGGTTGCCGTTGCCGAGGATTCTGCGGTGGGCCTCGATAATCAGATGGGTCCATGCAGGAGGCGCATACGACTCTCTTGCAAAGAACGTGGCCAGGGCATCAAGCGCGTGGGCATCGGCGGCACGGGCGTTCAGTTTCGCTGCCTCGCCTAGGCTGTCGGCTATCGAGGCAAACTCATCTGTGGCGGCTAGCGCCTCGCCTGGGTGACGCTGGTGGAGTCTGCGTGCAAATTCAAGTAACCGGGCGTAGACCTCGCGTCTGGCCTCCATGTGGGTGAGGCGTCCAGGCGTACCCTCGGCAAGCCGGATCTCATCGTCCGACGCTGATGGGAAGGCTACGCGAAGTTCATCGACAGTTGGAGCCTCGCATGCGACGGCAAGGCAGCGCGAGAGGATAGTAGGGAGGAGACTTCCCACTGAGTCGGTAGTCAGAATTAACTTGGCGTGCGGGTGAGGTTCTTCGAGGGTCTTGAGCAAGGCATTTGAAGCGTAGTAGTTCATCCGATGAGCATCAAAGATCAAACCGATCTTGTGCCGAGACATAAGCGGGGGAGTGCGAAAGAACTTGAGAAGTGGTAGCGGGGGGTCTCCCTCCCTTATGTTATCGTTGGCAATTTGCTTGACATTGATGATGCTGCTGTTCCCAACCGGATCAAGATTCAACACATCGGAGCTATTGCCCCGCTGGAACGCTGTACAAGCGCGACAGGTTCCGTCCGCTCCTTCGTCCGACACGTTCGTGCAGAGCCAAAGCTCTGTGATGAGCCTCGCAAGTTCCGACTTACCGGTGCCTGCAGCGCCGTAAAGGAGAATTGCGTGAATGCCGTGGTCGTTGTGCGCCAGCCTTCTCACCAAATGCTTGGCGGTAGTTAAGCCGACCAGTCGGTCGAGCTTAGAAGCGGTGGAACTGCTCAACGTTAATCACAAACATGACGGCGCCACCAACCGGGACTTTGACCGGGCTGGGCAGGAATGCGCCGGGCGGAGCCGCTTCAAACGGCATGACGTTCACAAGTTGCTCCCGGCTTTGCGAGTTCTGGGCGATCACTTTCTGCAAAGCAGGAAGTTCCGACTCGTCCACGCCGATGAGAAACGTCGTGTTTCCTTCACGCAGGAACCCGCCGGTCGAGCCGATCACCGTGAATTTGAAGCCGGCTTTGACGAGTTCGTCGGTCACGCGACCCTTGTCACGGCTATGTACGATGCAGACAGCGAGCTTCACAAGCCTCATTATAGTTTAGAGAAAGGTCGAACCGGGCGTATCGACAAACTGAGAATCGTCCGAGTACGTGGGAATATTCTGTGAGTTGCCCGGATTAGATTCTCGGATGGCCAAAGTTGCCTACCGAGAATGCCCTATGAAAGACCGAATTATCGACCTACAACCCTCTGACGACATAGACCGGCGAGGATTCCTCAAATGCATGGCCTGGGCAGGATCCGGGTTGCTCTTCACAATTGCGGGAGGGGTTCCGCGATCGTTCAACCTGTCTCACTTGCAGAGGGACCCCGCGGCGGCGGAAGATGCCCGCCTTGCTGTGAGCCAGGCTTCCTTTACATTTGTCCAGATCAGCGATAGTCACATTGGATTCGGCAAGGACGCGAACAAGGATGTGCTTGGGACTCTGGGCCTCGCGATCGGCAAGATCAATGCTGCCGACGCCCATCCCGATCTGCTCATACATACGGGAGATCTGAGCCACTTGTCCAAGGATAGCGAGTTTGACGCACTTGATCAGTTATTGCTGCAGGTCAAGACATCCGACCGGTACTTCGTACCCGGCGAGCACGACGTTCTGGAAGACAATGGCAGGAACTACCGCGTTCGATACGGGAAGAACACGTTGGGTGACGGGTGGTACAGCTTCGACCACAAGGGCGTTCACTTCATTGGGCTTGTGAACGTTCTCAACCTTAAGCCGGGCGGGCTGGGAGCCTTAGGCTTACCTCAACTCGATTGGCTTGCCAAAGACCTGAAACCACTCTCGTCCAGTACGCCAATCGTCGTGTTTGCCCATGTTCCCCTTTGGGAGGTTTATCCCGACTGGGGTTGGGGAACCGACGATGGAGGCCAAGCGCTTTCGATGTTGCGGCGTTTCGGGTCGGTCACGGTTCTAAACGGACATATTCACCAGTCGATCCAGAAGGTCGAGGGCAACATGACGTTCCACACGGCGATGTCGACTGCGTTTCCCCAGCCAAAGCCCGGTCAAGCCAAAGGTCCCGGCCCGATGGTTGTCCCTGCAAGCGAGCTCAGGCAGATGTTGGGACTAACCACCGTACGATACATCGAGCACCCAAGCCACCTTGCGATCGTCGACTCGAGCTTGGCCGACAAATCGTCAGGAATTCAGGATCTGAATGTGTCGATCGACAACTTCACGTTTTCGCCGGTAACAGTCCAAGTGGCACGCGGAAGCCGAGTGACCTGGACCAATTTGGACGATATCCCTCACACCGTCGTAGCAGACGACAAACTGTTCAGGTCGAAGGTGCTGGACACCCAAGACAAGTTCGATTTCACTTTCGATCGATCGGGCACCTACCCTTACTATTGCTCCATCCATCCCCATATGACTGGAACGGTTGTTGTTAACTAGGCGGGGCGTATCGAGCGGAGAGGATCCGGCTCGATTGAATTGTATTCGAGAGCCTGGTGAAACGAACGACTACAAACAGCAATAGAACCATTCGGAGAAAACCTGTTGGCTTGACCTTTGCGCGATGAGAGACGAACGGCGCCTGTTCGAATGGGTTGTTATGCGGCATCTCGACGCCGCATACAACTTGGCGCGTTGGTACATGAGGAATGAACACGACGCGGAAGACGTCGTACAGGATTCGATGATCAAGGCTTATCAAGCGTTTCCCAGGTTTGAGGGCATCGATGGCAAGCCCTGGCTCTTGAAGATTGTTCGAAATGGATGTGTTCGGCAACTCGAGCGACAGGGTCGTTACCCGGTCGAGACGTTCGACGACGAAGGAACGACGGGAGCGTCGATGGGGGGCCACACCGACCCCGAAGCGCTTTTCTTTCAGAACTTGACGAACGAACGGGTCCGGCACGCTATCGAAGCGATGCCAGGAGTCTATCGGGAGGTCGTTGTCCTTCGTGAATTTGAGGATCTCTCCTATTCGGAGATCGCTGCGATAATCAATATTCCAGCCGGAACCGTGATGTCTCGCCTGTCTCGCGCGCGCGCCTACTTAGCGAAGCATCTGCACGAAGACGTGATGGAGGAGAAGCCATGACCTGCGATCAGATTTATCCGATTCTTGGCGCCCTTATCGACCGAGAGCTCTCGCCCGCCGACGACTTCGCAGTCCAAACTCACCTTGAGGCCTGCAAAGCCTGTCAGGCGCAATATGTCACGTTGGTCGAACTGAGGGCGGCTCTTGAGAAGCAGCCCCGTTTCTCGGCCTCCGACGATCTCAGACGGCGAATCGAGGCTCAACTGCCTTCTGAGCCTCAAGAGGGCAAATTGCGGATTGGGTGGATATTCGTGTTTGTGCTGGGCTTAGGGGTCGCGGCGTTGACATTCATGCTGTTCGGCCGACCAAGACTCGCCGGCGTCCCAATTGAAACCGAGATCGTCACTAGCCATATTCGATCGCTCATGCCGGGACACCTTATCGACGTCGTGTCGAGCGATCGACATACCGTCAAGCCATGGTTCGCCGGCAAGGCCGACATCGCACCACCAACCTGGGACTTCAAGAACGACGGATTCGAACTGGCAGGAGGCAGGATGGACTACATCGCCGGGCGAGCGACGCCAGTCTTGACTTATCGCGTTCGAAAGCACTGGATCAACCTCTTCGTCTTTCCCGACTCCCTCGAATCGCAGATCGCAACCGAAAACCGCTCCGGCTTCCACATCGTCTCGTGGGCTCAAGACGGACTCGCTCTTGCTGCGGTCTCGGACGCCGATGCGACCGCAGTTGCTAAGTTCGTGAAGCTCTACCGAAAGGCATCAGCCGAGGGTGAGAACCACTAAGATCGATAGACGAGGCAT
>JARLGV010000107.1 GCA_031292555.1 Fimbriimonas sp.
GAACGCTAAAAGTCCACATCTCCGGAAGACACGATATTTGTTGCGGACTTCTTCAGTCTCGGATTGTCCCCCTCTCTGCCTACGGCATCTCTCCCTCGGAGGGGAGAGAATGGGTGCCGTGTCGGCCGTCGTACGCGCCACGTTACGAGTCACTCGGCGTGCCGCAGGCTCGATCCGCCGCGCGTCCATTCTTCCGCCTCCTAGGGGAAGATGTCGCGGAGCGACAGAAAGGGGGCTAATCCGTTGAACGCTAAAAGTCCACATCTCCGGAAGACACGATATTTGTTGCGGACTTCTTCAGTCTCGGATTGTCCCCCTCTCTGCCTACGGCATCTCTCCCTCGGAGGGGAGAGAGTGGTTGCCGTGTTGGCCCTCGTACGCGCCACTTTACGAGTCACTCGGCGTGCCGTCTGCTGCACTCATTTATTCGGCCTAACGGACCTTTGGTGGCTAGAAACCGTCCAACCGATTGGTGGCATTGTCGATGAGAAATCACAGGCTTGGCGCGCTCTTTCATGACCGGGAGCATGCGGGCAGGATGCTTGCGACCGCTTTGGAGCCGCTTCGGAACTGCGATCCGTTCGTGTTGGGACTGGCCCGTGGCGGGATGGTGCTTGCCTCCGTCGTGTCCAAACGTCTCAAAGCTCCTCTGGACGTCCTCGTCTGCAAGAAGGTGGGTCTGCCTCGCAATCCGGAGTTAGCGATCGGCGCGGTGGCGCCGGGAGGGGCTCGGGTGATGGAAGAATTCCTGCTCGAGAGCCTGGGGGTGACGCTCTCCGAATTCGATCGGATGGCAACCGAGAGGGCGAAGGAGATCGACGTGCGCCTGCAGCAGTTGCGCGGCGACCGGCCATTTCCCGATCTGGCCGGGCGGGCGGTCGTGATCGTAGACGACGGATTGGCTACCGGGTCGACCGCGCTGAGCGCCGTTCGTTTCGTGCGCGAGTTCGGACCGGCAAAGATTGTAGTGGCAGCGCCGGTCTGTTCCAACGACGCCGATCACCTGATCCGGCGCGAGGGCGTCGACCTGGTCTGCATCTCCGAACCGACCCCGTTCCACTCGGTCAGCGAATGGTACGAGATCTTCGACCAGATCGACGACGAGCAGGTTATCCGGTTGCTGAACCCTTGATCGTCGCCGAATGAGCGCCCGGTCCATAGGAGGCGCCGTTCATGATCGCCCGTGTCCCGTCGGGAACGACGAAGCGAAGCTCGAGCGACGTTCCGACGCGTTTCCACTCCGCCTGGATGGGCCCGTGCGGCGTAGGAACGACTCCGCGAGCCCACGACAACCCGGCAGGGTGGGGGACGATTGTGAACTCCCAGAAGCCCGGCTGAGTCGGTCGTACTCCCAATATCAGGCCCGACATCTGGTAGAGCGGAGTCGCGTTCCAGGCATGGCTGAGGTCCCCCACGTCCCACATCTCGTGAAACGACTGGGTGTCCGGCACGATCTTCCAACGGTCGAGTTGCCGCTTCGCATCCTGGTTGAACAGCCCTGCCCGGTCCGTCGCTTCGAAGACGAAGTGCATGAAGTACGGTTGACAGTTAAGGTCGTGTCGGCCGAGCACTGCCTGCATGACCTGCTTCGATCGTTCGGGATCGGTCAGCCCGCATGCTACCGCCAACGTGTTGACCTGGGTGGTGAACGTCTCGATTGGCTTGTCGGCGGGAAGCCACTGATTGGGCGGGACGGTCGTCTGAAACGGCTTGCCGTCCCGATAAAGGCCCTTCTTTGGCGACCATAGCTCTCGGTCGAAGGCACGGCGGAGCTGGGCGCGCAGTTCCACGAACTGAAATCGCCGTGTCGTATCCCCCATGACTACCGCGACCCGCATGCCATCGGCCAATGCTTGATAGTAGAGAGCGGACATGTATCCCTGGCCGATCACGGCGGGCGGATGATGAGCGTTGAAGCCCTCGATCTCGACCCAGTCCATGAACATGTAGTTCGGGGCTTCCGAGATCAGGCCGTTCTTGCCGATATACCCCTTGAACCGGTCGAGCAGGGCGAAGACGGTTGGCGAAAGCTGGCGAACCGTCTCGCTGTCGCCGGTGTATTGCTCGTACTGCATCAGCATCCGCAGCCAGAGGAGGGAGTAGCTGGTGTGGAAGCTCTGGTACTTGCGCTGAATCAGCGTGCGCGCGATCTTCTTGAGGTCCTGCCGCGCCAGTGTTCCGTCGCCGAATGCATACAAGGCGTTTAGCGACTCGATCAGGTAGTCGCCCGCATCTGAAATCGGCTCCTGATGGTGGGGCGAGTCGAGATGGTGGGTCTGCATGCAGATCTGAGTGACCCACCTGCAGATCTCCCAGATTCGGTTGGCGTTCGGGTCGCTGCATTCGAAACTGCCCAGGTAACGGACCGGGTACGACGTGAAGACGCATCGGACATCCTCGATCTCGATCGGCTTGGTTACACCCACAGCCTGGATATTGATGACGGAGTAGCTGTCGAAATAGGGCAGTTCGAACGTCTGCTCGCCTTCTCGAAGCACGATTTCGGCCCGCCGGTTCGCTCCCGGTGCGTCATGCTCGTTCGGCATGAGGAGGAGTCGTGCCCCTCGGTGGCCGCGAACTCGCATGCCGACGTAGCCCGCCAATATGTGCCCGTATCGGACCGTGTAGCCGCTGTCCGATTCGAACTTCGCGCCGCCGGTCTTCGGGTTGGGCGTGACGCCAGGAGTGGCGCGAACGATGTCCTTCGGTGGGAGGATCGCCTCCATCGGGGGCGCCAACTCGCTTACGAGCGTCGGTCGTTCTGGGCCCGGCGAGAACTCGGCGGACTTCCATGTCGAATCGTCGAACGTCGCTTCCCGCCAGTCGTTCGGCTCCTGCCTTAGGTCGATTCGGTAGCCGTTCGTTGCCCCCTGTTGGTCAAGGTCGGGCGCCGGTGCTGCCATCCAGGTCGCATCGGTTCCAACCGTCTTCGTCTTCCCGTTTCCGTTTTCAAACTGGAAGTCGGCTTTGAGCCCCGGATGGCCAATTGTCGCATCGCTAGACACGAGCGGGCTGCGGAATACCTCGACGGCTACCGTGTTTGTTCCTCGGTGAAAGAACCGGCTAAGGTCACGCACGTCCTCGAACCACGGCCCGCACGGTCCGGAATCGTAGTCTCGCCCCGCATCCGCCGGTCCGCGCGCGGCCAGCCTTCCGTTAATCCACATACGGTATCGAACCTCGGCGGTGATCCAACCCCGAACGTGTATTGGCCGTCTGTCTAGCGAAATCGTCTTGCGGAAGCGAACGACGTCGGTCTTGTCCGCCCAACCCGGCCAGATCCATAACCCGACGCCCGGTCCACGATCCGTCGGCTTGACCGCGATCGGCGCGACAGGAGATTGGACGGATTGTCGTCCAACGATCGGCGCGCGGTCGGAATACAAGATCGGCCCCCTTGGGACCACATTCGACTGGCTCATGGCGATGGCAAGTGCAAAGAGCATACGCCCCTAACTATAGTCCACTCCCCAGACCCTCTACAGGCACCGGGAAGGAGTGCCCGGCTTTGGAGGCCGACGAACGTCCGACTCCTACAGGTCTCGACGAGGCGCTGCGACGTCTCTCCGAGTTCAGAGTGACGACCCTACACCGCAGCCGGTTCGTGGCTCGACACGAACCGGCGAGTATAATTCAACAAACCCAAGCCCGGGTGGTGGAATGGTAGACACAGAGGACTTAAAATCCTTTGCTTGAAAGAGCGTGTGGGTTCGAATCCCATCCTGGGTACCACCCCTTTTGGAACCTAAATTTTGAGTCAATCCAGACGGGATTCGAACTCTCTAAGGTAGGTGGCAAGCAGTTCTTGAAGCGGTGATCGGGTCGGCTAGACGCGGCCACTAAGCTGGAGTCACTAAAGGACGTTATGAGGCACCAATGAGGGTTCAAGGATGAGGGGAGAAATTCTGCCGGCAGGAGCGGGTTCCTCGCGGGTGGTGGCGACGGTCGAGGGGTTTGCCGACCTTCCGATTCCGGCCGTCATCGCAAGAGAAGGGGAGCAGGCTGCCAAGCGGTTCATCGAGTTCTTCACCGCCAACATCCGAAACCCTAACACCAGGGCCGCCTATGCGCGGGCCGTCTGGCAGTTCGGTGGCACTGGCACCGCGCCATCCCCACATTCGTCGGCCCTTGGCGGGAAGAGGAAGGCATTGTCGCCTGTTTTCGAACCCTAAAGCCTCAAGCGGAACCGATTCCTTGCGTCAATCGTCCTAGTGTGTGTACAATGTACGGAATAGACAAGACAGGAGCCAAAGACATGAAAGCCGCCGCCCATCGTTCCAAAGACGCCCGAATTGACCTGCGCGTGAATCTGACACAGAAGACGCTGTTAGAGTTGGCCGCCGCGTCCCAAGGCAAGAAACTCTCCGACTTCGTCATCAGCGCCTCGACCGAGGCCGCTCAGGTGGCCCTCGCGGACCAGAATCGCTTCGTTCTCCCAGAAGAGCAAATGACGAAGTTCTTGAAGAGCCTGGAAGAGGAGCCGAGAGAAATTCCGGAACTACGAGCCTTATTCGCTCGGAAAAGCGTTTTTGAATGAGCGCCTCCTTTGAAAGGCCGGTCCTGCTTTCCGAAGAGCATGATGTGGACTCGTTCGACTGCGGCGTCGAGGCCCTGAACACGTTTCTGAAGCATCACGCACTGCAAAACCAGCGGAACAACTCGGCTCGGACGTTCGTGGCGACCCGAACGGACTCCCGTGAAGTCGTTGGGTTCTACAGTCTTTGTGCGGCGTCGGTCGATTTCGAACAGACTCCCGAGAGGATTCGAAAAGGACTTGCGAGGCACGAGGTGCCTCTCGTGCTCCTCGCGCGTCTTGCCGTCGATACGAACTGCAAAGGCCAGGGCCTTGGAGCCAGTCTGCTTCAAGACGCATTCCTGCGGTTCATGAATGTCCAAGAGACCATCGGAGCCCGCGCCCTCCTTGCTCACGCCAAGGACGCACCCGCGAAAGCCTTCTATGAAAAGTGGGGATTCGTGTCGACTGAAGGCTTGCCTTTCCACCTCTACATCCTCACCAAAACCATAACGACCACGCTTCAAGCGGGTGGCGGCAAGGGACAGTCTCCGGGGACATATTGATGAACGGATGCCCTCTCACCAAGACTGAATTCATACGGGGACTCGACTGCGTCCGGAGGGCTTGGCTCGACCGCAACCGGACGGAGGACGAACCGATTCAGGGAACCCGCCTGGCCGCTAGGCGTCATGCTGTAACAACAACCTCAGTAGTTCGCAAATCGTACAGCACGGAGTACCAGTCGATTGAACCTAAGTGCGCTGTTTTTGGGGTGATGTTGACGAGCATGATAGCTTTGTTCGGAGTTTCTGACACCTACCTGGCCGAAACGGCTGTATGTCTCGGCAAGAACGGGAAGTGCTATGGACTAACTACTGGCCTGAATGCTTGGATGAAGTCCCGGTTAGCGGCTACGCCTTCACGTTTCCTTATGATCAGATTCAGTTCCTCAAGGCGACGAAGGTCGCGCTGAACTGTCTTCTCGCTCACATGGTTGTACGCCTCCATCAATCGAGGGGTCAGGAACTTGATTTCGGTAGGTCTAGTTGGCTTGTTGGCGGCTGTCAGGTCAAGCATGAGATGTCTGAGCCTTTTCTCGGTCACCCCTTCTCCCTTTAGCAAGGTGTAAATCAGGTCGTTCCAGGCCAAGGTCCATTGCTGATCCCAAACGATCTTGATCTGGTCAACAAGCCCGTCCAGAAGGCCCCTGAGAGCATATGAAATAAACGGTCTCGTGTCCCCACCCGATAGACTAACCCTCTGCAACTGTCTGTAATATTCGGATCTAGTTAAATTATAGTGGTTGCTTAGGAGGTGCGCAGCGGGACTTGGAAGGCCCGCCTCTATCAGAATCTTAACTTCGGCAATCCTCGCGGTCCGACCGTTGCCGTCGCCGAAAGGGTGGATGAGTGCGATGTAGAGGTGAGCCACGATTGCTCGCAAGACACCGAAAGGTATTTTCATTTGACCTTCGGGAAGGAAGCCTGGCGTGTTTAGCCATTCGCACATTCGGAGAAGGAGGTACTCGCAGTCTTGCGCTGGTGCGCCCGAATACCTGCCCACGCCTACTTCATGGGTGCGGATCATTCCCGGAATCACACCCTCCTCAACCATGTTCGGGTCCAGGATCTCTTTGTTGTAGCGGCACAGATCGGCGACCGTGAGGAGGGGGGCGGTCTCGCTAAGGACTTCGCCGACAACCATGTTCGTTACAGTCACAACTTTATCTATTTCACCACCCAAGTATTCCTTTGAAGGTGGGAGCTTTAGGTCACCTGCTATCCTCAGTTTCACCTCGTTCTCGCTTAAGGTGTTGCCCTCGATTGCTGTTGTCGCGTGAATCCCTTTGGCTAAGTAGATCGCGTGTAGGTTTCGGGAGACTTCGGGCTTGAGTGGCACCATCGACAGGTGCTCTGACTTGGATTTGATTTCTCCGAGCATCAGCCATACATCCAAGTTCGCATCACTAAGGTCCAATGTGAACTTCAGCCACGGGTGCGAACGCAAATATGCTCTTTTTCTGTCGCCTGCCATGTCCCAATTATGGGGGAGGATTTTGCGATTACTGAGTTCAAAACTGGCGGCAGATCACGAAAAATGCTGTCTTTTGTCCAGAACTGTGTCCGCAGATAGTGGCTCATTCTGCGACTTGTCGTGTCCTATGAGCTGGTGTGTTGATATTTGTCTGGTAGAAGCGAATGGCAACGTGCAACTGACTGCTTGAAGGCCTCATCGATAGCATCGGCTGCCGCCCTGGCGATTTCCGGTACGACGCGGCTGTAGACGTTCATTGTCATGGCAATTGTCGAGTGGCCAAGGATCTCCATAACGACGCGGGGGTGAACGCCTTTCGCCAGCAATAGGGTCGCGCACGAGTGACGCAAGTCAGGGAGGCGCATCGTCGGCATTTTGGCGTCCTTGACCAGCCGTTGAAACTGTCGGAGAGCGGTGGAGTTCTCAAGCTGCGCGCCTTTCTCGTTTGTGAAAACTCGTCAGGACATGATCCGGCCCTTCTCCATTCCTTCGCGCACGTGGTGTGCTTAACCATTTGCACATTCGGAGAAGGAGGTACTCGCAGTCTTGCGCGGGTGCGCCCGAATACCTGCCCACGCCTACTTCATGGGTGCGGATCATTCCCGGAATCACTCCCTCCTCAACCATGTTCGGGTCCAGGATCTCCTTGTTGTAGCGGCGCAGATCGGCGACGGTGAGGAGGGTGGCGGTCTCGCCAAGGACTTCGCCGACAACCATGTTCGCAACAGAGCAACAGAGTGGGGCATGAATGGCGCAAATCATGTGGGCGCATCGCAACTCCCACCGATTGTTACCGCCAGGATGCCAGCTTCCACAAGCACATCGCTCCACATCAAAATCCTGTCCGTCCAAGTGTCCGTGTTTGTCAGCATTAGCAGGGGAACCTTATACGCACAAGGAAAGCGTTGCCAACAACGCCCAGCTCTATTCACAACGGACGCGGCTAGCGCCCAAGTGCAGGTGTGAGGTCATCTGACCTCGCAATAACTTCCTCGCCAAGCCTCATGGCAGTTTCTCCCACTGGATGTCACTGCCAAGGAATGCTTGAGCCCAGCTGAATGCCAGATTGACCCCTGGCCCCGGGTGGAAAACTGTCTTACTTGTAGCAACCGAACCATCCAGGCGCAGTCCGATGATGCCTGTCGGCATACTAAAACTCCCCGTGGCAATCTCCATCGAGCTTGGCGACTCTCCGTGGAACATGGGCACCTCGGGGTTTGTGTAAAAGATCGAGACCATGATCACCGGGTTCGATGCCTTTCGAAGGAAAGCAAGTCCAGCCGGGTCATTGTAGAATCTCAGACCTCGTACGTACCCATAGGAGCCGATCAACGGACCGCCAAATGCCTGCGTACATGACGTGCGCCAGGTGTCTGAAGGATCACATGTCGGGGCGCTCATTAGGACAGTTCGCGCCGTGTCGATCGACGGCACATCTCGGTCCTCGCTGTTGTCAGCCGTGTACAAATTCAGTGCGATGCCACATTGCCGCAGATTGGATATCGTCGTGACTCTTTTGGCCGCCTTTTTGGCCCTCGCAAAGACTGGGGCAGCAATTCCCACGATCAGTATGACGACAACAGTAACAGCCATCACTTCAATTAAGGTGAAAGCAGATTTCCTCATTGCGCGACCTCCTATCAGATGCCCTTTTTACCCAATTGGGAAGCTCTAATTGGTCAAGCTTCGCTTGGAGAGCAGCTCTGCGCGGATAAGGTCAACCACCTAGCGCCGTCCGCGTGCCAGAACCGCATAAAACTCGACGAGTCCGCTTTCAAGACGAGGCGGCAATGATTGCGCGTACTCAAACGACGACTGGAGCGCCAAGACGGCATCCTTGGTGACGGTCGAACGCAGCATGGCCTTCCTCTCTTCTGCCATTTAAACCCAACCGGCACGTTGCCGAGCGAGCATCGCCTTTGCCGATTCACGTTCACATGGGCTCATGCTCCATTATCGCCGATCGGACTTCGACTTGAGACTGCGATGGCTCGACCGTGTCTTGAGAAACGGACGATTTGGGAGAATCGGCCAACCTGATGTTTCTCGCTCGAGGGCAGTTCCGAACTCGTCCCGTGCCGTGTACCTGTCACTGACTGCCGACGGGAGGCGACTCGTCTATAAGGGCCTTGGCCCAAATGAGCTCTGGAGCCGGGACGAAAGTCCGTCGCCTAAAGCCTTTGGGCGGGGATGATTCACGAGAAAGTCCGCTGCCCTGTGCGCTAGATTCGCTGCCAGCCGGAGTGTC
>JARLGV010000108.1 GCA_031292555.1 Fimbriimonas sp.
GGATTATGGCTTGGAGCGGGGAGCGGGGAGCGGGGAGCGGGGAGCGGGGAGCGGGGAGCGGGGAGCGGGGAGCGGGGAGCGGGGAGCGGGGAGCGGGGAGCGGGGAGCGGGGAGCGGGGAGCAAGAACTCCACATGACCGTACATGGTTCCCGACATCTCTTGCATTCACAGGCAAGGTATGGAAATTGACGGACGCCGTTCGAGTCACTCTAGACCGAGCAAGGCCATCCGACTCTCCCCTTCCCCCATTGCGATCTTTGCGTCGTTGCGTGACAATTCTGCCAACCTCGAGGTCGCCGCTTTCGCTACGAGTGCGTATCGACAGGGAGAAGGATGACCTGTAGCTCGCAAAACTGCAGCGGGCGCAATGATATTTATGACTTGAAGGAGCTAAGGCAGACGTCACCTTAGCGGCTTTGGCGTACAGGAAACAAAAGAGCCGAGAGTCCTAGTCTCGGCGGTGGTCTCCGAAACAGAGAAGACCATCGCCGAGACTACGGCGACCGTTACTTTCCGGCCAAGAAAGTGGCGACCGGGGCGTAGAAGATCGCAATGCCGAACACTCCCGCGATACATAGCGCATAGACGCTGGTAGCTGCCGGCGAGGGCTTGGCGAGTTTCTGCTCAGTTTCTTCCGAGTCCGCTACGAAAGCGGCTCGGGCGATTCCCAGATAGTAATAGACGCTGATCACGGAATTGACCGCAAGAACCAGTGCGAGTGGCCAGAGACCCGTCTTGAGCGCATCGAAGAACAACAGGAACTTGCCGATGAACCCGGCGGTCGGCGGAATGCCGATGAGGGACGCACAGAAGATCAGCAGCGCGATCGCGGCAAATGGCGAACGCTTCCACATGCCGTTCAGATCTTCGAGCTTGGTACCCTCGGTACCGGCCTTCGCGCCCAACGATACGACGGCGAAGGCTCCAAGCGTCATGAAGGTGTAGCTCAGGAGGAAGTACACAAGCGTGCTCGCTCCGACGTGGAAGTCCTTTGCGTGGGCGACCATTGCGATCAGCATGTAGCCGGCATTCGCGATAGAGCTATAGCCCAGAACCCGCTTGACGTCCTTCTGGACAAGGGCGGCGAAGTTGCCAACGAACATTGTGAGGATGGCAAGCGCACTGACCACTGGGACCCAGTAGTTGCCCAGAACGGTGAAGGCGGCAAGCACACGCCATAGGGCGGCGAATGCACCGATTTTGGACGCCGTCGCCATGAAGGCGGTTACGTTGGTCGGTGCGCCTTGGTAGACGTCGGGCGTCCACTGATGGAACGGAACCAGGCTCGTCTTGAACCCAAGGCCGATCAGCATCATGGCCAGTCCGAATACAAGCAACACGCGCGTCGTCTCGCTATGGTGAGCCCAGGCCGTCCCGACGAAGTCGAGATCAAGACCACCGGTGGCGCCATAGACGAACGCGATGCCATACAGGAAGAACCCGCTGGCAAATGCGCCAAGCAAGAAGTACTTGAGGGCAGATTCCTCTGATTTCTCCTCGCTGCGGCTCATTCCCGCCATCACGTAAAGCGAAACGGAGAGGATTTCCAGCCCGACAAAGATCACAAGCAGGCTCGTGGTGGAGGCCATGATCATGGCGCCGACCGTCGACCAGAGGACGAGGGGATAGAACTCTCCAAACGGGATCCGCTTTTCGCGGAGATAACCTTCGCTAAATAAGATCGTCAAGCCACACGCAACCAGCAGAATCCATTGCATCGCTGACCCAAAGGTGTCGCGCAACAGAAGGTCGCTGGCCGTCGAGTAGAGCGGTTCCGACATCTGCAGGAACAGTGCCACCGCGGCAACCAGCAAGCCACCGATGCTGATGCCGACGATCAGGGTGTTTTCCCGCTTTGGCTGGAACATCTCTACGATGAAGGCACAGATGCCAGTAAGCGCCACGATCAGAATGGGCAGAAGGGCGAACCATTCGATCGTCGGAATGGGAAAGTGGAAGGCCTTATCCAATGTTAGGTTGCTCCTGGCTAGGTTGTTCCAAGGTCTCTAGGTAATTCGGTTTGCCGATGGTCAGTAGAAAATCGCTGGTTGGGTCGGACGAGGCGACTGCACCACGGCGAACCTTGCGCACATCCGAAGCGTCAAGGCGACTCAGTTCGGCGTCCCAGGCAAAGACTTGAGCCGGAAGGTCGCTTACGAAATCGACATAGAGGTCTTCGCGTCCGGCCACGAATACGACGTTGAAAGCTGCTCCGGCTACCTCGGTGAGAAGCTCGCGGTCTCGCTCCAGGTAATAGCCGCCGTACTCCATCGGCGTGCAATGGCGTGGACTCGCACCATGGAGGCGGTAGAAGATTCCGTCCGCGCCGGAATCGAGGCTTGCGCGAATCCTCCCACGCACCTCGTCGACCAAGCCGTCGAGCACCAGGGCCCCCACAGATGGATCATCCTTCATTGCCTTGTTCAGATCGAGCCCTTTTCCAAGGGCGAGGCCAAACGGGTTCGCGATATCGACGATCACCAGTCGACCGTCCGAGACCGCGCCGCCGAGTTCCGATACGACGGAAATCTCGGCATCACTGTCCTGCGCCAGCCAAACCAACGTCGGACATCGGTCGACCTCGGACATCTTCACCGCTGCTGAAACGCGTTCCGGAACCGTCAAGAGCCCGCCTTCGAGATCATCGCGACTCGCTTGTGCTGCGGGGCTGGTAGTTTTTTTGCCTCTACCGATTCGGAACTCCAGTAAGGCCGCATGGTCGCAGGAGCGGTGGCCATCTTCAGCGTGGCGTCCAAACTCGTCTGCATCGGCGTCATGAACGTATTCGGCGCGAGTCCACCCCACAGGATGAATGCCACGAGAATGCAGGCCAGTCCGATCTCGGGCGCCCGCAAGTCTTGAAGGCTGCGGTTCTCGGCTCGGACGACCTCGCCGTAAAAGACGCGCTGGAACATGTACAGCATATACACCGCCGCCAAGACCACACCGAAGACGGCGACTACCACAATCCCGATCGCGAATTGACCGGCATACGCGGACTGGAACGCGCCAACCAATGCGAGAAACTCTCCGACGAAGCCGTTCGTGCCTGGCAGGCCTACGCTGGATAGCATTGCGATCAGGAAGAGAGCGGCAAAGATCGGCATCTGGCTCTTCAGGCCGCTGTAGTCCTTGAACAGGGTCGAACCACCCCTTTGATAGAGGAATCCAATCAGAAGGAAGAGGATCGTCGCAGTAATTCCGTGATTCAACTGCTGGAACGCCCCACCCATCATGCCGATGCGGGTTAGGGAGAAGATGCCCAATAAGACGAAGCCCATGTGGGACAGCGAGGAATAGGCCATGACCCGACGCATGTCAGGTTGAACGGCAGCCACGATCGCGCCGTACAGAATCCCAACGACCGCCAAAGTGATCAGGATCGGAGTTTGGTTGGGCAAAGCATCTGGGAAAAGCGGAAGGCAGAATCGAAGGAACCCGTATGTTCCCATCTTCACCATGACGCTCGACAGGATAGGAGCGGCGATCGGTGACTCCGAGTAGGTATCGGGAATCCACGTGTGGAACGGGAACGCGGGAGTCTTGACCAATAGCGCAATTGCGAACGCCCAGAAGATGAACGGCTCGGCTTGAAGCGCATTCGCCCAGAGCTTGCCTTGGGCGACCTGTTCCTGGATTAGTACGATGTCGAAGCTCATCTTGCCGGTCGCCTTGAACTGGAGATAGCCCAGAAACACGATACCGACCAACATGAAGATCGATCCAGCGAACGTATAGATCAAGAACTTGTTGGCTGCGTGCGCCCGGCGCTCACCTCCCCAAATGTTGATCAACAGCCACATTGGGATGAGCGTCAGTTCGAAGAAGACGAAGAATAGGATCAGGTCGAGAGAAAGGAACGACCCGATCATCGCCGCCTCAAGCGTCAGCAGGCAGGCCAGAAAGGCGCGTACCCGGACGTCGACCTTCATGCTGTAGGCGACTGCGATGAAGCTAAGCAAAGTCGTGAGCAGCACCAGCCACAGCGAAATGCCGTCCAAGCCCATGTGATAGCCGATCCCAAGCTGAGGTATCCAGTTCTGCTTGTCCTCTAGCTGGAAGGCGTAGGTGTTGGAGTCGAACTTGACAAGAAGGCCCAGGCTGAGCAGGAACGTCAAAGCGGACGTAAGTAGCGCGACCTGCTTGATCGACTTGACGTGCTTCTCGGACATCACCACGAGCGCAATCGCTCCCAATAGCGGAAGGAAGGTGAGGATCGTTAGCAGATACATTAGCGGCCCCCTTGGTTGATGATGAAAGCGAAGTATCCGATGAAGCAGACGAATCCGAGGAGCATCATCAGGGCATACAGCCGTATATAGCCGGTCTGCCAGCGTCGTATAAGTATTCCGATGCCTCCGGAGACCTTGCCGGTCCCTTCGACGATGCCGTCGACGATCAATTCGTCAAACCACTTCCAAAGCGCATTGGCGATATCTCCGCCGCCCTGCACCGACGCGGTCATCATTGCATTGTCGTATCCGAACTGATCGCGCTCCCAGCGCCTGAACAGAACCCACTTGGTTTCGTCCATGCCCTGGTTCTTCGGCAGCCCCTTGATGTAGAAGGCGAGTCCGACCAGGATGCCGCCGACGGCCGCGATCGTCGAGTACATCGCAAGCGGAATGTTGGAAGGCTCCGTGGATACCTTGCCGAGGATCGGAAGATCGTTCGGGTAGAGCCAATGCTCAAACGCGCCGTTGTTGGCGAGGACAAAGCCGCCGCCTACCGAAAGGATCGCCAATACGACGAGCGGGAACCACATACTCGGCGAAACCTCTTTCGGCGTGTGATTCGCATCGAGAACGTGGTGATGATCGTCTCCGTGCCCGTCATCCTCGTGCTCGTGGTGTTCGGTGGCCGGGATGTTCCTCCAGCGCTCTTCCGTGCCGAGGAAAGTCAGACATGTCAGGCGCGTCATGTAGATCGAGGTCAGCGCGGCAACTCCCAGCCCAACCCATCCGGCGATTTGGCCGAATTGATAATCTTGGAACTGCGCATGGGTGTTCGCCAGCGCTCCTCCGAGGATCGCCTCTTTGCTATAGAAGCCGGCGAACCCGAAGACTCCGGGAATCCCGACCGCACAGATGGCGAGCGTGCCGGCGATCATCGTCCAGAACGTGATCGGCAGATACTTGCGGAGGTTTCCGTAGTTCCGCATGTCCTGGTTGTGGGCCATCGCATGGATGACGGCGCCCGCACCAAGGAAGAGGAGGGCCTTGAAGAAAGCGTGGGTGGTTACGTGGAACATTCCCGCCCAATAGGCGCCCGCGCCGCAGGCGATGAACATGAATCCTAGCTGCGACACCGTCGAGTAGGCGAGCACCTTCTTGATATCAGTCTGCCCAAAAGCGACCAACGCCGCGAAGAGCGCGGTGAAGGCGCCGATCACGCAGATCACTGAACTGGCGAGCGGGGACATCTCGAACACCAGGTGCATCCGGTTCAGGAGCACCACACCTGAAGTGACCATCGTGGCGGCATGGATCAGGGCGGAAACTGGAGTCGGACCGGCCATCGCATCCGGCAGCCAGAGATAGAGCGGGAACTGGGCAGACTTGCCGGCGGCGCCGACAAACAGCAACAACGCGATCGCGGTGGCCATGCCCGGATTGCCCTTCAGCACGGCTTGCAGGGCGGGAAGCATCGTATCGTAGCTTAGGTAGCGGCCGTCGGCGAACTTGACCGGCGTCTTCATCAGGAGTGCGATGATCAGCAGAATGCCGAGAGTCAGGCCCCAGTCGCCGATTCGGTTGACGATGAACGCCTTGTTCGCCGCTTTCGCGTTTGCGAGGTCCTTGTACCAAAAGCCGATAAGCAGGTAGGAGCAAAGGCCGACCCCTTCCCATCCGACGAAGAGCAGCAGCAGGTTCGCACCCAGCACCAGAACCAGCATCGAGAAGATGAACAGGTTCATGTAGGTGAAGAAGCGAGCGTAGTCCTTGTCCTCCGCCATGTAGCCGGTCGCGTACAGGTGAATCAGCGCGCCGACGCCCGTAATGATCAAGACCATCGTCATTGACAGCGGGTCGACGATGAATTCGAAGGGAATCCTCAGGTTGGCGACGTCGATCCAATTGCCAATCGTCGCGATGCTGGCTGAAGATTCCGGCCCTCCCTTGGTGGTCAGCGTGATCATCAGGCCGACGACGAAAGAAAGCACGATCGGCAAGACCGCGATCGCGCCCAAGACGCGCCGCCCAAACATTTTCTCGATGCGCGACCCGAGCAGAGCTTGAATGAGAAACCCTGCTATCGGGAAGAGAAGCACCAACCAGATCGATTCGTAAGTCATTTCGATTTCAGCCCCGAAGCAGGTTCAATTCGTCGATGTCGACGTTGTCGCGCAAGCGGTAGATCGCCATGATGATTCCGAGCCCGACCGCGACTTCGGCGGCGGCAACCGCCATGACGAAAATGACCATCATCTGTCCCGCCATCAAGCTGTTCTGCAGAGCGGTCGAGTCGGCCACCTTGGTCACCATCTGGTATCGGGCGAACGCGAGGAAGGTCAGGTTCACTGAGTTCAGCATTAACTCGATGCACATGAAGATCACGATCGGGTTGCGCCGGACGACGACGCCGACGACGCCGGTCGTGAACATGAACATGCCGAGCCCGATATATGCGCCGAGTGGTACTCCGTTCATATGCGCCTCTTTGCCAGCAGAATGGAGCCGACGATTCCAATCAGGAGCAGAACGCTCACCGCTTCAAACGGATACATGTAGCTTGTAAAGAGGGTGCGTCCGATCGCCTCGGGTCCTCCGAACTTTGCCAATTCGGGGGTGAGCGGCGCAGCGTGTACCTTGATAAGTTCGGGAAGTACCTGAGAGCCGAGCAGAACGAACATGCCGCATCCCAACAGGATGCCAAGGTACTTCTTCGGATCCCGCTTTTCGACAAGGAGGTTTGGCGCCCCGAGGTTCAATAGCATGATCACGAAGAGGAACAGCACCATGATCGCGCCGGTGTAGACGACGATCTGCGTAATCCCGAGCATTTCTGCGTTCAACGTAAAGTAGAGGAACGCGAGTAAGAAGAAGTTGACGACCAGGCACAGCGCGCTTCGGATCGCGTTGTTGAACGCCACGACCCCAACCGCGCAAAGCGCAGCCGCCCCTGCTACGGCGCCAAAAAGCAGCAGTTCCGGTGTTACAGGCACGCCGCCCGCCGCATGATTCATTCCGTATCCCCCATCATTCCGCTATCCGTTTATTCACAAAAAAGAGGTGGCCGCCTAGTGGCCACCTCCGACAAAACCCTATGACGGCGCTGCCGCCGTGTCCACCATTTCGACTTCCCTTCTTCGCGGCGGCTCATCCACCATGATGATCTCGCGGCTCGCCAGATCTACCCGCTTGTCCGTGTTCAGCTTGTTGATCGTCTTGTAAAGCAAGTAGAGAATTACCGCTGAGACCAGCACCGCGCACCAGCCGATCAACGGGCTGGCGAGCTTCGTGGCGAGGATCCAGATCGCGACCACGATCAGGTTGGCGGTTGCCAACGGCAGAAGCGACTTCCAGCCGAGAGACATCAACTGATCGTAGCGAAGCCTCGGCATCGATGCACGCAGCCATATGTACGCGGTGATAACCATAAGGCCCTTGCCCACGAACCAGACTGGCGCCAGGATCGAGCTGCCGTTCAGCGTGTCGAGCATGTTCCACACGTCACCGAACGCCGGGTAGGCGTGAGACATGTAGCCAAACCGGATCGGCAACAGGTGCCAGCCGCCGATAAAGAGCGTGCAGAGGATCAGCCCGTAGGCGAACATCGCCGCGTACTCACCCATGAAGAACACAGCGAACTTCATCGAGCTGTACTCGGTGTGGTAGCCGGCGACCAGTTCGTTTTCCGCTTCAGGCAGATCGAAAGGCGCCCGGTTCGTCTCGGCGACCATGCAGACCAGGAAGACGAGGCAGGCCACGAGGCCAAATGGGGTCAAGATGTTCCAGTTCTCGAACCAGCAGAACGGCGCGAAGTCGAAGCCCCACAGTGGCCCGTGTTCGGCGGCAACGATTTCGGTCGGCTTGAGCGACCCGCTCGCCATGACGATGCATGCCAGCGACATACCCATCGCCAATTCGTAGCTGATCATCTGTGCCGACGACCGCAAACCGCCCATTAGCGAAAACTTGTTGTTGGCGGAGTAGCCGGCAAGCACGATGCCGTAGACGCCGAGCGAAGACACCGCCATGATGTACAGCACGCCGATGTTGACGTCGCCGCATGGCGTCAAGGAAGTGTATGGCCCCCACGGGATCGTTCCAGCCAACGCGAACGCAGGAAACAAAGCGATCGCCGGCGCGGTGAAGTAGATGATCCGGTCGATCGCGCTCGGCGTGATGTCCTCCTTGAAAAGGAGCTTGCCGAAGTCGGCCAACGGCTGGGCCAGACCGAACAGGCGAAACTTCTTGCCGTGAAGAAACCCGGGCACCATTTTGCTCGTTTGAGAAAAGGTGATATTTCCGACGCGATTGGGCCCGATTCGGTCCTGCATCCACCCCAGAAGCCGTCGTTCCCACCAGATAATCGGGATCAACAGCAACAGCGATGGAATCACAAGGAGCACAGCTCGGATCAGAGCTTGCCACACCGGGTGAAGATGCTGGACGAATTCCGCCATTTGCAGAAGTGAATTTACCTTAACTATCTCGCGCCCTCGCGCCCTATGCGCCTCCTCCGGCATGCTTCTTATAGGAATACATGACAGCAATCATGCGGGAATCAAGGTGGGTTGACCTGCGGGACCCCACGCCGGCGTCGCCTGGAATGTCGACCGGAGGAGCCATTAGTTCCGATTTCCAACTACCGAAAGGATGACGAGATCCTAGGCGGCATCGTCGTTCCAGGCTGCCTTAAGTCTGGGGAAGGCCGGCGATAAGAGGTTAAAGCCGGCGGTTGGAATCAGATTGCTATGCTAGGCATTTTAGCGTTCGGACCGCTCTTCGAATCTCGCCACTCCCCGGACCAAGAAGTTTCTGCGAATATTTTCGCATCGCCTATTGCATCCAGGCGAACCGTATGCGAAAATATTCGCATACGAACATGAGAGTGCCTGATTCCTACCTTAGCCGGCGCGAGCAGCAGTTGATCGAAATCCTCTATCGGTTTGGACCGATTTCGGCGAACGAGATACTGGCTCGGCTGCCGGACTCGCCTTCGAATTCCACGGTGCGCAAGCTGCTCACGATTCTTGAAGAGAAAGGGCACGTGAGTCACGAGGAGGTGGACGGCAAGTTCCTCTACTCGCCGACCCATGCACGGGAAGAGGCCGGGCGCGGCGTGCTTCGAGACGCGATGCAGACGTTCTTCGCCGGTTCGATGACGAAGACGGTTGCCGCACTGCTAACGGGCGGCGAGAAACTGTCCGAGCATGAACTGGCTCATCTCGAGGAACTGATTCGGAAGGCGAAGGAGGAGCAGCGATGATCTGGAAGGCTTCGATTCTCTCGTCGATTTTGATCTCGCTCGCGTTCGCCGCCCTATGGCTACAGCGCAGAGCAACCGCCGAACAGAGGCGTTTGACGTGCGCGTGTGCCCTCGTTGCTTGCGCGATTGTCTGGGTCCTGGCATTTGTTCCCTCGAACTGGTTGCCAGCCGTCCAACCGAACCCAACGCCCAAGATCTCGGCCACGGTCGAACAGGTTCCCGCATCGTCGCCAAAGAACGCTCCAACCGCTTCGACGTTGAACACGGCCCGTACTTTGGTGGATCGAGCGTCTTTGGCGACGGTCAGACCAGAATTCGGTTGGCAGCCACTCTATCTCATGGGAGTGTGGCTAACCCTCCTTCTTTGGCTTGGAGGCTGGGTCTTCGCCCTGAGAATGGCCTTCTCCGGACGAACCGACGAGGGCCTCCGGTCCCGGTCGCATTGGCGAACTTGCCTCGTTCCACGCCTAACGACCCCTTTGTGCTTAGGCTGGCCGTGCCGCTGCATCCTCCTGCCAGTTGAAGCAGCCGAGTGGGATGCGTCGACCCTTGAAATGGTGATCCGGCATGAGGAATCCCATATTCGGCGACAGGATCATGCCTGGATGCACCTCGCCCACCTGCTATGCATCGCCCATTGGTTCAACCCGTTGGCTTGGATACTCGCCCGACGCCTCCGGATCGAATGCGAGCACGTTGCCGACAACACGGTTCTCAGCTTGGGCGTCCAGCCCAGCCGCTATGCCGAAGTCCTGCTGGCATTCCAGGCATCGGGGACCACCCTCTTACCGCTTGGTGCAACCCAGCCGATGTTTCGAAGAAGCGGCCTGGCACTCCGGCTGGAGTCGATTCTATCTCCCGCAACGAGAAGGAACCCCATGAACAGAAGAAACGCCCTCATCGCCGCAACGGTCGCCGTGTGCGGATGCGGCATCGTCGCCCTATACGCCTTTGGCCGGGCAAAGCAAGTCTTCGAACCCGCCACGTGGTATTCGGCCACCCCCGCAAGCACACCCCATCCAGAGTATTCGGAGCAACGCGAAGCGGAGGTGGGACAGATAGGCATGATGAATCTGGCCCGGCCCGTTATCTGGGATAGGAACGGAAGTCTCGTTCCGGAATACAACGTCGTCCAGCATAAGTGGCAACCGGATCGCGAATTCGCACTCACCGCCGCGCAAGCGAAGCGCCGCATCCAACCACACGCTCGCTACGCGCACATCGTTGTTCGCGTCAAAGCCTTGCCCTCCGATGGGCAACCGGAAGCCTCGGCCGAGATCGTTCCGGAGCCGAACAAGAACAACCCAGGCGCCGGAACCGACTTACCGACCGAATACGTGATGACGAAAGACGGCTGGCACTACTTCGTCAGTCCTCACGCCGTGTTTCCCGAGGCATTCAAGGAGAAGACGGACAGGAAGGATATCGGTCCTTTTGGTCACGGACTGGCAACAGGCACATGGAGATTCACCGTAGGCAAGCCGGTGGACGAGGGTTCGATCGACAAGCTACACCTCTTCTCCAAGTGGACGGTGGAGCCGGCGCCGAAGTCAAACGAATTTGCCGACCAAGAGATTGCAAAGCTGACGAACTCGAAGGTTTGGACCAAGGTTCAATTCAGGCGACCGACGATGGTCTGGCAGATGATCCACTTCTTCCGAAGGGACGGAAGCGAGATCCCGGACTCATTGGTCAGTTCCGAGTACTTTGACAAGCCGGCGATCAACCACTTCATGCAAGCGATCTACTACGTTGGAGTGCCGGCGAAGGAGATCGGGGACGTGAGAGTGACCACGCGGAAGTCGGTAGACGTAACCTTCAGCGGCATACCTCTTTCGCCGCAGGGCGGGCCGGGTGGGTAGCGGGATTCATCGCGGCGTTAGCGGCGGGGCACTGCGAACTCCTCGCTAAAATCCCGACAAATCGCGGGGGCCGCGGATCAGGGCTGGAGGAGTTTCAGGGTTGCCTGGTCAGGTTTGCCGTCGCAGTACTTTGCGAGAGCTGTGTCGAAGACCTCTTTGTCGGTCGCGATATGGGCGAAGAGAGTCATGCAGGACCGGAACTTCAGGTTGTCGGGAAATCCGAAGATCTCGTCGATGGTGCTTCCTTCGACCTGGTTCACCCACGCTGTGCATTCCAGCAATCGCGGTCCGAGCACCGGATGCTCTAGATAGGCTTGTGCTTCCGCGATCGATCCGATGCTGTAGAAGACCGCGGTCGAGCTTCTACCCAACCCTCTGATTTGGGGAAAGACGAACCACATCCAGTGGCTCGTCTTTCGTCCGCGACGCAGTTCGCTGCCCACCCATGGATACACCGGGTACTGGGCTTTGACGAAGCGCTCCAGGTTATAGGGATCGTTCATCTCCGGGGGGATATCAGCGAAGAGTGGGCCTGGAAGAACCAAAGGGGACCCGAGACCATGTCTTTCAGGTTCCCGTTGTCGTCAACGCCGTTGCTGGTCCAAGGCATGATGCCTTGCCAACCATTCTTGAATGCCCTTTCGTAATTCGCCTGAATCGACATGCCGGCGCTCCCGTGGGCGGGCGCTTCGCCGACGATGGCGGGCTTACCCTCGATCCCCATCTGGGCGGGGGTTTCATCGAACGGGCTAGAGAACCACTGACGAACCCAATCGTAGTAGTGAATGTTGTAAAAGTCGACGTGGGCACCCGGCTGCATGGCTCCAAGAGAGGCGTCGGAAAGGCAGTTGCCCTTATATTTGGCGCTTAGGTACTTGGCGGCCGTCCCCATTCCCTGGCACACGAGGACTTGGCTGTTCTGGTGGACCGCATTCGCGACTCGCGCGATCAAGTCGACGCTGTCTGCTTGCTTCATGCCCTGGTTGTCCCAGTGCCAGTCCAACTCGTTTCCGACATCGATTGCGAAGAAGTACGGGTTCTTCGCATATCGCTTGACCAGCGGCACGACGTATTGACTGGCAAACGAGGCGCGGCCAGACTGCGTCGACTGCATCTTCTGCCACAAGTCGGCATTGTGGTTGCCCTTCTTCGTGTGGTCGAAGGAGATCAGAGCGAGCATCAAGTAGACGTGCTCGTTCGACGCGATCTCGAAGAGGCGATCCAAGTCGGCATAGAACTTGGATGTTGGCGACGTGACCGTGCCGTCCGGTCGAATGCCGGGCGACGGATTCTCTCCGTTGCACGAAATCCAGACCCGGGTGGCATTCACGTGCGACTGGCTCATCGCCCTAAACTGCTGCGACCACCAGTTGGCGTCGAAGTTGCCTCCGAAATCGTTCCAGTGCTGCCAAGGCGTGTTCGTACCGCTAATCCAGATCTGCCGATTGCCGACCTTGAACTCCGTGCCGTCGACGCGAATACGCTGCGCGGTGGCTTGGGAGGCGAGAAGCGATGCGATCGAAACCGCGAGTAATGCTTTCATTGGCTTTCCCTCCGCCGAAGTATAGCTTTGTTGCGGCGTGCGGGATTCGGGTTGCGGGGTGTGGCGAGCGAAGGGTCCCGGAGCGATGAACCCTTCATCTTTACGCTGAAATTCAATGCCTCCCAATATGGCCCTATTCATATGGGCATATAATTCCATCATGAAGACGACAGTGGAACTGCCCGACGATCTGCTTCGAGATACACGCAAGTATGCGTCGGAACGGGGAAAGACGTTTAGGGAAGTCCTCACGCAGGCACTTGATCTTCTCATTTACGACAGCGATCGGAATCCGATTCGCCCTGGGTGGGAATCCCTGTTCGGAGCATTTGCCGGAGACATGGACAACCAGAGAATTCAAGAATTCATCGATAGCGAGTTTTCTCGAATAGACCGGGAGGAATGGAAGTGATTCTCGACACCAATGCCATTTCCGACTATGCGGATGGAAATCAGTCGGTCCTTCTGCATCTGCGATCGTCACGCGTTCATTCGATTCCGGCAATCGTTCTGGGCGAGTACCGCTTTGGCCTGACGGTCTCGCACCAACGAGCCGAACGAAGTCGGTGGCTCGAGATGCTTGAGCATGAAATGGAGATTCTGGACGTGACGAGTGCCACTGCCCGACACTATGCGATAGTGAGGCGAGAGCTTCGCGATAGAGGGCGTCCGATCCCCGAGAACGATGTCTGGATTGCCGCATTGGCGCGAGAGCACGGATTGGCTTTACTGAGTCGGGACGCCCATTTCGATTGGGTGTCTGGACTCGTACGGATTGGCTGGTGAAACGCAAACGTCCCTAGTTTCACATCAAGTGAAACTAGGGACGTGAGGGTTGATTACCGGCGAGGTCGGAAGCGGGCGTTGACGTTGTCGTCATCGCCGCCGCGGTCCCGCTTGGGGAAGGCGTCAGGCACTTGAGGGGCACTCAATTGCTCAGCTTGCGGTTTGGGCGCCTCCGATTCGGCGTTGGCCGGCTCACGGG
This sequence comes from Fimbriimonas sp., assembly GCA_031292555.1. Classification (GTDB taxonomy): domain Bacteria; phylum Armatimonadota; class Fimbriimonadia; order Fimbriimonadales; family Fimbriimonadaceae; genus Fimbriimonas. The sequence goes on from JARLGV010000108.1 coordinate 13,827, forward strand.
GCGGACGATCGCCGCCTCGTGGACGATCGCGATCGCGATCTCCACCGCGTCCACGGTCTCGGTCTCCACCGCGATCTCCGCCACGGTCTCCGCCGCGACCACGATCGCGATCGCCGCCGCGTCCGCCGCGATCGCCGCCGCGTCCTCGATCGCGATCGCCGCCGCGACCGCCGTTCGACGCCGGGGGCGTCGCATTGGCGTTATCTTCGAGACCCGCGAGCGTCTGCTGGACACCAAGAGCGGTCAAGTTGATGCGACCCATATGATCGACTTCGAATACCTTCACGTTGAGTTCGTCGCCGATGTTGACGACTTCCTCGATCCGTCCGATCTCCTTCGTGGTCAGGTGCTCCTTGGGAACGAGACCTTCGCGGCCGGGAATGTACTCGACCATTGCGCCTCGACCCATGATGCGGGTGACCTTACCGGTGAATTCGCTGCCAACCGCCACTTCGTCGGTAAGGGCTTTGATCATCGCAATCGCATCCTCGACGGCTTGGGCGTTGTTGCCACCGACAAGAACCTTGCCATCCTGTTGGATGTCGATCGACGCGCCAGTCGTTCCGGTGATCTTCTTGATGACCGCTCCGCCTGGGCCGATGACTGCACCGATCTTTTCCGGATTGATGTTGATCGTCGTAACCGTCGGCGCCGAAGCTCCTACGGTTTCGCGGGGCTCAGGAATCGCTTCCAGAATCACGTCCAGGATCTTGAACCGGGCATCCTTTGCCTGAGCAAGCGCTCTAGCCAAGACGTCGTCGGGAATACCGTCCAACTTCGTGTCGAGTTGAAGGGCGGTGATACCGTCCCTCGTTCCCGCGACCTTGAAGTCCATGTCGCCGCAGAAGTCCTCCATGCCCTGGATGTCGGTGAGCACTTTGAAGACCTTTCCGTCGGACATGAGGCCCATCGCGATGCCGGCGACCGGCGCCTTGATTTTGATACCGGCGTCCATAAGCGCAAGGGTCGAGCCGCAGACCGATGCCATCGAGGTCGAACCGTTCGACTCAAGGACTTCGGAGATCAGCAGAAGCGTGTACGGGAAGTTGGGGTCGTCCAGCGGGATCACGCTGCGCAGAGCCCTTTCGGCAAGCGCACCGTGACCGATCTCGCGGCGGCCGGGGCCCCTATTGGGCCTGACCTCGCCGACCGAGTAGGACGGGAAATTGTAGAAGTGCATGTACCGCTTGGGCTCTTCGTCCTCGATGCCGTCCATCGTCTGGGCATCGTTGGGAAGACCGAGCGTCGCAACCGTCATGACCTGGGTCTGACCTCGGGTGAAGAGGCCTGAGCCATGCACCTTCGGAAGCAAACCGGCGATCGCCTCGAGCGGCCGGATCTCGTCCAGCTTTCGCCCGTCGGGACGGGTGTCCTTCTTGATAATCAGTTCGCGAACCGTCGACTTGACGACGCTGTCCACTGCTTCGGGGAGTTGGGCCTGGAGTTCGGACTTGCCCTCGTAGTCCGGCTTCATCTTCGCGACGATCTCCTTCACGAGATCGGTGAGCGCGCTCTCCCGCATCGCCTTGTCTTTCGATCCGAGAAGGGTCTTGGAGATTTCCTTGCCGTACTGCTTTTCGACTGCCTTCTTCAAGCTGTCGTCGACTGCATGAAGGGCAACCGCTTTCTTCGGCTTGTTGACCATCTTTCCGAATTTCTCGAATTCGGCCGTGATGATCTTGATCGCATCGTGAGCGAACTTCAGTGCCGCGATCATGTCCTCTTCGTTGACTTCGCTCGCGCCTGCCTCAACCATCGAGATGGCGTCCTTATGGCCTGCCACGACGAGGTCTAGATCGCCTTCTTTGATTTGCGGGATCGACGGGAAGAGAATAAGCTCGCCGTTGATGCGTCCGATTCGAACGCCCGCAACCGGGTACTTGAACGGAATGTCGCTGACTGTCAGCGCGGCGCCGGCGGCGCAGATCGCCAACACGTCCGGCGGACACTCTTGGTCCACGGCGAACGGCATCGCCATTACTTGGACGTCGTTGCGAAGTCCCTTGGGGAACATCGGGCGCAACGGTCGGTCCATGAGCCGGCTCGTGAGAATCGCTTTTTCGCTCGGCCTTCCGCCTCGCTTCATAAAGCCGCCGGGAATCTTACCGACGGCGTACTTCCGCTCTTCGTAATCGCAAGTGAGCGGGAGAAAGTCGACGCCGTCTCTGGGGGCGTCCGCCATTGTGGCGACACCGAGGATGACGGTTTCGCCCATGCCTAAAAGGACGGCGCCACCAGCTTGCTTGGCAACGCGTCCGGTTTCGATGGAGAGGGTCTTGCCCCCTACCTCGAACTCGTGGGAGTGAATCATTTGTAGCCTCCGTTAACGGGGCTTGACTTCGCGGATCCCCAACTTCTTGATCAGTTCGCGATAGCGAGTGATGTCCTTGTTACGGAGATATCCCTCAAGGCGCCGTCGCTTCCCAACTAGGAGCAGCAACCCGCGTCGCGAGTGATAGTCCTTCTTGTGGGTACGAAGGTGATCGGTGATCTGAAGGATCCGACCTTGCAGTATCGCAATCTGTACCTCGGTCGATCCGGTATCACCTTCGGACCGAGAGTTCCCTGCGATGATGCTTGCTTTGAGTTCTGGATTCAGCGGCATTCGTGAAGTATTAAGCCTCGTTTTTCTTGGGGTCTGGCTTCGGTTAGCCGCTCAGTGCAGCTCTTCGTAAAAAGCTCCAGTCAACGGCAAACAAGCCACCTGGACCCCAGCGAACTGTTATACCCAGTTCTCGCGGAGAATTGATAGTGTTTTTTCGAGCGGGGAGCGGGGAGCGGGGAGCGGGGAGCGGGGGATAATGAGTTTGCAGGCAATCGAGCATAGGCGCACTTCAGAACTCCCAAATCGTGATGCATCTCATCCTTTTCGAATCACCGCCTCGCGCAGCTTCCCATCTTCCCCTATTCGCCTCCTCGCCTCGCCCGAAGCGCCTCCCTTCCTGCCCGGATCGGGGTACTCTCGGCCCCAATCACTATGAGTGTCGAGACAGTCGCCCAA
>JARLGV010000109.1 GCA_031292555.1 Fimbriimonas sp.
AACCGTATTTCAACGGTCGATTTCTCAACTTGGATATCAACCGACGAAACTTCCCAATCGGCAGTCAAACCCAAAAGAACGCGGAATGCATCGGTGTCATGCACGCAACAAGTTTAGAAGAAGCCACGAGATTCTTCATAGTCCCTTTCTTGTCGCCTTGATGATAGCGTATGTACCTTCTTCGAATGGACTTAATGCGTTTTTTGAAGTGATCTTAGGCGCATGGCATCGCCCACATACAATGCCAAGCAACCACTACACGAGCCTCCCATTGATCGCGTTTTTGGGCCACCATCCTGGACGAGACGTGGGGCGCGGCATTTGGTCAAAGGAAGCGTTAGCCAACGCTCAGGCGAGTTCCATAGGCACATATGCAAGCACCGATCCCGAAGACATGCTCGTTGGGCACACAGTCGCAGTGTCTCCTGCCCCCGGGCCCCCACTTCCCTGGGAAGGCGCATTGAGCAATGGGTCCTGGCAGGGACGGATTTTGGTTCCAGATCATTCGATCGTTAACACTGCAAATGGAGATCGCCTGTTCGTACTCAAACTCTTGGGATGGAAGTCACGTGGAATCAACGTAGATTTCACGCTCTACCATAACAGCGAGACCAATTTCTCGGATGAATTCGGTTACGGCTGGTCTTCCAGCACCGACGTTTATATCAATAATCTAACTTCCACGCCTACACTTCACTGGGCTACTGGGCTGAGCATTCCCTACTCCGGAACTGGGCCAACATACACGCCCCCTGCCGGGTACTACGATCAGATGGTTCATAACGGAGACGGCACGTGGACCGTGACGGCCAAGAACGGCACTAAATACGAGTTCAACGGCGCTGGTTTTTGCACGGCCATTCAAGACCTCGACGGGAACCAGCTCACGTTCGTCCTGAACAGCTCAAACTACTGTACGCAGATAATCGATCCCACTGGAAAATCGATCTCGATCAATCTAGATTCGAGCAATCATGTGTCAAGCATCGTCGATGCACTCAATCGTCGATGGTCTTTCGAACTAGACGGCAATGGTGACCTTTCGCGGGTCAACTGGCCGATCCAGTCTGACGGGATTGTCTACAACGACAGTTTCACCTACTCGCGCAACAGGATCGCGTCGCATACGGACAAAAGGGGATGCGTCTGGCAAGCATCCTATAACTCCGATGGGAGTATTGCGACGAGCATAGACCCACTAGGGCATTCTGTCACTTATGGTTACAGCACATCAGCCACAGTCGTCGTCGATCCAATGAGCAACTCACTTACCGACAACTATTCGAATGGGATCTTGGCAAGTCGCAAGGATCAAGCCGGGTTCAGCGTCTCCTATAGGCTCCGTGATTCGAACTACAACATCCTAACTCTGGTCGACAAGAACGGCAGCACGTGGCATGGTACCTATGATCCTCACGGAAATCTCCTGAGCATTACTGACCCTTTGTCCCATGTAACAACCTGGACCTATAATTCGTTGGCGGAGGAGTTGACGCAGACGGATGCCTTGGCGAATGTCCAGACATACACTTACAGTCCGTCTGGCCACCTATTGACGACCACCGATCCCTTATCCCATACCTTACGGGTCAACACTTACGATCAATTCGGTGAGTTAATGTCCCAAAGTGATGCACTAGGAAATACGATACGCCTAACCTATGACACAAGCGGAAACTGCACAACGATTGAAGATCCCCTCAGCAACACGACCGAACTTACCTTCGATGCCCTGAACCGCCTTATCAGTATCCAGGACACGCTGGGAGACGACTATTCAGTTTCATACGATCCGTGGGATCGGGAGATCACCTTCACGAATCCGGACGGTTCAGCCACTACCAGGAGCTACGATACTGAGGGTGACCTGCTCTCCGAAACTGATGAGAACTCCCACACAGCTTCCTTCACGTATGACACTGCCCAACGGCTGCTAACGGCAACTAACGCCCGGTCGGACACCGAAGCCTACATTTACGATCCGTGCAATAACAAGATAGGGGTGACCGATGGAAACGGCCACTTCCGATCCTACGCATATACGAACCGGGGTGAGCTGGCAGCAATGACCCTGGCAGACGGTGCAACGGAAGCATGGGCATACGATGGGAACGGCAATACGACGGTTTACGAGAACCCAATTCGGCAATCGATATTGTACTCCTATGACTTCGCCAACCGTCCAACGGGAGCCACCTACCCCACAGGGCCAGGTACATCGTATACATACGATAATTCGGACCGCCTGTTAACGATGTCAGACTCCACGGGCATAACGGCATGGACCTACGACCAGGCATCTCGTGTCACAAATCTCAACACCCCTCAGGGAAGTATAGGTTACACGTACGACAACGCTGGAAATCGCCTAACCATGTCTGACGTGGCTGGGACAACAAGCTATGCCTATGACGCCGATTCCAATGTGGTGTCGATAAAGAACCCGTTTTCCGAATCCACCAGTTTTGGGTACGACGCTGACGGCAGACTGATCAAAGAGACATTCGCCTCAGGTGCCTATGATCAATTTGGTTACGATAACCGAGATCGAACCGTCTCTTTAACTCATAGGAATTCTGCCGGCTCCATACTGAGCCAAGATAGCTATTCTTATGACGCTGCATCGAACATCATTAGCAAAACAGTCGATACGCTGACGACGAACTACACATATGACCCTGTTGATCAGCTGCTCTCCGAGAACAATGCAGGCTACTCGGCTTCATACAGCTACGATTCGAACGGAAATCGAACATCCTCGAGCATTCAGGGTGTGACGTATGCTTACATCTATGACAGTGGCGACAAGTTAACTTCTATAAAGGCCGGTTCCTCGACCATCAAGAGCTACCTATACGATGCGGCAGGACGAACAACGTCCGTTACGACTAGTTCGGGGACAACGTACCTGTCCTACGACTATGAAGACAGGGTAGTTGGGATCACGTACCCCAACTCGACGACCAACTCCTTCACATATAACGGACTGGATACCCGGATTGCGAAGGCAGACTCGAGTGGTATGCACAACTATCGGCGGGATGGAATCGGCGTCACTGACCCCGTCCTATCCGATGGGACTATCACATTCACACCTGGTATTTCAGAGCGGCTAGGAACGACGACGATCTTCGATCACTCTGACCAACTCGGAAGCTTCACGCGGCAGACCAATTCTGTCCAAAGCACCACTGCAACTCGCACGTTCGACGCGTTCGGAAACCTGCTATCGACAACTGGACAGCCTCAAAGCACCTTCGGGTTCGCTGGCACGAGTGGCTACCAGCAAGATACGGATAGTGGCTTAATGCTTCTCGGGCACCGGTTTTACGATCCAGCATCGGGCCGCTTCATAACACGGGATTCCGCTAAGGATGGGCGCAATTGGTATGCGTATTGTTACAACAACCCAGTTGCCCATGTTGACCCGGATGGCCATATCGTACCCCTGGTTGTCATCGCCATTTTGGCTATTGGAATTCTTGCTGCGGGCACTGCAGAGGCACCCACTTCGGGCCATTCTCATAGCAACGCTGGCCAAAACGGAGCCAGAAAGATCCAAGTCGCGCTCGACGTTACCGGCGCAGTCTCCGGCATCGGCGATCTTATAGGCGGCATCGCCGGCATAATAGAAGGGAGCGGAGCAGCAATTGAAGCTGAAGCTGGAGGTGCAGCGGAAGAAGTCGGTTCAGCTTCAAGCTCCGAAGCGGGCGTCTACAAGGGCGCGATCGAGAAGAATCATAAGTTGCCTCGAGCCATCAAGAAGCAACTCCGGAAAGAGCAATACCCTAGGAAACCAGATGCAAGAGTGGGTCTGCCAAGAGACTGGCATCAGGGACCTGAGGGTATTCACGGAGGAAACGGGTACAAGCACCCTGGAGGCCACTACAATAATTGGTGGCATGACAGTATCGACCAGCACGGAGGATTTCATGAGATCCCACAGAAGAAAGTCCAGGAGCTTTACGACGAGATTGGTGACCTACTAGGATGGTAGGCATCTACCGAGTAATGGCAGAGCCCGTCGGATACCGATCCTATGGTTTGTTTACGCCGGCGCCATCCAAGTTACGAGGTGATCGGAGTTGCCTATCTTGTGGAAGAACTACACGCGAGAACTATGGCAAGCCTACACGAGTCCGCTTTGAGGGAGGTAGTTGCTCAGACTTTTACGCTGCAATAGGCAATCTGCTCGTCGCCCGTTCCGTTGGGGCATCAATTCAATCGCAGTTTCCAGAGGTTGGGCTGGACGAAATCGAGATCATCAATCGGCAAGGGCGTGATCGATTTCTCAAGAGGTGCGAGCCTGTGGTGGCGCTCGCTCCGAGGAAGAACGTTAAGTCTTTTTTGGAGGGGTCCACGCTTGTTCTGACTGAGATCTGCACCGTGTGCAAAAAGCCAGACCTAACGTTTCATTGGCTAGAAAGATCGGTTACGTTTCCAGATGACTGGGGCGAACTGGACTACCGCATCGAACCAAATCCTGATGGGGGAGAGATCCTTCTTTCGTCTGAAGTGGTTGGCGGGGATAATCTCTTTTACTTCTTCGACGGCTTCCTATTCTGTACCGATCAATTTCGAGAGTTCGTGCTCGGTCACAAGTGGTCCAACATCATGTTCCTGAAGTGCGGACGGATTGTGTGAGGCAGGGCAGTTCGCGTTGAGATCCGTCGGTCGGCGGACAGGTTTGTGCTGCCATGGCCAACTTGGGATGCGAAGGCTGGGATTCTGTGCTAGTCAGTTAACGGCAGATTCTGTGTTAAGAGCTGCGATGGATCCACAGGGCGGCGGCGAAGCGGATGGGTGATCCGGGCGAAGGGGCCATTGCGTTGGAGTAGCCCATACACAACCTCTCCGAGGTTGGATTCGTCGCGGCCACGGTCCCATGGTTGCCTTTAGGGCTAGCGTACAGAATCCCGGGATTGGAGAGGTTGGCGATCATGCGCCCGCAACCCGCAACCCGCAAACCCGCAAACCCGCAAACCCGCAAACCCGCAAACCCGCAACCCGCAAACCCGCAAACCCGCAAACCCGCAACCCGCAAACCCGCAAACCCGCAAACCCGCAAACCCGCAACCCGCAACCCGCAACCCGCAACCCGCAACCCGGGCAAACATGATAGCCTACGAATATCGTGAACGTCTGTCCATTGCTACTTGCCCTCCTGCCAACTACGCCGGCTCAGCCTGGGGCGCCGGCGATCTTGCCGAAGCCGGTGCACCTCGCGGTTGGCGCGGGGAGTCCGTTCGAAATCACTCGTAATACCGTCCTCGTCGCCCCTTCCGACCTAGAGGGGGCGCGGCTACTTCAGACCATGCTTGCGACCGGGGCCGGGTTGCACCTCCCAACCGCTCACCGGACGAACTCTCACGGCTGGATTCGATTCCAGAAGGCGCCGGCCGGGACGATCAAGGCGGAGGGATACACCCTCCACGTCACCCACGACGGGATCGCCGTCCACTACGCCGACCAGGGTGGATCGGTCAACGCGGTCGAGACGCTCCGCCAACTGTTGCCGCCCGCCATCGAAGCATCGCACCCGTCTGGTACGAGCCACTGGACGGTTCCCGCCGTAGACGTGGAGGATGCGCCGCGCTTCCCATGGCGCGGCATGCACCTGGACGTGTCTCGGCATTTCTTCCCCGCTGCATTCATCAAGAAGTACATCGACTACCTCGCCCTCATGAAGATGAACGTCTTCCATTGGCACCTGGTGGACGATGGAGGGTGGCGGCTGCAGATCGACAAGTACCCGAAGCTCACCGAGGTCGGCGCCTGGCGATATGGCATCACCACCGACTGGGATCAGAGCCGTCTTCGATTCGATCCGAGCAGCGGCTTGCCGAAGTACGGCGGGTTCTACACAAAGGCGGAGGTCCGCGACATCGTCAAGTACGCGGCCGCACGCAATGTCACGATCGTCCCCGAGATCGAGATGCCTGGTCACGCGATGCCGGTCTTCGCCGCTTACCCTGAGTTAGGATGCAAGAACCAGCCGAAGGCCGACCTGACCGGCCAACCGGACACCAACGTTTACTGTGCGGGAAGCGAAAGCACCTACCGGTTCATCGAGAACGTACTGGACGAAGTCATGGCGCTCTTCCCCTCCAAGTGGATCCACATCGGAGGAGATGAGGTCGATAAGCGGTTCTGGAAGGCGTGCCCGGTCTGCCAGGACCGGATCAAGAAAGAGGGGTTGAAGAACGAGGAGGAGTTACAGAGCTACTTTGTGCGGCGCATCGACAAATACCTTGCCTCCAAGGGCCGACGTCTGATCGGATGGGATGAGATCCTCGAAGGGGGCCTCGCCAAGGGCGCCACCGTCATGTCTTGGCGGGGGATCGACGGCGGAATCGCCGCCGCAAAGGCCGGGCACGACGTCGTGATGTCGCCCACGTCCCACGCGTATTTCGATGCCTCAAACACTTCGCAGACCACCGAACACGTCTACACCTTCGACCCGGTCCCTCCGGCGCTGAACGCGACCGAGGCGAAGCACGTCCTAGGCGGCCAAGCAAATGTGTGGACGGAATGGATCCCAACGACCCAGCGGGTGGAGTACATGATCTTCCCGCGAATCGCGGCGATGTCGGAAGTGCTCTGGTCTCCGAAAGAGGGTAGAGATGTGAACGAGTTTCTTAGCCGCCTTTCGTCGATCTATGAACGCCTCGACCGACTCGGCGCGAACTACTACCTCCCGGCTCCACGGGTGAAGACCAATGCCCTTCTCTTCATCGATCACGCGCAAGTTTCAGTGATCGAGGAGAAAAAGATGCCCGGTTCGATCCGATACACCCTGGACGGATCGGCCCCGACTGCGAAGTCGAAACTCTACGCAGGGCCGATCACGATCGATCGGAAAGGCACCGTTACGTTTGCTTTCGTCAACCAGGCCGGACACGCGGGATCGACTACGACGGTCGAATGCGCACCCAGTGACCCAGGCGTGCCGAGCAATCTGATTCGCGGCTGGAACGTCGCCTACTACGAAGGCTCGTGGACCCAAACGCCGGATTATTCGAAGCTCACTCCGATCAAGGAAGCAGTTTCGACCACCGTAGATCTCGCTCAGCGTGCACGCGAGGATAACTTCGCACTTCACTTCGCCGGATACTTCAAGGCAGGAACGGAGGGACTCTATCGATTCGCCCTCACGAGCGACGACGGATCCTGGCTCAAGATCGGCGGACTGTCGGTCGTGAACAACGACGGCACCCATCCTCCGACGACCCGCGAAGGCTCGATTTGGCTGCCCAGAGGCTTCTTCCCGATCGAAGTGGGTTACTTCCAGGCAGCAGAAGCAAAATCCCTTTCCCTGTCGGTTCAGGCGCCGGGCGCGAACTCCATTGGCCCGGCCGACCCTTTCATCCTTCACGCGGGAAGTTAATCGGCCCGACACGTGAACTCATTCGTACCAGATGGGCCTATTAACTTAGACTCATCCGGCACGTACCCTACCGCTTTCCGAACGCCCTAGCCGCTCGTGCGGGATCGTGGTAGGATGCTTGTCGTGCCCCATTCGGCGTCTACACCTGCCCAGGCACAGGATTCGCTTTCAGCCGCACCTCGAAATAGGGTGCGGCTAATGCTGACATGCCTCTGCGACGCCTTCTACGGCGAGGTAGGGATCGCCACAGTAAAAGTGCTGGAGCACGCCGGATGCGGGGTTTTGTTCGACCAAGATCAAACATGCTGCGGTCAGCCCCCGTTCAACTCGGGCGACTGGTCTGCTGCCCGGCTCGCCGCCGGCCACACGATGCGCACGCTGCTCAGCCACCCCGAGCCGGTCGTCACTCCGAGCGCGTCGTGCGCAGCGATGATTCGCGAATGTTATCCAATTCTTTACACCGGCATGGCCCATCCGAAAGTGTATGAACTCAGCGAGTTCCTCGTTAAGCAACTCAATATCGCGACCTGGTCCGTCACAGCCAAGGAGCTCCCACCCAAAGTTCGTGTCGCCTACCACTTCTCGTGCCACGGCCGGGGGATTGGACTCAGGAACGAGCAAAGGCAGTTGATCGAGAGCCTCCCTTGGGTCGACCTCGTGCCGTTCGACAATTCGGATCAGTGCTGCGGTTTTGGCGGCGCATTCTCCGCAACCCACGGCTCTATCTCGGCCGGGATCGGGATGGAAAAGCTACGCGCGATTCAGGACGCTGGGGCCGAGGAGATTGTCGGCGGAGACATGGGCTGCCTCATGCAACTGAGTGGACTCATCAAACGGAACGGGATCTCTCTCAAGACCCGCCACTTCTCGCAACTGCTTGCGGAGGCGATCGGCGAATGAAGCGCCCATCAGTCGAGCAGTTCGCGCGAACCGTCTCGCCCGAGACGGTAGCAAGCGTCCGTGCCACCTCCACTCGAATGTCTAGCGCGCGGAAATCGGCTCTATTCGAGGCGTTCGACGATCTCGACGCCACTCGAACCCAGGCGGCACAGATCAAGGATTACGTCCTGGACAACCTGAAGACGCTGCTAACCCAGTTCGAGCTCAAGTGCCGACTGAACGGGGTTCGAGTGCTGTGGGCGTCCGATGCCGCGTCGGCCAACCGCCGAATCCTCGAAATCTGTCATAAGGCGGCACCGGACGGTGGGATCATCGTAAAGGCCAAGTCGATGGCCACCGAAGAGATCCACCTAAACAAGCATCTGGCGAAAGCGGGCTTTGAGGTGGTGGAAACCGATCTCGGCGAGTACGTCGTTCAGATCGACGACGACATGCCGAGCCACATCGTCGCGCCGATCATCCACAAGAGCCGCAGCGAAGTTGGAAAGAGCTTCGAACGAGAGGGCCTCGGGCCATACACCGATGACCCGTCCGAGTTGGCGATGCGAGCCCGGGCTCACCTGCGGGACAAGTTCCGAGCCGCGAAGATCGGCATCAGCGGGGTGAATTTCGGCATCGCAGAGAGCGGCCGCATCGTACTCGTGGAAAACGAAGGCAACAGCCGACTGAGCACGACCGCTCCCGACGTCCACATCGCGGTGATGGGTATCGAGAAGCTGCTTCCCGGAGAATCAGACTTGGCGCTCTTCCTTCGGCTCCTTGCCGGCTCGGCAACCGGCCAACGCATAACAACCTACACTCACCTGATCTCCGGACCGAGACGCAAGGACGAAGGAGATGGCCCCAAAGAGGTCCATCTGATCCTTCTGGACAATGGGCGGAGCAAGATACTGAACGGTCCCTACCGGGAGATCCTGCGGTGCATTCGTTGCGGGGCCTGCCTCAACATCTGTCCTGTGTACCGACAGGCAAGCGGCCATGCGTACAAGAGCCCCTATTCCGGTCCCGTCGGGGCCGTCCTCGGACCTGCCCTTGGCGGCGTTGAGAAGCGCCCGGACCTTGCCAAAGCGTCCACTCTGTGCGGCGAGTGTGAGGAGGTATGCCCGGTAAAGATTCCGATTCCCAAGCTTCTGCTGAACCTACGCGACGAGGCAGTGCGCAAGGGAGTCGTCAAGGATGCAATTCCTTGGGGAACGTTCTCAGTCGGAACCACGAGCGGTTTTCGCTGGCGGATGGGTCTCAAACTGCTCCCGATGGCCGGGTTGGTGAAACATCCTATGAAGGCGGCTTGGGAGGAGTTCAAGGAACTGCCCACAAAGGAGGGGCGTGACTTCCGAGGGTGGTGGCGTGGAAGATCGTGACGAGATCCTTGGCCGCTTGAGTCATTCAGGACGCAAGACCCGCCCGCCGGATGCGGCGACTCCTCTACCGGTCTTGAGTGTCGATGCGCTCTGGGATCTTTTCGCGCGTCGCCTTGAGAGCCTAGGTGGGCGCATCGGAACCCTCGACGATCTGCCGATCGTGCTTTCAAGACCTCACGTTATCGACATCGAGACGGCCGCTCGGCTCGGGCGTGTCCCCGGTGGAGATCCGATATGGGAGGCGGAGGTAGGCGTTACGACCGCCGACCTCGCCATTGCCGAGACCGGCACGATCGTTCTGTCGACCGGACTTGGCAAGCCGCGATTGGCAAGCCTCACACCCAGTTTGCACGTCGCCATCGTGCCAAGGAGCCGGATCGTCGCAACGATGGCAGAAGCCATGAGCCGGCTTACCGACCGGACGACGGTGTTTGTGACCGGTCCAAGCCGCACTGCCGACATCGAAGGCGTGATCGTACGCGGAGTCCACGGCCCAGGCGACGTGCTCGTGATTCCCGTCTAGTAGCGCACGCCGGCCAAGATGAGCAGTTCGTTCTGACCGAAGTTGTGACCCCGTAGGCCGGCATTGGAGATGTGCAAGTATCGTAGCCCGAGCGTCAACTCTTGTTTCCCGACCTTGAAAGTGCCTCCGAAGCCGGTTACCGGCGTGGAGTTCAGTTGGCTGTCTAGATCGACGGTTGAACGGTTGGCAAGTTGAAACCCCCAGCCGAGTTCGGCATAGACTCCGTTCCCGGCTGCGTCGATCGGCCAACGCCACCGGGCATACGCAAGCGAACCGACGGCGACGGTCGGCTCGGAGTGCTTCCCGTCTACACCGGACGACTGGGTGTGGTCGCCATAGATCTCGTAGATGAGTTGCCCCGTGATTCGGCCCCGTTGGAAGCGCGGTTCAGGACGCCCGTAGGCGTAACCGATTCCTCCGCCGTAGCGCTGGTCCTCACTTCCCAGGACCAGTTGGTCCTGGCCATAGAAGAGGTTAACGTAATGGGAAGGGCCATTCGTAGAGTCGGAAACGTCGCACTTGCCTAGAGCAGGAAGCGCGAAAACAGACAAGATGACGGCAAAAACCTTCATAGAACTTAATCAGAAAGTAAGCAGGCGCTCGAACCGGAACGATCCAACCCCGGGTACACTCAGGCCTAATCCCCCATGCGTTCTACGCTACCCGTCGTCGTGATCGTTGGCCGACCCAATGTCGGAAAAAGCACGGTTTTTAACCGGCTTATTCGACGGCGCGTCGCCGTCGTTGAAGATACCCCGGGAATCACCCGAGACCGCCTATATGCGGAGGCGGAGTGGAACGGCCGCCGTTTCCAGGTCGTCGACACCGGTGGAATCGTTTTCCAAGAGGAAGATCCCCTTACCGATCAGATTCGAGTTCAAGCGAACATCGCTCTGGAGGAAGCGGACGTCGTCCTGTTTGTGACCGACACCCTCGCCGGCGTAAATCCGGACGATCAGGATTTGGCCAACCGACTTCGACCGATCGAAAAACCGCTGCTTGTGGTCGTGAACAAGGCGGACAACCACAACCGCGACGATTACGCAGGCGAGTTCTATCGTCTAGGGCTGGGCGAGGTCTATCCGGTTTCGGGTCTGCACGGTCGCGGCATCGCCGACTTGATGGACGTTGTAGTTGAACTGCTGCCCCCGAGTTCCGAGAAACGGGACGAACGAGAGGAGATTCGGGTGGCGATCGTCGGCCGACCCAACGTGGGCAAATCGTCGCTCGTCAACGCCTTTACCGGCCAGCAGCGCATGATCGTCTCGAATATCGCGGGAACGACGCGAGACGCGATCGACACCGAGTTGGAGTACCAGGGTGAGCGATTCCGTTTGATCGACACCGCCGGCATTCGCCGACGCGGCAAGATCCAAGGCTCCGTCGAGTACTACATGGTCGACCGAGCTCAAAAGGCGATCGACCGAGCCGATTGCGCGCTCATCGTCGTCGATGGAAGCGAGGGCCTTACCGACGGTGACAAGCGGATCATGAAACTGGCCCATGATGCGGGCAAGGCGTGTGTCTTCGCCGTGAACAAATGGGACACCAAAGAGCCGCCCGACGGCCAGCCCCGAGTGAAGTCGATTCTCAAGAAGGACTTCCTGACGATCATCAGCAACGAGATCCCCGAGCTATCCTACGCCACTGCCGCGTTCACCTCTGCCACCGAACGCACTGGCCTGGAACCGGTGTTGGACGAGATCCTAAAGGCGCAAGAAGCCTACAGCTTCCGCGTCTCCACGGGACAGCTTAACCGCCTGATTCAGGATGCCGTCTTCGCTCGGCCTTACACGTCCAAGGGCCGCCCGTTGAAGATCTACTACGCCACTCAGGTTTCGACCCGTCCTCCCGCGTTCGTCCTGTTCGTCAATGATCCCGATCTGCTCCACTTTAGTTACGAGCGGTACCTGATGAACAAGATCCGAGCCGCCTTCCCCCTGGCTGGCACCCCCGTCCGAATCCGTGCCAAATCCAGTCACGGCAAGGAAGACGCCGTGGCAAACAAGCCCAAGAAGAAGGCTATCTCCGCGGGGTAAGGGGAGATAGGTTCTGGAGTAGTGGCGTTATGCCGGATTGAGATTGCCTCCGCACTGGGTCGGGTTCAGGCAACGCTCCGGTACTCCAACACTCGATTTACTCCCAGCCTCCCGCTCCTCGCCAGCACCTAATACATCACTCGGGCTAGCAGGAAGTTAGCGACGTAGATCAGGACCATGGAGATGACTACGGTATTGGTGGTGGCCTTGCCGACTCCGACGGCGCCCTCGGTTGTTCGCAGGCCTTGTTGGCAGGCGACCAGGGCGATGATCAGGCCGAACACGGGAGTTTTCAGCATGCCGTTGACCATGTCGATCGGTCTGACGAACTGGGACACTGAGTGCATGAAGGCGACTGAGGAAATGTGTTCGGTCGTGGCTACGAGCAAGCCGCCCGTAATGCCGGACCACATGCAGACGAGGGCGAGAACCGGGAGCATCGTGATGCCCGCGATTACTCTCGGTAATACAAGGTAGTTGGTGGGATGGACGCTCAACATTTTGAGGGCGTCGATTTGCTCGGTGACCGACATCGTGCCGATCTGAGCAGCCATCGCCGAACCGCACCGGCCGGCCACCATGATGCCGGCGATAACCGGGCCGATCTCGCGGGTCACCGTTAGGCCCACGGTTGCGCCCACGAATTGGGTGGCATGGTACTGACCCAAAAACTGCGATAGGTACAGCGAAAGGACGGCGCCAGAGAAGAAACCGGTCAGGACCACGATCGGAACCGAAGCAACCCCGATAAACGCCATTTGGGCCACCGTCTCGCCAAATTCGAACGGGCGCTTCAGGCATCGCCGAACAGCATCGCCAAAGATCAATCCCACCTCTCCGCAGAAAGTAAGGAAGGCGATCACCGGCGTGGTGATCGGGTCGAGCGGGGTCGTCGGCTTGGCGGCCATGGGCCTTTCTATGATAGCGGATCGCTGAGCTGGGCAAGCGGACTACTGACACCTAGCCCGGTCGCGGGTATCCTTTTACGTTGTGGGTAAGCCCCAGCAGTTTTCATCAAAGTGTAGAGAGAGATTTCCGTGGGTATTGCTCATCGTACTTGCGATGACCACTTACTTGTTTTGGATCTTGCCGCTTCAGCTAGGTCCGCGCCCTTTGCACGTTGAATTTTCGAAGTCGAAATAGCTCGACTTGACCCTTTATGAAAGTTGCACTGATCGGATATAGCGCCTGTGGGCGCAGCACTCTTTATCGCGCGGCCGCCCGCGGATTGGCCAAGGGAGACGTTACGGCGGTTCCCGTTCCCGACGACCGGTTCGACCGCATTGTCGCCCAGGTCAAGCCCAAGAAGCAGACTCCCGCGACCGTCATCCTTCACGACGACCTGGATCCGATCCAGGGCGTCGGAAAGGCTTTCTCTCTGAAACTGACCGACGCCGCGAAGAAGGCAGAGATCCTCCTCCACGTCGTGCGCGGCTTCGAGTCCCCCGTCGTGGCTTATCACGATGACGTGGACCCGTTGCGGGACCAGGAAGCGGTTGACGTCGAACTGGTGTTGACGGACCTCCAGATCGTTGAGAACCGCCTGGAACGACTACGCAAGTCGCCGACGATCAAGGTATCCGGCTCCCCCGATTACCTGGAGCACGACCTGTTCGAGCGCATCCGGCAACCGCTCGAAGACGGAACGCCGATCCGAGCAATGGAGTTGTCAGAAGACGATCAAACCGTCGTTCGCAACTACCAATTCTTGAGTGCGAAGCCGATGGTCGTCGCGTTCAACGTAAGCGAAGCAGATGCGACCAATCCACCCGAAAAGCTCCGAAAGCGGATGGAAGAACTCGCGAAACGCGACACCCCTGCGTTCGTCGTATGCGCAACCATCGAGGAAGAGATCGCTCAACTCGATCCGGCCGACCAACCGGAGTTCCTGGAATCGCTCGGTCTGACCGAGCCGGCCAGCGCCAAAGTGATCCGAGCGGTCTACTCCGCAATGGGTCTGATCACGTTCTTCACCGCGGGCGAGAACGAAACGAAGGCTTGGCCGCTCCGGCGCGGCAGCAATGCTCTAAAGGCGGCAGCGACCATTCATAACGACATCGCCAAAGGCTTCATCCGGGCCG
This sequence comes from Fimbriimonas sp., assembly GCA_031292555.1. Taxonomy (GTDB): domain Bacteria; phylum Armatimonadota; class Fimbriimonadia; order Fimbriimonadales; family Fimbriimonadaceae; genus Fimbriimonas. Next base: position 14,292 of record JARLGV010000109.1, read on the forward strand.
AAGTCGTCCATTACGAGGACTACGACGCGCACGGTTCACTTGAGGCGGCCTATGCGGCAGGCAAGATGGTTCTCGAGGGCAAGGAGCACGTCATCAACGACGGCGACCTACTCCACATCCGAAATAAGAGCTAGACAAGCGCCGGTATCCTAGGCCCATGCTTGCAGCGGCTCTTTGCGTATCGGCGCTCATGTCGGCCCCAATTGCTACGGTCACGTTGAAGACTGGCCTTACTATATCGAAGAGTTGCCATGTGACTCCTCGAGGTTATTTGCTGCCAACGCCCCAGGGGACGGCCAGGGCAGGCGACGAAGAGATCCCGGCCCTGAAGCCGGCGATCGTGATCCGAGGCAGCAACTTGGTCGTCGATTTCGCCGGCTCGGTCTTGCGCGGCACGCCTGCGACCACCGAGCCGGATCAGCGCAAGGGTCTGGGAATCCTCGTCGAGGGCAAGAACATCACCCTGAAGAACCTAACCGTACACGGCTACAAAGTCGCGGTTTGGGCGAAGGGCTGTCAGGGGCTTACGATCACCGGTTCCAACTTCTCCGACAACTGGAAGCAGCGCCTCATGTCTACCGTCGACAAAGAGGACGAGAGCGACTGGCAGAGCTATCACCACAACGAGCACAACGAGTGGCTTCGCTACGGAGCGGGGATCTATCTGGAGGGTTGCCACCGGTTTAAGGTGAACAAGACCGTCATCCAAGGCGGCCAGTGCGGCCTGATGCTCGTCCGATCCGACGGCGGCTTGGTGGAACTGAACGACTTCTCATTTCTAAGCGGAGTCGGCCTGGGACTCTATCGATCGTCCGGTAACCGGGTTTTGAACAACAAAATCGACTGGTGCGTTAGGGGCTTTTCCTATGGCGTCTATAACCGGGGCCAGGACTCGGCAGGGATTCTGATCTTCGAGCAGTGCAACGGAAACGTCTTCGCGTTCAACTCTGTCACCCACGGCGGGGACGGGTTCTTCCTATGGGCCGGCCAGACCACGATGGACACCGGCAAAGGTGGATGCAACGGTAATGTCCTCTATGGAAATGACTTCAGCCACTCGCCCTGCAATGCGATCGAGGCGACCTTCAGCTCCAACATTTTCGTGAACAACAAGCTGGTGGAATGCTGGCACGGCGTATGGGGCGGCTACTCGTTCGACACCAAGATCGTGGCCAACGTGTTCGCCTACAACGGAGAAGCGATCGCGATTGAGCACGGGCAGGATATCGCGATCAACCACAACCTGTTCTACCGGGACAACTCCGGCATCAACCTTTGGCAGGACCCGATCGGCGACAAGAGCTGGCCGTATGCGAAACACCACGACACCGACAGCCGCGACTACCAGATCGCCGGCAATCAATTCGATGGAACGACCACGACGGCGGTTCAGATTCGCAACTCCAGGCGCTCGATGATCGGCGGGAATCGGTTTGAGAACTGCGGATCCGCCTTCAAGGAGTCGGGCGCCTGTCCCGATAGCCGGATCGACCTTGGGCAGGTTGCCTCGGGCAAGGTTCCTCCGAAGACAATCTCGACCGGTGGCCAGCCCGTACAGGGGACGAGCAACAACATTCATGAGTACCTCCGGCGATTTGATATTCCGTGGGCGCCCTTTGCCGATGTGCAAGCCTTGCAACGGGTCCAGCGCAACCTGTCTGCTGCGGAGCAGCGGGTCGTCGATGGAGGACTATCGGTAGTTGGGGGCTCGCCGAAGCAGAGCGCTTTTCTCAAACCGGGAGCCCTGCGCGGCCAGCGCTACATCTTGGTCGACGAGTGGGGCCCCTACGACTTCAAGTCTCCCAAGCTCTGGCCTCGTGAGGTGCTCTCGGGCGGAGCAACCGGAGGGCGAACCAGCCGACGATATGAGATCCTCGGCCCCAAGGGAGTCTGGCGCCTCGCGAAGAAGTCGGATGGCATCACGCTCTCCGCATCCACCGGAACCGTGCCCGGATTCGTAGACGTGGAGATGCCGAGCAAACAGGGCGGCCTCACCCAGATCGAATTGGAGTATATCGGCGGCATAACCACTGACTACCGAGGCATCGTCTCGCCAGCCGGCAAGCCAGTGAAGTTCGGCTTCAAGCAATTCTTCGCCCCGATCGCCTGGGACGTGAGGTTCTTCAAATGGACCGATGCGAACGACCCTCGCACCCAGGCGGCGGCGTTTGACAAACTCATCGCGGGAGACCCTATCAAGGAGCTTCACACCGATCGTCTTGAATTCGCAGGTGGCTCCTTCGACCCGGCAGTAGGCGCCGACCACTTCGCCACGATCTGCAACGGAACGTTCACGGTCCCGGCGGGAGACTACAAGCTGGAGTTGACGACTGACGACGGCGCCCGCGTTTGGGTCGACGACAAAGCGGTTGTCACCGATGCATGGAAGTATCAGGGCCCAACCCTATACACGGCGAACCTACACCTCGACGGTACCGAACACAAGATTCGTGTCGAGCACTTCCAGATCGACGGATATGCCCAATTGAAAGTCGTCCTCCGCCCAACCGGGGGATAGACATCAAGCGGCGTCCGGCCGACCGTGGTCATCGAACCTTTCGCACGAATCGCCTCCGCAGCCGTCGAATCGTCCCCTTCGGGGCCGGTTTGACCGGCGGCGTCCGGTCCCAGGGCTTTCGCCCTGGGCTGGCAGAATCTTGCCCCGTTGGGGCTTCAAAGGCGAGCTGTTGCTCCGTCTTCGAATTAGCCTCGAAGGTCTTGCCGTAACTCGTCTTCGGCTTCCTTGAGCTGCCGAAGTTCGGCAAGCGTGGCTTCGAGGGCGCTGCCGGGTTTGGGGGCGCCCGATATCAGTTCCTCGCCGGCCAGGCGCCGGGAAACGACTTCGACCTGATCAGCCATTTCAAGTAACTTCTCGGCGACTCCGCGGGCCTCGTCATGGAACGGTGAGATTTGGTCCAACCTACCCTTGGTTGTCAGAAAATCCTGACCGACGACTTCGTCCACGAGTTCGGTCCAGGCCCAACGGCTGGGTCGGGTCGGAATCGACGTGGCGAAGAGTACGAGCAGTTCCTGCATGCCCTGATCGATTGCGAGGAGCGACTGCTCTCGCGCCGAGCGCAGGTGGCCAGGAAGGTCCGCCCGTCGCCAATAGGGCGACTCCAACGCGGCCTTTGCGCGGTGCCAATTACGGGCGCCCTCTTCCAGAACCGACGAGACTTCGATGCTCAGATCGCGATGAAGCCGACGCTTATCGAGGATGGCTTCTAGCCGCTCCGCGATCTGGCGGGCTTCGCGGCGCAGCCGGATCTGGGCGGGCTCGACTCTCGCCCGCTTAGCGGCGACTCCCCATGCCCCGAGCATATAGCCGATGAAGGTGACGAAGCCGGCGAAGAACCCACCGCCCGCCGACTGGACGCCTCCGCTCGCCGACATCGCGATGAATCCTACGACAGCGGCGACCACTCCACCGGTCGCGACGGTGGTGGGCGTGATTCCGATCGTCCATCCGCGCCGCCAGTCGACCGCCCAATGAATGTATTGGGTGAGATAAGGAAACTGCTGGGATCGATTCCGCTTAGGCATCGCTGTTCATTCAAACGGTCGACGAGCCGGTCGGGTTTTGGCTGTCGTCAAAAAGCCATCCAAACGACCTTCCTTCACTCGCCGTCGTCAAGTTCGAGTTCAGGCGTCTGCTCCCGCTTCGGTGGCTTCAGCCCAAGCTGCTTGTAGGCCAGGTGAGTGGCGATTCGGCCCCGTGGCGTTCGCTGCAGCATCCCTATCTGGAGCAGATACGGCTCGTAGACGTCTTCAATCGTCGTCGGATCCTCGCCCGTGCTTGCGGCCAAGGTGTCGAGCCCGACCGGACCTCCTCGGTACCGCTCGATCATGATCCGCAAAATCGTAAGATCGATACGGTCAAGTCCGAGGTGATCGATCTCCAGTGCCCGACATGCCTTCTCCGTGATGTACCTGTCGATGGCGGCCAGGTCCTCGACCTGGGCGAAATCACGCACCCTTCTCAGGAGGCGATTCGCTATGCGCGGCGTGCCCCGCGCCCGCTTCGCTATCTCGTCGGCGCCCGTCTTCTCGATCTTGTAGCCAAGGATGCTTGCCGACCGGCTGATGATCTCGAAGAGGTCCTGGTGGTTGTAGAACTGAAAGTGGGAGATGATGCCGAACCGGTCTCGCAACGGACCAGTCAAAAGGCCCTGCCGTGTGGTTGCGCCGACGACCGTAAAACGAGGAACGTCCAGCCGGATGGACCGTGCCGCCGGACCTTTGCCGATCATGATATCGACCTTGGAATCCTCCATTGCGGGATACAGGATCTCCTCGACCGGACGGCTGAGCCGGTGAATTTCGTCGATGAACAGGACGGCGCCCGGATCCAGATTCGTGAGAATGCCGACCAGGTCTCCGGGACGGTCGATCGCCGGCCCGGACGTGACGTGAATCGTCGCGCCCATCTCGTTAGCAACGATGTTCGCGAGGGTCGTCTTTCCTAGGCCGGGAGGTCCGTAAAGGAGAACGTGGTCGAGCGGCTCGTTCCGTTGGCGGGCCGCCTTCAGGAAGATGGCGAGGTTCTGCTTGAGTTGTTCTTGGCCGATGAACTCGCTGAGCCACTTCGGGCGCAGCGAGAGGTCGAAGGAACGGTCCTCGATATTGCCTTCTGGATCCAGATCGTTGTCGCGCATGTCAGTGTGGCCTTATTAGCGCTGGAGCAGCCTCAACGCCGCCCGAATCTGCTCGTGCAAATCGGCCGACTCTTGGCGAGCATCGTGGGCGGCCGCCTCGGATTCGGCCCGACGGTAACCGAGATTGAGCAGGGCGTCCACCAATTCGTCCGACGGAGGCGCTTTCTTGGGCTGGGGCGTGGCCGCCGTCACCTTGCGCAGGAACGTCTCCTCTTGGATCTTGTCTTTGAGTTCCAAAATGATCCGCTCTGCAAGCCGTGCACCGACGCCGGTTGCACGGGTAAGGACTCGTGAATCCTGGGCGAGGATCGCGGAAGCCACCGAATCTTCGCCGACCTGTCCGATGAGCGAGAGCCCCACTTTCGGACCGCAGCCTTTCACGCTGAGAAGCAAGTCGAACAGCCGTCGCTGAAACGGGAGCATGAACCCATAGAGTGAGACCCCGTCCTCGCGAAAGATCTGCCGGATCAGCAGATCGACCCGATCTCCGATCTGGGGAAGCTGTACCAAGACGGCATCTGGCAATTGGACCTCGTAGCCCACGCCTCCCGCGTCCACAACGGCCATGCCGTTCTCAACATCAAGCAACTCGCCGCGAAGACGACCGATCATCGGTACATGTTAGCATGTGTCTACATAAAATGGAAACCGATTAGGTTTCGATGTGGCCCTTGTACGGCTTGCCGTCCTGGGTCGCCGTCGTATGGATGTTCTTCATGTGCCTGATCTGCCACCCCGTCGGAGACTTGATCCAGGTGTCGGCGCAGACGATGACGAGAACGATCTCGTGCTTCAGGTTCTTCTTCCGGTCGTGAAACGTACCGACCGTTACCTGTCGCACCATCGTGCTCGCCTTGTTCCCGTTCATCACTGCGGTGAGCACCTTTCGAGTTCGAGTTTGGAACACGCCGTTCGAGCGCGCACAACTCTCTAGCAGCATCTTCTTGTCGATCGGCCGGGCATAGGAACCGGTCTTGAAGTCGGGAGCTAGCAGACTGCCTAGCGTTTTGAGGTCTTTGGCCGAATAGGCCTTGGTGAACTGGTCATAGCGAGATTGAAACACCTGAATCGCCCCGTTCCCCGGAGGCGCGAACGCGGACGACATGGAGACCCAGGCCAAAGCCAAAACACCTGCAGTCAATAAGCGAGTTTTGCCCATATTCGATACTCGCCAATGATACTCGGCTCTGGCCATAACCCCTTATAATCTGCCTATGCTCCTTGCCGTTTCGCTGATGCTCGCCCTTCAAGCTGTGTCTGGCATGCCCGACAATTTAGTTCTTCCTGCACCTTACAAGGCGATGAGGCAAGGATCGCATAACCCTGACCCTAAGAGTAATGCAGATGAAAGGCGGCTGAACCCATCGACCACCCTCACCCTGCTAGATGCTGCCGGGCCGGGGATGGTGACGCATCTATGGATGACGCTCGCCGACAGCGAGTACGGCTGGCCGAGGCTGCTGCGGCTACGGGTCTACTATGACGATTCGACTGCCCCGAGCGTCGACGTGCCTCTCGGCGACTTTTTCGCGGCCGGGCACGGACGCGAGAAAGACGTGAATTCGCTGCCAGTTCGAAATACCAGCCAGGGGCGTGCAAAGAACTGCTATTGGCAGATGCCCTACTTGAAGCACGTCAAGATCACGTTGACAAACGAAGGCAAGCGGCCGTCAGCGCTGACCTATTGGCAGGTGGACTATCGGGCTTACAAGTCGCTTCCAAAGGACATCCTTTACTTCCATGCCCTCTACCGGCAGGAGCTTCCCGCCGTCTCTGGGCGAAACTACGCGATCCTCGACACGAGGGGACGGGGCCAATACGTGGGCACCGTTATTAACGTGATTACGAACGAGGACAATTGGTTCGGCGAGGGGGATGATTACTTCTATGTCGACGGCGAGAAGGAGGCGTCCCTGGCCGGCACCGGAACGGAGGACTTCTTCAGCGACGCATGGGGGCTGCACGATCAGCAGGGACTCTATACGGGCACGACGGCCGCCGGCGGGTTCCAGATGGGAGATCGCGTCAGCGCGTACCGGTGGCAGTTGCGCGATCCGGTTCCATTCACCAAGAGCCTCCACGTGGAGATCGAGCACTCCGGATGGACAAACAAGCCGAACGGCGACGTTCATTCCGGCTTCGAAGAACGCCCTGACGATTTCAGTTCGGTCGCCTTCTGGTACCAGACTCCGTTCCGGACCGACTTGCCGCCGCTCCCCTACGGGCCGGCCCGGCTTCCCTACGGTAACGCCACGGTGATCGACACCGAGAACCTCTTCCCCCAGGTGAAGGCGGAAAACGGACACGTCGAAGTGCAGAAGGGCGTCTTCTGGGAGCAGAATATCCTCTTCTTCAACCAGGCCGAGAAGGGCTCGACGCTGACCGTTCCGTTCGAGGTGACCGAGGCCGACCATTACGAAGTGATGCCGACCATGATTTCGAGCTACGATTACGGCATGTACACGGCCGAACTGGACGGCAAGCCGGTTGGTGGCACGATGAATCTCTACGCCTCGGACGTCCTAATGCCTCAGGGCTATCCGCTCGGACGGTTCGATCTCATCAAGGGAACCCATGTGCTGAAGTTCAAGTGCGTGGGCAAATCCGATTCGTCGGCCGGGTACTTCCTCGGCGTGCATCAGATCGTGCTGTCCAAGACATCGAAGGCCTACCCGCCGATCCGGAACTGAGGGGTCCGCATAGTGTACGATAGCGCTGTCGCTATCACGCATTTGAACCTGAACATGAGCATTTCTATCGGTCTCCTGTCTGCCATTCTCACCACATCCGCCGTTATCCAAGAAGCACCCAAGAACATGACTTTTGAGACAAAGCTCAAAAGCGTGGCCGTGTTCCGAGATGGGTTCGGCTATTACGTCCGAGAGGGAAAGGTGAAGCTCGAAAACGGCTGGGCCACTACCAACCTTGTGCCAACCGCGGTCAAGGGAACGGTCTGGTTCTATTCGTTGGACACCGGAGACAAGATCGACACGATCGTAATGGGCAAAGAGAACAAGATTCAGTTTGCATCTCCCGCCGAGATCCGTACGAAACTCAAGGACAAGATTGGCCTCAAGTTGACGGTTATTACGAAATCCAACCAGCGGTTCGAAGGCGAGTTGTCGAAGATTCTCGACGACATGCTGTTGCTCAAGGTCGGGGACGCTTTCAACGCGGTTCCGTACGATCAGGTTCAGACGATCGAGTTCGTCGGCTTCCCGGTGCGGATCAAGGTCGACACCAAGAACCCCGCCAAAGTCGCCAACATCGGCGTCGCTTACCTCCAGGAGGGCATTCGATGGGAGCCTAGCTACGTGCTTGACTTGCGGCACGGAACGGCCAACCTCAACCTACGCGCCACGATGCAGAATACGGCAGAGAAACTGGACAAGACGGACGTGTTCTTCGTGGTGGGCGCCCCGTTTGTGGCCAATCGAGGTATCGAAGACATGATGGCTCACATTCCAGGCGCCGAGCCAGGAATGGCGGCCAAACTCGAACTGCCTAAGAAGCTGGATCGAGAGACCCCGGTCACGGATCCCGATGCGGTAGCCCCTACGACGTCGGCGGCTCTGTCGCGCGACGAGTCGGGCGAGCTCTTCTACTACAAGAAGCCGGAGTTGAGCCTCGACACGACCGATGTTGCGATGGTGTCGATCTTCGACGTTTCGATCCCGGTCTCGCCTCGATTCGAGTGGAACGCGGATGGAGAGGAGGTCTCATACCTGCTCAGCCTGCAAAACAAGAGTGGCCAGCCGTTAACGACCGGTCCGGTGTTCGTCCTTGAGGAGGGCCGTGCGCTCGGCCAGGAGAACGTACGCTACACGCCGAACGGCGGCACCGCCGAGATCAGACTCTCGCAAGGTATTGGCCTGAAGGTCGAAAAGCGCGAGGCAGAGGTTCGACGCGCTACGCCGGTAACCCTCGGCAAGACGGTTTTCGTCCCAGTTACCCTCGAAGGAACGCTGACGGTCACGAATTTCCGGACATCCAAGGCAACCATCACGGTTTCCAAGACGATGCGAGGCAAAGTCGGAAAGCTGTCCGACCTGGGGACCGTGAAGCAGACCCAGATACTGAACGGCGAGCCGAACCCGATCAACGACGTCGAATGGAAGCTCGACATCGCGCCCGGAACGACCAAGAAAATCACCTATACGTACGAGACCTACATGTCGGCCGAAAAGGCAGGGGCTCCGCCCGTGCCAGCCGGACCCGGCGACGACCGAGGGTGACGATACTCTTTGAATTGGGAGTAATCGATTGACGGCACGCTGCACCGCCCGAATCTGGATTTTTGGTTTCCTCGCAACGGCAGCCCTCGGGCTGCTTGGCGGGCTGGCGGTTGGCGCCCAGCAGAAGGAGAAGCCTGACGAGCAGCGCGAGCGAGATGCATTCGAACGCGAGGTCGCGACCGGTTCGACTTTGCCGATCGCCCGTGCCAGGCTAACCGCGTTCTTCGATTCGCGGCTGATCCCACTCTGGAAGAACGCCGACGGGACCTCCCCTCGATGGCAAGAGATGGGGCCCTCCGTGATTCAGCACAGCTGGGGCGGCATGGACAACGCCGGCCGGACGTCCATGATCGCCATCAGCCCTGCCGATGCGCGCGTACTCTATCTCGCCGCCGCCTCAGGCGGCATTTGGAAGAGCGTTGATGAGGGGAAGAACTGGAAGCCGATCGGCGACCATCTGGCCAGCCTCTCGGTCGGAGCGATCACCGTCGACCCGTTCCATCCGGAGATCGTCTATGCGGGTCTCGGCGAACCCCATTACAGTCTTGACAGCTTTCACGGCGCGGGCTTTCTGAGATCGCTTGACGGAGGACAAACCTGGGACCTCCTGGCGAGCGACGTGTTCATGGACTATACGTTCTCGCGTATCGTCCCCAATCCGAGCCGCCCCGGCTTCCTCTATGCCGCCACTTCGCGCGGCGTATTCCGCAGCCTGGACTACGGAGCAACTTGGGTCCAGTTGCTGAAGGGTCCGGCTACCGATCTATTGCTCGACCCACGCAGCCCAAGCATCTTAATCGCCTCGATCGGTCTGCCCTGGGGCAGTCCGACAAACGGGCTCTACAAGTCGACCGACGCCGGCGCCAGTTGGATCAAACTCGCCCGCGACCTTCCAACCGACCCAATGACCTTGGGCCGGATCCAGATGGACCAATGCGCTGCCTACCCAAACGTTATCTATGCCAGTCTGTACGGCAAAGGCGCTAGTCTGGTGGGTCTTTACAAGTCGGCCGACTTCGGCGAAAACTGGCTCCGTATGCCGAATGCCCCGAGCTATGCGGGCGGACAGGCCTGGTACGACAACTGCATCGCAGTGTGTCCTACCAACCCAAACGTCATCTTTGTTGGCGGATTCTCGACTTTTCGGAGCATGGACGGTGGCGAGACATGGGAAGACAACACGCGCTCTTACTCCGGTGGCCGGGTGCACCCTGATCATCACTCGCTAACTTTCAGTCTGACCAATCCCAAAACGCTCTACTTGTGCACCGACGGCGGAGCCTTCCGATCGCGCAACCTAGGCGAGACCTGGGAATCGGTCAGCAACGGACTGGGAACCGTCCAATTTCAAAGCGTCGACGTACACCCGACCGACGACAAGATTGCCTACGGGGGTACTCAAGACAACGGAACGAACAAGTTCACCGGGTCGACGGCTTGGACGAACATCTTTCTGGGCGATGGCGGGACCACCCACGTCAACTGGAAGGACCCGAACGTCGTCTATACCGAGTACGTGAACCTCACGATTCTGAAATCGAAGGATGCAGGTCAAAACTGGGACGGCGCAACAGACGGCATCGACCCGACCGAAGGCAAGCTCTTTTACGCGCCGTTCGTCCTCGATCCGAATGATCCCGATACACTTATCGCGGGGGCCCAAAAGGTCTATCGAACGACGGATGCCGCCAATCATTGGTCAGCGATCAGTCCGATCCTTGGAGCGCGCGTTTCGGCCGTGACGGTGGCTCCCAATTTGAGCAAAGTGATCTACGCGGGAACAAGCGACGGCCGGGTGTGGGTCACGCCAGATACCGGCAAGCAATGGTTCGAAATCACGAAGGGCCTGCCGAAGGGATACGTGGGAGACATCTGCGTCGATCCGCGCAACGCGCGGCACGTCTATGTGGCCCTAAGCGGGTGGAGCCCGAATCGCATTTGGAAGAGCCTCGACGCAGGCGGAACCTGGAAGAACGTCTCCGATGGTCTGCCGGACATGCCGATTCAGGCGTTGTCCCTCGATCCGAGACATCCGGATACCGTGTTTATTGGCACGTCGATCGGAGTCTTCGCCTCAAAACAAGGCGGTGGACGTTGGGTCCGCTACGGCGCCGGATTGCCGAACGTCCCCGTCTTCTCCATCGTCGCCAACAAGCAGACAGACTGGCTGACGGTGGGAACTCACGGCCGCGGCGCTTGGCGAGTCAAGCTCCCCCAGTAATTGTTCCTGTTGCTTTCGACATCAAAGGGATAGACTAAAACATGCTTTCAAGCCGGGCACGCTACGCCACACGGGCCATTTTGGATCTGAGCATCGAATTCGACAAGGGACCGATTCAGATTCAAGACATTGCCGAGCGTCAGAACATCCCGGTCAAGTTCCTCCAGCAGATTCTCGTCGCCCTGAAAATGACCGGTTTCGTTCAGAGCCGGAAGGGCCCCGGCGGCGGGTACTCGCTGGCGGTTCCTCCCCAGGAGATCACTCTCGGTGCGGTGATACGGGCGATGGATGGGCCGATCGCGCCGATCAGTTGTGTCAGCGTGACCAAGTTCAGCGAGTGCGGTTGCCCCAATCCAGAGGTCTGCTCGCTACGCCTCGCGTTCAAAGAAGCCCGCGACGCAATAGCCGATGTCTTGGACCATACGAACTTCGCAAACCTCACGGAAAAGCAGCTTTCCAACATCGACGCGATGACGCGCTCCTTCGATTTCGTCATTTAGGGGGCATACCCATTCTCTCGCGGGCCAGTTACCGGACATGACTGGTCGTCAAAAATGTCAAATGCCCTCCGAATCGCCTCGGATAGGATTAAGGCGACGTGCCGAACAGACCCGACTTGGATGGCGCCCCCGCCGACGTTGATGCATCTCTTGGTGTTGCATCGGTAGTCGCGGATTTCGCCTCGGTCACGCCGTTTGCCGACGAGATATCCGAGCAAGTTCCAGTCAGCCTCCTGGGTATCAGCCATCATACGGCAACTCTCCGAATCCGTGGCAAGGTTGGTTTCTCGGGTTCCGCGCTCGAACGAGTCCTTATCCGATTCCTCGAATCCGGATTCGATGAGTGCATGGTGCTGTCAACATGCAACCGGACTGAGATTTACACGGTCGGGGGATGCCGAGAAGAAGCCGAGCGCATTCTGATCGAGGAATCGGGCCTCTCGATCGACGATCTGAACAACTGCTTCTATTCCAAGCTGGGTCTGAACGCCATCCATCACTTGTTCTCCGTGTTCAGTGGGCTGGACTCGGCCGTGATCGGCGAGACAGAGATCCTTGCCCAGATCAAAGATGCGGTGGCAACCGGACGTAAGGTCAACAGCATTGGGCGGCACATCGACTTCGCCGTCCGGCGCGGTCATTCCACGAGCAGGCTGGTTCGGTCGAAGACCGAGCTTTGCCGAAACGTCACCTCAATCGGTTCGTTGGCGGTGCGAGACGCCGCGACCACATGCGGAGGTCTCCGCGACAAGAACGTAGTTGTGGTCGGAGCAGGCAAGATCGCTGAGCGCATCGCCAAGGACCTCATCGGCCATGGGCCGATGCGCCTCGTGTTCCTCAATCGAACCTACTCCAACGCGGCGAGCTTGGCCCGGCGATACAATGGGCAGGCCCGCCCCTTTACGGACCTGGAATTCAGCTTAGGTGAGGCTGATGCGGCTTTTGCCGCAACTTCTGCCGACCGGCCGTTGCTCAGCGCCGATGCAACTGCTCACCTGAGCCTCATTCGGGAGCGCTATCCCTTGACCGTCGTCGATCTAGGCGTACCTCCCAATATCCATCCGTCGGCTTCCTGGCTACCTGGAATTCGGCTGTTGGACATGGACGAGATGGTGGCGCGCTGCACCGCCAACTCTCAACGACGACTGGCTGCCATCCCAATTGCCCAAGAAATCCTCAACGAACAATTGGCGGAGTACCTCGTCGAATGTGAAAAGCGAATGGCATCTCCAACTATTGAAGTACTCGTGCGATACACGGATGAAGTCCGTGAGAACAATCTCCGTTGGGCGCAAGAACGGTTGTCCCATCTTTCGGAGCAGGACCTCAAAATCGTTTCAGATTTGGCTAATCGAATGGTTAAAGGCTTCTTGCAATCTCCAATAAGAGAGTTGAAAGAAGAAGTCGCAACACCTACGTCGCGGGACGTCGTAGCCAAACTGTTTCGAGTGGAATCCGGAGGCGATTCGGATCGCTAATCGCGTCACGATTCGGCTAGGAACTCGCGGCAGCAAACTTGCACTGATTCAGGCTCATACCGTTCGAGACCTCATCGAGTCCAAGTTCGACCACGTAGACGTCGAGATTGTGCCGATCCGCACGAGCGGCGATGGCGGCAATCGCGAAGTGCTCGGATCGTTTGTCAAAGAAATCCAAGAAGCCCTGCTCGATCACCGCGTCGACGTGGCGCTTCACTGCCTCAAGGATCTTCCCACTCGGCCCGTCGACGGACTAAAGATCGGCGCATACCTGAAGCGCGAGGATCCGACCGACGCACTTATCTCCCACGCCGACGGATGGAGCCAACTCCCGCATGGAGCGGTCGTTGGGACAGGCAGCGTTCGCCGCACCTCGCAACTTGCCGCCATTCGGCCAGATCTGCAGTTCAAGCCGTTGGTCGGAAACGTGGACACCCGCATGCGCAAGCTGCAGGAACGGATTTACGATGCCATCGTCCTGGCCACCGCCGGACTGACACGGCTTGGCGTGATGGAGCACTGGGACACGTCGGAGTATGCGAACCTGCATGTCGAACCTTTGCCCATCCTCCCCGCCGCCGGACAGGCCATCCTCGTCCTCGAGGTCCGCAACGGCACGCCGATCCTGAATCTCATCGAGTCCTTCAACGATGACGCAACCCAACGAGCGAGCATCGCGGAAAGGGCTTTTCTGAACTTCTTCGGTACCGGATGCTCGATGCCTGTCGCGGCCCACGCGAAGATCGACGGAGAGAAGCTGACTCTGGATGGCTTGGTCGCCTCGCCGGACGGCGTCCGAGTACTTCGCTCGACCGAGTCGGGCGACGGCGTCGATGCGGCCGGAATCGGCGTGCGTCTCGCCGATCGGCTGTGTGCCGATGGGGCTCGCGAGCTCTTGCCTGAGGGCATTGCCTAATGGACCAGCCTCTCGCAGGCAAACGAATTCTAGTGACGCGTCCGCGCGGACAGGCATCGCAACTGGCGGACCGACTTCAAGAACTTGGCGCCATCCCCGTTCAACTCCCCGCGATCGAGATCGCTCCCCCACTGGACTATGCACCGGTCGACACGGCTCTTCGAGGGGTCGAACGATACGATTGGATCGTGATGACAAGCGTGAACGGGGTCGAGTCGGTATCCGCCCGGATGGACACGCTTGGGCTTTCTCGGGAGCCGTTTCGAAACCGACGCATCGCCGTTATCGGGCCGGCGACCGCCGCCGCAACCGCTCTCAAGTTCCGAGAGCCGGATCTGGTTCCCGCCGAGTACGTCTCGGAAGCGATCTCGGCGGCCATCGAGCCGATCTCCGGCAAGCGCTTCCTCCTGCTTCGGGCAGACATCGCCCGGAAGGACCTGGCGGAGGAGTTACGACGCCGGGGAGGAGATGTCACCGAGGTCGCTGTGTACCGGATTGTAAGCGATCGAGACGCCAAGCTGGCCGAAGACGAGCCTAGACCGGACTACATAACATTGACCAGTTCAGCATCCGTTCATGCGACTCTCGCCAAGCTGCGGGAAGCGGGGCGGGAAGTTTGGATGCGAAAGGTCCCTATCGCATGCATCGGCCCCATCACGGCCAAGACCGTGACCGATCTAGGCTTCTCCGTTTCGGTCGGCGCGGCGGAGTATACGATTCCCGGATTGGTCGAAGCTATCGTCAGACACGCCAAGGGAGTAAATCATGTCTAGTAGGCTGCGCCGGATGAGGCGCAACGAGTCGTTGCGCAAGCTCGTTCGAGAGACCCATGTCCAACCGTCCGATTTGATCTATCCGATCTTTGTACGAGAGGGCCAAACCGAGCCAGAGCCGATCCTTTCGATGCCCGGCCAGTACCGGCTGCCCATCAACCGGTTGTCCGAGACCGCGAAAGAAGTCGAAGGGCTGGGAATCGGGGCACTTCTGATCTTCGGGCTCCCAAGCCGAAAGGACGACGGCGCGACATCGTGCTACGACCCGAACGGGGTCGTGCAGCAGGCCATCCGGGAGGTCAAGAAGGCGACTCCCAACCTTGTCGTGATGACGGACGTCTGCGTATGCGCCTATATGGGCCACGGACACTGCGGAGTTCTGAACGGGCAGGAGATCGACAACGACGCTACCCTTCCGCTTCTCGCTCGAATGGCGCTCTCCCATGCCCGAGCCGGCGCCGACGTTGTCGCGCCATCATCCATGATGGACGAGCAGGTCGGCGCAATCCGCACCGCACTCGACACTGAAGGGTTGAAGGACACCGCCGTTATGGCCTATTCGGCCAAGTTCAGCTCCGCGTTCTACGGCCCGTTCCGAGAGGCGGCCGATTCGGCGCCCAGCTTCGGCGACCGCGCTTCCTACCAACACGATTACGCAAACCCCCGTCACGCTCGAAGAGAACTGCTTCAGGATATCGAAGAGGGCGCCGACATTCTGATGGTCAAACCCGGTTTGGCCTACCTGGACGTCGTATTGCGCGCTCGAGAACTTTCCGACCTGCCGATCGCCGCCTACGCGGTCAGCGGGGAGTACTCGATGATCAAGGCAGCCGCCGAACGTGGCTGGCTGGACGAGAAGAAGATTGTCCTTGAGACCCTTACTGCCTTCCGTCGTGCAGGCGCGGATCTCATCATCACCTACCACGCCAAGGAGGCCTCCACATGGCTGAACAACAGCTAAATATCTATGCGACCTACGCATACACCGATGCGTTCTGGGCTCTCTCCGATGACGAGCGCCGGACGTTTCGGGCCAAATTCGTCGCCGAAGCTCAGTCCCTGGCTACCGGCACCCATCTCTACTCCGTCTTCCCCTGCCGGTCCGACACCGACTTCATGCTCTGGTCCGCCCTCGTCGCGGAGACGCCCGAATCGGCATCGACCGCCCTACTGAACTACAACCACATGGCCGACGGTTGGCGGCGTTACATTCGCCCAGTCCAAACGCTCTGGGGCTTCACGCGTCCGTCGATGTACTCCCGCGGAAAAAGTGAGCAGGATATCGACGCACTCGACAATGCGCGAGAACGCTTCTTCATCGTGTATCCGTTCACCAAGACCAAGGAATGGTATCTCAAGACCCCCGACGTCCGCCAGGGGATGATGAACGAGCACATCAAGATAGGGAAGCAGTACTTCGACGTCAAACAGCTGCTGCTCTATTCGTTCGGCTTGCAAGACCAGGAGTTCGTCGTCTCGTACGAGGTGGACAATCCGATCCGCTTCTCGGAGTTGGTCAACGCGTTGAGATGCGTCGAAGGACGGATCTATACGAAGACCGACACCCCATTGATCACCGGCGTCTACGTGAAGCCGGAGGAGTTTATTCGCTAATGAATTGTGCCAATCGCCCCACCTCCGAGTCGCTCTATGCCGAGGCTTGCGGGCTCATGCCCGGAGGAGTCAACAGCCCGGTGCGTGCTTTCAAGGCGGTAGCAGGCACCCCGGTGTTCTTCAAGAACGCCAAGGGCTCGCGACTGTTCGATGCTGACGGCAACGAGTACGTCGACTACGTGTCGTCCTGGGGCGCAATCTTGCTGGGCCATGCCGACGACCGTGTTGTTCGGGCAATCGCGGATGCCGCCGCCAACGGCACCAGCTTCGGCGCACCGCATGAGGGCGAGGTGCGATTGGCGAGAGAAATCCTGGGGCGAGTCCCGGCGGTTGAGATGGTTCGCTTCGTGAACTCAGGCACCGAGGCTACGCTCGCGACGATACGTTTAGTTCGGGCGGCGACTGGCCGGAACAAGATCGTCAAGTTCGAGGGCAACTACCACGGCGCTGTGGACAGCCTGCTGGCCAAAGCAGGCTCCGGAATCGCCACCTTCGGTCTGCCCGACAGCGCCGGCGTCCCGAAGTCGATCACCCACGACACGCTCCTGGCGCGCTACAACGATTCCGCGCATGTCGAAGCGATTCTCGAAGCAAACTCAAATGAGGTCGCGGCCGTGATGGTCGAGCCGATTGCCGGCAACATGGGCCTGGTGCCGCCCGATCCAGGCTTCCTGCTGAAACTCCGCGAGATCTGCGATCACCACGGCGTGCTTCTGGTCTTTGACGAAGTAATGACCGGCTTTCGCGTCGCCAAGGGCGGCGCCTCGGAGCGATACGGCATCAAGCCCGATCTCGTTTGTATGGGTAAGGTGATCGGCGGCGGCCTGCCGGTCGGCGCCTACGGCGGTCGAAAGGAACTCATGAACCTGGTCGCGCCCATCGGACCGATGTATCAGGCGGGCACCCTGTCCGGCAATCCGCTCGCCATGGCAGCCGGATATGCCGCTCTGTCCAACCTGGACGACGCCAGTTACGACTTGCTCGAACACACCGGAGCGCGACTGGAAGCCGGCCTCAATCAAGTGTTCGGCGTGGCCGGAGTGCCCGCCCAGGTCCAGCGCGTCGGGTCGATGATCAGCGTGTTCCTGACCTCCGAGCCGGTCCACAACTACGACGAAGCCGGCACGACCGACAAGCCGTTGTTCGCCAAGCTGTTCCATTCGATGCTCGACAAGGGCTTCTACCTTCCCCCAAGCGCGTTGGAGGCGTGGTTCCTGACGACCTCGCATACAAACGAAGATATCGATCGCACCGTGGAAGCATTCGCTCAAAGCCTCAAGGACGTGGCGGCTTGAGGGACAGCCGATTCCTCAAGGCGTGCCGGGGCGAACCGGTCGACCGTACGCCGATCTGGGTGATGCGTCAGGCAGGTCGCTATCTACCCGAGTATCGGGAGATCCGAAAGGGCCGCTCCATGCTGGAAGCGGTCAGTACGCCGGATATTGCCGCCGAAGTCACGCTTATGCCGATTCGGCGGTTAGGGTTCGACGCCGCCATTCTGTTCTCCGATCTGACGGTACCGTTCACTCCGATGGGCGCGCCGTTCGACATCAAAGAAGGTGTCGGTCCGGTTGTGGATCATCCGATCCGGACTCAAGCGGATCTCGACGGTCTGTGCCGGTTCGAACCGGAGGACGGACTCTCCTTCGTCATGGAGACGATTCGCATCCTCAAGCGAGAACTGACGGTTCCGCTCATTGGGTTCACCGGCGCACCATTTACTTTGGCTTCCTACCTGATCGAAGGCGGGCCGTCCCGCGATCACAAGCTCACCCGCACGTTGATGCGCACCGAGCCCGTGTTTTGGCACTCCCTCATGGCGCTGCTTGCCGATAACACTCTGCGATACCTGCAGGCCCAGATTCGCGCGGGAGCGGATGCCGTTCAACTCTTCGACAGTTGGGTCGGAGTTCTGGACGAAGCAACCTATCGCGAATGCCTGCTCCCCCACATGAAGACGATCTTCGAGGGTCTCGCCCCGTTGGGCGCTCCGACGATCCACTTCGGGACCGGAACCGCGGCGCTGCTTCGAGTAATGCAGGAGGCGGGCGGAGACGTGATCGGCGTCGACTGGCGAATCAGCCTGACCGATGCGGCAAAGTTGGTCCAACCCACGCCAATGCAGGGCAATCTCGATCCGGCGGTGCTCCTGACGACCCCTCAGATCATCAAGGAGCGGGCGCAAAACATCGTTCGGGAGGGTCGCCACCTTCCGGGTCACGTCTTCAACCTCGGCCACGGCATCTACCCGGAAACCCCGCTTCATAACGTCGAAGCCCTCATGGAGGCGGTCTGGACGGCCTGACTGCACTACCTGCCAAACTCGTGACCCATCCATCTCCGCCTATGAAAGCCCTACTTGTGATGCATTACGGCACCCCGTCCTCGATCGACGAGGTGCTTCCCTACTACACCCATATTCGGCGAGGCCGTCCGCCGGAACCGGCCGCGTTGCAGGACCTGATCGA
>JARLGV010000110.1 GCA_031292555.1 Fimbriimonas sp.
AACTCACGCAGGAATGGCGCAAGTTCACCGTCGACCTCTCTGGAAAGAACCTGAGTCGTATCAAGACCGGCCTGTTGATGACGATCGGAGGCCAAGGACAAGGCGTCACGGTCTACATCAGCGACATTCAGTTTGAGTAGATCGTCCGAGTCAGTCGCCGAACGGCCACGCGCCGTCTTCGCCCATCCAGGCGAATTCAGTGGACTTGCCGAGCAGCTTCCATTGCCGCGGGCAATCCGTATCGAGCCAATCGAGGGGTTCGCCCACCGTCTGCGTGCGCGAGGCGATGTCGAACGCCCTTTCCAGGGCCACTCGATGCTTAGGTTCGATGATGCTTGGATCGACCGCTACGAACAGGGCGCTTCCGCTTTCTGAAACGAGCCGTAGCCACTGTTCCACGAGGTGCCAGGGGATCGCCTGAGTTATCGCCACGATATCGGGGTCCGCCTCATAGAACGTTCGGTGCTGAGCCGCTCGAAAGGCAAGGGTGTTCACGCCCATCCGACGGTTTCGATTCCAGCTTCGGCCGCTGGTATCGTCGCCGATCCGCTGAACCTCGTGGAAGCCGGTGGCAAGGTGGCTGACCGTGTTGCATCCGATCAACTTTGCCTCTCCCGCCGAAAGTCGAATCGTTTGGTAAAGCTCGGTGACGATCTCGGCTGTCGTTTTGGAGGTGTCGCGGAAGTGCCATCCCCCACGGGTCGGGGACGGACCCATTTCAAATCCCCACTTACCCAGAATGTCAAACGTCGTGAAGTCGTGCTTCACCATCTCATAGCCCCAGTCGACGAACCGTCGCATATGGGAAGCAACGTGCTCGTGCACCTCAGGAATGGTTGGGTCGAGGTACTGAGCGTCCCGTTTCGATCGCCACGAATCAGGCGTATCCGGCAACGGGGTGAGGGGCCGGAACCAGATGCCCGGACGAACACCCATCCCTCTTAGCCGCGAGGCAAACGCGCCCATATCGCCGAACCGCGGATTCCCGAACCATGGCCCGTGTCCAAAGTGACCGTTGAATGGCCCCTCGGCCCAACCCTCGTCGATCACGGAGAACGGCCGATTCTCATGGTTCTTCGACAGTTCGGCGACCAAGGCGCTAACCCCGGCGATCAGTTCGGCGCTGTTGTTGCCATATGCATAGTTCCAGTCGTTGGTCCCATAGACCGGCGCAGAAGGCAAACGCGGATGGGGGCACATCTGGGTACAGAACGCGCGAGTTGCCGCAAACGGGCTTTCGCCCTCCTTCCCCGGTCGGCACACGATCTCCGCGACCTCGAGCGTACGGTCTCCAAGTTCCACGGGAAGTCCCCCGTTCCGAACGTCGGCCCACAGGCTGATACCCTCGCAGTCGGCATTCCAAAAGCAAAACGCCTTGGGAGAGGTCCGCAGGCCGTACCCGTGGGTCCGGTGGCCGTCGCAGGCCATGAAGTACCACGGCATCGTCCGCCCCGGCACCTCGCCGCGCCATTCCATATCGGCGTACGACCGCTCCCAGTGATCGCCCAGATACCGCTTGATCGCACGAAAATCGCCCCTCCAGCGGACTTGGATTCTAGTAACCGTTCCTGGGCTACGAAGCAATAACGAAGCATGGCCATCGTGTACGTCAATTCTCACCTCCACGCCGCTTCCCGCCCAGATCCCGTTGCCGCTCGAATCGAGCTTGATCGGCTTGTCCTCCGCATCGAACGCGCGGACAAGGTCGGGAGCACGAAGAATCGAGTGGTAGGTGGCGTCCATGGCTAGTGCCAAGCCTACCGGTTCTTTCACCTCCTGGAGCGCAGATTCGCGCAATACCAAAGGTGCTCGCTAACCGCCCCAGGGACCCGGTTTCATGCCCGGGGGCTCGTTTCGGCAGATGCTGAAAGTAATGGTCGGTCCTCCATCGCCTGGCTTCTTCGTGGCGTCTACGTCAACCCAAACGTAGATTCCACTTCCTGACTTTCTGAAGTCGGCATGTCCATCCCGCACTGTGCAGCGGTAGCCGAGAGCATCAAGCCGGCGGTGAACCCGGTCGAGAACGTTCGAGTAGGGCTCGTCGAATCGAAAGTTGAAGAAGTATTGGCGCGAACCGATCGGTGTGAGGTCCCAAGAAACGGATTGGACGTTGCCGCCAGATCCCATCCATGGAACCGGGCAATCCAATCCGGGCGCCTGGCAGGGTTTATCGGGCCAGTAAGTCGGCAACGGACCGGCCTCCGAAACGGCTTCCGACACGCGTACCGTGACGCGGCTTTCCGTAGATTCGAGTGCGGTGCGCCCTTGCACGCCACGGCTCAATTGGATTGTCTGGGTAATTCCATTCCTGTCGCGACTGAATCCCACATTCGGCGTGTTCAAGGTGGCGAGATCCATCGGCACGCCAGGCTCAAACGGCTCGACAGACAACTCCTTCCCGATGGCAACGGCTGCCTGATTGAACGGAAGGTCCAAAACGTACTTCCATACGATGGGCCGGTAGCCGTGCTGCCAACGCATGACATTGACGATAACGTCGCGAGGTCTGGCCCCAAGCAGTGCATGAATCGAGAGTTGAGGCTTCGTCGTCAAAGGCAGGTGGGTTGGATTCGCCCATCGAGAGAACTCGAACTGTCCTGCGAGGCAACTGACAATCAGCAGCGCAACCATCGCCATTCAGACGAATCGCCACGCACACCGTTATGCCGTGCCGACTAACCAGGCTGCGAACACGGCAACAGAATCGTCACAGTGGTTCCCTTGCCCAGCACGCTCTTCAATCCAATCGATCCGCCATGTGCATCGACGATCGCCTTCGCAATTGCCAGACCAAGGCCGCTTCCGCCCGAACCACGATTCCGCGAGCGATCGACTCGATGGAATCGATCGAAAATGAGACCAAGCTGATCCTGTGGGATTCCGGCTCCTTCGTCTGAAACGACAAGCGAAACCGCAGAACCTGTAGTTTTCGCTACAACACAGATCTTCCCAGCGTCCAACGTGTGGGCAATCGCATTTTGAAGTAGGTTAACCAGAACACGGGTAACCGCCGATGGATCGCACTCAACCACCAAAGCATCTTCGACTGAGACTTGGACGTCGTGGCGCGTCGCGTCGACGGAAGCAAGTGCGTCTTCGATAAGGTTGGCAACCGGACAGAGTTCCTTGACTAGACCAAGTTGGCCCTCATCCGATGCGGCGAGCAAGAGTAGGTCCTGCACTAGAGTCGTCATCACTTCCGCTGCTCGGCCGATCGCTGCCAAATGATCCATGAGTTCATCCTGCTCGACCGGCCCGCTCTGTGATATTCCGCATCGGGCACGGATGGCAGTCAGGGGCGTCTTCAATTCGTGGGACGCGTCGGACGTGAATCGCTTCTGCCGCCAGAGTGCATCCTCCGTCGCGCTAAGGCTGCGATTGAGGTCTTCGTTTAGCTTGCCGATCTCAGCCTCCCGATCCTGGAGTGCTCGTTTTGAACGCCGCTGACTCTCGATAATCAAGATGAAGACCAACGAAACAACGACATACAGGGCGAGGCTGACGATGTCTCCAGGGCTATCGATCCTCAGCGAATATCTCGGTGGCAGGAACGACGCGGCGACAATGCCCGACATCGCTAGCCCAACAAGGCCGGGACCGATCCCACCTAACCACGCAGAAACCGCGACCGGGACAAGCAGAATCAAGAAGCGGCTCCGGTCGTCGATTGGCACGTGCCATACGTCTTCGGCCAGAGCAATGAGCACAACGCTCCCGACCGCGGCCGAGTAGGGTCGATAGGGTATGGCTGCCCTCAATAACGATGCCCGCCGTCTGGTCGTCGACATTCAGGCGCCCGAATCCAGATCGACGGCCTCGGGTCGGAGCACGTAGCCAATCCGCACAACGGTGTGGATCAACTTCCTGGGAAATGGGTCGTCGATTTTCTGCCGCAGGCGCCTTACGTGCACATCGACTGTATTCGACGTGCTGAAAGCATCGTTCCAGACGGTCTGGTGAATTGTCTCCCGAGTGAGAACCTGCCCCTGCCGCAATGCCAAGGCTTCGAGAAGTTGATACTCACGACGCGTCAGATCGATCTCCTGTCCTCCTCGTATAACGACGCGCGATGCGGTGTCCACCACGAGATCGTCGATCTCGATACGCCCCGATCTATTGACCTTGTCCCGTCGCACCAACGCCCGCACTCTTGCCAGCAACTCGGCAAACTCAAACGGCTTGGCAAGATAATCGTCTGCTCCGCTCTCGAGACCTGCAACTCGATCTTCCAGTGAGGTTTTGGCCGTAAGCATCAGGATCGGCGTTGCCACTTGAGCCGATCGCAGGCGGCTGCAAATGGTCATACCATCTAGTCTCGGAAGCATGATGTCCAACACGATAACCTCGACGGATCTCGTGAGGGCGACCGCAAGCGCGCGCTCGCCATCGCGGATGATGTCCACATCGAAGCCCGCCTTTTCCAATCCGACTCGAAGAGCCGCCGATATCTCTGAATCGTCTTCAACTACCAGCACCTTCATCGCATCAACTTCGGCGTTCCAAAACAGGGGACAACGTTCCGCCTCATCTGTAAGCCTAGGGAGCCATCCTGCAAGCGTACCGCTGAAGCCACATACCTCTTGTGGAGGTCGATCCTGTGGAGTCTAGCACGACTTCCCCGGATCGACGAACGGTGCCGAGGCTCGATCGACTCCCTGTACCGACTAGGTCCATTCAGCTTGCCTTCGACCACGATCCCGTGGCTCTCCGCATGAGATTACGCCGGAATGAACTTTCACGCGAACCCCTTCAAGGGACATCCAAGCGACATGTTCATGCATTAAAATTACTTCGTGCAGATGAAGACGTCCATTAATAGAAATCGGAGAAGATCGGGATTCACACTGATTGAACTTCTTGTTGTCGTCAACATCCTTGGGATCTTGATGTATTTCGCGCTTCCGTCCTACATCACGTCTGTCTATTCCGGCAGGATGGGCGTGGCCAATTCGAACGCGAGGATACTCGCGACCCTTGTCCAAGCCAAGGCGCTGATCATGAACTCGTATGACACGACGCTGAGCGACTATACCGTCGACATGGGTGGCGCGATGCCCCTAAATCCGTGTACTGGAACGAACACCGGATACTCAATTACCGCAACTAGCACTACGGCAACCGTACAGGCGACCACCGGTTCAAACTGCGGCACTTGGACGCCAATTCGATACGCCGTCGTTCTTTAGTCTCCTGAGCGTCCGAAAAGGCCTCGAATGGTCAATTCGCGGCCGGGTTCTTTTTGCCGTGGTCGAATAGAATAGACGTTTGACCATGAAGAAAATAAGGATCGGCACTACGGGCCTGGAAGTCTCCGAGGTTTCCCTCGGCTGCATGCGCATCGGAGGCATGGAGCCGGCAGCGCTCGACAACCTCATCAAAACGTCGCTCGATTCCGGAATCAACTACTTCGACCATGCCGACATATACGGCGGAGGCCGGTGCGAGGAGGTCTTCGCCTCCTCGCTTACGCGCCTTGGCGTTGGTCGACACGACCTTGTCCTCCAAAGCAAGTGCGGTATTCGATCGGGCTTCTTCGACTTTTCGAAGGAACACATTCTCGATTCGGTTGGCCGCATTCTGAAACGACTAAATACGGATTACCTGGACATGCTGCTGCTTCATCGACCAGATGCTCTCATCGAGCCAGATGAAGTCGCAGAGGCGTTTAGTCTGTTGCTAGAGAGCGGCAAAATCCGCAACTTCGGCGTGAGCAACTTCAACCCGGGTCAGATCGAACTGCTTCAAGCCAGCGTACCGATGAGGCTTCACGTCAATCAGCTTCAGTTCAGTATCAAGAACACTGGCATGATCGACCGAGGAATCGCATCCAACACGAAGTTCGATAACTCGATCGATCACGACGGCGGCGTCCTCGACTACTGCCGGCTCAAGAAGATAACCATTCAGGCATGGTCACCGTTCCAGCACGGGTTCTTCGAGGGCGTCTTTATGGACAATCCCAAGTTCCCTGAATTGAATCAGGTTCTCGACGACTTATGCGCTCACTACGGCGTCACCAAGACCGGTATGGCGATCGCATGGATCCAGCGCCACCCGGCCAAAATCCAATCGGTAGTCGGCACGACAAACGCAGATCGCATCAAGGAAGTCGCCCACGCCTGTACGATAGAATTGAGTCGGCCCCACTGGTACGAGATCTATCGCGCCGCCGGCAACGTTCTTCCTTAGCGCCCCCTACAATTCCCTCTGCACCGGGTCGCGATTCCATCGCATTGATTCGACCCGGTGCGGCTTGGGCGGCAACGGAAAGCTTGGATCGTAGGAGGCTTTCACCCAACCATCCTGAATCAAGGCCTCGAGCGCTTCCGGGATGCGGACAACGACGTTGGCCATATAGTCCTGATCTCCGCCGTGTTGCTGAGCCAGATACTGGACGTTTGCCACGATGTCTTGAACCTTCGAATTCCGCTCCAGAATCCCTATTACGGTTTCGAATACACCAGTGACGGGCAGAACGTTGTTCCCACGCACGTAGGCAGGCGACTTCAGGATCTTCCCGTTCGCATAGACCGCACGATCGCGCCAGAAGGCTCCCGAGAGGTCGAGTTTGAAGACGTTGTTCTGGGTGAGCGTCTCCGAATACTCGATGTCTCCCAGGAAATCGGCCAACTCCTTCACCTGATCCAAGGAAAATCCGGCCGGCCCCACTCCCGCGTCGTCGTCGATGAATCCGCCTTGCGCCAACCAGGCCCAAGCCTTCTCAGGCGACATATCCAATCCGTTATCCGCCGCTAGACGCTTAGTGAAATCCTTCAGTTCGGCGAACTGAGAGTTGGCGGTGTACCAGTAGTCCGCAAACCGGATGTGGTTCGTTACTCGCCGCACCTGCCGCGATTGAAACTCCTCCTTCAACCAAGCTGCCGGGTACTTGCCCCGGTCGAGTTCGAGAAGTGTGTAGGCGGCTTCACGAGCGCCCATTTGGGTGAGCGTCAGTCCTGCAGCTAGCACCGGGTCAGCAAAGCCGCCGCTTTCGCCGATGAGAAACCAGTTCTCGCCAACATGGCGCTCAGCCATGAACGACCAATCGGTCGTCGTTTGGAGTTTCCCCTCGTTGGTGGCGTTGTGGATGAGCGAGTGGATTCTGGATTCCTCGTTGATCGCTTTGTTATAGAGTTGATCGTATTTCAGACCACATGACTTGTAGTACTCGGCGGGAACTACGAGCCCGATGCTAGTACGCGTCGGGCTTAGAGGAATGAACCAAATCCAACCGTAGCCCAGGCTCATCACCTGCACTCGAGTTCCACCCACTCCGATCTCGACCGCCCAGTCCGCGTTCTGCCAGTAATCCCAGACCGCGATGTTCTGCAGTGACGTCGGAACTTCAGACCTAATTCCCATTGCTCGCCGCAAAGTGCCGATGTGGCCGGATCCATCCAGGTAATAGCGCGCCTGAATGACGCTCCCATCCTCAAGTTCGAATCCGTCAACCCGATCGCCGGTACGGCGGATTTTCGAGACCTTGGTTCCCTGGCGCACCTCGCAGCCGAGGCTGGCCGCATGATCCAACAAGATGTGATCGTATACGGCTCGGTCTACTTGGAACGCCGTCCACTTCCGTTGCCCTTCGAACTTGGCCGGCCGAGGCTCGTCTACAAACGCCTCCGACCGGACAAACTCGAAATCCCAGAGTTCGGGAGACTTTCCCCACCGGTAGGTCGCGCCGACTTTGATCGGAAAATTCGCCGCCTCGACCTTGTCCCAGCATCCCATCTCATCGAGGATTTTGGAGACTGGAGGCAACTGGCTTTCCCCCACGTGATCTCGCGGAAACGTCTCCCGTTCGCAGATCACAACCTGCAAGTTCGGGTTGTACTTGAGTAGGATGCTCGCCGCCGTGCTCGCAGCCGGCCCCCCTCCAACTATCGCAACGTCATACACTTTTGACATCTTCGTCTCCTGCTACAGCTCGCGTTGAGTAATCAAATTTGGACCATTCTACCAGTGCAGAAAGCTATGCGGGCATGCCACCTGAGTAGGATTTCCTTCCAAAGAACACCTATCATTTGAGGAGACTCATGGTTCATTTCACAAAACGCGACATCGAGCGGTGCTTCTCAATCAGAAATCTCGCTCAAGGACTGGTTTATGAAAGCGGGAGTCGGGTCCTCTCCGCAGACATCGACGACGCAGGCGAGATTACGGGCTATCTACTCGACAATTCAGGCAATGTGTACACGGTTGGGATCGAATCCGAACAGACATCGACTCGTGTCAATGTCGTTTCGTCATGCACCTGCCCTATCCAATCTCAGTGCAAACACGGAGCCGGCCTCGCTTATTACGCATTGCGCAGCCGATTCACTTTCGAGGAAACCGACGACGTGCCCGAAAGCGAAGTGATCGCGGGTCTTGAAGAACTCGTACGATTCGAGGAGGAACTGGAACGCGCAAAGATGACGGAGCATCCACGCATCCAA
>JARLGV010000111.1 GCA_031292555.1 Fimbriimonas sp.
CAACTCGACTACAAGAACCCGGCACTCGCAAAGCCCGTTGCCGTAGGACAGAGTGAAACGGTTTCGACTCTTGTGGCCAAGGCTGCTCAAGCCGGAGGACTGGAGATCTGGGCGGACGCGCGGATTGCCAAGGATGAGGTGGACATCTTCGGTGAACAGGCAACCGCTTCCGAACTGCTTCGGGGCTTAGCACGGGCAGTGTGCGGTACGTATCGGCGGGTTGGAGGCGCATACGTGCTCACATCCGACCTGGAGGGCCTGGCCACCCGTGGAACAAGAGCCCTTGCGGCCCGGGCACTCGTCAAGCTAGACGTTCAGTCGAAGGTTGCCGAACTCCGCGACCAAATCCGAAATCAGCAACTGTTCGACCAGGTGGACTTTCTACCAGACGACCCATTTCAAGCGAAGACGTTCCTTGTCACGAACCGTATGCCGACCTCATTCTACGCCGATCCAGGTTGGGTCTCCGAGTCGGTTATGAACCCTTCGATGCGAAATGCGGTGCCGAACGTCAACGCACCGGGACCGGTGGACTCCGGCTTTGGACCCGGAAAGTCGCAGATGATTCCTGACCCCGCGTTGCGCGACAAGATCCACCTAAAGGTAACTATCCGATATCGGTTCATCCTGCCGAATGGCATCGTGCTTGATAGCGAAGCGCTGGATCCCTTCTCGAACTCAATGATATCCGTGGGACCTCAAGTTGAGAAGGTGACACTGCCTCTCGATTCAAGCTTGCTGAAGCTGGGATCGTCCGCGGGCTATCGTTCAGACGATCCGGACGCAGTAAGCAGGTTCTGCGAACTCGCGAGAGAACACGGGATTGGAGAGGTCTGGATCGAAACACGGCGGCCGCAAGTGATCGACGCGGCACTGGCATCCGGCCTGATCATCGATCTTGTCCTGCGTCCTTGGCAGATATTGCCGGGAGAGAGGTCCGAGATCGATCGCACTGTATTGGGGCAGACCGGCGGTCAGTTGAATCAGATTCCGACGGCACGGCTTGATCTGGCCGCCGACCAATCGTACTTTTTTGCCGACAGCTTTTCTCCTGCCGTGGACCTACCCGATCATTGGACAAGGCTACTGGGATTGGCGTCGAAAAGGGGGATCCATCGATTGATCCTTATGGATCCGATCCCGGAAGGGTATCGGCATTCCGATTCGACCGACTACGAGCGGATCAGCCAGGGCCAAGAGATCAGCAACGGAGTCCCTGTTCCAAAGAATCTAAGGGATCTGGTTCCGAACATCGGCGAGTTTGGATATACGACATCGTTGCGGCTTACCTGCCTGCGAAAGTTCGGAGTCGACCCAATCGATCTGGAACATCCGTTTCGGAGGGGACCCTACTCCCCGATCCCTTACTTCGGAGAAGGACAGATGGGGCAGTTCGAGTACCCCAGAATGCGGTTCGGCGAAAACGATGAACTTACTGCGTTCGTAATGATCGAGAGAATGCGCAACGACCTGGCACTGTCGGCGCTTAAGAAAGCAGTCGATCGGCTGGCCGAGGCGGGACATCCGATCTGGCTGCAGTACGAATCCTATCTGCATGAGCGTCACCGCTCGCCCTTGGAGTTTGGGCCTTCGAGCGCTTTGACCGATCGATTCAGCCAGGAGCGCGATTCAAGCGAGATGATCACGATCAATCCGTTAACTGCCGAGGATAGCTCCGGCGCTTGGGTCTTTTCGATCCGCTGTGTCCTCGACAAACCCATGTGCTTCGACTTTAGCGACGTGAAACTGGCGAGAC
Organism: Fimbriimonas sp.; assembly: GCA_031292555.1. GTDB lineage: Bacteria > Armatimonadota > Fimbriimonadia > Fimbriimonadales > Fimbriimonadaceae > Fimbriimonas. The sequence goes on from JARLGV010000111.1 coordinate 1,757, forward strand.
TTCCCGTTTACTTCGACCGCGTCTTCCGCAAGGCGAAGAACTGATGGGGCGATTGGGGCTGGGGCGTTTGTTGGCTGTCGCCGCCTGTGCCGGTTCGGTGGCGACTTTGTCGGCGAGAGCAGGCGATGATCCGCGAACTGAAAGCGTGGTGGGCGTGTTGCCACTGGGCCATCCCGACCAGCGAAACGTCGAGTTGGTTGAGGCGGCGCTCAAGCGGACGTACCGTTTCAAGGTTGTAGAACTCAAAGGCGTTCCGTTGCCCGACTCTGCCTACTATGCTCCTCGCCACCGATACCGCGCTGAGAAGCTCATCGCGTTTGAACAGAAGTGGCCGACATGGAAGGTGATCGGCGTGACGGATAGGGATATATCGACCACCCTCTACAAGAGCAAGGACTTCGGCATCATGGGGTTCGGGTACATCGGAGGCAGGTCGTGTGTCGTGTCCTCGCACCGCCCACACGAAAGAGTCGGAATTATCGCTATCCACGAAATAGGGCACACGTTGGGACTTCCGCACTGCCCCAATCCGAAATGCGTAATGCGCGACGGCGAGGGCAAGGGCCTCGTGGCGAAAACAACAGGCAAGTTCTGTGCGGTTTGCGCTTCAAAGATTCGGCAGTGGCTTAGATGAACATTGAAAATGGACTTGACGTGGTTATTCTTTCAGGCATGACAAAATGTGGGCTGCTCGCGTTGGTTTGGTCGGTTGGTGCGGCGATCTCGCTAGGCGGTCAAGCGCCGACTGCAGACGAGCTAGTCAAGTCCGGTCTTGCCAAGGCGAGGGCAGAACACAAGAACGTACTGATAGATTTTCATGCTTCGTGGTGCCCCTGGTGCAAGCAACTCGATGCACTCTATGAAGACCCTCAGTTTGCCGAGAAGTTCAGGAAGAGCTACGTCATTGTTCCGATCACCGTCATCGAGCGGCCGTCACTGAAGGCGAAGACCAACGACGGATGGGATGCCCTGATGTTCAAGTACCGGAAACACAAGGATCAGGACATTCCCTACGTCGTGATCCTGGGTCCGACTGGAAAGCCGCTGGCTGACAGCTTTGAGAGATACGGTTCGGCTCTTCCCAACAACGCCGGCTTTCCCCAGACGCCCGAAGAGATTGACGCCTATATCAAGCAGATATCCGAAACGGGGAAGGGGTTTCAGTTTGCGGATCTGGCAAAGCTGAGGACGTTCTTCGTGAATGTGCGTGGGAAGTCGCACGGCGGGCACTAGTCGAACGAACAAGGCGACACCTTGATTGATTGGGCAATGAGCAGATAATTGCGGGGTAAGATCGCCCGATGGGTTTACGGGTCATCGGCGCAGGGTTGGGTCGGACAGGTACGCATTCGCTGAAGCTTGGGTTGGAGCGGCTAACCGGCGAGCCCTGCTACCACATGGTCGAGGTGTTCAAGCACATGGACCACTGTCCTGTTTGGACGGAGGCTGCAAAGGGGAACATCCCGGACTGGAATCAGTTCCTGACCGGCTACGGAAGTGCCGTCGATTGGCCATCGGCCGCGTTCTGGAAAGAGATGTACGATGCATTGCCCGGCTCGATCGTCGTGCTGTCCGTACGAGATCCGCAAGAGTGGTGGGATAGCGCCAGTTCGACGATCTTCCAGGCGATTGGCCATATGCCCGACCCGAGTTGGCACGAGATGATCGACACAATCATGGCCAACCGATCGCACATCGACATGGTTCACGCCGACATGTGCATCGCATCCTTTCAGGCGCACAACCAAGCGGTCATCGACTATGTGGCGCCCGAGCGCTTGGTCGTATGGAATGCGAAGGATGGCTGGGAACCGCTATGCAAAGCGCTTGGAGTTCCCGTCCCGAACGAACCGTTCCCCAAAACGAACACTCGCGCCGAGTTCCTTCAGCGGATGCACGATCGTGAGCAGGCCTGATGCTCGACCGATAGAGCGGCTGGGGCACCCAAGACGCAGCCTCACACGAATTCGAGCTTTAGCGTCTGAATCTCACCTGGCGCCGGGCATGGACGAGCCTAACTATCGAAGGCGAGCGAAGGTTTGGAGCGCACTTTCGTAGGATGCCTTCCATATTCCAAGCGAGGAGTATCCGGTCTGGCCAACTTGTGAGATAGGCTCTTACCAAAATGAGCAAAGAGTCCGTGTCCAAATCGTTTGAAACGTTGGCGCTTCACGCCGGCCAAAGCGTCGATCCTGCAACGAAATCCCGAGCGGTACCGATCTACCAGACGACGTCTTTTGTTTTCGACGATACGGCCCACGCGGCTAGGTTGTTCGGACTTCAGGAGTTCGGGAACATCTATACGCGGATCATGAATCCGACGACCGATGTCTTCGAGAAGCGAATCGCCGGTCTCGAGGGCGGTACGACGGCGGTCGCTACCGCAAGCGGCCAGGCGGCTGAGACGCTGGCGATCACCACGATAGCGAGCGCGGGCGACGAGATTGTTTCCTCAGCCTCGCTCTACGGCGGAACCTACAACCTATTTCACTACACGCTGCCCAAGTACGGTATCACGGTCCGGTTCGTCGATCCGTCCGATCCAGGCGCCCTCCGGAAGGCAATCAACGAGAAGACGAAGCTGATCTATGGCGAATCGGTCGGAAACCCCAAGTTGGATACGTTCCCGTTCGACGAGGTGTCGGCGGTCGCAAAGGCGCACGGCCTGCCGTTGGTCATCGACAACACCCTTCCAAGCCCCTATCTCGTCAAGCCGTTCGATCATGGCGCCAACGTGATCGTCCACTCGGCGACCAAGTTCATTGGTGGCCACGGTACTTCGATCGGAGGAGTAGCGATCGACGGCGGGAACTTCGACTGGGGTTCCGGCCGTTTCCCGAATTTCACGGAGCCGGACCCGTCGTATCACGGCCTCAAGTACTGGGACGTGTTTGGCGCATTTCCCGGGTTGGGCAACGTGGCATTCGGTATCAAGGCCCGGGTTTCTGGTCTGCGCGATACCGGCGCGGCGCTTTCGCCGTTCAACGCCTTCCTGTTGTTGCAGGGCTTGGAAACGCTCCATTTGAGGTTGCAGCGCCACTCGGAGAACGGGCAGAAGATCGCCGAGTTCCTGGCCGCCCACCCGAAGGTCACCTGGGTGAACTACCCGGGCCTGCCGGATCATTCAGACCACGAGACTGCCAAGAAGTACCACTATCGGGGGCTGTATGGAGCGATCATCGGGTTTGGCATCGCCGGCGGTTCTCAAGCGGCCCAGGAGTTCATCGACAGGCTCGAGATCTTCTCGCTGCTTGCCAACGTGGGGGACGCCAAGTCGCTCGTGATTCATCCGGCATCGACGACCCACCAGCAGTTGACGGTTGAGGAGCAGGCGTCCGCCGGCGTTACCCCCGATTTCATCCGGTTGTCGGTCGGAATCGAAAACGTCGCCGACCTCATCGCCGACCTCACCCAAGCTCTGGGTTCGTGATCCCAGCGTGCTGATGCCATGTCGAACTGGGGCTGGCTGGTAACTCCCAAGGCGCGGTCCGATACGAGCCTAGGGCACCAACCCCAGGCTCGGCGTGCACGTGACCGAACAGGGCCAACTGCCCATGCTTAGCCTCGGACGGGGGCGAAGTCGAAGGTGAACTCCCACGGCTCCGGCTTGAGGACGTACTGAGGTAGCGGACCCGGTCCGCAGCTGGCGGTGCCGAGTCCGTTTTGCCGGTAATCCAAACTCAACACGATTTCGTCGCGGCGCGGCAACTCGTGCAGGTGCTTCGCGGCATCCAGGTCCTCTGGCGTGTACCGATGGGCGCCAAAGTTCAACGTATCGTGCGAACTCACGCGCAGGCCGTGGCCGGTGCTGTCCAGGAACTTGACCCAGCGGACGCCAGAGCGATTGCCGTTCTCTTGGGGGAAGATGTAGCGCGTCTCCAAACGGTCGACCGATCCGCTCCAGAGCCCCAAACGAGCGCTCTGGTGGCTGTCTGGATACGATTCACCGGGTCCCAAGCCGTACCATTGCACCTCGTCATAGGCATCTACCAGCGAGAGACGAACCCCGACGCGGGGAATGCTGCGCCCCCAGTCCCCACTTGGTACCACCGACGTGCGAAGCGAAAGACGGCCCGTGCGATCGATCGTATAGACATAGGCGCAGGCGAATCCCCGGCGCGCGGACGGCGCCGCTACCCGGGTCGAAATCGTGACGATGACTTGCGACTCCGAGGCAACGACCTCGAAGTCGTCGAGGCGGTGGGAGAGCCGGTCAAGGCCGAGTTCTCGCCAACGTCCCCGTTCATGATCGTTGTCAATCGGTGCTCGCCACAGGTCCAGCCGAAGGCCGTCCGCGAGCAAGCGCCGATTGCCGATCTCGATCTGGTCCAACCGGCCGTGGACCTTGTCGAACCGATACCTGGTGTCACCGGATTGCACCGTGAGCGCACAGGCAAGTTCTTCGATCGCCAAAGGCCACTCGGGGGCGGTGTCGGACTCAGGACGGGTTGCCGCACGCAGCACCATCTGGGACCAAGCGATCTCGTGTCCGGCCGGCGCCCAAGTCGTGGGATCCTCAAGCGTGAAGCGCACTTCAAGCAGGGCGTCCAAGTGCGGATCGACTGCCAGTGTAGGGGGAATCGGAATGTGAACGATCGCCGATTCGCCGGCGGGAATCGCGGGCAGTTCAAGGGGCGCCCGGACAAGCTCCTTACCTCCTGCGATGATCTGCCATTCGGCACGCAGGTGCTCAAGTCCCACAAACAGGTAGCGATTGAAGACGCGGATCTTGCCCGACGGCGCGTCGACCATTTCGACTTGCACCGGCTCGATCACCTTCTTGTATTCGATCAATCCCGGTGACGGCGTGCGGTCTGGGAAGAGGAGTCCGTCGATCACGAAGTTGCCGTCATGGGGGTGCTCGCCGAAGTCGCCGCCGTAGGCGTAATACTCAATCCCTTCGGGCGTCCGCGTTCGGATGCCGTGATCGATCCATTCCCATACAAAACCGCCCTGTAAACGATCGTATTTGTAGAAGAGATCCCAATACTCCTTCAGCCCGCCGGGCCCGTTGCCCATAGCATGGGCGTACTCACAGAGGATGAAAGGCTTCGCCGACCGTGCTTGCACTAACTCTTCGGGACCGTCAAATCGGTCTTCCCGCTTGCCGATGGTCTCGAGGGCCTCATGGCTCGTGTACATTTGGCTAAAGATGTCGGAGTACTTCGTCCAGCCGTCGCCTTCGTAGTGCACGGGACGACTTGGATCGCGGCCATGGACCCATTCCGTCATCGCTTCGTGGTTACGTCCGATTCCGGATTCGTTGCCGAGTGACCAAAGCACGATGGATGGGTGATTCTTGTCCCGTTCGACCATCCGCTCGACGCGGTCGAGATAGGCGGCCTCCCACTGAGGGTCGTCCGACGGGTTCGCAGCCCAATCGTCCGGCCAAAATCCATGAGTTTCCAGGTCGCACTCGTCGATAACGTAGAGTCCGTATTCGTCGCAGAGGTCCAGAAAGTGCGGGTGGGGTGGATAGTGCGAGGTGCGGACAGCATTGATGTTGTGCCGCTTCATCAGCAACACGTCCTCGAGCATCGTCTGCCGATCGAGGGCGCGACCAAGGTCCGGATGGTGCTCGTGCCGGTTGACTCCACGGAAGAGCACCGGGCAGCCGTTCACGAGAAGGTTGCCGTCTCGAATTTCGACGTTTCGGACGCCGAATCTGATTTTGGTCGCTTCGATCTCGCGACCGCCTTGGACAAGACTGACGATGGCCGAATACAAGTAGGGGGATTCTGCGCTCCAAGCCTTGGCACCTGGGATTGAGGCGCTCAGGACGAACGTTGCGCCGCTCGAGGAACCCGATGTGCAATCGGATTGTGCTTCAGCTACTTCAACCCCCGATTCATCTAGGATCTTAACGGAGATTTGTCCAGAAAGCTCGAGGGGACCATCGTTCGCAATGGCTACGTCAATCGAGACATCGGCAGCGCCTTTGGACGGAACCGCCTGGACCCACACGTCGCCAATCCGTGCGGTCGGCATCGCTACTAGCGTCACGTCGCGGAAGATGCCGCTTAGCCACCACATGTCCTGGTCTTCCAGGTAGCTGGCGTCCGACCACTGATAGACTTGGACCGCAATCTGATTCAAGCCTTCGACGAGGTAGGGAGTCGCGTTGAACTCGGACGGCAATCGACTTCCCTTGCTCAGGCCGACTTCGTTGCCGTTGATCCACACTTTGAAAAACGAATCCACCCCCTCAAAACGGAGAACTGTGCTTAAGCCTGCCCACCTCTTTGGAACGAGGAACTCTCGTAGGTACGAGCCGGTCGGATTTTCGGTGGGAACGTGGGGAGGATCGACGGGGAAGGGATAGATGACGTTCGTGTAGTGGGGATATCCGTAACCCTTCATCTGCCAGCAGGAAGGAACGACAAGCATGGGCCATTCCGAACTGTCGAATTCGGGGGCCCAGAACCGATGTGGCGCTTCGGCAACGGTCGGTGAATAGTCGAATTTCCACTCCCCGTTCAGCGACTGAACCCAAGGAGAAGGTTTCTCGGACCGTGCATCGGATGCGGATGGAAACGGAATGAAGTTTGCGCGGGGAGCGGTGCGGTTGAGGCCTACTAGCGAAGGATCTTCGAATTCGTTCTTACGACTCATGGCGGATGTGTCAACAGTTTGACACCCATCGCCTACCTAAGTTCATGCGGTGGGCATGCCTTCGCGTGCGATCTGAATACAAACTCGCCTGAATTGGCGGTGAACGGCAAAGCGCCCTCGTGCCAAGTTAGCTAGAGGGCGCTCTCGAACGCTTATCGCAGGGGATTTGCGCTTTGCTGGCCGGCCTTTAGTAGCCCTTGAACGGTGGGAAGCAACCTGACCGACCGGGCGGCGATGGTGCTGGTTTTGGGATCGAGTACGCCCCTGACATCGACCGACGCTCCGGAGGCGACTGCGCCGAAAAACGTCGCCGCATCCGCGGCCGCATCGTTCACTTGGTAGGTAGTCAAGGTGCTCGTCTTGACCGAAAGCACAGCGTTCGGAGTCTGCCAGCCCCCGGTCCACATCGCGACCGAGACCGAGAACGATTGGGTGGAAACGTCGATGTTCGATACCGGACCCTCGACGTCTACCTTGTGCGATTGGCCTGGTCCGCCATTTCCGCCTCCTCCGGGGCTGCCCCCACTCACCGTCGGTATTAGCTGAACGGATACCGCATCGATTGTCGAGCCAGTGAGGGTCCCTTGGACCTGAATTTCGCTGGATCCGGCGGTCAATGCTGCGAAGAACTCGGCCTCGGTGTCGGTGACTCCGCTCACGTCGATGAAGGTGGTGGACGCCGAGACATTCACCGTGATAGAGGTCGATGGCGGTTCGAAGCCGCCGCACCCGTCGATCGTCATTGTGATCGTGTTGGTGCTGAGGCTGTCTGCCGTGACAGTGCCGATAACGCCTGCCGGCGGAGGCGGCAAGCCTCCAACCTGGATGATGATCGCGGTCGCAACGAGGATGTTGTTCGCAGAATCGTAGGTTCCCGCCACCGTAACCATCTCGCCGTTGGCCAACGTTGGGTTGGGGCTTCCGTCCGAATTATAGAGAACCGTGGATGCGTTCGTGCTGATCGTGACGTCCTGATTGGAGGTCACCGCGAGGTCGCTGCCGAGTGTCAAAGTGAAATCGGGAGAAGTTCCCGCCAGTCCAGTAACGAAGCCGAAGTAGTCGCCGCCGACAATGTGTCCGGGATCGATCGGTCCATTGGGCGGTCCGCACTGGAGGTAGTTGTTGTTCGGAGCGCTGACGGTGTTTCCATTTAGGTTCCAGTTCGCCAGGTTAAAGTCGACTACCAGGTTCTTGGTAGAGGCGGCGTTTTGGGGAGTCGCGAACTTGGCGGACAGGACCGTCGTGCTTCCGCTCGAACCGGCGAAGGACGCCGTGACTGCGGTCGTTACGCCCTTGGGCACGATCGAAAGGCTCGACGAGACCGTTACATTCACGCCCGTGAATATGCCGGCCGGCGCCGCGAATGCCGTGAGGAGCAGGTATTTCTGGCTGGTCGTGTCGTGCAACGATAGTAGGTCGACGACTTGGCCGCCAGCGGTTCCAGCGGTGTAGACGGTTGTCGCGGTGCCGGACGAGCCGACGAGGTCTACCTTCGTTACCGTTGCCCATACATGGTCGTAGTTAGTGTTGATCGCGTCAGTCAAATACAGATTGGCCCTGGGTGTTCCAGAGGCACTCTCGGATCCGCCTCCGCCGCAGCCTGAGAGACCGAGGCCCATTACGACTGCTAGCAAGCTGGTTGCGAGGCTACGAAACATAAAATCCCACCTCTCGGGCGTCATTCACGCCGACCTCTGATTTCAGGCGAAAACACCCCACCTATACATGATAGTGCGAAAAGACGAAGAAATCATGAATGTCGGCTTTTGGCAGAGAAGCTACAGTAAAGACCGGTTTTAGCGCCAACTTTCGAGCCGGGTGGTAAGGTCATGGCGGTGTTCGTTCTCGCTATGCTCGCTTTTGCCCATTTGGCTCACTTTCATGCCGGATCGCTAGACTTGGACCTCGATGGCGCCGGCTGCATCCAGTCGGTTTCGATCGGCGGCGGCCCGAATCTGGCGCCAAACCGCCCCCCCTCGCCCCTCCTTTCGCTGAGGGTTGCGGGTCATGTTATTGCACCAGACGCCGCCGGTTGGAACGCCCGTACAAAGACGCTAACGTTCCTCTATGGAAACCGCCGGGCAATCGTTCATGTGGAGACTCACGACTCGCACCTCTCGTTTGAACTACGACGAGTTCAGCCGGCGGGCGAGGTCGAAGTGGCGATCTGGGGGCCGATCGCTACGGTATTGAAGCAGTCCGTTGGCGAGACGATCGGCGTCGTTCAGGGCAACGGGCTAGCCTTCGGCTTGCAGGTGCTAAACCCGAAGACGCTCGGAGGCTTCCCGAACACCGAGGACGACATCGAGCCTTCTTACGACATTTTCGAGACCGGGAACTTGGTCGATATGACGGACAAGGATGCCGCAACCGAGAACTATCGGGGCGACACCGCGAGGCCGACCGACTTTGGATCGGTGGTGCAGGCATACACGCGGAACCGGTCCAAGACACGCATCATCGCGAATTGGGCTCATCCGTTCTACACCGCACCGGCATTCAAGGACGGCGGAGTCGTTGGCAGCAAGATAGCGTTGTTTGGCTGCCGGGCAACGAGCGCGCTTGAAACTATCGGGCGCATCGAACTAGCCGAAGGGCTCCCGCACCCGATGCTGGACGGCATTTGGGGCAAGATGAGCCCGACTGCGCACCAGTCTTATCTCGTCATGGGCTTCGATACCCATAACCTGGACGAGTGCCTGAAGATCGCTCGGGCCGCCGGCCTCCGCTACCTCTATTCAGACGGCTGCTTTGATACGTGGGGACATTTCAAGTTGAACCCCGGGGGCTTCCCCAAGAACTGGGAGAGCATGAAGGAGTGCGTCGACCGAGCGTCCGCCCAAGGCGTCCGGTTGGGAGTTCACACGCTCTCGAACTTCATCACGACGAACGACCCTTACGTAACGCCGGTCCCCGATCCTCGGTTGGCAGAAGTAGGCGAAAGTGTGCTGACCGCAGATTTTGGCGCAAGCGAAACCGATGTTACGATCGCGGATCCCAAGTTCTTCAACGAGATGGCGAACAATACCCTCCGGACGGTTCGGGTGGGCGATGAATTGATCGAATACGGTTCGGTTTCTGGATCGGCGCCCTGGACATTGCTCCAGTGCAAGCGCGGAGCGTTTGGAACCAGGGTTGCCGGTCACGCCAAGGGTTCGCGCATCGCAAAACTAATGGACCACGGTTATCGGACGTTCCTGACCAACGCCGCCCTGACGAAGGAGGTAGCCCACAACCTGGCCGACTTCTTCAACAAGACCGGTTTGCGCCAAACATCGATGGACGGCCTGGAAGGTAACTGGTCGACCGGTATGGGGCAATACGGCCGCACGCTATTCGCTAAGTCGTGGTACGACGCCCTTGGGCCGGAACTGAAAGGGCAGGTGATCAACGACGCCAGTAATCCAGGCGCCTATAACTGGCACATCAACACTCGAATGAACTGGGGCGAGCCTTGGTACGCCGGTTTTCGAAAGAGCCAGACCCAATACAGGTTGAAGAACCAGCACTACTTCCGCCGGAATCTTATGCCGGGAATGTTAGGCTGGTTTCAGGTTACGTCCGAAACGACGCCCGAGGACATTCAGTGGCTTTTGGCTCGAGCGGCCGGCTTCGATGCGGGATTCTGCATCACCGCCAGCCTGGATTCGGTCCGGCACAATCCACACGAGCAGTCTATTTTGGCCCTCGTGAAGGCCTGGGAGTCGGCGAGGAATGCCCATGTTTTTCCGCCCGACCTGCTGCCCGGACTTCAGAACATCGAGAACGAGTACGAGCTTGTTCAAGCGTCGAACGACGCTTGGTCCCTCACGCCGATGACTTCGCACAAGTTCGAGGTCGGCTCCGAGTCGCAGACAGTAAGTTTCGAGGTTGGATCCTATGCCCAGGGCGGGAAGCTGATTCTACAGGTCCCCGCGAACACTAAGTTCAGTCAGTGGGAGGTCCGCCTCGATGCCAATGTGCTCAAACCCGATTGGCCCGCCGAAGTCGACGGGTATCGATACCTCTCGCTGGACCTGTCCAACGTCAAGCCGGGTACTCACAAGCTGTCTGTTTCCGGCCATCTAGGTGGCGGATCCAAGCCCACTCCGGTCGACGGCGAGCTACGAATCCCCCGCTCGGAGCCAGTCGCGCTGCACCCAAGGAGCGCGGATTGAAGAGACTGCGCCGTTGAGAAGGGTTTAGCGGCAACCCAGTGGAGCGCAAATTGTGAATTGGTCGGTTTTGAAGATCTGGCTGAGGTGAAGAAAGAGCAAGCACCAGAACAGGCGCACCACTTCCGAGACCGAGATCGGTAGCTTCCTTAAGTTGAAGCTTATTTCCCACATTAGAAACTCGATTCTTGCCTATGCAAGGCCGCGCCTTAGGAACTTGCCAAACTTGTCGCGTTGCTTCAGGCTAGCGACAAATATCTTGAGTGGTAAGGGAGCGTGTTCGTGGTGGCAGTGCCATGGTTGTTACCTTTGCTGATGGGTTAATGCAGTGAAAGTTTGTATGGACCTAAGAATCGCTCGCCGTTGAAATGCACCATGTGTGTGGGTGCCTCGGCGATCCACACTTCGGTTTCCCAAGCGATGTCTCCCATGTATTCGTGAAAGGCTTTTCTGGTTAGAAACGTCGTCACGAACACCAATCCGGCACGCGATCTGCAGAAGAGTTCGGTGAGTTCGGTTTTGCGTTTGGGATTGATTGGACCGTGCGAGGTGACGGCCTCGATCAAGACGAGCCAATCACGTGCGGTGTCGTGAATGATCACGTCAGGCATCTTGCCGTGGCTGTCCATTTCGACGCCAAGGGCAGAAAGCCGTTCCTTGTCGAAGTGCGCGTATTTGTCGCCGGTGTCGCCGACATAAATCGAAGTGGCGCCGGGCGTGAAGCGCGGCGCAAACTCATTGATGATCTGCTCGACCAAAATATTCTGCCCGCCAGGTGTGAGCGTGATGGTTCTGCCCTCTGCAATCAGAAGCGGGATGCGTTCCATTTCGCGTTCACTTGCATAGCGCACGCGCAAGGTTTTGAGGGTTGAGAGAAACAATGCAAGTGCCTTATCCCAATCGGTGCTTCCATATTGGCGGAGCAATTGGAGGGTGTTCGGTTCGATTTGATATACAAAAGCGGGACTGTTCACGGCCCGTTTTGGATTGTCTGGGTTCTGCAAAGCGATGCCGGCTTCGACGAACTGGTGCATGGTTTGCCGTCGGAAAGTTTCGCGAGTGTTAGGCGCGTATTCCTTGGCGTACTTGTTTTTGGCAAACGTCATGATTGGCGTGATGCCACGCAAAGGGGCACTCGCTTGGCCCCAAGGTTGATCAGGTCCCAGATCGAGCAGCGCAAGCAGCGTGTATGCGGATCGGTCGTTGATTTGTGCCCGTGGCAATCCCAGCAGCTCAAGAATGGCGTTGGCTTCTTTAAGGCGATCGGCAACGCTCATGAAATCACGCCTTCAACGATGGCGTCTACCTCGGCCTGGTCGGATGTGCATTTGCCTTGCGCTCCGATCGTGCGCAAGGCCTGGGCAGAAGGATAGCGAAGGGCCCTCAAGTCCGTCGCATTCACCTGTGTGTGTCCGTTAAATTGCCGGAAGTACTCATCGACCAGTGTTGTGTTCAGATAGAGAGCAAGGCCTCTTGCGAATTCCATATCGAGGGGCACGCCAGCACGATGGTAGTAGTTCAGGTGGTTTTCAAATCCAATGGCTTGTCCGGGCACTTCGGCCGGGTCAACCACGGCCGCGACGACGCGGCGGCGTTCTTCCTTCGAACTGAAGCGTTTGGTCAAAACATACGGACCACTCGGAACCATTAGATCTGCCGTATTTACGTTGACGTGAAGCGCCTGGGGCTTGCGCGTTTCCCGTGGCCACACCACGACACCATCAATCATGTTGGTGGGATAAATCAGCGGAATGGTTTCGTTATCCGGATACGCTCTGAGATGTTCCTTCGCGCGAAAATCCACGACGCGGCCGGTCGACACCTTAATACCAAGATCAACGAGCGTGCAGGGAAGCGCTGCCATCTCCGCGGCTACGTCCTGGGCCTCGTCGTCGCTTCGAATGTGAATAAAGCGCTGGCGATCATCTGGAGAAACCACTTCGGAAAATGGCGCGATGCGTGAAGAGACCGGCGAGACGGCATCTTTGCTGGATGAGATTTGGACGGCGCCATTGCGCTTGTCTCGGTGCGCTGAGACGATCACCGTTTCTTGGAGCACTTCATCGTCCTTAAACGCCTCCTGGCGCGACTGAAAAACGTGGATGCGCCGAAGCGACATCTGTTCCAGGAACAACTGCCGGAAGGGCAGGAAATAGGGGCCATTACAAAAGCTTCGCGGGCAAATGGCCACGAGCTGGCCGCCGTGCTCGAGCAACTGAAGCGTAGCCGCAAGAAAAGCGGTGTAGAGGTTCGAAGTCTCAATGCCGATGGCTCGCGCGAACGACCTGGCGCCCGATGCGGAGTGCATTTTTTTGTAGGGTGGGTTTTGGATCGCAAGGTTAAAGCGAGGGTGGGCGGCATCCGCAAACAAGCTGGGAGATAGCCACGACGACGCGCGGTCGAGAAAATCTTCCTGCAGCACTTCGGACGCAAAGGAAACGCCGGCGGTCCCACACTCAGCAGCGCATAGCGCTAGCGTTTGATGTAAAGACTTCACCATCGTGGGGTCAATTTCCAAAGCTGTGACGTGAATGCTTCGAGGCTTGAACGGCCGCGATAGCAACTCCGCAACGGCTGCGGCCGTCAAGGATCCGACGCCGGCGCCGGCGTCGAGCAATTTCACGTCGTCCGTCTGGTTGCCGATCATTGAGACCATCAGAGCGGCGACGGGTGCCGGGGTCATGAACTGGCCAAACTCACTGCGGTGCTTAGGGTTCAAACGGCCGTTGGTTTCAATGCGCAACCGATCGACGGTCGCCAGAAGATCTCGCGAGGGCCAAGTTTGAATTGGCTGGAAGGTTGGTGCTGAGTGGGGAAGTGCCATTGATGATCTGCGTTAAATACTAGACGAATACGTACCAAAAAAAAGGGCGGGTTAGTAGGCCACCCGCATAATTTCTGAAAGCTCCAAGCGCGTCTCGCGGCGATCATAGCCTTTAGTTGTTCTCGAGTCGGCGTGGCCGGCAATGTTTTGCGCCGTCTCAAGGCTGCCGCCGTTTTCCAGGAACGTCGTGATGCCTGTGGCTCGGAACGAGTGACAGGAGAATAGGGAAGGGAGACCGGCGCGATCGAGACGGCGCTTTACCATCTGTAGCGCTTCGTCCCTATTCATTGCGCGGCCACTCAAACGGTTATGGGCCTGGCCGGTGAATGTCTGAAAGAGCGCAACGCCCTTATCGATCTTTGCGAACTCAATCCACGCGTCGAGGTCACGCGCTAACACTGGATGACAGGGGATTTCTCTCTCAACGCCGCCTTTTTCTTTAAGGCGGATCATCGTCTCGCGGCCGAGATCGATGTAGTCCTCGCGCATGAGCTGGCAAGCAGCGGAAGCGCGGGCGAAAGTGTAGGCCATCACGCCTATCAAAGCCCGATCGCGGAGATCAATCGGCTTTTTGTTACCGATGCTCGCAAACAATTGGTGCATCTGCTCCGGCTGCAGCGCCGGCGTCTTGCCTTCCGTTCTTCGGATCGGATCCGTTTTCACTTCTCGGGCGGGGTTGTGGCTCATGGCGCCGGTGGCCACCATATGAGAGAACAGCATCCGGAGCGCCGAAAGCTGCCGCTTGATTGTCGCCGGCCGCCTTTTCTCTTTGACGAGCTGGTCACGATAACGCGCCACATGGACGGCCGTGATCGCATCGAGTGCATAGCCTTTGCCTGCGCACCAGCTCGCGAATTGCTTCGCATCGCGGATATAGCTCTCTCGTGTGTTCTCGTTCGAAATCTTTGCGGTGAAAAACTCCTCGGCGGCCTCATGAGGCGATTTGCGGCGGGGTTCGTCGTGGGCAGGTGATAGATGGCCTGCGAAAGTAGCCAAAACGGGAAGGGAAGTGTTCATGAGTTTTGTGATGCGGAAGATTCGCTGAGCTCCTGTTCGAGCTGCTCGATCGTAGGCAGGGCAGTGCGTATCTCTTCAGGAAGGCTCTCGGTGAGCTGAAACGTCGAGACGCCTATCGGTTTGCTCATGTCGCGAAGCGCGTACTCGGCGAGAACACGGTTCTTGTCCTGGCAAAGGATCAGACCGATGGTCGGCGCGTCACCTTCGGTGCGAAGCAGGTCGTCGACTGCGGAGAGGTAGAAGTTCAGCTTGCCGGCGTATTCGGGTTTGAACTTGGTCGCCTTAAGTTCAATAACCACAAAGCAGTGAAGCCGCACGTGATAGAAGAGTAGGTCAAGGAAGAAATCCTCGCCGGCGACTTCAATCGGATATTGGCTGCCGACGAAAGCGAAACCCACACCGAGTTCCAACAGAAACTTCCGGACGTGGACCACAAGCGCTTTCTCGATCTCTCGCTCGTGCGACTCATCGCTCAGGCCCAGAAAATCGAAGTTATACGGGTCCTTGAGCAAATTGTTGGCAAGATCTGATTGGGGTGCCGGCAACGTGGCGCCGAAGTTGGTCGGGGCGGCGCCTTGGCGCTCGTGAAGCCTGGACTTGATCTGTAGCGAGAGAACGTTGCGACTCCAGCCGTTTGTAAGTGCTTTCTCCGCGTACCACCGCCTGGTCTGCGGATCATCAATGGTCTGGAGAAGGTGGATGTTATGCCCCCACGGCAATTTCGCAACAAGCTGTTGCGAAATTGGCTCATCCGGCCAGGCCTTCGCGAAAGCAAGCATGTAGTCGAGATTTCTCGAACTAAAACCCTTCATCTCCGGGAATGCCTTCATGAGGTCCGCTGAGAGCGCCGGGACGATCTTCTTTCCCCATCCTTGGGTTTCCTGTACGGCGGCAATACGCCGGCCAATGTTCCAGTAGAGCATCACCAGCTCGCTGTTGACCGCGACGACCGCGCGGATCTGTGCCGATCGGATCTGTTTCTTGAGGTCTTCAAGAAAGGGGCCGTATTCGGCGGGGATGGTTAGGGAAGTGTCATCCATGATCGGTTCTCCTAGTTTCGCAAGTGCCGCTTGCGAAATTGCCCAACAGCGTGCTGGACAGTCTTGCAACAGGCTGTTCCAAAAATCGAATCGCAGACATTACTTCCATTCTTTTGCGTTTTTGCAAGCGTGCTTGCAAAAACCTCTGGCCGAATTTGTGCAGCAGGTGTCTGCACAAATCTAGGGACGGACAATAGCCGTGATTCGCCTCGCATAAAAGGAGTTATGCGAGGCGAATCTCTGAGGCAAAGAGTTAGAAGTCTGTCACTTTGCGAACTATTCGGCATTGATTTTTCTGGATTAAATGGCGTATTTGACAGCCACCAAAAAGTCAGTGCGGTGCCATTTGCTTTGGAACTATGATAGTGGTACGGGTTGTGGAATAGAGATCGGGCGGGCTTTCAGCCATTCCAGTTCAGTTTCTCCCTCGGGGCGACCTTCCGAAGGACCAAATCATTTAGCATTTATACTGTGGTGACGACGCTAATATGCAGTTTGATGCTCCTTGGCCCGGTTTCGCAGAAGGGCGGAGTGAAGCGCAATATCATACAGAATGTTCAATATGCGAGTGCGGACAACCCTGTTCTGTTGGACATTGGCCTGCCGAATTTCCACCGCCGCAATGGAAGGTCGCCTGGGGTAGTCGTCATTCACGGTGGTGGCTGGATAGCTGGCAACCGGCGTGACTCCGTCCCGGTAGAGGTCTCTTTTGCGTTAATGGACGCCGGCTATGTGGTTGCCAACATCGATTATAAACTCGGTGACAATTCTTGGCCGCAGAATCTCTTTGACTGCAAAAACGCAGTTCGATATTTTCGTCTGCACGCTCAAGAGTTTGGAATCGACCCTGATCGAATCGGTGTGGTTGGTGCTTCTGCTGGTGGCCACCTGGCAATGATGACTGCGCTAACTACTGGTATTGGTGTGACTTTCAGAATTATCTGACACCCAATCTTCAGAGATAACTGTCACCCATAGGAAGCCGGTGGCCGATACCTCGGGATGTCTCGTTCGGTTCTCTAACAGCCGACCATCGAGCATACGGCGGGAATTTCGGTCGTCGTCGCGCCCGAGCTTAGGCTATGATGAGCAAAGGCGGGCTACTGGGCAATTGTTGGCTGAGGACTCCCGCACGGGAACAGACTAACAAAAACAGGAACATATGTGATGGAATCATCTACAACAAACCCTCTTAAGCACGATGGACGACGCCGGGTATTAGGTTGGATACTCCTGTCGCTTGGTTTAGTGTTCCTGCTCTTAAGCCCAATTCCTGGGCATCTCGCTGCTATGAGCAAAGCGGAAGCTACGGCGGGACAAATAGGGTCAAACGGAGGCATTCGACTCGATATCTTAGCAATCGACAATACAACACGGAGCCAGGAATGGCCGATCATCCTAATTGACCAAGGATCTATGCAGCCTCTGCAAATTCGAGGTGTAATACCGTACTCTGGCGGCTATGTCGAGGTGGATAACGGCCCGGCAAGGTATCTGTCACGAGGGCCATTCGACTTTAGCCGCATTCCACGCCTCATTCTTCTGGGTTTTGTTGCCCTCATAGCTGCGGGGGCCGTACTTCTCTATCTCGATCGTCTACAGAAACTCCTCGCGTGGTCAAGGACTCGTAAAGGTCTTGCCTTCTTGGCACTTGTAACAGTTGGTGTGCTTGGCGCTCTTATATGGCTCGCCGCCAAATCATTAGCGCCTGCCAATCCGGAATTCATAAATGCCGCCGATACCGGGGACATAGAAAAGCTTCGGGCCATCATCGGGCGTGGCGTGAACGTAAACGCGAAGAGCGAGCACGGTCACACAGCGCTGCAACTTGCAGCCGAGGGCGGACATGTAGAATGCGTGGACTTGCTTCTGAAGAGCGGAGCAGACGGGAACGAACCGTGTGAGGGCGGCATAACCGCTCTGATGCTGGCGCTTCGCACTGACATGCCTTCAAAAAGTGAATTAGCAATCGTCCAGGACTTCATATCGCACCACGTAGACCTCAATGCAAGGGACGACTCCGGTTATGACGCCCTTATGATAGCAATCATTAACGATAACCTTGACGTGGCTCAGTTACTTGTCAAAGGCGGATCCAATGTGAATGGCAAGGACAAAGAGGGCACTACCCAATTAATGCACGCTTCCTTTGAACATCGTGGTACGCGCATGGCTCAATTCCTGCTTCGTTCAGGGGCTAAAGTGAATGAGCGAAGCGAATCCGGTGAGACTGCACTTATGGTCGCTTCTGGTCTTGGCAGTATGGATATGGGCTATTCAGGTAGTCATCTGGACACCATGAAAGTACTGCTTGTCGCTGGTGCGGACCCTAACGCGAAAGATGTTGCGGGCAATACCGCGCTAATGGGGGCGGTACGCGGGCCTCTAGGTGATGGCAGCGCCGAAGAGTGCGTACGTGTTCTTCTAGCGGCACATGCCGATCCTAATGCAAAGGACAGCGGCGGGAAATCGGTACTCGCACAGGCACAGCAGATCGGCGCATCGCCAGCAGTTATTCGTGAGCTAAAAGCGCTTGGCGCTAATTAATGCTTTCGCAGCACAGAAATTCCCGCAGTGTCCCTTTCAGAATTATCTGTCTCTCGATCTTCAGAGATAATTGTCACCGCCGGTCAAGGTGATGACAACCATCAGGCCCTCCCTGGCGGTTTCCACTATTTGCCGCGTGCGCCAGAATTCGAATCGAAGACAGTGCGATCCCCTTGCGTTCGCGCTCCAGGTCGGCTCCAGGTATCTGACCTGTCTAACCGATAAGATCTTACCCTCTAGCCAAAACATGGTTCAAAATGACTCGTTGCCTTGCAAGCCCTTAGTGCGTCATTTACTTCCCGCACGGTCCCGCAACAACTCCTTCATCTTATTATCGTGGGCCACTTTGAGGGGCGTCCGCCCGTCGACCTTGACGTTAACGTCAGCGCCGGCGTTGAGCAGTAACTCTGCGATGTGTATGTGACCTCCTAGTGCGGCCCAGTAAACGACGGGCTGCCCGGAGAGCTCGGCTCCTTTGTCGACTAACAGTTGCACAACCGTCTCGTGGCCAGCGTACGCCGCCGTGCCAAGTGGCGTCGTGCTACCGGGCCCCGCCCCCGCATTGAGGTCGGCCCCGTATTCCAGGAGCAACTCCGCAACTTCCTTGTGGCCCGCTTTCGCCGACACGTGAAGTGGGGTTGTGCCATTGGGCCCAGACGCATTGACGTCGGCTCCATGGTCCAAGAGCAACTTGGCGATTTCGCGCTTACCAATCTTCGCCGAAACATGCAATGGAGTTTCATTATCGTTGTTCTTGGTGACGGGAGAAGCGCCCTTTTCTAGCAGCAGTGCTGCGATCTGTACATTCTGTGCCACATGAAGTGGCGTATTTCCTTGGCGATCCTGGCCGCTCGGATCGACCGTGCTTTGCAGTAGCTCTCTTACTAAGCTTTCGCTTTCGTTTTCCGCTGCCAGGAGCAAGGGTGCTGTCCCGTCATTAGAGACTGCGCTTGGATCGGCACCCATCGCCAACAGTGCCATTGCGGTTTCAACGTGGTTTGCCCGAATCGCCCAAAACAGCGGGGTAGTCCCATCTGTTGCCCTGCGATCCACATCGGAGCCGTCCTGGGCAAGATCTCGGATCAGATCCGCCCGGTTCGCCAATGCTGCCCAGTGTAACGGAGTCGATGAGGCCCTCATGTCCCGCACGAACTGAGATTGAGCCCTATCTGGACCGGCATCGCTAACCATCAATTGCCCACCGAAAAGTCCCGCAAGGAGGCCACCGCCTGCCAATGGCCAAGGATTGTTCATCATCTCTTGGCCAAAAGCAGCACCAGCGACCGCTCCGACCAGCCCTATGAGACCTATCATTAAAGGATCGAGAATCGCATCCGAATTTGACCCCGACGGCTTGCGCCGACCCTGCCTTTTCGCCATGGAATTGCATTTCCTACAGGTGAATTCTACGAGATCCCGTCCGCAGATTGGGCAACCTTGAAACATTGCCATTCAACTATACATGACTCTCTTGGAGGCCGCCAACGATGATGGCGACGACCGCGTCCTTTAATTTAACACCTTCCCTTTCTTAGCAGTTGGCTTTGAAAATGAGCGATCCACATGGGGGACAGCCAAGGATCGAACAGGCTAACGAGAATCCTGTGATAATATTTGTTATCGCAGGAAAAAGCCCTGCGCGTCGTGCGGTTTCAATCCTGACGGTTGGATCACAGCGGACCGCGAAATCTATTGTTATCACAGGAACAAGAAACTCTTGGTGCAAACCGAACGTCAGCCGCCGGAATTGGACATGACGCTCCAGGAGAGTGTCGAGCGCTTTCTCGGCGACATGAACCGGGCAAACCATTCGCCGAACACGCAGCGCGCCTACAAGACCGATCTCGCCCAGTTTGCCGCTCTTGCCCCAGTCAGCTTGTGGGAGGTTTCGACAGACTCGCTTCGGGCATTTGGACAGTCCATCGAAAGTCTGGCCCCTGCTACGCGTGCCCGGAAGCAGGCCTCGCTTGCCAGCTTCCTAAGTTGGGCTTGCCGGCAGGATTTACTGATCGCCAATCCCATGGACCGAGTAGAACGAGTGCGGCGTGAGCCGCCTCTGCCTCGGGGGGTTGGCCGCCAGAGCGTTGAGCGTATCCTTGGCGTCATCGACGCGAGCGAGCTACGCGACCGGCTGCTCTTTCGGCTCATCTTCGAAACTGGATTGCGCATTAGCGAAGCGCTCG
The DNA here is from genome assembly GCA_031292555.1 of Fimbriimonas sp. Lineage (GTDB taxonomy): Bacteria > Armatimonadota > Fimbriimonadia > Fimbriimonadales > Fimbriimonadaceae > Fimbriimonas. The sequence goes on from JARLGV010000111.1 coordinate 22,134, forward strand.
GGGTCCATGTCGAGGACCTTGACTTGGCCATGGACAATGAGCGGCTGACACTTACTGGCAAAGGTGGGAAACAGCGGACGATATTGCTCGACGATCCCCGCCTTCTGCGCCAACTCCGCTCCTATCTTAAGAAGATGGGATACCGGCATGGTCCCTTGTTCCGAGCCCAAAAGAATGGCCGGGGCGGGCCGCTGCGCTATCAATCCGTGCAGGAGCGGTGGGCTGGTTACTGTCGGGAAGTGGGTGTCGAATGCACGCTGCACCAGCTCCGGCACACCCATGCCACTGAACTCGTCAACGACGGGGTGAGTCTCGCCACGATCCGAAAGCGTTTGGGGCATCGCAATTTGCAGACGACCCTACGCTATGCCGAACAGTCCGATGCTGCCGCAGACGCGGAAGTACGGGCCTGGCGCCGACGTCGCCTTGAACAATAAGGATATAGGGGTGGACGTTCTGCTATCAAACCTGACGTCTGACGAGCGGGAACGTGCTTTGGAGCGGTTTCGTGTTCTCACGCCGTTTCTGGAAGACGGCCAAACTCTTCAATCGATAGCAGTCACATCCGGTCAATCGCTGCGCAACCTCAGACGGTGGGTCCGCCGATATCGAGCCGAAGGGCTCGCTGGATTGTCTCGGAAGGCGCGACGCGACGGCGGACAGCATCGGGTGCTGACCACCGAAATTTCGCATCTCATCGAAGGGTTGGCCCTGCAGAAGCCTCCTCTGACGGTTGCCGTCATCCATCGACAAGTTCGTCAAGTCGCTATCGGGGGCGGCCTTGTGCCACCCAGCTACTCCCTGGTTTATCAAATCGTGCGGGGCATTCCGGACGCCCTAATGACCCTGGCCCAGGACGGCAGCAAGGTTTACTCCCAAACCTTCGATCTGGTTCATCGGCGCGAAGCAGACGGCCCAAACGCGATATGGCAGGCGGACCATTGTCTGCTCGACATCCTACTGGTCCGGGAAGGAGAGCCACCGGCAAAGCCGTGGCTCACCATCGTCCTCGACGACTACAGTCGCGCGGTCGCGGGGTACTTCCTGACGTTCGATGCGCCTTCCTCACTTAACACATCACTCGCCCTCCGCCAAGCTATATGGCGTAAAGAAAATCCCCACTGGCACATTTGCGGTATCCCGGACGTGCTCTACACAGACAATGGCAGCGACTTCACCTCGCTCCATCAAGAGCAGGTCGCCGCCGACCTAAAAATCCGCCTGATCTTTTCCCTGCCGGGGCATCCTCGTGGACGCGGTCGCATCGAGCGGTTCTTTCAAACGGTACAGGAAATGTTCCTTTGCGAATTGCCCGGCTACTCCCCGGAGGGTGGTGCGATGAGAGGTAAGCCAACGTTGACCTTGCGGGATTTGAGCGAATGTTTCGGGCGCTTTCTTTATGAAACCTATCACGTCCGTATTCAGAACGAGACCGGTACAACGCCCAACGCGCGTTGGGAAGCCAACGGCTTTCTCCCGCGCATGGCAGACTCGCTGGAGCAGTTGGACTTGCTTCTGATCACGGTCGTCCGTTCACGCAAGGTGCATCCCGACGGGATCCACTTCCTGGGCATGCGCTACATCGATCCCAACCTGGCTGCGTACGTCGGGGAGAGCGTGATCCTGCGTTACGACCCGCGCGATGTCGCCGAGGTGCGCGTCTTTCAGCAAGACCACTTTCTCTGCCGTGCGGTCTGTCAGGAACTTGCCGGCGAGACTGTGCCTCTTCGCGACGTCCTCCAAGCTCGAAACCGGCGGCGACGAGAGCTGAAGCAGACCCTCACCGATCGTCAGCGGGTGGTGGACGCGCTGCTGCAGGTCCGAAGGTGGAACAAGGAAGACGGCAAGGACGAGCCTGCCGTCGCTCCCGCCTTGCCGGCGCTGAAGCGGTATATCCATGAATAAGTTGCCGCCGGTCGGTGAAGACGGGTTCGTCGTCACACAGGAGTACCGCCGTTTCGCCGAATTCTGCGACGCTTGCCGCCATTATCGCTACATCGGTCTTTGCTGCGGCCCGCCCGGTGTGGGAAAGACGCTCTCTGCTCGTCGATACGCCGGGTGGGCGAGGCTCGAAACCTGCGAACCTCGGAAGGAAACCATTGACGACCTATGCGAGGTGAAAGGAAGCAATACGGTCCTTTACACGCCGGAGGTAATCAACTCGCCAGGTCGGATTGGGCAAGACATCGAGACTCTGCGCCGCCGCCTACAGTCGATCCCATTCGAGATTCTCGACCGGCAGCAAAAGCCCGTCCTCGATGGTTTCCTTGCACACGAAGAGGAGCTTCGGAAGAAGTTCTATATGGAAACGGACTGGATGTTTGGCCCGCCAGTGAACAGAGACGCTCTTGATGGTGAACGGCTTGCCCTTTACGAGGAGATGGCGAAGCAGCGCTCCGAGATTCATGATCCGACAAGTTTGGTCCTGGTTGATGAAGCAGACCGATTGAAGATGGCCAGCCTTGAGCAGATGCGATCGATCTACGATGCGGGCGGGATTGGGTTGGTTTTCATCGGAATGCCCGGTCTTGAAAAGCGTCTTGCCCGGTACCCGCAGTTCTATTCTCGCGTCGGGTTCGTTCACACGTTTCGCCCTCTCGGAGCTAACCAGATGCGTGAACTTCTGCAGGAATGGAACCCACCGGATCTGCGGCTTCCCGAGAACAGCCTTAGGGACGGGGAAGCAGTGGCGGCAATCATCAGGATCACGGGCGGCAACTTCCGCCTTCTGCATCGCTTACTAGCGCAAGCCGCCCGACTGATGGAAATCAACGGGATCGCCAGCGTCACCCGGCAGGTTGTCGAAACCGCTCGGGAAAGCCTGGTCATCGGCACCGGCTAACGTGCAGGGTGACAATTATCTCTGAAGATTTGGTGACAGATAATTCGCAAAGTGACAGGTTTGCTTCGCCGCGTCCGGAAAGGGACGTGCGAGATGGCTCGAAGGGTAGACGTGCGACGATGTATAATCGGCTAAATAGGTCAAACCTCGGCCGGCCTTCGAACTGGACCGGAACTGCCTGCTTCCGCTCCCCGACTACTCGCCGTCGCGCATGACGTTCGCCCTTGTCGACAAACTCAGCCTGGTTCGCTTCGACGGCGTCTCCTACAGCGTTCCGACGAAATTCGTTCACAACTCGGTGCTCGTGCGGGCCAAGCCCTTCGATCTGGAGATATTGTCCGGCGCCAAGCTTGTCGCCCGCCATGTCCGAAGCTACGAGCGGGGCCGAGGTTTCGCCACTTTGGAGCACTACCTCGACCTGTTGGAGCGAAAGCCCCGGGCGGTGAAGAACGCGCTGCCCGTAATTCAGGCAGGGTTGCCGGCGGAGTTCGAGACGTTCCGCCGATTCGCTAGCGACGGAACGGGGGTCGGCGACCGCAGGTTCCTAGGCGTCTTGTCTAGCGCTCGCGGTCGTCCTCCGCAGGGTACGACCGTCATTCGCGGTGCCGCACAGTGATAGAATAGGCCGTGAGGATCGCTCCAGGATTGTTTGCGTTCGCAGTTGCGCTTCTGACGGGCGCCGGCGGTTGCGGCGAAGGACGCAAGCAGACCGCCGTGGTACAGGTAGGCAGCCAGGCTCGACCCGTGGATCCGCCTGCTGCTACCGGTAGGCTGATCTTTTGTGCTATGGAAAACCGCCGAAGTGGCATCTACATAGTGCATTCTGACGGAACTGGCTTGACCAGAATAAGTGTCCCCACCGACGAGGCGTGGACGTTCTCACTTTCATCCGCGGGCACCGTCGCCTATCTCGCTGGCGATATGAAGCTAATTCACGTGGCCAGCGTTGACGGCGGCAAAGATGCAGTCGTAACTCCGGGAACAAGGGGCAATGCGTTTCCCTCGTGGTCGCCGGACGGAAAGAGGCTCGCATTCAACCGGCTAATTGACGGCTCCTATCAGATCTTCGTTTGTGATCAGGATGGCACCAACACCCATCAGCTTACTCTCGACCCCGGTGACAAATTCAGGCCAACTTGGTCTCCCGACAGCAAGTCATTGCTTTACACGCGTGAGCTAGCCCAGACCCAACAGTTGTTCGTCGTCACACCTGATGGTTCCAATCAGGTCAATCTGTCTAACAACACGTTCACTGATCATGGGGGTTGCTGGTCGCCGGACGGGACTAGCATCATGTTCACGCGCTATCGCGACGGCAAGAACCGCATTTGCACGATGAACGCGGATGGTTCTGGCCAGCGTGAAATTACAAGCGGCAGCCTGAACGACTCCGACGAAACGTGGTCGCCTGACGGGAGCAGAGTAGCTTTCATCAGATACGTCACGGATTACGACAGACGTATTTACGTGATGAAACCAGACGGCAGCGGCCAGCGTGAAATCCCTCTCGATAGCTGGATCGAGGCGAAAGATGAAACGCTAGAGCCAAGAGCGCCCGCATGGTCGCAGGATGGCCGATACATCGCTTTCGCGCTGATGCGGCATGGACTGGTCGGAGGGGGCTTTGACCAGCGATTCGCACGACTCGCGGTCGTGTCCGCAGATGGCCACGGTAAGCACTTCGTGACAGGCGCTTCTTTTGACCAGGTTGGCGATCCGCTATGGAGCCGCAACTAGCCTCCGCCTTCCACCACGCCTCTCGGTTCGCGGTGTTCGCGTTTCTAGCCCATTAAGGACTAGAGTCCGACATTAACCTTGTTTCAGCATTGCTTCTAATTCATAGACCTGCACTCCGTGCACCTTGACCGGACGAGCCCGTGCTCGCACAAAGTCGCGTTGTGACCTTTTCGATCATCGAAGTGCTGACATTTTCGGCAATCACTGTGTTTCACTTTGCAAATTATCTGGCGTAAATATTTGCGCGCTATTTGGCGTAACCTCGCGTAGTGGACCAACTGGCCGCTTTGTCGGAGGAAGCTCGAACGCTTGCACTCGGTCGTTTCCGCCTTCTACAGCCGCACTTGGAAAAGGACGTTTCCCTGAGGCTGGTCGCTGCGGACGCTGGAATCACCTTCCGGACAGCGCAACGTTGGGTTGGGTTTTACCATCGTTTTGGCTTGGTCGGGCTCTCCCGGAAAAATCGGGCAGACAAAGGAGAGCCAAGGGCGGTTTCCACGAAGCTAAAAGAGGCCATGGAGGGTCTTGCTCTTCAAAGACCCCCACTCCCCATTTCAGTCATTTGCCGCCAAATACGCCGCCTTGCTAAAGACACCGGGGAAGACTCTCCCAGTTATTGGGTCGTTTATCGTACCGTCACCGCATTGCCCTCAGACCTGACTACTCTTGCACACAAAGGGAGCAAGGCGTATGGAGAATCCTTCGAACTGATTCATCGGCGTGAAGCTGATGGCCCGAACGCAATTTGGCAAGCCGACCACACGCCCCTTGACATTCTGGTGTTGCGGCCCGATGGTCGAGTTGCGAATCCATGGCTCACGGTCGTAATCGACGACTACAGCAGGGCTGTGACCGGTTACTTTCTCTCATTCGAGCCTCCGTGTTCGCTTCACACTTCGCTGGCATTGCGCCAAGCGATTTGGAGGAAAGGAGATTCACGATGGGTCGTTTGCGGCATCCCTGATGTTCTTTACACGGATAACGGGAGCGACTTCACGTCGCGCCATCTTGAGCAAGTTGGTGCCGATCTTAAAATCCGGTTGGTCTTCTCCATTCCCGGCAAGCCAAGGGGCCGGGGCCGAATTGAGCGGTTCTTTTCGACCGTCAACGAGATGTTCCTCTGCGAGTTGGATGGCTATGCTCCCTCAGGCGGAACCGTGCGCGGAAAGCCGACGCTGACCCTTGCCGAATTGGATGCCAGGTTCCACACCTTTCTGCTTGACGTTTATCACCGGTGCGAAAACAGCGAAACCAAGACACGGCCGGTAGAGCGATGGGAAGCCGGTGGATTCTTGCCCCGGATGCCCGACTCGCTCGAACAACTGGACTTGCTCCTCATTAGAGTGGCCAAGTCGCGGCAGGTAAGAGCCGATGGAATTTACTTCCAAAGTCTTCGATACATTTCAACCACGCTGGCAGCCTACGTTGGCGAAACGGTGACTCTGCGGTACGACCCTCGGGACATGGGCGAGGTCAGAGTCTTCCACGAAGAGAAGTTCTTGTGCCGGGCAGTTTGTGCCGAACTTGCCGGCGAAACCGTTCCTCTTCGAGAGATTATCACGGCTCGGAATCGCAGGCGCCGCGAACTGCGTGGGGTTCTAAAGGACCGTCAGAAGACCGTGGATACCCTCCTGGAACTGAAGTGTGGCGAGGGCAAGGAGAAGCTAGATGAGCCACCAACGCCAAGAACCAAGCGAACGCCCAAGCGGACCACACCTGAACTCAAGCGATATCGGAACGAGTAGCAAAGGACTGTCGGTCATGGTCGAAACGCTCGAACATCGCCGGTTCGTGGAGTTCTGCGACGCTTGTCGCCGCTACCGATACATCGGGCTGTGCTTCGGAGCGCCGGGAGTTGGGAAGACACTGTCAGCGAGACATTACAGTCGCTTCGAGGCGGTTAAGGACTCGGACCGCCGGACGGCGTGCATTGCTGAAGGCGCCCCACCGGACACGGTCTTCTACACACCTTCGGTTGTGAACACGCCGCGCACCATAGACCTCGCCATTAGGCGCTCTCGCGACTCCATCCGAAACCTTGCAAAACGGCCCCTGAGACTTGAAATGGAAGAGAAGTTGAACGCAATCCGGCTACGAGACGAGAACTACAAGTCTGAGATTCTGCGCAAGCATGATTGGTTTTCAAGGCCAGTTCCCGAACTCAGACCCACATATGGTGAAGTGGCCAGGGCTTACTCCATAAAGGAAATGGAGATCGCTGACCCTACCGCACTCATCCTAGTCGACGAAGCCGACCGCTTGCGGATGGCAAGCCTAGAACAGGTTCGAGCCATCTTCGATGCCGGAAACATCGGCATGATTCTGGTCGGGATGCCGGGCATCGAAAAGCGTCTTGCCAGATACCCCCAGTTCTACTCTCGCATCGGATTTGTGCATGAGTTTCGGCCCCTCGCCGCGAATGAGATTCGTGATCTCTTGGAAAAGGGCTGGGTGCCTCCCGGAGTGAACCTTCCCGAACGACCTCTCGACCCAGAGACAATAGCGGCGATTATTCGAATGACGGCTGGCAACTTCCGACTTCTGAACCGCCTCCTAACCCAAATTGAGCGAATTCTTGAGGTCAACTCACTCCAAGAAGTAACGAAGGCCGCTGTGGAAGCAGCTCGCGAGAGCCTGGTGATTGGAGAGGCCTGAGGTTCACTTGCGCCATTTATCGCGCAAAGAATTACGCCAAATAATTCGCAAAGTGACAGGTATTGGCGAGATGGAGCCAAAGGGGCCGTACTCCAACGTTTCTGATTCCGTCAGGTGCGCGATAGACATGTACGGGCCCGGCGACCTAAGCGTCGGCGACCGACAGGACGAGCCGTATCTCCGGGCAAGTATGAACAAGTTTGCACGCGCGTTCGGTGCCGCATCGCTCAACGATGAAGTGCTACGCCAAGCCTCCCCGGTTCGCTACATCAAACATCGATCTCCACCCATAATGGTCATGTTTGGAAAGGCAGACGATATTCTCGAATGGACGCAGGGCGAGGAGATTGCGGACGCGCTTCGCAAGAACGACGTCCCGACGGCTAAAGTGTTCTTGGACGACATTGGGCATAATTTCGATTGGGAAAGCTGGAACAGGCGACCTCTTACGCGGGACGTGAAACAGATCTCGTTGGCCTTTCTCAACAAGTATCTAGATGGTAATTAATTCCCTTACTGAATTGTCTGCTGCTGGAATGAGTCTTTTTGGTGTGGCCCAACCGTGGTGCCAGCTGGCCGCTGGTCTACCAAGCAAGGTACGCGCAACGTGAATTGTAAGTCACCAAGGTCACACCAAATGACTGGCTGAAACCTACGTTCCAATCAGGCTGGAGCGCGATTCTGCGGTCTTTGACGCCTTTCGTGTACACGGTCATCTTGGGGCGTGACATACGTAAAAGTTCGGAGGTTTGACTGTCACCGCATGAGCCAGTGGATGGTTGCCGGCGTTGTTCGTTGTGCCATGCCGGTCAAGCGGGCGTGAACGACGTTGGGCGGGCTGAAGCCCGGGACACTTGGGAGGACTGAAGGCGGCGCTCCTTGTGAGAGGGGAAGTGGGGTACACCGGGGGGCGTCATGCGGATTCTCTATATCGATATCGACTCGTTGCGTCCGGACCACTTGGGCTGCTATGGATACCATCGGAACACGAGTCCTAACATCGATGTGTTGGCGGCACAGGGAGCCCGGATGCAAAGCTTATACGCGTCCGATACGCCCTGCCTTCCGAGTCGAACCGGGTTCTTCGGAGGGCGGTTTGGGACACGAACGGGAGTAGTCAACCATGGCGGCGTCTGCGCAGACCTCCAGCCCCAAGGACGCGACCGTGACTTCCGCTCGCGTGCGGCCGATAATTCCCTGGCCTCGCTCCTTACGCGATGCGGTTACTGGACCGCATCGGTAAGTCCGTTCCCTCGTCGCCACAGCGCTTACCAGATGACATACGGTTTCAACGAGACGATCGACACCGGCCGGGGTGGGATGGAGAATGCCGACGAGATCTATCGGGAAGCCGAACGATGGCTCAAGGGGCGAGGCAAGGAAGATAACTGGTTTCTGCATGTCAACATGTGGGACCCCCATACGCCCTACGACACGCCGGTGGAGTTTGGCAACCCGTTCGCGGAAGAGCCAATCGACCCATGGATCACCGAGGAGGTCATAGCCAGGCAGCGAGCCTCGTACGGTCCCCACTCCGCCCACGAAGTACCTCATTACGACAACAAGATCGACCCTAAGCGTTGGACAATAGGGCGCGGTGAGATTCAGTCGCTCGAAGACGCGAAGGTGCACTTGGATGGATACGACTGCGGCGTGCGATACGCCGACATGTATGTCGGCAAGATCATCGCCTTGCTCGATGAACTCGGAGTGTTGGAGGAAACCGCGATCGTTGTCGCAGCCGACCATGGCGAGAACCTTGGCGAACTGAATATTTGGGGAGATCACCAGACGGCGGACGAATTCACAAACCACATTCCAGGTGTGATCCGCTGGCCGGGCGTCACACAGCCCGGTTCGGCTCTTTCCGGGTTCCGCTATCATCTCGATCTCGCTGCCACGATCGTCGACCTATGCAGTCCGAAGGGTAGGGATGTGCTGGCTCAAGCCGGATGGGACGGGAGCTCATTTGCGCCTGGGCTTCAGTGCGGCGATGACACAGGACGCGGCAGACTCTTTCTAAGCCAGGGCGCGTGGAGTTGTCAGCGGACGGCGCGATGGAACAAGTGGATACTCATCCACACGATCGACACCGGCACGAAAGATTTCTCGGAGTGGATGCTGTTCGATCTGGAAGCGGACCCGCACCAGACGAGGAACCTCGTTTCGGAGTACCCGGAGGTCGTCGAAACGGTTGGTAAGGAGATCACCGAAGCGTTTGCCGAGATGTCGGTGGACTGTCCGGTAGGCGATCCGTTCGAAGTCGTGATTTCGGAAGGAGGACCATTACATGCGAGGGTCGGCGGCTACGACTGGGAACCGTATCTTAAACGTCTCACCGAAACCGGTCGCGGTCACCATGCCGACTGGCTGCGCGAGCATGGTAACGCGCCGAGGCCGTCTGAATTGGCAGCGTACTAGGCACACCATCGAAACCATGTCTTTGCCGCCACGTAGGTTGATTCAGTGATGACCACGATGCGAACGATGCCTCCGCCTCCACGAAACGTGCGGATCAAACGGTCCAGCCACATCCTGCGGGTTTTCGTTTGGGTGCTCCTCGCATTGACGGGTTTCGGCATTCCTCTCGGCATGAATCGACAGACACACCGGCTCACCCTGCTCATGGAGCAGGGACACATAGTCCACGCCCAGGTGATCACCGGCCGGATCTCACGCGGGAAGTCAACCAGCCACTACCTGACCATCACCTTCAGCGATCGCGGGTTTGTATACTCGGGCGAACAGCGAGTTCCTTACTACATCTATGACACGTACGTACAGGCGCCTGAAGTACCGGTCGTGACTATGCCAGACGATCCATCTAGCTTCGAAGTTGGCGAGATGACCCAAGATCGGATTGATCACGCAAAGCTGCCTTGGGAGGTCCTTGGATCGATGTTTGCCGTGGTGATCGTGTTCGTGTTGGGCTCAATCGAATACACGTTGAACTTCGAACGGAGGTTGCTGACGAAGGGACAGGTGGCGATCGGGCGCGTCGAAGCCCTGATCCCAGGCAAAACCTCGTACGTTAAATACACGTACGTGACACGGTTCGGTGAACGTGCCGCAAAGCGGTCCACGCCGACGGTGCGCCGGTTCACGGTTGGCGAAGAGATCGAGGTTCTGTACGATCCAGACAATGACAGGGACTCGTTGCCCACGAGCTTGTTCCAGATGTGCGAAATCGCCTAATTTGCGGTCTGGGGACGAAGCATGAGACGGATGGCAGCCAGCTTGCGTGGAACCCACGTACAATGGGCCAGACCTGTGAATTCGTATTCGATATCGCCGCCCCCTCGGAGCATCCGGATGAGAACCGGGGCAATCGTTGGTCGGGTTCTCCTTTGGACTCTGATCGCTGTAGTAGCGTTGTACGTGCCGCACGGAATGACCGAGCAAGTGTCCCGCCTGTGGACTCTGATGGCAGCGGGAAGAACCGTTGACGGTCAGGTTCTCGACAGCCGAGTTCGACATGGCAAGTCGACGACCTACTACCTGACCGTCTCGTTTAGCGATCGAGGGTTTAGTTTCAGTGGGGAGCGTGAAGTACCGATGGGAATCTTCAACCGGTACTCGGGGCAATCAGCCATTCCGGTGTTAACGATGCCGACTGATCCAACCGATTTCGAGGTTGGACCTATCGACGAGTCGCGAATCAACTACTTGAGAACACAATGGCTGATCTTTGGCGGAGGCGCGTTTCTCGTCGTCCTGATTTTCGTGATCTCGTTCGAATACACGTCGGCAGTGGAGCGGGGACTTCTGGCAAACGGGCAGGTAGGGACCGGCTGCATCGACTCAGTGTATAGAGGGAGGAGCACGATCGTTCGTTACGAGTTCGAGACTCCGTACGGAGCCCGAACCGGCAAATTCTCTCCGGCTTTTCGTCGGCCCCGTATCCCTGAGATCGGCAGCCAAATCGAGGTTCTTTACGATCCGAACAATGATCGCCGCTCTATCCCATTGAAGATGGTCCAACTCTGGCAATTGGATGGAACACAGGCGTAGGCGCCACAACCTCTTGGCGATTCACACCGTAAAATAACCGGCAAGCAATGATGGACTCGACTGTTCCCCCACCTCCTCGTGCAATTCGAATGAAGACCGGCGCGATCGTCGGCCGTACCGTCCTATGGTTGTTGGTCCTCGCTTGCTATATTGGGATTCCTTACGGAATGAGCCGTGAGGTGGCGCGATTGCAGACCCTGATGGAATCTGGCAAGACAGTAGTGGGGCGGGTTCTTTCCAGCCGTATCGTTCGCGGTAAGTCGTATGCCTACTACCTCTCGGTGGCGTTTAGCGACCGGGGCTTCAGCTACTCTGGCGAACGGCCGGTCTTCTCTACCTACTACTACAAGTACTGCAACCAGTCCGAAGTGCCGGTAGTCGCCATGCCCAACGATCCCGGTGACTTCGAGATCGGGGGCGTGGATCCGATGCAGATCGATTACGCAAGAAGACAGTGGCTGGTACCCGGGGGACTTTGGACGTTCATTCTCACTTTTTTTGTGATCATGTTCGAAGTCAGCCTTATCAGGGAGCGTTCGCTACTGAGGAGAGGGCAGGTGGCCCAGGGCCAAGTAGTCTCCGTAATCAAAGGGAAGGGCTCTGCGATCAAGTATCGGTTCGATTCCCGATTCGGAACGCGCGAGGGGAAGTGCTCGGTGTCGTCGACGGCCAAGCTTGCGGGATTTTCGGAAGGGGTCGGAATTGAGATCCTCTACGACCCGAACAACGACCGCAGTTCTATCCCCGCCGTGCTGTTTCAGTTGGTCGAGCTGGCCTGATTTGGCTCCTTATGTCTGGCGCATATCAAGCCTGACCTCGTTGCCCACCGAGTCGATTCGAACTCCGGCGGCAGTGGGCTCAGCGTGTCCTCGCATGACCTTGACCGAATAGTTGAAGCTTTCAAAGCGGTAGTTCAGCCGGTCCTTCTCGATTGAAACGAAGGAAGTGCGATCGTGGGCCCACTGGAAGTCGAGAGCAAAAGTCTTGCCCTCGGGCAAGTCGTTTGCCCGAACTGAAAGCACGTGCTCGCCTAGATCCAGGTGAAGTACTCCACCCGTTTTGATGGGAACGCCGATTTCGAGAGTCGAGCCTGATTCTCGCACATCCGCGAACGAGGTCGCTTCAATCGTTGACGTGTCACCTTGGGAATTGATGAGTACAAAGCGCCCCGCGCACTTGGTCTTCCCATCGCTCCAGTGGAGCGCATCCAACACCGCGGGCAGTCGCTGTTCAATTCCATGGATTCGAGTCGGATTATCAAGATACGGTTGGCGCAGCCGATCGCTATAGACGGCTATGTCGCGCAGGAATATCTCGCTTCCACGCGAGTGGAGGTTCGCGCGGTAGAAGCGGCTTTGATACCAGATGCTTTTCTCGGCTGGGTTATCGTGCCCAAACGGGTCGGTAAGTTGCACTTGGGCCTGGGGCGGCGTCGTTGGGAAAGCGCTCTTGAATCGCCGACCGGTCTCTCCCATCGTCTCAATCGATAGAGCACCGGCGTCCCGCAGTTCTGCCAAAGCCGTCATTTGCATCGCGAAACCATCCCGCATGTCCGGCCAGCCGAAGCTGTTCTCCTGGCCCAATTGGGCATATGAAAACGCGAGGCAAGGAGTGTGGGCGATCATATCGAAGAAGGTGTCGACGAAGTGCTTGCTGCGTCCCGACGGCCAGACAGGCTCCATCGTGTCTGGGGCGCTGGAAATCGCACCGTCATCGACGGGGTAGCGGAGGTCGTAGTAATAGACCGGGTCTTGACCGAGGAGGCGAAGGATCGGCGTGTGAATCTGGTTTCTCGCCTCGACGGCGGGGCTCCATGCATTGTTTCGGCACGGGTAGTAGCCAGCGATCGGGGCTCCCCAGATCGTGAAACCATCGGTGGAATCCTGGTCACGGCAAACCGCGAAGGCATCGATCGGATAGTGGTCACTAAGGTAGCCGACAGTAACGGCGTCAAGGTTCCACGACGCGATGGAGGCCGGGTACCGACCCCATATCTTCTTGAATTCGCGCATAGCCGTAACCGCCAGTTTGATCCGTTCCTCGTGGGTGTAGCCGATCAGATAGGCGACTGGCACGTGGTAGTCCCAGCCCCAGTCAGGGCGTCCCCGCCACTCGACTCCGGCTGCGTCGCAGAGCTTGTGGTTCATCTCGAACCAGAAACCGACCTCGTGGTTTGCCGGCATTTCCTTCTTGAGGTACTCGACGAACTGTCCGGACACGAGGGCGTCGAACTGGAGCAGCCAACTTGCCGGAAATCCGTGTTTCTTGACCTGCTCCATCTGGCCGACGAGCGGCGCCATCAAGTCGACGGGGCCCCGTGGCTCCTCGCCGCGCAGGAAGTTCATGATGTTGATCGATCGCAACGGCTTGAAGCCGGCTACCGTCGGAGAGGGAGATCCTTCGGCGAGGGCGACCCGGCCGATCTCGCCGGCGCCGAACGCCACAAGCGTTCCCGCCCCGATCTGCAGAACCTGACGACGCGTGAACTCAGAAGCGGAGGGTTTGGTCATATTGGCTGGTACGAAGTATGGAACATGCGGTGCCACCGCGTCCTTCGCGTCTCAGCTGAGCTTTGTCAAGTTCTCATCCACGTAGAACTGGATGAACTCGGTGGGACGTTTCTTGATCACGCCGGTGCCGGAGTACTCATGCCCGTCGTGCGTGAAGCGTACGTGGAACTCAAGCTGGCTGTGAGGGAACATCTCGTGGAGACGACTCGACATTCGCCCGTAGATCTGGGTTTTGACCTCGACGTCCTGCCAGGGGGAGTGGGCATCCTCTCGCGTTTGGGTGACGGACTCGATCCATTGGGCCGCTTCTACTGTTCCGTAAAATACGACTCGTTGAAGATCCCACACAATGACGGAGAGGTTATCAGCCCGAAGCCTTCTCCCGTTGCGTTGGGTTAGTTTAGTCGGCATAGGTTCATCAAGGATGCCTCCAGCGACTTGAGTTCGTGGACGCGTCCTTCGAATCCGTTATACCTGCAAAAAGACGGGCCGTCCGCCAACCAGTGGCGGACGGCCCGTGGGTTGCGACCAGCCTACGGAGTGACCGTGAGCGCTGCCGTCAAAGAGGCCGAGCCCAGGGTCGCCGTGAAGGTGATCGAAGTGTTCGCCGTGACCTTGGCCGGTGTGATCGTGAATGTGGCAGTTTTAGCGCCAGCAGCAACCTTGACCGATGCCGGGACCGACGCGACCGTCGCATTCGAACTCTTCAGATAGACCGTGACTCCACTGGAGCCGGCCGGGCCGGAGAGCGTGACGGTACCAGTGACCTTGTTCGTGCCGTTGCCGGCAATCGAGGATGCCGAAAGCGACAAGCTGGAGAGTGTCGGAGCAGTGACCGTAAGGGTCGCCGTCTTCGAGACTCCGCTTGTTGCCGTCAGGGTGACCGAAGCGTTGGCATTCACCGCGTAGGAGGTGACCGTCGCAGTGGCGCTTGTCTTGCCAGCCGGTACCGATACCGACGAGCTGCTGAAGTTGGCGGCGCTGGTCAGGCTCGAACCGAGCGAGACCGTCGTGCCCGAGGGGCCAGCCGGAGCGTTCAGCGTCACAGTAACCGTTGGATTCGTAACACCTCCAACTACCGAACTGGGTGAAACGGTGACCGAAGCCATTACGGCTGGAGAGATCGTCGCGGTCGCGGTCGCCTTGGAAGTGACGTACGTCGCGGTGATGGTTACGGCCGTCGACGTGCTGACAGCCGATGCCGTAAAGGTGAATGTGCCCGACGTTTTGCCGGAAGGGATCGTAATCGACGTGGCTGAGAGCGTCGCCGAAATGCTGGACGTGGCCAAGCTGACGACTGCGCCGGCCACCGGAGCAGGACCAGTCAGAGTGACCGTTCCGGTCACCGTTGTTCCCAAGCCGCCGTACAGGCTAGTGCTGCTGAGGCTGAGCGAGGACACTGTCGCTGCCGTCACTGTCAGCCCCGCGGTTGCGGAGGACGTTCCGGAAGTTGCCGTGATGGTCGAAGTCGCGCTCGATGCGACCGCTACCGTCGATAACGCAAACGTTGCCGAGGTGGCGCCAGACGCGACCGTCACCGAGGCGGGGGTTGTGGCGGCAGCAGTATTGGACGAGGTGAGCGTAACCACCACTCCTCCCGTCGGCGCGGCTTCCGCGATTTTGACCGTTCCGGTCGTCGATGTACCGCCGACGACCGAACTGGAAGAGAGGGTCATCGAAGTGGGATGAGGCGACGTCAAAGTTAAGTTTGCCGTTGCTGAACTGCCCGACATGGAGCCAGTCAATGTGACGCTCGTGATGGCGCTAACGGCCTTAGTCGTGACCGTGAATGTTGCGCTGGATGATCCTGCTGCAACGGTTACGGTTGCCGGCACGGTTACTGCCGCGTTGGAAGAAGAGAGCGTGATTGTCTGTCCACCGGTCGGCGCCGCCATGTTGAGGGTGATCGAACCCGTTAGGGTCGTACCGTTGCCGCCTTCGATGGAAGTTGCGCTCACCGAAACTCCGGCGATCTGCAGCGACACTCCCAGCACCTTGTTGACCAAGCCCTGGAAGTTCGTCGCGCCCCAACCGGTAACCATGTCCCAGCCGGCCGTCGCCGACGACGTTGAGCCGCTTGGCAAGTTGCCATTGCTGCCCGAGGTCACGTCATAGAAGACGCTTGACAACCCGTTGTACGAGTACAGCAAGTCGTTGATGCGTCCGAATCGTCGTTTGCCGGCCGAATTGGCGGGGAGTCCGCCCTTGGCGATAATCTGCTGCTCCGCGTCTGCCAGCGATGCTGCCATCGTTGGCGATGCGGCGCTCGTGCCGCCGAAGCCGTTATAGACTCCGGATGTGGAGAGAGTGAATCCGGGATACGTTCCGGCCGTAAGATAAAGCGAGAATCCCGTGTTCGGATCGGCATTCGCCGCGATATCGGGGAACAGACGGTAGTTGACGCCCGAAGGGCCGACCGCGCCCTGATACGAAGGCTTGACGTTGAACGTATTCGAGACGGCCGTGACCCAGCCGCCGCCACTGCCGGACCAGCCGGTCTCCGTCGTGCGATTACCGGTCGTGTCGGTCGTCGTCGAGGTGCCGCCTACCATCAGCACTTCGGGCTCGCAATCGGGATAGCCATACGTAATGGTGGTCCCGGTGTCGCCGGTTGCCGCGAGGTAGGTGATGCCTTGGGCGGTCATCGAAAGGTGAAGGTTGTGAGCGGAAGTCAGTGAACTGGCGCCCATGCTCCAACCGTAGCTTTCGGTGATGATGTCGGCCGTGTTGTCGTTGACTTCCTGGGTGAGGACGTTAATGATGTCGCCACCGAAGCCGTCATAGACGATCACGTTTGCCAACGGAGCCACCGCCAGCGTGCATTGGATATCGAGGTCTCCCTCGACCTTTTGAGTGCCCGTGCCCGATCCGCCGTCGACGGTCTCAACCTTCACGTTCGAAAGGGCTCCTGCCGAAGGAATTGGCAGGCCCCAGTAGCTAATGAACGACGATGCGTTCGAAAGCCGAAAGCCATCCCAGCTAGAGATGCCGATTGTTCGACCGGAGCCGGTCGAGCCCGAACTGTACATGGACGCCACGCCATAGAGAGTTCGTGCCTGGCTTGGCGACAAGTAGCGTCGTTCAGGGCGAGTGAAGTCTTCAAGACCGGACACGTCGATCACAAGCTTGCCTAGTTCGGACGGAATTGACGGCGTCGATGTGAAGGAGTAACGGTAGGGATCGGCCGCATCTGCCTTTTCGGTCGACGCGTATTGTTCGATCGTCGTGCCAAATGCGTGCTCAGCCTGATCGACGGTCGAGTCGGCAAGGATGGTCAGCCGGTTCTTCGCAACAAGCTTGACATGCATCCCCTGCGATTGCAGGTAATGCGCCACCTGTTGAACCTGGGTCTGCGATAGGCCAAATTGGGCGCCAACCTGGTCCGGCGTCAGAAACTGCCGGTAGTTGGGGCTATAAGGGTTCGAAACTGATTCGACGAACGAATCGATTCCTGATGGATTGGCAAAGGGCATTCCGATGGCGAGATGAAGCGTCCGAAGAGGACTCGCATGGCCAATGTGGATTGCCCGCTGGATTGCCAAAGGAGGGGACATGTCCAGAGCGGAATGCTGCACGGGAGCGGCGATACCAAATGTCGGTATAGCCAACACCGCAGTGAGCGTGGCAAGTTGCTTTGTTCGTTTGGGCATTGAATTGTGTAAGTCCAAATGGACGGACATCCGACATCCAATGTCAGCATGTTCTTCCCTGTTCTTAACAGAGTGCAAGCATTCAATCTCTTTAAAAGGTCACGATTTTGCGCGACCACAAACAGGGGGAGCTGGATCCGCCTCAGATAATTACTGGTATTTGGCGGCGGCATGAACTTGCCGAATCGTCCATGAACAAGTCTAGGTCGCAACTGTCTCAAAGGAGGACGATCGTTGCGAGGCGCGTATGGTGGATTCAGCGTTGTACACCCGAACAGACCGGGACATTTTGCGAGGCTTGGTGGAGAAGGTTGCCACAGCCGCAGCCGACCCGGTAAATGAGGAGCGTGCCCGGCTCTGGGGCAAGCTCAACGACTTGGACTCTGAGCGCCCCATGGTGTGGATCACCGAGATCCCCTGGCATGAGTTTGCCGCTGAGCCGGAGTTGCAGATCGAGTGCACCCAACCGTGGGCGCGTGGCCGGGAGTGGCAGTACCGGCACATGCTCTACCAATGGAAGCACTTTCCGGTCGACACGATCACCAGCCCGTACCTTTCCTGCCCGATCTCCCATCGAAGCACCGGATACGGGCTCTATCAGGAATCGGACGTCGTGATCACCGATCCGACCAGCGATGTGGTCTCTCGGGAGTACCATCCGCAAATCGTCGAACCCGAGGATATCGAGAAGATCCAAATGCCGCGCGTGACCCGGGACGACGAAGAGACGGACCGTAACTACCGGGCGATGTCCGACCTATTCTCCGACATCATGCCCATCCGCCTTACCGGAATCAAGCACATTTGGTACACCCCGTGGGATTACTTGGTGACGGTCTGGGGAGTGGAACAAGCTTTGATGGACTTGATCGTGCGACCGGAGATGGTGCATGCGGCGGTCGATCGTGTGGTGAAGGCGTGCATGATCGAATTGGACCAGTTCGTCGAACTTGGGCTGCTCGACAATGGCAACGACAACACGCGCATGGGAAGCGGTGGGTACGGCTACAACAGCATTCTGCCGCCCGCGGATTTCAATCCTAAGCACGTGCGAACGTGCGACATCTGGGGATGCTCGAACGCCCAGATCTTTTCAGCCGTTTCGCCGGAGATGCTCTGGGAGTTCGCCATCGAGCACGATCTGCCGTACCTCACGCGGTGGGGAATGAACTACTACGGATGCTGCGAACCGCTCGACCAGAAGATCGAGGTCTTGCGCCGGATTCCGAATCTACGCAAGATTTCCATGAGTCCGTTTGCAGATATGAAACGGGGTTCGGAGCAGGTTGGAGCGGACTATGTGCTCTCCCACAAACCGACGCCGGCCCAGTTGGCAGTGGATTCCTGGTGCCTGGAGGAGGCTCGGGCAAAGCTCTATGAGGCCTTGGACGTGTCTAGGGGCAGTCACGTCGAAGTGATCCTCAAGGACATCTCGACGGTACGTCGCGAACCGCGCCGTCTCTGGGAATGGGGCGAGATGGCGATGGAAGTCGTGCAGGAGTTTGCCCGCTAGCCGGCGGGCAGAGCTATTGCTGCCACCACGTTTCGAGACGGGCGCGCAGTGCCTTCTCTTGCTCGTCGCCCCAATAACCGCATTCGAGTCTGAAGAAGACCGACGAGTAGGGGATCAGGCATGGCGTCTTCACCACTAGAACCTTATAGACTGAGGCGGCAACCGACATATTCTCCAAGATCTCCTCGTGAGGGGTTTCCTCGATCTGAAAAGACGAGAGTTTCTTACGGATGCTCTCCCTCATGTCCTCGACGCCCGGGATGTCGTCGTCTCTCAGGAACCCCAACTCGGCGTCGATGCATGCGACAGGACGCAAGTGCGGCGCCCGGTCGAAACCTTCAACCAGTTCGGCAAGAACATCCAAGTGAGGTGCGTGGGCCACCAAAGTCTCGATGCCCGTAGCGCACTGTTGGGGATATGCAGCGTCTGCCAGAATCACCCAATTGCGGTGCCCTAGCGCGTTGAGCCTGACGTCCAGATTGACAATCGTCTTCATGTTGCTCGCCTCATACCTGTACGCGCCGTTGCCGGTTGTCGGCAATTCCAAACCGATCACAGGCACCGGCAAATGCAGGAGGTTATCAGTATATCGCTTAAGCCCAAGCTGCGAAGAGCACCTAGCCCGGGCCAGGTAGGGGATGGCCGTCGGTCATCTCTTCGGAGGCTGAGCGATCCAGTTTGACTTCCACCACCGTGTCAATGGGATCCCGGTCGGATGGGGCAACTAGGATATGGACGCCGCTCGCGCTTTGCGAGAAGACTGGTTTGCCACCCCTGATCGTCCGTACTGACACGATCTTCGCCTTTAATGGCGGAAGACTCAAGTCACCGTCTGGCCAGCCGAAGACGTGAAGGTAAACGGACTTTCCACGGTAGGTAGATCCGCCCCAAGCGCCGTTTCGATAGGGGCCCCCGCGCGTTTTGTAGATGGTGTCGCCGTACGCTTTGATCCAAGCGCCGACTTGAAGAAGTCGCCCGGATTGGTCGGCAGGGATAACGCCCGTCGCATCGGGCCCCACGTCGAGCAAAAGGTTGCCGTCGCCGCACGCACACGAAACCAGAGATCGGATGCACTCCTCGTACGTCCGAACCGTTCCGTCCGAACGGTACGACCATCCTCCGCCATCTGGCGTCTTCACGATCGTCATGCACGTCTCCCAAGGGCGCGTGTTCTGGAATTCGCCTAACCTCTGCTCTGGCGTGTCGAAATCGCCTTGTAGCGCGGTGTTGTCGTCTCCATAGAACCGGCCGCGATTGTTGACGATGATATCCGGTTGGAGGCGGCGGACCAATTCGAGCATCTCGTCGGCCCTCCAGTACTTGATCGAGTCGCCCCGTCCAAAGCTGTCGAACCACATGACGTCGATTTTTCCATAGTTCGTCAGCAACTCCGTCAGTTGGCCCATCAGGAATGCGTGATACTTGCTTGAGTCAGGTGCGCCGTAGTCTGGCTGGTGCCAGTCCCTTGGCGAATAGTAGATTCCGACCTTCAGGCCCTCCTTGCGGCATGCTTGGAAGAGCTCCTTGAGGACGTCGCGTTTGAACGGAGTGTTGGCGATGCCGTAATCGGAGAACTTGGTGTGGAACATCGAGAACCCGTCGTGATGCTTCGAGGTGAACACGACGTACTTCATTCCGGCTTCTTTCGCCAGCTTGGCCCATGCGTCCGCGTTGAACGAGGATGGGTCGAACTTGGTGTAGAGATGATCGTACATCGGATCCTCGACGTACCCGGCCGGATCTCCAAAGATGTCTAGCGGCTTGGAGCCCTTTCTGGACCAACTGATCTCGGTACCGGCGATTGACGACATGTCCCAGTGGATGAACATGCCGAACCGGGCCTCGGTCCACCATTGCATCCGATTCGCATCTGGATTGGCTACCGATATCGAACTAAGGGAGAGCATCGCCGCCGCTAAGGAAAGCATGCCCGAACGTTACCTCACGGGTCCTTCCCGTCTGGTATGGATTGGGACTCGCGGGCCCGCGAGAGGCGGGCGGCCTATCGTTGGTTCGACACCGGAAGTAGTGGTGTCAGAAGAGCGTATCCGGAGGATAGGCAATCCGTCCATAACTAGAACGTGAAGGACCTTGAGCCGCGATGCTTCATTTGATTTCTCTCGCCCTAGCAGCCATGGCGAGTGGGACGCCAGGATCTCCGGACGTTGCGAGGTTCGCCGCATCGTGCAAGGTTCGTTATTCCGACTACCCGGACAAGCGGTTCGATCCCGGCATCAGCGCAGCCCTCGAAACCGTCATCGACGACGTCGTGAGCAGGGCGAAGTTTGAGCCGAATCCCAGCGATCGTCAGATCAACTCGTGGCTACAGCCGTTTCTTCATGCGATTCACGCCGAAGACACGAATGGCTATGACAGCAACGACTTCCGTGGCCTGGGGGCCGAAGTCTACCGGGTCGGAACTGCTCACATCGTCGTCGCCCGTATGGGGGCAGTAACCCGGTCCGTCGCATTCGATGCCGGCTGGGCGCCGATTCGGCTGCCCAAGTCGTACTTCTGGAATTCGCCCTGGAAGCCGTGGTTCAGGATGTTGCCATGCGGACTGGTGTTCTCTGAAGAGGTCTCGATTCAATCGACAGGTACGAGGGTTGGCATTCACTTGGAGTGGCTGCGTTTTGAGGGACGCTGCGCGGTGAGAATCTCCCACTTCAACGGACGCACCCGCTTGGACGACTTACCGGTCCAAGTGAGGGGAAACCGTGTGTCCGTGCAGACCGCCGACCGGGTACGTGCATTTTTCGACTACCCTTCGATCGTCCTGTTTCCTCGAGCGAGCACGTGGGTTTGTTCGAAATTGGGCGCCCACCTGGTTGAGTCCGTTCCTGGGAATCTGGCATTGAGAGCATTCGATCGCGCCCTGGCCCAAGCGTGGTCTGCCCGCCGGCCCAGCCGTCTTCAGCGGGAGATCCGGCGAGTATTCCCACGGGACCCAGACTCTGCATTCTACGATCTTGAGAAATGGTCTCAAATCAATCTCCCACATCGCGTCTCCCGCATAACGGTCAACGGCGAAGCATGGATTGACCTCAGGGCCGGTCGTGGCGGCTATCGCGTAATCCGCCTTGGGAAGAAATCAACCGTCAATTAGCAACCTGACGGCAATCACAGGTCAAGGGCGCGATGGAGCCAACCCGACATCCGTTACTAGGGTTATCGCTGCCGGAATCGGCAGGCGGGGAGGCTAACGGGATGAACGGTTCATTGTTCAAGATTATCAAATTATCGGTCTTGGCAGTCGGCTCAGTCGGCTTCGCAGCCCCATCCAATGCAGCGTATTGGAATCACCGGCACGGGTATGGATCGTGGGGCTACCGCTATCTTTCGGCTCGGTCCCAGATTGGCGTTGGAGCCTGTACTTACCCTTCGAGGTACCTGCGCACATACTTGCCGGAGGATCCATACGAAGCGCCGGCCGTCGTTCGTCCAGATGGATCGATTTACGTGCCTTACTATGGGCCGGTTTGCAGGCCCGACATCTCCGTCGGATTCAGTGTCAGCACTGGCCCGTGGGGGTATCGCAGTTGGGGCAGGCCACCCGTCCGTTCAGGATTAGGGCACTTCGGTCGCGGCGGCGGCTTCCACCGCTAGAAAATCTGAGTCATCCTGACCGGTGGCAACGCGGTGGCTCGGGGGACCGGATAGCGGTCCCCGATGGAGTCGAACGCTTAGGTGGCGCGCTTGGCGGCGGATCGGTTGGCCAGCAACTGGTCCGCGAGCACACCCACCATGATGACGGCGCCCATCACCGCATAGTTGAGCGAACTTGGAATGCCGAGGAGGTTCACCAAGTTCTGCAACACCTGCAGAAGGATTGTGCCTAGTAGGATTCCCACGACGGAACCCTCGCCTCCACGCAAGCTGCATCCGCCCAAAACCGCCGCTGCGATGCCGTATAGCTCATAGAAATTGCCGTGCGAGGACGGCGCGACCGCGTTCGTGTAGAACGCTATGAGCACGGCGGAGAGGCCGGCGAATAGCCCGCACAGGATGTACGCGCTGGCAATCACGCGCTTGGTGTTGATGCCGGAGAATCGGGCTGCTTCTTCGTTACGGCCGATCGCATAGAGGTAACGGCCGTACACGGAACGATGCAAGACGACCCACATGATGACGCTCAGCACGATCAGGATCACGAATGTGATCGGGAATCCCCAGAGGCTCCCGGTCGCGAAGTTCTGAAGGGACTCGAACCCCTTCGCGTCATGAAATCCCTTGGTCTCGTCCCCCGCGATGTAGCGCGCCATCCCCCGATAGAACAGGAGGCCGCAGAGCGTCACGATGAACGGCTGTAACTTGACCCTGGTGATGAGGAAACCATGGAACGTTCCGAGCAGCGCGCCGATCGCGATGACGGCAATCACCGCGATTGGCCACGGCCAAAATCGGTTGTCAAGCCAACCCAAGGGCCAGGGAAAGTCGTTTTCCTTGGGGTTGAGGAACATCGCCAGCAGCACGCCCAGGAGGGCGAAGACGGAACCGAGAGTCAGATCGATTCCGCCCGTGATGATCACGAGGCCGACACCGATACTGAAGATGCCGTACATGCCGATGAGCCGGGCGGTGTTCTGCAGGTTCTGAATGCCCAAGAACTCGTGGCTCTTCATCGCGGTGGCGGCGCACACCACTACCAACAGCACGAAGATCCCGGTCTCCTTTCGGAGGAGCCCCTTCATCCTTTTCGCCCCTTTCCGACTGCCAACCGCATAATGCTCTCCTCGTTACACTCGTTGCGCGGAAGAACTCCGGTGACGGCGCCCTCGTGCATCACCGCAACCCGGTCGCTCACTCCCAGCACCTCTTCCATGTCGCTGCTGATCATTAGGATCGCGACCCCCTCCGATGTCAGCTTTCGCATCAGGTCGTAAATCTCTGCCTTGGCGCCTACATCAACCCCTCGCGTGGGTTCATCCATGATCAGCACCTTCGGATTTTGCATCATCCACTTGCCAACGACCACCTTCTGCTGGTTTCCGCCGCTAAGACTAGCCACCGCAACATCGAGATTTGGCGTCTTGACGTTGAACCGTTTGGATTGGGTGGTTGCCGCGTCCGTTTCTGCCCGACGGTCTATGAGGCCGGCATGGGCGAACCGGCGTAGGCCAGGAAGCGTGATATTTTCCTTCACGCTCCACTCGACGATCAAGCCCACTTGGCGGCGGTCCTCCGGTACTAGGCAGATACCGGCATTAATCGCATTGAGCGGCAAGCCAGTCGGAATCTGATTGCCATCCAGCCACACTTCGCCACCTAGTGGCTGGTCGGCTCCAAAAATAGCCAGCGCAGCCTCCGATCGGCCGGCGCCTACAAGTCCGGCCAGGCACAAGATCTCGCCGGCCTTCACCTCGAAGCTCACTTGCTCCGCTGGATAGCGCATCGTGCGCAGGTTTTTCACGACCAGCCGGTCGGCGCCAGCTACCGAGTCTCTTGCGGCAGCTCGTTCCAGATCGCGGCCAACCATCAGCCGGACCATCGCCTCGTGCGTGATGTGCTCTTGATCCAGGTCCCCCGCGTTCTTTCCGTCTCGAAGGGCGACGACCCGGTCGGCGATCCCCTTTACTTCGCCGAGGCGGTGGGAAATGTACACGATTCCGACTCCCTTGCCCCGAAGCTCCTTGACGATCTCGAGCAACTGCTCGGTCTCCGTGAGCGTTAAGCTCGAAGTGGGCTCGTCCATGATCAGGACCTTCGCGTTGAGCGAAAGTGCCTTTGCGATCTCGACCATCTGCTTGTGGGCAAGCGAAAGTTTCTCGAGGGGCGTATCGACTGAAATCGGAAGGCCGAGTTTTTCGAGCAGGGCGCCCGCGTCCGCTCGCATCTTCGCTCGATTCATGATTCCGAGCACGGTGGGTTCGCGGCCAAGATAGATGTTGCCGGCGACGTCCAGGTTGTCGAGGGTGTTCAGCTCTTGGTGAATGAGGGCGATGCCGAATTCGGTGGCACGGGCGACCGATCCGATCGTCTCCTGCTTGCCATCGATCAAAATCTCTCCCTCGTCCTGATTCACCAGCCCGCCGAGGATCTTCATCAAGGTCGACTTACCGGCGCCGTTCTCGCCGATCAGTGCGACCACCTCGCCCTCGTAGATCTTCAGCGAGACCCCTCCGAGGGCGACGACGCCGGGGTATCGCTTAACGACGCCCCGGACTTCGATAAGTGGATTCATGCTTGCCGCTTAAGCCTTGCCCGTCTCTTTCTTCAGGTTGTCCCAGAATGCGTCGACGGTGTCCTTCGTGATGACGGTCGTGGGAACGTACTTCAGCTTGTTGGCCGGGATGTCCGACTTGTCACCGCGTATCGCCTTGGCAAGAAACTTGATCGATTCGTAGCCGAATTCGAACGGCTGCTGGACGATCGTCGCGCTGATCGAACCTTCCTTGACGCCGGCGAGGGTTTCATCCTGCTCGTCGAAGCAAACGATCTTGACTTTACCGAGCTTGTTGGCGGCCTTGACGGCCGTGTAGATGGCAGGACCGTTGTAGCTATAGATTCCGACCAGGCACGCGACGTCGGGGTATTTGACCATCGTGTCCGACACGTTGGCGACGGCTCGTCCTCGATCGTTGTCGTCCGTTCGAACGTCGATCACCGATACGTTCGAGCCCTTGAGCGCCTCTTCGATTCCGCCGATTCGCTCCTTGGCGTTTGCAGCGTCTTTCAAGCCGACGAACAGCATAATCTTGCCGCCACCCGGTATCGCCTTCTTGATCTCTTCGCCCGCCTGCTTTCCGGCGTCAACATTGTTCGTGCCGACGTAGCAAACGCGATCGGACGTCGCGGCGTCGCTATCGGTGGTGAAGATCATCGCTTTCTTGGCGGCGGCGTTGATCATGTCGGTCTCGTTGGCAGGGTCGCGAACGCTGATCGCAATGCCTTCGATACCTTTGACGAGCAGATCGTCGAGAGCTTCCTTCTGTTCGGCCGGCGTCCCATTTGGCAGATCGCGGAAATCGACTTGGATGCTCGGATCTTCGCTCTTGGCCTTTTCAATACCCTTGTTGGCGATCGCCCAGAAGTCGGAAGTGCCGTTCGTTACGAAGGCCAACTTAACCGGCTTCTTGTCGCTAGATGCTGCCGTGGCAGAACCGCCGCCCGCCGGGGTCGTCGGAGTCGCTTCATCTTGCTTGCAACCCCACACCGTCAAAGCAACAATTCCTGCGGCAATCAACTGTAAAGGAAATTCTCTCGTCTTCATCGTGGACGCTCTCCTGGTGCCTCTTTGGCCCGCATAGATTGTACTGTGCCTGGCTTATCGCGAAGCTGTTCAGCCATTTCTGTCGTAAACTTATAGTAAGGATCAGCGAACTTTGTCGCGGAGGTTATGGAATGGAGATATCGAATCGTTCGGTCGTCTTGCTCTGCATAACGGCGGTTGCCGTGGCATATATTCTCCGAAGCGGTCCGTCGACGACTGTTCAAACTCCTCCGGCAGACGCTGCTCCGGTAGTTGCGTCAGATACGTCTGGTACAACGACCCACGCTCGGCGAGAGCCGCTCGACTCCGACTTCCGGATGATCGACCAGAGCATGCCGGTGACCGGTGGGCAACTGATCGAAGGGAAGGTGCAGCCGATTCAGGCCCCGGCCGAGGACGTCGCCGATCAGACCCAAGACACGACGGCGGACGATCCGCTCGCTGACCTCTATCCGGAGGATCAGGCCCAGACGGATACTTACGTCGCGCCTCGAGCTTCGCGGGAGAATTCCGCCGCTTGGGCGTATGACGCCCCAAACGATCGCTCCGGCGACCTAACCGATCGCGAGATGTTCGATCGCATGCTTGGCTTCATGGACGATGACCAACGATCTCAATTCCGCATCGTTTGGACCGCAATGGACCCCACCGAGCGTGACCGATTCCTCGACGAAATGCGAGGCAACCCCAACCAGGGGCGGTAGCGCGTTTCGCGCAAGGCGATCAGGTTTACTTCGGCCTCAAAAGGGAGAGGCTCGGCAATCTTGTTCGCAGAGTCCACGGGTTCGGTGTGTCTAGCTGCATGCTTTCTCCGTCAGCCCATGGCGTAGATACGTTCACGAATAGCGGCCCCCCGGACGGACCGCGTTCGGCGAATCTGTTACCTTGGATTTCTGACCATAATTTGGCAAGAATGGAACCCGTTCGGTTGCGGATCGTCCGGAATGGGTAGGGGGATCTGAATCGTTCAAATGGGCGCCGATCACCAACTCGCCGTCGATCCAGGATCGAACGTGCATTCATTGGCCGAAGTCTTCGGAGCGGAGTGCTTGAAGTGGCCTCGTCTTCGCGAGTCGCTGTTGCACGCGGTTAACCCGGATGACGTCCATGACCTACGGGTTTCGATCCGGCGGGCTCGAACGCTGCTGAAGGCGATAATCACTCCGCACTCTTCGGAGGTCTTGGCCCACGACCAGGCCCTGCGAGACCTCTTTCATCTCTTGGGAGAGGTTCGCGACATCGACATCGCTTTCGCGGGGATCTGCGAATTTGAGCTGGAGCCCCTCCTTGAAATTCAGGGCCGCCTGTTGCGCATGCGTAGGAACGCGACAAAGCACCTTCAGGCCGAGCTTTCGCAAGCATGTGTACTCGACAAAGCGATGGACCTTCAGCGCGCGTTTGCTGAGTCCGACGGAGCAGAGCCGGAGTTGAGCTTCGAAAACAAGATACGGGATGCCCGCCGCAAGGTGATGGAAAGCTTCAATATTGTCGCCAAAGATGCCGACTTGGGTGAGGTACATCGGCTTCGAAGGCGTGTCAAGCGGCTCCGCTATGCCGTAGACCAGTTCGAATGGCGCTTCGGCCTCACGGGAGATCGATTCGGCGACCGCATGGTAGTGCTTCAGGACCGATTGGGTGCGGTGATGGACGATATCGTGACGAAGCGCACGTTGCTCAGTCTCGGCCTGACCAGCGGTGCGTCGGTCGAAGAATGCAAGTTCTTGGTCACCAAACTGGACAAAAGAATCCTCATCGAAGAGAGCAAACTTCTTCGGCTCAAGGACCGCATCTCGGGCAAGGGATGGCGAAACCTCAAAAACAAAATGAGAGCGATTTGCGACGTACTTAGCTCATCAGCAGTACAGGCGCCTACCGCAGCCGGCGAAGAGCCGGCTGCGGGCCAAGTTTCAGCTTCCGCCTAAGTCCTGGGAGGGACCGAGGCGGCGATCCGAGCGAGCATGGCTCGGATTTGGCGTAAGGCACGACGCTGTTGGGGATTAGGGGCTGCAGGTGCGCTACGGACCGATCCGTTCAGTCCTGACAGGATGGCCGTTTCGTACCGCAAGCTACCAACGTCTTTCGGACTGGCGCCCATCGCCAGCCGGATTCGACTCTTCGCTGCAGACGACAAGTCCCTGGACTTCAAGGCCTTGGCCATTCGATTGAGAAGCGCGTTGGCCACTTGGATCTCGTCCTCCATTGCGATCTCGACCTCGAACTGCGAACGGAGATCATCGTCGGTCGCCTGCAACCGGGGATCCCGGAGCAGCGTGAACGACTGGGTGTACGTCTTTCTGCCTGATCGCATCTCGATTCGATAGGTCCCGGGCGGGACCATCGGGCCGCCGTCGTTCTGGTAGTGGAACTCCCACACGAACCGATGGGAGCCGGAAGTTGCGGCAGGCGGCTGCTTCGGGTGAACCCAATAGGCTGGGACATCGAGTTGCCTCAGGTCGTAGACTTGGGGCTTGTCGGTGCTGCCGAAGCGACTGATGCGGCGACCTTTGCTATCGGTGATCGTAAAGGTGACCGCCCCGGAGCGGCTCAGCGAGTAGTCGATATTCACACCCCAAGCCGGATTGGAGCCCTGAGGTTCCTCGGGCGGGAACGGAGTGCCCTCATCGAACATGCCGAAGCCAAAAGTGCCGGCGCGTTGAAAGATGACGGTCGGCGAAGGTTTGAACAGGATGGTTTCCGAACTCGCGATCGGTGATCTTAGCTGTCGAAGCGGGCTTGCATCGTCCAGTATCCAGACCGAGCGGCCGTGGGTGCCGACTACCACGTCGTTATCGCCGAACACGATATCGCGCATTGAGGCGGCAGGGAGGTTTAGCTGCAACGAGTACCAGTGATCACCGTCGTCGAGGGAAACGTATACGGCGCGGTCGGTGCCGGCGTAGAGGAGTCCGGCTCGCTTGGGATCTTCTCGGACCACGTTAACCCAAACGTCGTTGGGAAGGCCATGGGTGATCTGGGTCCAGTGTCGCCCGGCATCGCGGGTCCGATAGATATAGGGGCGGTTATCGTCGAGCCGGTGACGATCGACCGCCGCGTAGGCGGTGTCGGCATTGAAGTGAGAGGCGTCGACGACTCCCACTTTGCTCCATGGCGTCAGGGCCTGAGGCGTGACGTTCGTCCAATGGACGCCTTCGTCGTGGGTGAGCCAGATGAGGCCGTCGTCCGTCCCTGCCCAGATCTCGTGCCTTCGGACCGGCGAGGGGGAGATCCAGTAGACGACGCCCTTGCGCGGCTTGCCGTCGCTATCGGCGGCCGTTGTTGGGTCGAGATTGGCCGGAATCGGAGTCGTCGGTCGGGTGAGGTCCGGACTGATCAACGACCAGGTCGCGCCGGCATTGTCGGTGCGGAAGATCCGCTGATGGCTCATGTAGAACACATGGGGATCGGTGGGCGAGACGATGATTGGGAGGGTCCAGGTGCTGCGCCAGTCTGTATCGGGAAAGTAGGTCGTTGCCCCAAGGTCCTGCTCCCATGCGGTTTCGAATTGCTCTCGGCTGCCGCCGTTTCCGTAGAGCAATCCCGGATGCAAGGGATCGGGGGCGATGGTGCCGGACTCGCCTCCCACATCGATGGGCCGAGTATCCATCGCGCTGATCCCGGTGTGGATTGTTCGACTGGGAACTGCGATCGCACCTGAATCTTGCTGGGCGCCGTAAATCCAGTAGGGAAACCGGTTGTCGGTGACGACGTGATATAGCTGGGCGGTCGGCTGGTTGTACCAGGAACTCCAAGACTTCGCACCATCAACGGAGACTACGACCCCTTGATCGCTGCCGAGGATCATATGGCTCGGGTCGTTCGGGTTGATCCACATGGTGTGGTAGTCGTCCCCTCCCGGCGCTCCCTTGATCGGAACGAAGGTCTTGCCGGCATCGTCGGACAGGTAGGTGGACGTGTTCATCGCATAGACGCGATTGGGGTTCTTGGGATCGGCCGCCAACTCGGAGAAGTACCAGCCCCTTCCCCAAATGCGCGGCTCGCCGTCGGTGTGTGTCCATGTCTGGCCGCCGTCATCCGATCGATAGGCGCCGCCCAATTTGGGGTTGGCTGAATCGATCATAGTGAAGATCCGGTTGTGGTTGGCGGGAGAAATCGCGATTCCGATGCGCCCGACTGAAGCGGGAAACCCGTGCCCGGAGATCTGGGTCCAGGTAGCGCCAGAGTCGCTGGACTTGTAGAGGCCGCTGCCCGGTCCGTTGCTTGGCGGATAGATCGACCACGGTGGCCGACGGGTCTGCCACATGCACGCGAAGATCACGCTGTGATCGTCGGGGTCCATCGCCAGGTTGATCGCGCCGGTGTCTTGGTTCTTGTAGAGGCATCGTGTCCAGGTCTTTCCGCCGTCGGTCGTCTTGAATACTCCCCGCTGCGTGTTGGGTCCGTAAGGGTGGCCGAGAGCCGCGACATATGCGATATCGGAGTTGTCCGGGTCGATGACGATCCGTCCGATCTGTTCGGTGTCGGTCAAGCCGATGGACTGCCAGGTGCGACCGGAATCGGTCGACTTGTAGAGTCCCGATCCCTGCTGGATGCTCGACCGCATGTCCGCCTCGCCGGTCCCGACGTAGATAACGTTCGGGTCGCTCGGGGCGACCGCAACCGCGCCGATGGATGCGACCGGCACACGGTCGAAGGTCGGTTTCCATGTCCGCCCGGCGTTTTCGGTAACCCAAACGCCTCCTCCGACCGATCCGAAGTAGAACTTTTCTATCTCCCCGGGAACGCCGGCAACCGCAATCGCACGTCCTCCCCGAAACGGCCCGGCCAGCCGCCAATGTAGGTCGCCGATATTCGGCGCCCCCTCGCCCGCCGGCGAATATGCGTAGGCAGATGTAAGCAAAGAGGCCAATGCCACCGCCATCAGTGGCGAACAGAGCCGCGAAAACATGAGTACGAGTCTAGCGCAAACGGGCAGCGGATGCTAAGCGACGAGGCCGGCAAGTCCGCACCGCTGCCTCCGCGGCAGCGCCAGAAACGATCGGACACGGGGAACTCTGCGGGCAAGCCGCTTGCCGGACCGCGGTTCGCCGATTTTCGTCAGCCAGATGCCATCGATGTGCAGTAGGATAGATGGAATCGACTGTTTGATTTGTTGGGAATTGGAGGGAGTTGATGGGCACAGTGGTTCATGTGGCGATTGTTCCGCGCGGGGTTTCGGTGGAAATGGAGGAGGTTCACGCGGTGGCGGCGGCGCTCTCTGTCCAGGTCGCGCGTGACTTCGGGCCGATCTGGGGGATTTCGGCGACGGTGGCCGCGTTTGCCAAGTCGAGCCAGGTTCCGGTCGGTTACTGGCCGATCTATATCGAGAACCCAGCGAAGCTGCCCAAGGGTATGGGAGGCGTTCATATGGACGGCTCGAATCAACCGTATTCATTGATCGAGAACGGGGAACATTGGTCCCTCGATGCGAGCCACGAATGTTTGGAGATGCTTGTCGACCCTGCAGGGAACCGGACTCAAGTCGGTCCGCTCCTTAAGCAGGCGGTTCTTCCGGGTCACACGACGACTCAAGTGCAATACGTCGTCGAGGTGTGCGATCCGATCCAGGACGCCCAATATGCCTATGAGATCGATGGCATCCTAGTGTCCGACTTTTTTACACCCAATTTCTACGATACGGTTGGGGCGCCGGGAGTGCGGTATGACTTCACGGGCGCTCTGTCCGCCCCGCTTCAAGTTCTGACCAACGGATACGTGTCTTGGATCGATCCGACTACGGGAAACACGATGCAGTTTCGGAATTTCCTGGATGCCGGCGGCCATCCGGCGCCTGAGATTCTGAACCTGACGGCATCCGCCCAGTTCGGACAAACTCTGGGCAGGGAAGCGCTTCGACCAGCAATCGACCGTGTAACGTGGCCCCCAGACCTTCGAGCGAGCTTGACGCAAGATCAACGATCCGCGCTTACATTACGGCGAAACGAAGTGAAGAAGGCTGCCGCCGCCCGATCCGCTCGACACGAACGCGATATTTCGGATGCCTATCGGCAGACTTAACGCAAGTCAACCGACTTTAGAGCCAAACTTGGCTTGGATCGCAGAGCCCGAACGAATAGTGACGGAAGCCCGTCAAGGGTAAGAACATGGCGAGAGAGATCGGAGCTTTCAAGGAGAAGACGGTCGGTTGCCTAATGGTGATCGGTTTGCTGGTCATCGTCTTATCGAGCATCCTGCTATGGACCTTCTCGGTCGCCGGGATCTACCGCGGCACCTACACGAGGACCCCCATCACCAACGAAATCACCGATGCGGGGAGTTTGAACTGGGCACCCCTGGCAATTCTTGGGATCGTGGTCGGCGTGCTCATGGTCGGCGGCGGAATCGGCTACGGCCTTTGGACGGCGGTCAGCCAAAACAAGGGACCGCGAAGGACCGAACCGAACTTTAGGGTGTTGGCACGCTATTGTTATGACCGGTCGATGAATTTGATCACGGCGGAGTGGGATATTGACGCTGCGGATCGACCCAAGTTCTATGTACGGGGCGTCTTCCAGGACGGATCCGTCTGCGAGTTCGAGACGACGGAGCAGGTCTACTATCAGGCTGGAGAGGGCATGACGGGGGAAGCGGAAGTCCAGGGGAAGTGGCTCGGGCGTTTCGTTCCCTATATCGGTGTGCCGCCCGCCTCTGCGGACCCCCTCGGTTTGCAGTAGTGTAGCCCCCGCGCGAAGGTGGTATTAGGTGGGAACAACCATCTATAATTGGGGACCCATGCAAGACGCCGCTGAGATTTGGAAACAGGCGCTTCCCTCGATCATGCAAGGCATCACTGGGCGCGGCGTGTGGGCTGCGCTGAACGCAGTGCAACCAATCGCCTACGAGGACGACGTCTTGGTCATCGGCATTCCCCATGTCGACAGCGAATTGGCGGGCCACCTCCGCCTTCCAGCGACGAAGCGCATTATGGAGATTGCGGTCTCCAAGGTTCTCGGCAAGAACACCGCGGTTCGCCTGATCGACGGCACCCACGCTTCGGACTACGAACTTGCGAAACGGCGCGACGTCGAACGGCGACGTTTGCAGGAAGCCGAGATGGTGAAGATGCGCGCCGAGATGGCCGCGAAGTCTTCATGGGAAACGATCTACGAGCAGCTTAGCCGGAGATTCGCCGCCGTCTCGAACAAGTCCCTCCCTCAGAATCGAGCCCGGTTCTACGAGGAAGCGGTTGCGCTGATCGCGGATGTCAGGAGGTCGCAGGAGTCCTTCGACGATCTCGGTGAGCGGAACTTCGCCCGTTGTTTGGAGCGCCTGGCTCAGTATTCGGAGGTCCCCAGCACGCTTGTCGCGTCGGACGTACTCCGTAGAGCCGGCGAATTGTGAGTTGTCTGAGGTCGTGATTCTGGGCTCTGGCACGAGCAACGGCGTGCCTATGCTCGGCGTGAAATACCCTCCCGCGTTTCTAGCCAACCCAAAGAACCATCGGTCCCGGGCGTCCATCATGGTCATGGGACCGACCGGCAACCTCCTAGTCGATTGCACGCCGGAGATGCGACTGCAAGTGACCGGTCTGGGGATCACCGAGATCGAGGCGGTCGTTATAACCCACACCCACGCTGACCACATCATGGGAATGGACGATCTGCGCTCGCTCTGCATGCGCACGAAGGCGCCGGTGACGGTGTACACGCTCAAGCATCACGAAGCGGACATACGCCGCGTCTTCGCCTACGCCTTCCATGAATATCCGCCCGGCATCGTCGTTCCTCGGTTTGACTTAAAGGCGATTCCGGACGTGCTTCAGGTGGGCGGTCTCGACGTGCACTCATTCGTGGTCGACCACGGCCCTTCGAAGGTGATTGGTCTTCGAGTGAACAACCTCGCCTATGTGACCGACGTTAGCCACATCCCGGCGGAAGCAGGGGCCAAGCTGCACGACCTCGATATCCTGATCCTTGACGCCGTGCGATATGAGCCGCATCCGAATCACTTTCACATGGCTCGGGCCATCGAAGTGGCTCGGGCGATCGGGGCAAAGAAGACCTATTTCACCCACCTGTCAGACGATTACGATCACGACCTGGTTAACAAAACGCTGCCGGAAACGATGGAATTGGCCTACGATGGCCTCCGTCTAGCTATCTGAGGAACCTCGCCGGTAGGTCCAAACATGGGTCGGATGGCCATAAAGAGGCCTATAGGAGCTGGGCAAATGGCAGTTTTTGACCCGCAAGTTAATAATATCTATTGCGCGGATAACCGCAGGACACCTCGACACCGTAAATTTAGCACCGCAGATGTGTAAACTCAAGGAGCGCGCGGCTCGTGAAAAGCAACAACGATAGCCCCTCTACCATGCTACTTTCGCCCGAGACTCTCAAGAACACATGGGAAGACTTTTCGGTTTATAAGAAGCCGCTCGCTAGAGCGGACTTAATCCAACACTACTCGTATCTCGTCAAGGTGACTGCTGGTCGCCTGTTCGCAGTGCCTCCGGTTGGATCGGACAAGGAAGATTTGATCAGTGCCGGTGTGATCGGGCTGATCAAAGCGGTCGACCACTACGACCCGACTCGCGACGTGAAGTTTGAAACCTACGCCATTGCTCTGATCCGCGGGGCCATCCTTGAGATGGTTCGGCAGGAGGACTGGGTACCCCGTTCGATCCGCGAAAAAATGCGAAACCTGGATCGAGCGACTTGCGCACTTGAGAATGAGTTGGGCCGCTTGCCTTCCGAATTGGAGATTGCCGAGCGAATGGGGATCCCGACCAAGGAAGTGTCCGAACTCATGGTGCGGACTACTCGAACTATGGTGCATAGCCTGGACGAGGTCGTAGGGAGTTCAAGCGGCGAGGGACCCAAGTTGATCGATCTGGTCGTCGACGAGGGGACGGATACCGAGGACGAAGTTGAGGCCAGGGAAGTACGGCGCATTCTCGTGCAGTGCACGGATCGACTTCCGGAGCGCGAGCGCTTGGTGGTGTCACTTTATTACGATCGCGGCCTAACGTTCCGCGAAATCGGTGGGGTGCTGGGCGTAAGCGAACCTCGCGCCTACCATCTTCACACTCAAGCAATGAACCGCCTGCGCACCTCAATGAAGGAGCACGGCATCACTCAGCCCTGCTGAACACTTTGAGAGCAAACCCTTTGACCAAGTACAGTCATGTTTTCGTCGCCGCGGCTATCGGTCTTGTCGTGGTCGGCTGCCATTCAGGATCGAGCGGTTCACTGCCGGATGGGAACGGGCTTCAAGGGGTCGCTGCTACGGTCAACGGGGAGACGATTACGCTGCCCGAGTTCAGCCAGCACACCGATTTGAAGCAGACCGTGCAGGTGATGACGCCCCAAGGAGCTCAGCAAACCCAGGTCATCGGCAACCTCGGCCTGCAATCGCTTCAGGAGTTGGTCGACCAGAAAGTCCTGATGCAGATGGCGAAGGAGCAGGGCGTTCTTCCGACTGACGCCGACGTCGAGGCGGAAGTCAAGCTGCAGACCGCCATCCGCAAAGACTACATGAAGCTTCTTGAGGATCAGGGCTGGACGGATGCGCAGATTCGCCAGGAACTTGCGATAGGCTTGGCCCGCCAGCATCTGGTCATGAAGGGAGTGGACGTGTCGCCGAAGGATGTCGACGACTATATCAAGAGCCATCCCGAAAAGTTCAGCGATCCGGCGCTTGCGACGATCTACTTCATCGAGGCCAAAACCGATGCGAAGAAAGCGCAAGTCGACAAGCGATTGGCTGCTAAGGACAAATTCTCGGTGGTCGCGAGCCTGCTTAGCGACGAACCCCACGCACGGTCGACGGGCGGATTGTTTGCTTCCAAGGATGTGTCGAAGATGCCGCCGAAGATCCAGCAGATCGTCAACGAGACACCGGTCAAAGGAACGTCCAACTGGGTCAAGTTTGGTCCAAGTTTCTTTAAGTTCTACGTCGACGAAAAGGTCGCCGCCAAGAGCAGGTCAGTTTCCGACGCTCAGAAAGAACTGGTGAGGAGGCTGATCGCGATGGAAAAGGGCGAAGCCAAGAACAACTTCACGAAGCAGTTTTACGAGAAGCTAAAGGCCGCGAAAGTAGAGGTGTCGGTCCCATATCTGCGGCAGCAGTGGCAGAAGACATGGGACCAGATGTCAGATCCGACGACTAAGCCGCAATAGCGGTTCGGTCTTTCAGTGCTTCTGCGAGCATCTGGCAGTGCTCGATAGTGAATTCGTCGGTCTCGACGAACTCGCGCAGATCTTCGGCCAGGCCCCTGAAATCGGGTTCGCACCACGTTCCGAACGGCTCCTTCTCGCTATCGAGTTTGGCCAAGGTTAGCCTCAGCCTGCCCTCAACCTCAAATCCATCAATTCCGTGGCTGATGAGGTGAGGGATCGACGTATAGACGCCGAGAACGTTCGAATGACCTTGGGGGTCGACGGATTCTGTGACCCAATATAGCTTTCTAAACATGATGAGCTTAAGAGACGAGGCTCCTTTGCCTGATTCCTCCGTTAAACTTGTTTGTTTAGCTTACCAGGGACAAGCATATTTACCTAGTCCCACTTTTGTGAAATAGGTCATGCGGTCCATACGAAGGGTGATTCGTCGGTCAAAATCCGAGCGCTTTTTGCGTAGGCTTCAAGCAAATACTCCGGCAAAGTGAATAGTGCCTGATGGAACCTTGGCGTGTAGTACCGATTTCTTATCCTACGCTCTTGGAATCTCTTTGCGATCTCTTCGGCGGACAATGCAAGCGGATCGTATTTCTTGGAAGCAAGTACGAAGCCCCATGGCTGGAAGAAGGTCGACACGATGCCGTAGTATCCCGCGACGTAGGGGAACGTCTCTTTCATGCTCTCAAGGGTCTTGATGCAGGACATCATGCACTCGGGGTAATTCTCGTTGGCGCTGCCGGCCTGCATCGCGAACACTCCGTCGTCTCCCATCGCGTCGGCGCAAATCTGGAAATACTCGCGTGTAAACAGAAACTGACCAGGGCCGTCCTCGTGGGGATTGGGGAGATCGCTGAGAATCACGTCGATTCCGGCACCCTTGTGCTCGACGAGCCATTGGCGGGCATCGGTGTGGAGAAGTGTAGTGCGCGGATCTTCGAACGCGCCTTGATGCCACTCCGGCATGTGCACCTTGACCATATCGACGAGTTCCTCGTCGATATCGACCATCGTCGCATTGGTCACCGTATTGTGCTTGAGTGCCTCCCGCAATGTTGCGCCCTCGCCGCCGCCGCAAACGACGACGTTCTTGGGGTTGGGGTGCAGCGTCATCGCCGGCTGGCTCATGCACTCGTGGAACACGTATTCGTCAAGCAACGATGTCTGGATGTTGTAGTCCAAGAACAGAGACTTGCCAAATCGTGGCACGTCGCAGATTTGATAGGTCTGGTACTTGGTCTTGCCTTCGAGAATCATCTTCTCGACTCGGTAGTGCCAGGTCGCGGCCGAGGTGTGGGTTTCGGCGATAAACATTCCGGTTGCGTCGTTCATTGGTTGGGTTCAGGTGCGATGTCGGTGATAGTAGCGAAAGCTAATCAGTGATTATCGGGGGGCGAGGCGTTAAGTTGACCCCACATAAAAAAGGAGTATGACGGATACCGCCATACTCGTTTTCGATCATGGGCCTTCGTGCGTCAACGGTCTACGTCGTGCTGCAGTCCGCGACGGACCACAAGGAACTTGATTCGCTCCGGCTGGAATCGGTCTCGTAGTACATCCACTGCTTTATGCACCAACACGGTGCCCCCGCAGTAGAAGAGATCGATGGCCGCATAGCGGTGCTCGGGCCAAGTATGGATCGTGTAGTGCGATTCTTGGATAATGACGGCGCCGCTGACGCCGTATGGCTTGAATTCGTGGAACGACTGTTCGACTACGGTGGCCTTGCTGGCATCGGCCGCATCTCGCATCGCTTTGGCGACGAATGCCTCCGCCTCCAGATTCTTGCCCTGACAGCCGTACATCTCTATTAGGAGATGGGAGCCGAGAGACGGGCTCTCGTCGGGGCGGAATGGTAGGCCCTCTTCATCCTTACCTAGCCAATCGCTGAACGCTTCTGGATCGGCGGCCGGAATAAGGGTCCAGCCAGCTTCGTTCTCGATTCTGGGAGGTGCCGACACGGCCATAGGGGATCGATCACGCAACCGAAAAAGCTTCTTGATCCAAGACAGCTTCACTTCGGTCGGTGCCGGTACGGCGATTGCCCCAAGAACAATGGAGCTAGCAAGGATAAAAGGGTTTGCCAATCACATAGACCTCACGTTTGACGTGCGCAGACACAAGATAGCTCTTGCGCGAGAAACCCGACGAAATACTTGTTGAGCGGTATAGGAATGGCGGACGGGTCTCTGCGGCGCTTCTGCGTCGAGAGGGGCCTTACCCGGGCGGTACAGGCCGCACCCTTCGAGATTCTCAATCCTAAACATCGTTTCCGCTACAACTAAGAGGTTCTCTCCTAGGGCAGTCTTTTGCTGCCATAGCCACACCACGGTTATCCGTGACGCACGGGGGATGATACCAGACCCCCGCCCCGATGTCAATTCGAATGAAGCAATCTACCGTCCGCCAACCTGACAATTCTGTCTGCCTCCTCAAGCATGCTCGGGTCGTGAGTGACCATAACCAATGAGCCGTTGGCCCTCATTCCGTTTAGAAGCTTGACGACGCTCAGTCCGTTGGAGTGATCGAGCGCTGCGGTCGGTTCGTCAGCGAACACGACCTTAGGGAATCCAAGGAGGGCTCTTGCCACACAGACCCGTTGCCGTTCACCACCGCTAAGCTCATGAGGATGGCGGTGCGTCTTGTGACCCAGGCCCAGGCGGTCCAGCAGTTCCATTGCCTCATCTACCCTTGATTCCCCCGGTTTGGAGACGAGAACGTTCTCCAAAGATGTCAGGTAACCGAGAAGGTAGGGCTGCTGAAAGACAAAACCGAACTCGCCGATGCGCAACCGGCTTCGTTCTTCTTCCGGCATTTTGGTGAGGCTCGCGCCGTTGTATAGTACGTCTCCGCTCGTCGGGATCTTCAGTCCGCTCAGAAGGTACAGGAGCGAGGACTTTCCAGAGCCTGAAGGACCCAGTATTCCAAGAAACTCATTCTCTTGTACGCCCAAGTCGATCTCCTGGCAGGCGTACACCTTCCGCCCCTGATCCAAATAGGCGAGCGACGCCGCCTCTGCTCGAATCAAACCAATCTCCGCTCGACCACGCCGACCGGGTCGAATTTCCTGAACCGCAGGATGACGGTGAAAGTGGCGACGATGAGGATCGAAAGAGGGATCGGGATAGTGTAGCAGTAGGCCTGAACGTCGAAAACGTCCAGCGAATAGGCTTTCGGCTCCATGAGGACCTTGGATGCGAGGTTGAGCAGACCGAATGTGAGGATAAGGCCCAGTAACCAGCCCAAGGCGATCACGGACACCGATTCGAGGAGGACTCGACGCAGCAGCTGGTGCTTGGTGTAGCCGATCGCCTGAAGCAGTCCGAACTCCACCAGCCTCTGCGACTGATAGATATTCATGAGCATGCCCATCATAAAGGTGATCACCAACGCGAGGGCGCTTATGACGACATTCAGAATCAGGTAGAGGGTTGCAAACATCTCGCGCGTGTTCTGCTCGATCTGAAAGTAGGCAAAGACAAGAGGACGCTGTCCTTTGAATTTCTTCACTGTCCAGTGATCGAGCTTGTTCTGGTCCACGCTGTTATGCGCGAAGATGAGTGCGTCGTCGACCGGAGGGAAGTAGTTGTCCCGCTGGTATTCGATCGAATCGATCATGAACCATCGGTCGGTTTCAGCGATGCCGACTACCTTGATCTTGTCCGGCGCGTAGTTCTCGATATCGTCCGGCTTCAGCACCGTCGACCCGATCTTTAGCCCCAGGTTTTTGGCGACTGGGCGGCTGACGATCGCTTCCGGCGCGCCTGGATTGGGGTACCTGCCGATTACCCTGCCACAACCCTGTCGGGCTGCGTAGTATCGCATGTCGTCCTGCGTCAACCCGAGCATGACGAACGGCCACTTGCCGACGATGCTGCGGACGATCGCGCTGCTGGCTCGGCAAATGATGATTCGCTCGATCCTTACCGGCGAATGCTCCTTGATCGTGGAAACTAACTGGGGAAGGAGGCTTGGGTCTCCCCGAGGAGTAATGCCGGTTTCCTCTTTTGCGTACCGGTAAACGATGCGAATCGAATAGGGGATCGAGTCGATCATCGCGATAATCCCGGACACGAGCATGACCGCCAAAACGATCACGGCGGTCAGGGGTATCGTCTTCCCGGCGTTCCTAAGCAGATAGGTGGAGGGCGCCAACGGGCGAAGCACCCGTCGCTTGCGCGATAGCTGGACCTCCGACTGAGCATCCTTGGCGTTACGGTTGTCCGTTTCGGATGTCCCTTCGGTATCGGATGAAGATCTCATTGCCTATCGCGTGATGTTCGACGAGGATGTATTGTTGCAGATCCTCTCTCGCCAGTGGTTCTCCGTCGGCGTAAGTCGGCACATCGCGACCGAGTTTGACCTTTGGCGCGACAGTCAAGAACAGCTCGTCGATCAGATTTGCGGCGAGCAACTGTGCGTTCAACTCGCTTCCCCCCAATACTAGCAGCCGCCGTATGCCGAGTTGCGCCCTAAGGCGCGCAAATGCCGCCGGGAAATCGACCGAAGCCGCTTCCGATCCCAGTAGCCGTACCGGTGGCCGAACTACGCCCTGTAGATTGGAAGGGCCGACAACATACGCCTCGCCATCGGAGAGGAAGCGAGAATCATAGGGAATCGATCCAGAAGCGGAAACGACGATTCGAATGCGAGGGTTCGGGTTCCAAGCCTTGGGCGCGGTCCGGAGGGTTTGGGCGCCGATCATCACGGCGTCCGCGGTCTCGGCGATCCGCCGCATGAGCAGATGGTCGGTCTTGCTCCCCAGATCCAGAACGTCGTCCGAGCGGGATCCGCTCAGAATCTTGCCGTCGATCGTCGATACCATATTGATGAACGCATACGGCCGATCAAGGGGCACTTCGGCCGGAGCCAGGTCGGAATAGACATGTGTGCCGTCTGCCCTTTCTGCGTTCATCTCGGTTTCCGTCGATTCTACGATGCCTCGCGAAGAGCCTTTCGCAGCCTCGATAGGGGCTGTTCCGCATATCGCTTTTCGCCGATCGTGAATGTCGGCACATTGTAGATCCCGCTGGTATACGCCGGCTCGTCGAAACCGACGACATTGTCTTTGAACCGCTTGGTCTCGATTGCGCTTGCCAGATCGTCCAAGTTGACCACGATTCCGCTCGCCAATCGAATAATAACGGATAGGTCGTTGATTTCCTCTCCCCGCTCCCAATAGGCGCGATACAGCGCTTCTACAAGCTGGTCGGCAACGCCCTCCGTCTTGGCGTACTCCACGGCTTGATGCGCGTTGTAGGTGCGCATCTTCTTCGGTTTGGTCGCGGCCGGCATTTCGATGTCGTCGGCGGCAAGCAGGAACTCGAATCGGCTGAGCACCGGAGGCTTGTTGGCTGGGGGCTCGGGAGCAGGAGGGTAGTCCGGCCATTCCAACTCGATGGGGAATAGCTCGTAGCCGATCCAGTCGAACTTCACGCCGAATTCCTCTTCGAGCTGCTTAGCCTGCAAGAACCCCACCCAGCACCATGGGCAGATGAAGTCGTGTGCAACTGGTATCGTTGAGTTCATGGTTCGATTGTGCCTCCGCGCGGTTGCGGTCTGCGCAATCGTCTTCACAAGTTTTGGATGCAGCGGCCAAAACCTTGAGGGCTCCTGGCTTGGTCCGCTGCCTTATGAAGATACGAAAGCGTGCCGCATAAAGATCTACTCAGACGAGCGGTTCGATGTCGCGTGCGGGAAGATGGCTTGGGCCGGAGCGGGCCACTATCGACGGAACGGAGATCGCCTCGACCTTAAGTTCGAGGCCCTTGCGATCAACGGCGCCGCACAGAAGGTCAAGCCGGATTTGCGGCTAACGTTTGTTGGCGAAGGCAATCGACTGAGGCTGAAGGCGGTCTCAGTTGGAGACGCGCCGCTCGTTTGGGATCGGGCCAAGGTATGAGATGAAGAAGCTTCAGGCTGCGATTGAATTGGCGACACGGCTTCACGACGGCCACTGGAGGGACGGCGATTCTCCTTTGCCCTACATTACACACCCGATCGAGGTGATGGCGAACTTGCGGTACGTGGGCCGAGTGACGGACGAGGACCTCCTCTGCGCGGCAATCCTGCACGATACAGTGGAGTGCGGAGCTAGCCTCGAAGTCATTGACGAGGCGATGGGTAATCGGGTCTCGGATCTTGTGCTCGAACTGACACGCCGGGAGCCCGAACCCGATCAACTATCCGGACTATCCAAGAAGGAGATCTGGTATCTAAGGGCAGTCATGCTGATCGAAGAGGTCAGCGTCATGTCGCCCGAT
This sequence comes from Fimbriimonas sp., assembly GCA_031292555.1. Taxonomy (GTDB): domain Bacteria; phylum Armatimonadota; class Fimbriimonadia; order Fimbriimonadales; family Fimbriimonadaceae; genus Fimbriimonas. The sequence continues at coordinate 64,640 of JARLGV010000111.1, forward strand.
GCGCAGCAGATCAAACTGGCCGACCGATTGGCAAATCTGCGAGAAGCATTTCGATCGAAGTCCAGAGGGAAGCTGGAGCGCTATCTCTGGCAGACCGTCGAGATCCTGAAGGTTGTGCCACGCAAGCACAATCAATGGCTATGGGATGCCATACGTTCGGACTGCGACCTCGGGCGCCGTTAACATCGCTTGAACCTCCCGGTATCCTCTAGTAGTGCCTGTGTTCGAGTATCGGTGCAACAGCTGCAAGCGGAAGTTTTCTGCCCTCATCGGCATGGTTGCGGAGCCTGACGACGAGAAGTGTCCGGCTTGCGGAAGCAAGGATACGATCAAGCTTGTCAGCCGGTTTGCCCGATACCGATCGGAAGACGATCGGATCGATGAGTTGGCGGACCGGCTCGAGGTGATGAGCGAGCCGGATAGCCATGCGGACATGCGGGAAGTTATGCGCGAAATGGGCAAGGCGATGGACGAAGACGCCTCCGACGAAATGGAGGAGATGTTCGAATCTGAGATGAGCGGCGAGATTCCGGACGAAGAGTGAAAGAAAATGAAGCCACTTGGAAAACTCACCGTCGTATGTGGCAGCATGTTTGCCGGCAAGAGCGAAGAGCTGATTCGGCTGGCCCGGCGTTCGCTCTATGCGAAGCGAAAAGTGCAGGTTTTTAAGCCTTCCTTAGACAAAAGATACGACGAAACTCAGGTGGTCACCCACATGGGCGTTCGGCACGAAGCGTTTCCGGTGAACTCGATCGCTGAGATGAGGCGGCAGCTTTGCCCCGATACCGAGGTGGTCCTTATCGAAGAGGCTCAGTTCTTCGACGACTCGATTGTCGACCTGGCGGTTGAACTCGCCGACCGAGGGAAGGACGTGATCTGTGCCGGCCTCGACCAAGACTTTCGCCGTCAGCCTTTCGGCCCGATGCCGAAACTACTTGCCGCGGCCGACGAGGTCGTCAAGCTTCGGGCGATCTGCATGAAGTGTGGTGCCCCCGCCAGCCATACCTACCGAGTTATCGACGGACGACCCGCAAACTGGAACGATCCGATCATCTTGATCGGTGCGACCGAGAGCTACGAAGCACGGTGCCGAAACTGCTTCAAGCTGCTCGGATTACCTTCCAAGGGAAGGAAAAAATAGGCACGACGGCTAGTTGCGAATCAGGCTGAGTGTAGCGTCCCCGTTAGGGAAGTCCGGGTCAGCGCTAAGTTTGGCTCCTTTAAGCGTTCCTTCCAGCCGGACCAGTGAGAAGTCGCTTTGGCTGACCATGACGTAGCCCTCTGCCGTCAGTGGCACGTCTTTTTCGGTCTCTTTGTACTTATAGACGATCTTCAGCGTCTGGTAATCGCCCTGCTTCTCGATGCCTGAGAGCGTGTAAACCACCTTTCCGGCCTCCCGCTTCAGTTTGGCATTCGGCTGCAGGACGACCGTCCATGTGTCGCCGATGCCGACCGGTTTGTCCGGAGTCAGGTTGTCGGTTATCGAGTCGAGCGAATTCAGCGCAGGATTCGACTCCTCGGTAGGATCGTCGTCGTCGGTTGAGGCGATCTTGTGCCCGAGGTGGTTGTAAGTGTCGACTGTGGGCTTGGATGAATCGTTGATTGGCTCGTCGTGGAGGCCATGCTTGACATGCGAGTTCTTTACTGATGTTTCCACGTCGTAGTCGCCGTTGGGCTTGACGCGCAAGACCTTGGAATCCAAGTCTGCCAAAAACGAGAACTTCTCCGGCTGAGCATCGATCTCGAGCCGAAGCTTATAGGCCATGACGCTATTTGACTGTGGTCGCCAGAGCAGATCGTACTTTGGCGCTTGGGCAGGTTGGATGGCGGTTGAGACAACTATAAGCAGAAAGAACTTTAAAGTCATGGAAGTTGGCGGATGCCTATTTTGAATTCTGAGGCAGCCGCGACATTTTGACTACGGCGGTGACCGGATACGAAACGCCGGGGAACGGGGCATTGGTCCACTTGGCCTCCAGTTGAACCATCGAGCCGTCCACCTTGTCAATCCATACGGTGAAATCGTTTTGGGCGGGCCGGTCCCCGTCTGCTTCTTTGATTGTGGCGCGAATCTTTAGGGTGTTGATGTCGCCGATTTTCTCTTCGGCGAGCAGCTTGTAATCGGCGTTTGCATCAATCGTGCCAAGCGCCTTGTCGCCCTTGATCTTCGCCGCCCAAGTATCACCTGGCTCAACCGTCTTGCCTGGGTCGATGAGGTCACCGAGGTTCTCCATGCGATAGGAGGCAGCCTCCACGAAGCTGTTCTTTGCGGCTGCTTCATTGGAGTCCTTGATCAACGTTACTTGGCCGTTGGGCTTGTACGTCAGGGTTACGGCGGGCCTTGCCGGCGTATCGATTTTGTCGCTATTGAAAGTCCCGCTTGCGTCGGCCTGGGTTTGCTCGACCGTGAAATTGCCATCCTTGTCGACGGACAGGATGCGCTCGGAGACGGTCGCCTGCAGATGCCCCTGACCGCCATTGACTTCGAAGTCAACGCTCATCGAGTACTTGGTGATGGTTGCCTCCTTGGGCACTCGCTTGACCGTAAAGCCGTCTGCAAAGGCAGACACGAGCGGGGCCGCTGCCGCCAGCATCATAAGGGTTCGCAAGGTGGTTCTCATCGTTTCAGTGGTACCTCGAATGATCGTTTCAGAGATTATGTCTTTCATACTTGGTCTGGAACCGGTCTGTTACAGATAGGGTCAGTCGAAGGAGTCGATGGGCGCGTCATTTGGAAAAGCACTGATCGGAATGGGTTTGACTATCGCGTTGATCGGCTTCGCCATCGTGCTGTCTGCTAAACTGCCTTGGCTGCGGCTGGGCCGGTTGCCGGGCGACATAAACATCCAACGCGACGGTTTCTCGGTGTTCATCCCGATTACGACGATGCTTCTTTTCAGTTTGCTTCTCAGTCTCGCACTCATGGTCGTCGGAAGGTTCAAACGTTGATTCCCCGATTCGTAACCTTCGATTGCGCCCAGACCCTGGTACACATTCCCAAGACCTGGAATCTTGGCGCCTTGGCCGTCGATGCCGCCCGAAAGGTCGGCTTGAATCCTCCCGATGGAGCAGCTCTCCAATACCTTCGTTTGTATTCCCACCGGTTAGGCGAGTTCTGGGAGATCAATCGTTCTCGAGACATGGAGGCCGCCGATCGATTTTGGCACCGTCTCGGATATGACTGGCTGACCGAACTCAAGTTACCTGTTGATAGATTGCCGGAGCTTAGGGATGTAGCGGATAGGCTTCTGTTCGGCGACGGTTCTGAAGTGTTCACCCTTTTCGACGACGTGATCCCGTGTTTGGACTGTCTGGACCGGATGGGCATTCGTTACGGAGTCGTTTCCAACTGGGACTACTCGCTGCACCGAGTCCTCAAAGTGCTCGGGATCTATGGCCGGTTCGTGGTCGTTAAGGCTTCTCTCGAGGAAGGGGTGGAGAAACCGGATCCGAGGCTGTTCCAAATCGCCCTCCACGAAGCCGGATTCGATCCTTGCGAAGCGATGCACGTCGGCGATAACGAGGTCGACGATATTGAGGGCGGGGCGGCCGCATCCATCCGTGCGGTTTTGATCGATCGATCCATACCGAAAAGCACCCCTTGGCGCATCCGGACACTGATCGACCTACCGGAGGCGTTTGGTTGGATCGACTGAGCGACTACGACTATGTGCTCCCCGAGGAGCTTATCGCCCAAACGCCTCTGCAAGACCGTTCGGCGTCGCGCCTCATGTGGCTTCGCCTTGACGGCGGGATCGAGCATCGGAGCTTTGTCGATGTCGTCGAGATCCTCAAGCCCGGTGACTTGCTCGTAATGAACGACACACGAGTGTCGGCGATTCGGCTGTATGGCAAGAAGATGACAGGCGCTGCGGTCGAGGCCCTTCTTCTTCGCGAAACCGCTCCTGCTTGCTATGAAGCACTGGTCAAGCCGGCAAAGCGCCTCCGCATCGGGGCGGCGATCTCGTTCGCCGACGGATTGGCGGCGTCGGTCGTCGGCGAACTGGAGGACGGGATCAAGGTTCTGGAGTTCAAGCCGGTCGAGAACTTTCGGGAAAGGCTCGCAAAGGTCGGACTCACGCCGTTGCCCCCGTATATCCACGAGATATTGCAGGACAAGGAGCGGTACCAGACCGTCTATGGGACAGTCGGAGGAAGCGCGGCGGCGCCAACGGCGGGCTTGCACTTTACGCCCGAGTTACTCGGACGATTGGACGAGCGGGGAATCGAAACTGCCAAGGTAACGCTTCATGTCGGAATCGATACGTTCCGTCCGGTGCAGGTCGAGGATCTGGACCAGCATCGAATGCACGGGGAAAATTGTTCGGTGACCGACGCAACCGTCGAGATGGTCAGGAAGTGCTCTGGTCGTGTCATTGCGGTAGGAACCACTACGGTTCGAACGCTGGAGTCGTTTGCGGACGGCCCCCGCCAACTCAGAACCGGATCGATGGACTCGCGGCTGTTTATCCGCCCCGGATTCCGGTTCCAGATTATCGACGGGATGTTCACGAACTTCCATCTACCCCGCACGACTATGCTAACGATGATTTCAGCCCTTGCGCGACGTGAGCGGATCCTTGATGCGTATCGAGAGGCGGTTGCGGCGAATTACCGGTTTTTGAGTTTTGGTGACTCCATGCTCATTCTGTGACTGCTCTGCCTGCGAAGACAATTTAGGCGGATTGACGGCGAATTCAAGAGTTCAGAACGACGAACACCATATAAATACGGTGATTCGACGTATCCCTGGGGTGTGGTCCACCTATTTCGGTTATGCCTAGGATGCACTCCCGGTTGACCTTCGATCTCGGTTTGCTTGCTGGAAAAATGAAGGTTTTTTACCCTTCTCTTGGCTCAATCCATTAAGTACAATGCCTCTTGTCGTTTCGACAGAGGACCTTGGGTTGAGAACAACTAATTTTGATCCGCTTGCCTATATCGAGAATGCTTTTCTTGACCACCAGCAGGATACCGGGAAAGAGGGGGCGGAAGATGAGAACGGATTAGGCGTCTGCATTCCATCGATCGGCGACTACATCGTGTTGCCCGACGAGGAAGCGACTGAAGCCGGCGACACGCCAGTCGCAAAGACGAAGTTCCGCAAGACCGTTATGAGCGCCCCTCGCCCGAGGCGCACATCGGCACAAGCGTCGACCGTTCCCAAGGCGAGGATCGATCCGGAGCTTCAGAGTGTCTGGGTGGCGTTACCCAAGAATGTCGAATTCCTTTGCAGTTTCTATGACGATTCGGTTACCGCGAATTACTATCGAGGCGAGTTCAAAGAGACTCGGCACGATTTGATCAAGCGCCTGCTTGACCCGGAACTCTCACTTGAGGAAACCAGCCGATTGCTGGGAGTTTGTCCGGCAACGGTGCGCCGATATACCAACCGAGGCTGGCTAACCCACCATCGGACGACAGGAGGACAACGCCGGTTCACATTGAGCGACATCGTCAAGTTCGTCGAGGAGCACGGGCGTTTCCCTGAGGTCTGATATTGGAGACCGACCCACTGCGGATCGCGATCTTCTCCGACAGTGCTCTTCCGATCCTGAACGGAGTGAGCATCAGCATCGACGCGCTTGTCGGCGAGTTACGCAACCAGGGGCATTCAGTGCATGTCTTCACCGCACGGTTCCCAGGCTACAAGGATCCCGATCCGAACACATACCGTTTTCGCGCGATCGAGACGCCGATCTCGCGGGGGTATCCGGTTTCCTATCCTCCGTTCTATCGGATGCTTTTGAAGTTCAGGCGTCATGACTTCGACGTCGTTCACACCCACACGCCGTTCATGCTGGGCATGGTGGGTTTTCGGTGGGCTGAATCGCACGATATCCCCGTCGTTTCGACCTATCACACGCTTTACGATCGGTACGCCCACTACTTCAAGCTGTTGCCACACCGGTACGTGCGGTTCAGGATCGCCAAGCACACGAATTTCTACTACAACCGGATGGATCATGTGATCACTCCTTCTGAGGCGTCCCTCAAATGGCTCCGGCGGCATTCGGTCACGACACCGGTGACCGTCATTCCAACTGGCATTCCTGCACCGCAGATGTTGCCGCGCACCGATGCCAGGCAATCGCTAAACATCCCTCCGGATAACCGGATTCTCCTGTATGTTGGGCGCCTGGCGCGCGAGAAGAATCTGAACGTGCTGCTTGAGATGGCGGCGATCGCGTTCTCGCAGGACCGATCGCTTCGGCTCTGGCTGGTTGGTGATGGTCCGTACCGCGACGAATGCCTTTCAATGGCACGGGCGCTCGGAATCGGCGATAGGGTCCGGTTCGTCGGTTTCGTGCCGCGAGCCGAAGTGGATCGATACTATGCGGCCGCGGATCTATTCGTCTTCTCCTCGATCACCGAGACTCAAGGCCTGGTCGTTCAGGAGGCGATGTCGTATGGCTTGCCCGCCATCGCGGTCACGGGCGGGGGCGCCAGCGCGGCAATCATCGAAGGCGAGAACGGCTTTACGGTCAAGAACGATCCCGAGGATTTCGCCCTTTCGACTCTTAAGGTTCTAGAAAACGACACTTTGCACGCTTCGTTGAGCGAGCAAGCCATCCGCTCCGTTCGGAACTCGGGTGTATCCGGGATGTGCGAGCAAGTGGTTGCCGTGTACAGGCACGTGATCGAAGCCAGGGAGGAGTTGAAAGAGCATGCAAGCCTCGCAAGGGTCTAGACGCGGAATTATCGTCTTCTTCGCCTCCCTGACTTTGCTGGCAATAGCCCGCGTGTTTCTTCGCGCATTGGTAGTGCCGTCCTGGGCGCTACCAATCGCCAATGTGGCGATGTGCGAGGTCTTTCTCGGCATTCCCCTGCTGGCCCTATGCTATGCAGCGAAGGACCGATGGTCGCCCAAACTTGCTGTCGCGTTTCTGATCTCCGGACTCTGCATCCAGGCTCCCACGATCTACGTTAGCAACCACGTTTTCCATCATCCAGGGTTGGTTCCAGATATGGTCGCCGCAGTTGGCCAGATCGGGCTATTGACCTGGTGCGTGGGCCTTGGAGCCCTGCTTGCGACCTTGATTAAGGACCAGAACCTACTGGTGCCGATCGCGATCTTCTTGGCCTGTTTGGACATGTTCCTCGTGTTCAGCCCACTTGGCACGACACATGTCGTGCTCAATCGGTTGCCAGGTGTTTTGCCCGCCGTCGGGCTTCATATACCGGTGGCGAGGACCTTTGATTCCGGGCGACGTCGAGTCGACTCCGATCTGGTCGCCGGTCCGGCTGATTTCATGTTCCTCGCAATGTTCATGATATCGCTGTTTCGCTTCAACCTAAAGGGCAAGCGCACGGTAATGGTCGTCGTGCCGGTGCTGTTGATCTACATGATTCTCGTGGGCCTGTTTCATTGGTCACTGCCCGCACTTTTGCCGATTGGGGCTTGCGTTTTGCTCGTAAACTGGAAGGAGTTTAATCTCACCAGAGACGAGCAGCTTTCGACTGCGCTGATTGCCCTAATCGGGGTTGGCCTCGTTACGTGGGGGATGTTCCAGAAGCCGAAGCTAGTTGTGCAACCTGAGCCTTCGCAGCCGGCGGTCGTCCAAGGGCTTCCAGCACGATGAGGCTCGCGCGCGACAGTTCGTCCAAGTCGATGCCGGTGTGCCATCCAGATCGTTCAAGCAGGTAGACCAGGTCCTCGGTGGCGAGGTTTCCGGATGCGCCAGGGGCATATGGACACCCTCCCAGTCCTCCCGCACTGGCATCGAAGCAGCGAATGCCCCTATCAATCGCCTCTACGACGTTGGCAACGGCGAGACCATTGGTGTCGTGAAAGTGCATGGCAATACGTTCCGACGGAAATTCCCTGAGAAGTGCCGTTGTCAGGCCCCGCACTTCGATGGGAGCGGCAACGCCGATCGTGTCGCCGATGCTCACTTCGTTTACACCGATATCGATGAGCCTGCCCGTGACTTCGATAACTTGAGAGATAGGTATCCGTCCGGCGTAAGGGCACTCGAACGCCGTGCTGACGTAGCCACGGATCCAGCCATTCGGCTTTGCCTGTCGAAACCTCGACGCGACCTCGGCGAAAACCGTCAGCGACTGATCTACCGTCATCCGGATATTTCGCTCCGTAAAGGCGTCGCTCGCTGCAGTGAAGAGCGCCATACGTTCGACCCCGACGCTCAGAGCTCGTTCAAGACCGGCAAGGTTCGGAACGAGAGCGCTGTAGAGAGGGCCGGTCGGCAACTGCCTCCACAGGTCATTGGCGTCGGCAAGTTGAGGAATCCACTTTGGGGACACGAAACTGGTCGCCTCTACCTCCCGAATGCCCGCAGCGGCGAGTGCGGCGATGAACGCGAGTTTCGTCTCTGTTGCAATCGGGGTTTTCTCGTTTTGAAGCCCGTCACGCGGTCCTACCTCGACGATCCGAATCGGGTCACTCATCGACCGGTTCATCCTGTTCGACAACCGCGAGCAAGTCGCCGTCGTTGACTTGGTCGCCGACACGAACTCGGAGATCCAAGAGCTTCCCAGCGAATGGTGCAGCAAGGGGCTGTTGGGTCTTCATCGCCTCCAAAACGAGGACGGCTTCGCCCTTCGCGACCGGATCTCCTGCTTCCTTCCGTATTTCGACAATCGCGCCGGGCATAGGCGCTCTCAGTTCTCCCGAACCGCCATGACTACCGGATTGGGCTCTGGGGGCGCGATCGTCGACTCGATACTGCCTTCCTTTATAGGAAACAAAGACGCTGTCGCCGATGCGAACCGCCACCGCTGAAAACGTCCCTTCGTCGGTATGAACAAGAATCCGGTCATGAAGTCGGGTGACGAGAAACTTCGTTTCGCTTAGTTCGACTTCGTCGCCGTTGACGAAGCGTTTCATTATTCCGCTCTCGAACGGCTCTCGGCGTAGCGTTTCGCGGCGAGCACGAACTCCTTGAAGAGTTGTTTGGAGGGTTGGTCGGAAAGAGTTCGCTCTGGATGCCACTGAACACCGATCATCCAGGGACGATCGGTCGCCTCGACCGCCTCGATCGTGCCATCCTCAGCCTTGGAAACGACCTTGAGGTTCTCGCCTACGCGATTGACGGCCTGGTGATGATAGCTTTTGCCACTAATTGTCGCATCACCTACCACGTTGTATAGTTTGGTTTCCGGTTCAACTTGGTATTCCTGGAGGGTCCCCCCGGTATGCGATTCGTGTCCGACGACGTCCGGCAAGTGCTGAAAGAGCGTGCCACCTCGCGCGACGTTCAAGAACTGGCAACCGTAGCAGATGCCGAATACCGGCAGTTCTGTATCGATGGCCTCCAGTAGCCATTTCTCGCCCTCGAACCGGGCGGGGTCCTGCAGTGAGACCTTCGGGTGGTTCTCTTCGCCAAATTGCGTGGCATCGATATCGTCGCCTCCTGGAATGAGCCAGCCATGAATGATCCCCGCCAACACGACCATATCCGCGGTCGGTGGGATCAGGACGGGAACGCCCCCGGCATCCGAAATGCCCTGTGCGTAATTCCAGTTCAGCGTCAGCTTTCCCCGAGTACGGAGGTCGTCTGGGTCTTGACGGCAATCGACAGTTATTCCAATGATCGGTTTCATGACAGGTTTGTGTGGGACGGTCCTAGAGTTCGACCAGGCTGCTAATGGTTTCCATCTTGTCCTTTACGGCATTGAGGAATTGAGCGGCGCGGGCGCCATTGCAGACGCGATGGTCGAAAGTCAGGGTGAGGTTCACGGAACGCTGCAGTTTCAGGTCTAGCGCGTCTGGCGCCAAAGTGTCGTGAACGGAACCCAGAAAGAGAGTTGCGACGGCAGGCGGAACCACGACTGGGATGGCGTTTAGCAGGTGGTAGCTCTGCATGTTCGTCAGGGAAATGGTCACTGCCTCGTTGGCTTGATCCTGACCGGTCCGGGCCAATGCGATCTGGTCTCTTGCCTTGGTGGCGAATTCCCGCCAAGTCAGAGTGTCAGCATCTGGGACGACGGCCAAAACGAGATCGTCTTCAGGCAAACTCACCGCGATGCCAAGCTGGACGTGATCGAATGTGCGCAGAACATCCTCTCCGATCAAAGTCGATCGGAAAATCGGGAAGGCCTTGAGAGCTTGGGTGACTGCGAACGCGAACATCGTGAATGCGCTAGGTTGGAACGGATCGCCCGAGTGCTTGATTCTGGTTCGGCAGTTGTCGATCGGGTTCCAATTCGCCACGACCGTCATGGTGCCGGGAACGACCAGTTGCTGTCCGCGAACCAATCGGGATGCGAGGATCCTCTGTTTCGAGGACATGGTCGATTCGGAGAACGGATGGGCGGACGGATGGGCGCTCGACTTGCGTGACTCGATAAACGCGTCGATATCGGCAGGCAGCAGCTTTGCTCCGGAGACCGCGAGCTTAGCCAGATCCTCATCGGTGACGCCCTTCTCTCGCGCATAGGCGCGGGTACGCGGCGGCACGTTGGCGCCCCGAATTCCAGTGGCTCCTACTAATGAGGCGGGCTGGGCGCCTTCCGTGGCTGCGGCGCCGTGGACGACCATCTCCTGAACCTCTCCTTCGACCTCCATGCGGGCGACTTCAGCGCCGATCGCAAGTATGTCGTCCGGATGCCCGAGCCATTCAAGAAGAACGCCTTCGTAGGGAGACTCGACATCCATGACCGCTTTATCGGTCTCCATTTGATAGATCGGCTCGTCGCGTTTGACGTTGTCGCCGGGCTGCTTGAGAACGGCTACTAAGCGGGCTTCTTGGAGTCCTTCTCCAATCTGAGGGATACGTACCGAAATGACTGCCATGTGATTTCCTGCAAAGTTTGGCATACAGATCGCGGCTTCGCGATAGGACGTGCCAATGCATTCTGCTTCCGAGCGGGATTGACGTGCCTGTCGATCGTTCTGTACCTTTCAATCCGGCTTACTTCTGTTCTCCTAGTCGGCGGTGTATCTCAGGCATTCGGCAATCAGTTCCTCGAACTGCCTCTCCAGCCTTTCGACGTGCCGGTATGGCTGGCCTATTTCCGATAGCGATTCGACTTCCTGACAGGTATCGGCAAAGTGATTTGCACCGATTGACCGACTGCTTCCGATGAGCGTATGCGAGACTCGGTTTGCCAGAGCGTGGGACTGGGTGCGAATGGCCCTCGAAAGCTGCTCCATGAGAGGCGGCATCGTTGTCAAATAGACCCTAAGAATTTCCTTCTCGAACTCGGGGTCGTTGTTTGACATGTCGTGCAGGTATTCCCAGTTCAAGCGCGAAGCTTCTCGAGATTCCGGCTTAAGCCAAGCCATCAGCTTCTCGACTAGTTCTTGCGGTCTGACTGGCTTGCTGATGTAATCGTCCATTCCGGCATCGATACATCGCTCTCGATCGCCCTGCATCGCATGGGCCGTCATCGCGAGTATCACGACGCGTTGCTTGTCGGGCTCGTTCTTTCGGATCAGACCCGTAGCCGTCAGGCCGTCCATTTCGGGCATTTGGACATCCATCAAGATCGCATCGTATCGTCCTTTCTGTGCAAACTCTACTGCGGCCCTTCCATTTACTACACTGTCCACCTGAAAGCCCATTCTTTCGAGTTGGTGGACGGCTACTGTCTGGTTGACCGCGTTGTCCTCCGCCAAAAGCACGGTCATGCCGGCGAATAACGCCGGTTTGTTCAGCAAGTCCAGTTCGAACTGGTCTGTACGCTCCAGGAGAACGTGTTCCACCGACTTACGTGTGAATGGAGGAGCAATCGTGCCGTCGAATCCGGGAGGAGGCGACACGCCGCCGACGGTCAACAGGACAAGGTTTACGTTGTTCCCGTTGGATATCTCTTGAAGCGATCCCCAGGTGTCACGGTCGATCGACTCGTCGTCGACGATTACTGAGATCGAGGTTTCCGCTTGAACCTGTGGTGCGACCTCACAAGGATCCTCGTGGGCAGAGACATTGGCGCCAATACCGGTCAGGAAGCGGGAGAGATATTGCTTTGTGTGCATATTGCTCGTCAAGAGCACTACCCGATGTCCATTCAGAATAGGAAAAATCGGACGCGATTCCGACTGCTCCAGAGGCAGGAAAACGTCGAACCGGCTCCCCTTGTTTGGCTGGCTGGTGAGCCTGACGCTTCCTTTCATCAGCTCTACCAATTGACGGACAATAGCCAACCCGAGGCCGGTTCCTCCGTAACGGCGGGTTGTCGAACCGTCGGCTTGGGTGAAGCTGTCGAATATCGCCTGGTGGCGCTCTTCCGCAATACCAAGGCCGGTGTCTTCTACCCAGAGTTGGACTCCCTCTGCGCTTGTCCGGAGTCCCAATGTTACAGAGCCCTGACTTGTGAACTTGACTGCATTGCTTGTCAAGTTGGTCAATATCTGTCGAATCCGAGTCGAGTCGCCGCGGTATTGTGCTGGAGAACTCCAGTCGGCATCGATCCGGAGATCGAGGCCCTTCTCTTGGGAAGATCGGCCCACGATCGTAGCCACGTCCTCGACTATCTCAAGAACATCGATGTCGTCATCCTCCAGTGCGAGCTTGCCCGCTTCGATTTTCGAGAAATCGAGGATGTCGTTGAGAATCGTCATGAGCCCATCTGCACTCGTGCGAATCGTGTAGGCACACTGCCGTTGATCCTGGGTCAGGTTCGAGTCGAGCAGCATCTCTGCCATGCCGATGACGCCGTTCATCGGAGTGCGGATCTCGTGACTCATGTTGGCAAGGAACTCAGACTTGAGTCGAGAAGCCTCGATCGCCTGCTCGCGTGCACGCATGATCGCGTCTTCGGCGATCTGCTGCTCGGTGACATCCTGAACGACGCCGACCACCCGGCTTCGAACTCCTTCCGCGTCGTAAAGAATACGGGCGCTTGTCACGACGTAGCGCATCTCGCCGTTTGGCCGATAGATGCGCCGTTTGACTCGATACGGATCTCCCGTTTCCATCGTGTGCCGAATACTGGCCCTGACACGGTCCCTATCTTCGGGGTGAATCGTTTTTTGGAGATCCTCCATAGTAGGCGGGGAGAATCTCGAGTCCATACCGTAGATCTCGTACGTCTTTGGACTCCACCAAACGTCATCGGTTACGAGGTCCAGCTCCCATGCGCCCAGGTTGGCGATATCCTGTGCTTCCAGCAAGCGTGCTTGACTCTCCTTCAGAGCCATTTCGTCGTGCTTTTGCTGTGTGATGTCCTTATGCGAGCCGGCGACTCGGACGATGTTTCCTTCGTCGTCATAGACTGCCTTACCCCTGGAGACAATCCAGCGCCAGGTTCCGTCTTTATGGCGCATGCGGAATTCCACCTCATGCAGCCCGTCTCGATTTTCGGTGAAGCCCGCTCTGTACTGGGTCACCGCCGGGATGTCGTCGGGATGGATGCGGTTGATCCATGTCTCGAACTGGTTTGGCAGTTCGTGGTCCTTGTAGCCGATGATCTCTTTCCACCGGGGAGAGTAATAGTGAGTACCGGAAAGGGTGTCGATGTCCCAGATCCCGTCTTGAGACCCCTCGGCCGCCAATTCGAACCCCTTTCGACTCCATAACAGGGCCGCTTGAGCCTCGCGTTCGGATGTGACGTCGATGCCGATTCCGACAATCGACTCAATCTCACCTTCCGGGTTCAGGATGGCGGTGAAGCAGCCTTTCAGTAGACAGACGCCTCCCTGTTTTCGCTTCCAAGGCGTCTCACAGTGGATAGTTTCCTTGAGTTGGACGATCTGACTTAACTTCTCGTGGGCGGCTTCGATCAGGCCGTCCGGCACCATGACATCCATGTAGCGCTTCCCGACAAGGTCTGCCTCGGTGAAGCCCGTAATGGCCGTGTATGCCGGATTGACGCGCAAGATCACGCCTTGGCGGTCAAAGACCACGATCGCGGAGTCTGCGTTCTGGAAGATTGCCGAAAGAAAGGCTTGGTCTTGGTCTCGTCGAGCCGCAGCATGGCGCCTGCTCTCCGTTGCTTTTGTGACGTCCCTTTCGCCCTTAGCCATGACTCATCGACTGCTCGACACAGATATTGTCTGTCAGCTTTCCGGAAATATAAGGCCCCGGTGCAGTTTAACTTGTTTGGCTCCAAGGAATGAAGCTGAGGAGGGTCACACCTTCGTGTGTCAAACTCCGAAGCTGTGAGCAGCAATCTCGGAATTACTTCGCGCGAAGCGAATTACAGCGAATGGTACAACGACCTGGTTCTCAAAGCCGACTTGGCGGATTACTCCGCCGTGCGCGGCTGCATGGTGATCAAGCCGCACGGATACGCACTTTGGGAACTCATGCAGCGCGCGTTGGACGACATGTTCAAGGCCACTGGACACGTCAACGCCTACTTCCCGCTGTTCATCCCGCGTTCGTTCCTTGAGAGGGAAGCGGAGCACGTCGAAGGATTCGCCAAAGAATGCGCGGTCGTGACGCATCACCGGCTAAAAGCCAATCCAAACGGCACGGGGCTCATCCCTGACCCCGAGGCGAAGCTCGAAGAGGAACTCATCGTTCGTCCGACCAGTGAGACGGTCATCTGGAATACCTACACCAAATGGATCCAGAGCTATCGGGATCTACCGTTGCTCATCAATCAATGGGCGAACGTCGTTCGTTGGGAGATGCGGACTCGCCTGTTCCTTCGCACCGCCGAGTTCCTGTGGCAGGAGGGGCACACCGCCCATGCAACCTATGAGGAGGCTGAAGAGGAGGCGCTGACCATTCTTAACGAGTGCTATACGAAGTTCGCCGAGGAGTGGATGGCGGTGCCGGTCCTCAAGGGGATCAAGAGCAAGAACGAAACTTTTCCGGGCGCCGACCATACCTATTGCATCGAAGCACTGACTCAGGATAAACGGGTGATTCAGGCGGGAACGTCCCATCACCTTGGGCAGAACTTTGCGAAAGCATTCGGAACCCAGTTCGTAGACAAGGACAACACGTTGAAGTACGTTTACGCAACATCCTGGGGGGTCTCAACCCGCCTTATCGGAACGTTGATCATGGCGCACTCCGACGATAAGGGGCTCGTTTGCCCTCCCAAGCTCGCACCCGTCCAAGTCGTGATCGTTCCGATGGGCCGCGACGACGAAACGAGGCTCCGCACATTCGCCGCAAGCGACGACTTGGCTGCCCAGTTGAAGCTCAAGGGCATTCGCGTCAAGGTCGACAAGCGGGAGAAGGAGAGCCCAGGTTTCAAGTACAACTACTGGGAGCTGCGCGGCGTGCCGGTTCGCATCGAAGTCGGCCCAAGAGACCTCGACTCTGGCGCCTTGCCGGTATCCCGCCGGGATAGCGGCGAGAAGGCTCCCGTGGCGCTTGACGAGGTCGTCGAGCGATGCGTGGACTTGATGGTAGAGATCCAGCAGGCGATCTACGACAAGGCGCTGGCGTTTCGTGAAGCCTGCACGCGCCGCGTGGATACGTGGGAGGAGTTCGAATCCGCGTTCGCCGGAGAAGGGGGCGCCGGACTGATCGTGGCCCACTGGGACGGTACTCCCGAAACCGAACAGATCATCGCCGATCGCACGAAGGCCACGATCCGGTGCATCCCGCTGACCCCCCTCGACCCATCCGACGAGGTTCCAGGCGTTTGTATCCTGACCGGCAAACCCAGCTCTCGCCGGGTCGTCTTCGCCAAAGCATATTGATCGAGGCCACCATCTGTCGTTGATCGGCCTTGCTTGGTCACGACCACAATGGCCCTAACGACCATTCCCCCCGTCTGCGGGGGGAATGGAAGCGTGGCGGTCATTTCCATCGAGATCACGGCCGAATATCGACGCACTTATTGTCAGCCGTCGGAACTCGATTCCCACCCTGCGGGTGATCCCGCACCTTCGATGCTCCAGCCGAATGTTCGCACCGCGTACCTGTGGTCCTGACTGGCGAAAATACTGAGAGATATTGCCATAAACGGGAATATGATATAGGTATGTCGAAACTTCTTGGGGCCTCGATGTTGGTAATCGTCGCCATTTTGGGATTGGTGTTCGCGATCGGGTTCCTGGTTCTCTTGAAGTTGAACCTTCCAATGGGTTTGACGATGGCCCTGACCGGCGGGTTTGCGGTGGCGATCGTCCTGCTGCAGTACTGCCTCGGACCGATGATCATCGACTACATCGTCAAGGTCCGTTGGACCTCTCCCGACGAAATGGGATACGGTTCTGGGCAGTGGCTGGCGGGAGCTTGCGGTACTTTCCGCATTCCGATGCCTCGGATCGGCATTATCGAGGAGGCGGCCCCAAACGCCTTCACGTATGGGCACGGCGCCTACGATGCTCGGGTGGTTGTTACACGCGGGTTGATCGACATGCTCTCGCCTGACGAGCTTAGGGCGGTTGTTGCCCACGAACTGGGCCATATCCGCAATCGCGATTTCATCGTCATGACGATGGTTCAAGCGCTCGTCCTTGCTCTTTGGACGCTGTATTACACGTCTCGAAGTTCGGGCCGGAACAACTGGTACATCGTCATCTGTGCCTACCTGGCCTACTGGGCCAGCTATTATGCTTCGCTTCTCCTTTCCAGGATTCGCGAATATATGGCGGACTACTCCTCGGCCCAAATCACCGGCAATCCGAACCACCTTTCCTATGCGCTCGTGAAGATCGCCTATGGACTGGCGAAGACCCAGACGGTAGGAGGCGCGACCGTTCCGGTATCGGGTGGATATAGGGCGCCTGCTCCGCCACCGGTTTCCGGGCAGCCAGCAAGTCTCTATTCGTACGACCAAGGGGCAGAAGCCCAACTGCGGGCTCAGATAGAGGCGGCTCGGTACGACGACGCACATGCGATCGCTGCCAGAGCCGTGGCGCCGCCTCCCGGTGCCGCTGCAGCCTCACCGAAAAAGGCCCCCGCGAAGCAGGCGTTCTCGGCCGCCCAACTTGGAGCGTTTGGCGTCATGGGCGTGTCGTCGATGCGCGCAGCGGTTGCATGGTCGGGCGCCGACGGTCTCGCCAATCCAGATACGTTCACGACTGCCGCTCGATGGGAACTGTTCAATCCATGGGGGCGAATCGGCGAGTTCTTCTCGACGCACCCGCTCACTGCGCTCCGCATCAAGGCGCTTCAGAAACTCAACCGGTTGTTCAATCAGCCGGACGCATTCGATTTCTCGAAGATCCGGCCGGCGACGTACAAGGGATTTGCGCGCGACTTGGCGTTAGTAAGCCTGCCTTGGGTTGGGCTGATCGTCGGAGGGGCGGTTGCCGGTGCGGCGATCGCAGGCTCGCGCTCTTTCGATCCATCGGAGATATTCATGCCGCTCGCCGGTTTCTCGGGCGGACGCCTCCTCGTTCTCTTGTTCAGCTACATGGGCGACTTCAAACCCACCAAGGTGATTCGGTTGCTCGGCGAGGTTGAAGTGTCCCACGTCAACCCAATTCCAGCCGCCTTGGAGGGGACCTTCACTGGCCGCATTTCCCCAGGCATCGCATGGGCGAGCGACTACATCGTCCAGGACGATTCTGGCTTTTTGGCGTGTCTATTTCGCCGCCCCCTCGGCTTGATGAAGCTATGGTTTGGCCTAACAAGCGCCGATCGATATGTTGGTCGCCGTGTCAGGGTCTATGGCTGGTACCGACGTTTCAACGCGCCGTATCTTGAGATTCATCATTTCGAGGTGCTCGATACAGGAGAGATTGTCACGGCAAACTACTTCCCCTGGGCGGTGGCAGGCAACCTGCTGCTGACCGTCCTTTGTGTCGTGGCGATCGTCATGTTCCACGGGATGGCGCATTCGCTCTAGGCGCGAATGCGGGTAAAACCTAGTGGATGGGCCTGATTTCGGTTTTTGCGGTCCTCGCGACTCTCTCTCGTCCCAACGTCCAGGCCGCTCAAACGCCGACAAAGCCATTCTTTTTGGATTCCCGCTTTGAACTCGCAGCGCCGTTGCCGACGGTGCCCGGCGTCATGGTGGATACCTATTCCAACGGCTACGGCATCGCCCAGCAAACGGCAAAAGCGGACCAGTTACAGGCGCGTATCATCTGGATCGATGCCACCGCCAACATCGACAAATACAACACGGAAGATAAGATCGTGTGGCTCGTTCACCAGATCAAGGCATCCGGGTTCAACACGATCGTCTTCGACATAAAGCCAATCTCCGGCCAAGTCGTCTACAAGAGTGCCATCGCCCCCAAGCTCACCGAGTGGAAGGGCGAAAAGCTGTCGCCCGATTTCGATCCGCTCACGTTCATGTGCCGTGAAGCCAAGGCAAACGACATCGGCCTCTTCGTCAGCATGAACGCTTTCAGCGAAGGGCACCGGCTCTTTCAGGTGGGACCAGGTTACGAAAAGAAGGACTGGCAAACTGTGCTCTATGAGCCCAAGCCGGCGATTCGGCTCGACGACGGCCCTCCAATCGACCTGGCGGTGCCGTTCGATAAGGCGGAGCCAGGAGCGGTGTCTATTTTCACTTCGGCAGACAAAGTGCCGAAGACGGATCTTGACGGATTTGCGATAATCGTCTCCAAGGAGATGAAGATGTTGTCGACGGTGGAGGGCCTGGCCCTCGCCGACGGCATCAAATCATTGGACAAGGGTTCGATCGTCGTTTACGGCGCGGCATCGGCGGGGGCCTTTCTCAAGCAGCACTTCCAGCAGAACGGTGCGGTTTCGTTCGATACGACCGCTAACTTCGTGCCGATATCCGAGCGGCCGGAAGAGCAGTATCCGTTGATGGTCAACCCGAACAACCCGGATGTCCAGCAGTACGAGATCTCGCTGGCACAGGAGGTCGTGCGGGAATATCCAGTCGACGGCATTATCTACGACGACCGCTTCCGCTACGGCGGGATTAACGCCGACTTCAGCGAACTGACCCGTGCCAAATTCGAGGAGTATGTCGGCAAGAAGCTGACCTGGCCGGACGATGTCTTCAAGTTCACCCTCAGTCAGGCCTTGTCCAGAGGCATACGGCCCGGTCCCTATTACGACGCGTGGCTTGCGTGGAGGGCTCAGGTTCTCCACGACTATCTCGCTCGAGTTCGTCGCTCCATCAAGCTGTTACGACCGTCGGTCGAACTCGGAATCTACGTCGGATCCTGGTATGGAGAATATTCGTCGCTCGGCGACAACTATGCTTCGCCACAGGCGGACCCTGGCTTCTGGTATCTTTCCCGGCCCTACAAGGCGGCAGGCAATGCGCCACTGCTGGATTTCTTGATTTCGGGCTGTTACTATCCGACGGCGACCATCTACGACGCGATGGTTCGGGGAGTAGGCGTCGGGAACTGCGTCGAGTCAGCCGCAATCTTGACGAACCGTTTGGTGCGCGACGAGTGTTGGACCTACGCGGGTATCGCGCTCTCCGATTTTAAAGACAATCCCGAAGGGCTCCTGAATGCCCTTCAAGCGGCATGCGCCTCTTCGCAAGGAGTCATGGTCTTCGACCTATCACACGACATCTTCCCGATGTGGCCGGTATTCGCCAAGGCGTTCGCTCAACCGCGTCGGGCGCCCCACTCTAGCGAGCGCGCACTCGAGATGGTGCGTCGACGTCGTCTTCAGTACGACCGACAAGGACTCAAGGAGCCACCAATCATTATTTCTGCCGGCACTGCCGGCACTGGGCAATAAAGGGAGAGAAACGATGAAACTTACAGAAAGAGCAGATGAAGCCCTAAACGAGTTGATGGAAGGAAACCGAAGATTTCGAGAGGGAAGTCCGAAGGCGTATCGGTATTCCCCAAGCGACCTCTTGCACATCTCCAGAAACCAGACTCCACTTGCCGGCATCATTGCATGCGCTGATAGTCGAGTGTCGCCGGAACTCGTTTTCGACCAGCCGTTGGGTTCGATTTTTGCCAGCCGAGTGCCGGGAAATGTGGCCAGCGATAGCGCCAAATGGATGCTCGATCTTGCCGTGAACGAATTCCGAGTGCCGCTCGTAATGGTGATGGGCCACACCGGCTGCCTCGCCGTCGGCCAACTCTTGGATGGCGACAAAGGAGGCGCCGGGGGCCTTCACCGGTTCAGTGTTCTTAGCGCGGTCTACCGTGCCAAGACGAAGGCTCACGATCCGGGCGAGTTCTACCTAAAGGCGGTCGAAGAAAACGTTCAGCAGACGGTGGAACACCTTGCCCGCGATTCCTATTCGTTGCGGGCGTCGCTGATCGATGGGACCACGTCGATCGTCGGATCCGTCTATCACATGGAAACCGGCGAGGTTAAGATATTGGAATCGACGCTCGAAATGTACGGTCGGTGTTAGCCGACCTACACGACGCGTTTCACAAACGTTTTGGGTTCGGTCATTTCGTCCATCGCATAGCGAACGCCCTCGCGCCCGAACCCGCTGCGCTTCACTCCGCCATACGGCATATTGTCGAACCGGAGGGTAGGGAAGTCGTTGACGATGACGCCACCGACCTCCAACTCGCGAAACGCCTGCTCAGCGACGCGGATGTCGTTCGTGAACACGCCTGATTGAATGCCGAAGCGGGATCGATTGACCTTGGCGATCGCCTCTGAGACGTCGTCAAACGGATCGAGCGTGAGTACCGGACCGAATGCTTCTTCCGCTGAAAGCTTTGCATTCGGTGCGACACCCTCAAGTAGAGTCGGTGTAACAACTCGGCCGTGTCGCCGTCCGCCGGCCAGACACTTGGCGCCAGTGTCAAGCGCTTCTTGGATCATCGACTCGACCTTGGTTGCCGCCTCGTCGGAAATGAGCGGGCCGCACACGGTTGCCGAATCGGACGGATCGCCGAATGGGCAAGACTCGGTCGCTGCGATCAATCGCTCTCGGAACGAATCGTAGTTCGATCGATGGACAAGCACATGCTGGATTGAAATGCAGATTTGACCAGCGTAGCTGAACGCACCGGCCACGATGCGCTTCGTTGCCCATTCCAAATCGGCATCCTCGCATACGATGGCGTACGCGTCGCCTCCCAATTCCAGGGAGACGGGTCGGTCGGTCACTACCGACCTCAAGTGCCAACCCACCGCTTCCGATCCCGTAAAGCTGAGCATTTTGATGCGTGGATCCGCCAGTGCCTTCTCGGCCAGGCTCGCTGGCCCGTTCCACCCATTGATGACCCCGGCTGGGCATCCCGCCTCGTGGATGAGGCGGAGGAGTGTTAGTGTTGAAATCGGGGCCAGCGGCGACGGCTTGACGATGACTGTGTTGCCGGTGGCCAGCGCCGGGGCGATCTTGTGGGCGGCAAGGTTGTAGGGCCAGTTGTAAGGGACGATGCAGAAGACCACGCCGCGTGGGAACCGCTCGACTTCGCATCGATATTCGAACCCGCGAGGATCGAGATCGAGGGGGACCGACTCCAGGCCATAGGTCAGGACCAGGTCGGCAGCGAAATCGAATGTCAGCGCCAATCGATCGACTTCGCCACGGCTTGCCGTGATCGGTTTACCGATTTCGAGGGTCAAGATCTCGGCCAGTTCATCGTGCCGTTCACGAACCAACTCGGCGACGCGTCTCAGCAAATCCCGGCGAGTCTGCCGGGAGGTCCGACGCCAGGACTCGAATGCAGCATCTGCTCCGTCGATACATGCTCGAAGCTCGGGCCACGCGCCCTCGGCTGCGGTGCCCACCAGCTTCCCGTCGTAGGGAGAGCGAAGCACCAGCTTGCCGATGCTTTGATCGCACGGTCCGCCTACAAAGTACCCATCGACGAGCAACTCGGCATGCATCGACGAAGGTTACCGGATCACGCAGTTACGGCTTCGGGAACAGGATGCAGACCGGCGAAGGCAGCCGGATCTTGCTTGCCGAACCTGAGATCAAGCCCGAATGTTCGTCGATGCGATACGACTCGATATCGTTGCTGTTCTGGCCGGCAACCACCAACCACTTGCCGCTTGGGTCGATGCCGAATCCCCGAGGAATCCGAACGCCCACCTTGTGAACGTCGATCGATTTGAGCGTGCCGTCCGCTTGCACCTCGAAGACGGCAATACTGTCATGCCCTCGATTCGAAACATAGACCCACTTCCCGCTTGGGTGACATTGGATTTCTGCTGTCGTGGAATCCGGAACGGACGTGCCGGGCGGGAGAGTGCCGACGGTCTGGACCACGCTCCATCCGGTTGACTTGATCTGTATCGTCGATACCGTGCTCGCCATTTCGTTGCAGACATAAACGAACTTCCCGTTCGAGCCAATCGCCACATGTCTTGGGCCGGAACCGGGAGGAAGCTTGACGCGCATCATCGGACTTCCGCTTGGCACGATCGGAAACACGAGCAGTTCGTCCGTGCCCAGATCGCAGGAAACCGTGAAGCGTCCCCTTCCGTCGGTATAAAAGGAATGGGCGTGCGGTCCCTCCTGCCGGTCCGAGTTCGGCCCGGCGCCCTTATTCTTAAACTGCCAATCTACAGAACCAAGGGAACCGTCTGGCTGGATCGGAAAACTGGCCAAGACGCCGTCGCTGTAGTTTGCGACGAATACCTTCTGCCCTTTGGCGCCGATCGATATGTGGCACGGAGCGCTCCCTTGCGAAGATTGCCGATTCAGGAACTTCAGGTTTCCGTTCGGCTCGATCGAAAAGGCGCTCAAATAGCCTTGGTTGGACTCGTCTACTGCATAAAGCGCGTGGTGCTTTGAGTCTGCAACCAAGAAACTAGGGTTGGGGGATTCGGCTGCCAACTCCGGTTCGGACATCGCGCCGGTCTCCGAATTCAACTGAATTCGATAGATGCCTTTGCTGCCTTGGCCCGAAGTGTACGTTCCGACATAGAACGAGATATCAGCCGGTGGCGGGATCAGGGAAGGAAGTGCGAGCAACAGTCCGGGCAGCATCGAGCTAGGTTACCAAAGACGACACCACGTTCAATCACAAACAAACGTGGCGGACCTGAAAATATCGTCCGCCACGCTGGATAGGCAACTCGAATCTACATCGCCTGAGTGTAGACGGCTTTGATGACTTCTTCGGGCGTCGTCCACCCGGCCATCGATTTTGCCTTGCCGTCCTCAAGCATCGTGCGGTACCCCTGCTTTTTGGCGGCTTCCACCATGCCGAGATAGTCCGTGGTCTTGGCGACGGCGGCCCGGAACTCAGGCGTGCCGAGAACCAACTCGAACACGCCGATTCGACCCTTGTATCCGGTGCCTCGGCAATCGCCACACCCGACTCCCTTCGCGAAGCGGCCCTTTTCGATCTCCTCCTTGGTGATCTGGAGAGTCTCGATCTCGTCGATTGTGGGAGTATACGGCTGACGACATTTGGGGCAGTTGAGTCGCACGAGGCGCTGGGCAAGGATCGCAACGAGAACACCGGCAACCAGGTATGGCTCGGCATTCATGTCGACCATACGACCGATCGTTTCGATCGCGTTGTTGGTGTGAAGGGTGCTCATCACCAAGTGACCGGTCAATCCGGCCTGGATGCCGATGCTTAGCGATTCGGGGTCGCGCATTTCACCGACAAGCATGACGTCCGGGTCTTGGCGAAGGAACGTGCGCATGACTTTCGGGAAGGTCATCTTCTCCGAGACCTGCACCTGGGCGATATTCTTCTCGTATTCGTATTCGATCGGGTCTTCGACCGTGACGATGTTTCGGCTCCGAGCGTCAAGCGTGTGGAGCGAGGCGTACAAGGTCGAGGTCTTTCCCGAACCCGTCGGTCCGGTGACCAGAATCAGGCCGTAGGGCATCTGAACGGCCTTGCTCCACTTCTTGAGTACGTCCTCCGGCATTCCCAGCTTTTGAAGGTCGATCTTCATCGCGTTCGGGTCGAGAAGACGCATGACGAACTTCTCGCCGTTGAGGCAAGGGATGCACGAGGCGCGGGCGCTGAGCCGGCGTCCGAGGTACTCCATGTCGATACGGCCGTCTTGGGGCTCGCGGTTTTCGTCGATTCGCATCCCGGATGCGAGCTTCAGACGGGCCAGCACGTTTGTGGCCTGTTCACTGGGAAGCTGTCCCGTGTCGTGCAGCACACCGTCCTGGCGGTACCGGATCTTCAACTGGTCCCGTTCGGGCTGGAGGTGAATGTCCGACGTGTTCGTGTCGAGGGCGTTCATGAAGATGCTGTCGGTGATGCCGACGGCGATCGACATATCCTCACCACCCATCTCACGGATCGAGCCCTGCTCACGCAGGACAAGGCGAAAGCGCTTTGCGGCGCCGTAATTCGTTTGCGACTGATCAAATAATGCCATGGCCTATTCGGGAATCTCCACCCAAGAACGGATGCTACTTGTAGACGTTTCATGGCAAGTATATGACTCGCGGGGAGGCTGGGTCTAGGGCACGGCAGACTGACGCCATAATTCGATCGTGTCCAGGTCCAGACGGTTGTCTCTTAGTTGGCCTCTGGTACTCGTCGTCCTGAGTTGGGGCTTCAATTTCGTCTCGCTCAAACTCCTCTATCGGGAGATAGATCCTCCCGCGGTGGCTCTCTTGAGGTTCCTCACGATGTGGGCGCTCCTCTTGCCGCTATGCCTCTCGCGCGGCCTGTCGTTGCGATACCGTCGCGAAGATGTTCTGAGGGTTCTGGTGGCCGGATTCCTCTCGATGGGACTCTACATGTTCCTGTTCTTGGAGGGGCTACACAAGACAAGTGCGGCGGAAGGGGCGATCATCCTCGCCACCTCGCCGGTCTGGACGTACTTGATGGCCGCCGCCCTCAAGCAGGAGACCTTTCGGCTGAAGGGATTTGTTGGGTCGTGCGTGGCGTTTCTTGGGGTCGCCGTCGTCATCGCCGGCGGGGCAGCTTCGGATGGAAGCACGCTCAAAGGAAACCTCGAACTGCTCGCGTCCGCAATTCTGTGGGCTTTCTGCGTCGTGTACATGAAACCGCTTCTCAAGCACTATGAGGCGACCCAGTTGCTCACTCTCTCCATGCCGGGCGGGGCGTTGCTCATGGTTCCGTATGGGATCGGTTCGGTCATGCACCTGCATTTCGGAGCGATCTCTCTTGTCGGCTGGCTGATGTTCCTTCAGGTCGCCGTGCTCTCCGGCTTGGTCGGCTTCGCCTGCTTCTACGTGGGCATCAAGCAGATCGGCCCCAGCCGGACGACACTGTATCAGTACTTCGTGCCGCCGACCGCTGTGTTCTTCGCCTGGTCGATTCTCGGCAAGACCCTTTCGCCGTTCCAGTTTCTCGGATTCGCCGTCCTTCTTTATGGCGTCGTGACAACGTCGCGAGCCCGAATCTCGGCCGAGGCATCTTCGGATTTGGATAGAGAGGCTGCCGGATAGGGACGGCAAAGGTAAAATCGTGGACCTGAAAGTAGCCATGGGGCCAGGGCAATTGTCCCGGGTCGAATTCAAGGAGACGATTCTTGCCGCTTTTCCCACGCCGAAACGCCAGGGTCGATGGATCCTCCCCCGCCCAACCCCAACCGAAGGAGAACGACAGATTGTCCAGCCATAAGAAACAAGTAACCGAACCCAAGGAACCCATCGCCGACGAACCGGCGACGGAGTCGAGCGTCGAACAGATCGGCGACGCCGTCAATGTCGAAGTAGAACTGCTAGCCCAAGAGATCGAAAACCTTACTGCCGAGCGCGACGAAGCGAAGGACCAGGTGTTGCGCACCCTTGCCGAGCTCCAGAACTTCCAAAAGGAGTTCCAGAACTACCGGCGACGGAATCAGCAAGAAATGGCGCAGTTCCGTCTTTTGGCGACCGAGCAACTCGTCAGCGAGTTATTGCCGGTGCTGGATAATTTCGAGCGTACGATCCTCCATGTCGAAGCCGGAGCGACCGTCGAGTCACTCGTCGGAGGCATCAAAGCCGTGGAGCGGCAGTTGCGAAACGTCCTCGAATCCCAGAACGTGAAACGAATTCCTACTGTCGGCCAACCGTTCGACCCAGATGTTCATGAGGCGATCGGGACCGAATCGGGAACGGAGCACCCGGACGAGACAGTGGTGATCGAAGTCGAGCCTGGCTACAAAATGGGCGAAAAAGTGATTCGGCCCGCTCGGGTCAAGGTGGCAAAGAGCTGATGGCAAGACGTTACTTTGGAACGGACGGCGTGCGGGGCATCGCAAACAAGAAGCTCACACCCGATCTGGCAATGAAATTGGGCAAGGCAGCGGGTCGATGGCTCATCCAGACCAATCAGATTCGAAGCGTGGTCATCGGCATGGACACAAGGCGATCAGGACCGATGCTAGAGTCGGCCCTGACCGCCGGTCTTTGCTCGGTCGGTATCGACGTGGTTTCGATCGGCGTCGCGCCAACCCCAACCATCGCCTTCGTCGCACGCACCGGCGACTATGGACTCGGTGTCATCATCTCGGCGAGCCATAACCCGGCGCCGGACAACGGCATCAAGTTCGTAGGCCACGACGGCTGTAAGCTGGCAGACGAGGTCGAAGAGGTCATCGAATCGCTGATGGATGTGGATGAGCCGGGGCCGGTCGGCGCCGATGTCGGCAGTCACCGGTTCGATCGCAGTGAGATCGCTGGCTACATGGACCTGCTGGAGAGCGTTGTTCCGGAGCGGCTCGACGGAATGAAGGTGGTCGTCGACGCTGCCCATGGGGCCGCCTATGAACTTGGCCCAGAGATCCTGCGCCGCCTGGGAGCGGATATTGTAGTGGTCGGAGATCAGCCGGACGGAATGAACATCAACGCGGTGGGCGGCGCGACCAAGCCGGATTTCATCCAAAAGCTGACCGTCGAACAGAATGCGGAGATCGGGGTCGCGTTCGACGGCGATGCCGACCGCGCGGTGTTTAGCGACGAGAAGGGAAGACTGATCAACGGGGACCGTACGATCGGTATCTGGGCGGCCCATTACCAGAAAACAAACGAATTGACACCTCCGGTAGTCGTCGGAACGGTGATGAGCAACGGCGGGTTCGAAGCCTACGTTACGGGCAGAGGCATCGCCTTGGAGCGGACGCCGGTCGGGGACAAGTACGTCGCGCAGCGGATCTTCGACACGGGAGCACTAATCGGCGGCGAGCAGAGCGGTCACCTGATCTTCCCAAGGCGCGGACCGACGGGCGACGGCTTGGTGACGATGCTGGAACTTCTTCGTGTGATCAAGCGCGAGGGCCGGCCGTCGTCGGCATTCTATGACGACTACGAACCGTGGCCCCAGATCATGATCAACGTCGGCGTGGAGTCGACCGAGGGGTGGAACAAGCGGATCGCGGTCGAGATGGAGCACGCGACGAACGACCTGGTCGGTCGCGGACGAGTCGTCGTCCGTCCGAGCGGAACGCAACCCGTCATTCGGGTGATGGTCGAGGCGGACGAATACGAGTTGCGGGATCGCGTCGCTGATTCGATCGTCGAGGCGATGGTTCGCGAAATGGGCGGCGAGGTGCACGGCCGCGTGGATCTGACCTATGCTCTTGGCGATTGACGTCGGTAATACGCACACCGTTTGCGGTTTGTGGAATGGTGCGGCGTGGTCGGCGATCTGGCGTTGCGTCACGACCGTCGATACCACCGAGGATCAGCTTGCGGGCTGGCTTCGGTCGATGTTCGACCTTAGCGAGCTTGAGTGGAAGGTCGATGGCGCGATCTGTGCGTCCGTCGTTCCGCAGGTCGACCGGTTCTGGAGCAAGCTGACCGAGAAGTGGCTTGGGACGCCGTTGCGTTTCCTGAGACTGGGCTCGGACGTGGGGATGGTTGTCGAATACGATCCACCGCGCGCCGTCGGCGCGGACCGCATTGCGAACGCATTGGGGGCATTGGAGCGGTTTGAGCCGCCAATCATCGTTGTCGATTTCGGTACCGCGACCACCTTCGACGCTATCGACCATCGCGGGGCTTACCTCGGCGGAGCCATTCTTCCCGGAATCCAGCTCTCTAGCCGGGCCCTCTTCGATCGGGCCGCCAAGCTGCCCGAAGTGGATTTTGTCGCTCCAGCGACTGCCTTGGGACGGAATACGGTGCACTCCTTACAGTCCGGCATTATGCTCGGGTATGCCGGTGCGATCGATGCGCTGGCCCGGAAGATCGATGAGGAACTGGGTGGCAACTCAAAGATCCTCGCGACAGGCGGATTGGGCGGTCTCTTTATCGGCCTATGCCAATCAATCGCATCGTACGAGCCCACCCTAACCCTGGAGGGTCTGGTCGTGGCGAATGAGCGCTTGATCGGTTGCGGCCGATAGCCGCTTCTCGTCAGTCATTGGATAGGAACAAGTACTCGACATCGTCCGTGTCGGCGATCCCCATTTCCCTCAGGACCGTCTCGATCAAGGGCGACAGGGCCGTTGGGTCGGGTTTATAGTCGAATGACTTCCGGGATGACATGCAAAACCCCAGCATCGGATCCTGGATCTCCTCGTCAACTTGATAGGCGCTCAGGAGAGTCTTGAACCTATCAGCCTGATCGAGCCCGACTTGGACGACGACTCGGAAAGAGTCTTCGAGTTTTGTTATCCCCACGTAGGTCCCTTCATCCGACTTAGGGTTGATCGCTGGGTCTGATTTGACGCCTGTGCGCTCCAAGAGGTCTGAGCTCGACAGGTCTCTGGCTTTGGGATTGGGGAGTAGTCGATCAGAGTACGGTTTCCTGTATGGCCAGTCAATTATCCAGGCGACAAGCCCATCCGACGAGCAATGAGCACTCTGGCCACGATGAAGATGACTCCGCCAACAAGCAAGATCGTCAGGAGCACGAGCTAGTTCCTTTCGGCTGAGGTCACGGGGCCTCGACGTCTATCGATGGCCTGAGTTGTAACCGCGACTGGCGTCACTGTTTCAAGGTCGGCAAGGAGAATGTCGAACTCCAGGAATCGCAGGCGATGACCCATGAAACTAACGCATGGACGCAACGTGAGCGGCGACGTAACATGTGTTGCTTGGTCTTATACGGGGTACATTGGTTGCGTGG
Source organism: Fimbriimonas sp. (assembly GCA_031292555.1). GTDB lineage: Bacteria > Armatimonadota > Fimbriimonadia > Fimbriimonadales > Fimbriimonadaceae > Fimbriimonas. The sequence goes on from JARLGV010000111.1 coordinate 93,336, forward strand.
GCATCCTATCTGAGTTCTTTGTATCCGACCCGGGACGGGCCGCGACCTATGATTTGGAGGCTTGGACGGAAGATGACATATTCCTTTGCGGCGATCTCTTGCCCATGCACATGGAGTTGCTGTGGGCGGTCCTGCAGGGCCGGGAGTGGGAGCCGGAGATGGCGGACGAGTTCGAACCGGTCGCTGGAAGGAACGAGGAAGATTCTTGGTTAGTTCGGTTCCCCGACGGGCTTACCGCGGCCCTTGCTGAATTCGATGACGATCGCCTTAACCGGGCCCGGGTCGATTGGGCTCATACCGAGGAGATTGCCGTTGACCCTGCCGAACTTGCGCATGTGATTTCGGGCTTGCAGCGGCTCTCAAAGCACGCAAGAACGACTGGGAAGTCAGTCTATATTTGGGGTTCTCTCTGAAGTAAGTAGGACGACAGGAATCAGCCTCTGGGCCGATCTAGGACCGTCACTATGCTAGAGGGCCTCGCTTCTCGTACACCAATCGGGCGATCTCGGCAATGTCGACTGGCTTCGTGGCGGGAAGGGTGACGGCCTCGGCGGTTAGGAGTTGGTAGGCCTCGGCTCCTTTGGCGTTGAGGAAGGGCACGATCATCCGATAGAGCTCTGAGCCGACGCCGGTGTTCTGGAGCGACCTAAGGCGGGCCGATTGTTCGGCGTAGGCGAGCAGAAGTATGTCGGACAGCGCTCCGATTCCGATCTGGTCGGTTGGGCGCACGCGAAGAGCCTTGCCTACCAGCTCGGAAAGGAATGAATCGCCGGATGTGGCGTCGGGCACTCGTCCCTCTTTGATCCGCCGCTGCAATCGGTCCGAAATGAACAGGCGGTTGATCTCGTTTGTCCCCTCATAGATCCGGCTGACGCGGGCATCCCGGTAGATGCGGGCGATTGGAAACTCCTCGGTGAAACCGTAGCCGCCATAGACCTGAAGGGCCTCGTCGACCATTTCAGACTCCGTTTCGGTGGCGAATACCTTGCACGCGCTGCATTCGACGGCGTACTCCTCGGCCGCCTTCCGGTTACCGTCGACGGTGCCTCCGAAGCGCTCGAAGGCCGAGTCTATGAGCGCACCGGTTCGGTAGATCATCGATTCGGCAGCGTAGAACGAGGCAGCCATGTGGGCGAACTTCTTCTGAATCAGACCGAACGAAGCAATCGGCTTGCCGAACTGGCGGCGCTCCAAGGCGTACTCGGCGGCCAGTCCCATTGCGTCGCGCGCGGGCCCGATCGACATCGACGAGAGCTTGAACCGGCCAAGGTTAAGGGCGTTGAACGCGACGTGGTGTCCGAGGCCCTCCTCGTGGAGCAGGTTCTCCTCGGGAACTTCGGCGTTCTCCAGCAGAACGCGCGCGGTCGAGGAGCCTTTCAGGCCCATCTTGTACTCCTCGCGGGCGACGCTTACGCCGGGGAAGTTCTTCTCGACGAGGAACGCGCTGACTCTTTCGCCGTCGACTTTGGCCATCACGAGAAAGAGGTCGGCCCACTTCGCGTTGCTGATCCACATCTTCGTCCCATTGAGGACGTACCGATTCCCCTGCTTAACCGCCTTGGTCGCCATCGACAAGGCATCGCTTCCGCTGTTCGGCTCGCTCAGGGCGTAGGCGCCGATCCACTCGCCGGACGCGAGGTGGGGAAGGTAGCGCCGCTTCTGATCGTCGGTACCGAAGAGGCTCAGGCCGGTCTGACTGATCCCGCTGGTGATGCCATAGGTCACGCTGAACGAGCCGTTCAAGCTCATATATTCGAGGATCCTGGCGGCGACGTTCTTGGACTGGCCGAGTCCGCCGAACTCTTCCGGAGTGTCGACTCCGCATAGACCCAATTCGCCCGCTTTACGGATCAGACGAGGCATGAGACCCATCTCCTGAATCTCAAGCCTATCCAGCAAGGGATGGACTTCCTTCCGGCTGAATTGCTCGGCGGTGGCGATCATCATCGCCTCGTCGTCCGAGAACTGCTCAGGGGTGAATATCGATTCGGGGGTGTGGGACAGGAAGGCGCAACCGGACGGAACGGCGCTGTTCGTGGTCGTCATGGATGTTGATTATGGATGAACGCCGCGCGGTTATCGCGGCGTTGGGACCGAATCGTTAGTGAAGGCGGCGCATCGCCGAAATCGGCCACCAGACGAATTCGGCTCGTCCGATAATCTGGTCCCGGGGTACGAGTCCCCAGACGCGCCCGTCCCAAGAGTTGTTTCGATTGTCGCCCATCATCAAGAAATAACCGGACGGGACCTTCACGGCCGGCTGCGCCTTGAGCATGTTCTGATCGTGAGGGGTTGCAATCTGGAACTTCTGCGCCACCGCATAAGGGGGGTGGATCTCCTCCACATTGCCCGGTCGCGGCTCGATCGCATTGCCGTCGAAATCCGTGTAGTCGAACGGAATGACCTGGCCCTTATATTCGACGAGCTTGAAGCTTGCTATTGTCAGGCGGCTCTTCTCCTCGTCGGTGAGCTTGCGGAAGTTCTGGGTCTCGCCATCTACTTGCGGGCCCTCGCCCTCCGAGTAAGTCTTGTACGTCTCGTCGACGATCTTTCCATTTCGATAAAGAACGCCTTTCTTGAGCTCGATGAGATCGCCAGGCGCCCCGATGCATCGCTTGACGTAGTCGGTCTTCATCTCGCCGTCGCTATCGACGTCTTCGGGCTTGATCTGGGCGGTTGCCGGTGGGCGGAAGACGACGATGTCGTTTGCCTTAGGCTCGGTGTACCGGTAGATTGCCTTGTTGGCCACGATGAAGTCGTTTACGTACAGCGTAGGCCACATCGAGCCGGAAGGAACCAGAAATGCCTGGACGCCGAACGGCCGGATCAGCATGAAGACGAACACCGCCGCATAGACCAAGGCGTCGATCGTCTCGTTGGCGAAGTGAGCGGACTTGTAGGCCGTGAAGCGCAGGTGCGGCTTCGTGTTCTTCAGGATCGGAAAGATCGCAACGCGGAGGACGGTCAGCACCGTCACGAAAATGACGATGCGGCTGAGCGGGGTTCGCGCAAGAGCGTCGACGATTTCACGGGTGCCGGCTGGCTGAGATTGAGCGAGGGGAAGTAGAGTCGTTAGATAGGGCACGTTTCACCGAAGGACCGCAGCGACAAGGTTAGCTTATTTTGACGTGTCTG
>JARLGV010000112.1 GCA_031292555.1 Fimbriimonas sp.
GCGAGTGGCTTCCGCCGTCACGTCCGTCGCCGTATCCTGACTGCCGCCGTTTCCACCGCCGACCAACGCCGCGATGACGCCGAGGACGAGAAGAACGGAGACGAGCCCGGACGGGAATGCATGATTCTTAGGCTGAATCGTATGAGTCGAGCCGTCGGGATTCAGAACGAGGTTCGGAATCTGGAAGACCACTCGAACCTTGTCGCCGGGCTGGATGCCCTTGATCATTCGGCTCGCAACGATGTAGGAACTGTCTGGTTCCACGTCGGTAACACGGGCGGTGGCGACCTGGTCGCCATTTCGGATGACTACGACTTCTTGTCCTGGCTGGAACCCAGCTCGTGATCCCTTATTGATCAGAGCCTTGTTTTCCTGCGTGTTCAAGACGGTGCCGAATGGGAGGGCGCGGCTATGGATGTTCCGGATCGCCTCGGAGGAGGCTTGACCGATCGCATCGCCGATCAACGTGTCATCCGTGACGTTTCCGGAGCGGATCGTCGAGACCCCCTCCTGCACGGCGCCATTGACGGCCAGCGCGGACGCCACGTCATAGACAACTACCCGGAGGGCAACGGACGCCTGACGGCCTCCACCCACGGAGTGAACAACGTAGTTGACGATCTCGCCACTGACAATGGTGGAAGCCTTGACTTCCTGACCGAGCCTCATCAAGTTGACGATGCCGTCGGCCGGCAATGTGATACCAAGATTGTCCGCAGCTCGTTTTATGGATTCGTCCGGAATTACGTCGAAGGTGCCAATTTTCCCCAATTCACTGGCAACAGCGGTCGACGCCGTCTTACCGAAGTTGGTTCCGGGCGATTTCAGATTTTTGAATTCGGTTACGGCCCAAAGTGGCAGAACCGCAACCTGCGCTTCCGCTCTAGTAAACAGAGCCAGTGTAATGGAAGGCAACACCAGGGTCAAGATGACCAACTGGCCGATAACCTTCCCAAACAACGATTTGATGAAACGCCTCACTATGACGCGTCCTCCTTAAACCTTTATTCGGTTTGGGTTTTAGCCCGTTGGTTGTTCTTTAGCGTTTTAGCAAACCACCCCTGATCCAGAATCGTAAGTCCTTACGGTTTCCTACGATGCCGGTTGGCAACTTCACTCCGATCAAACAACCTTGCTATCCTCGGCATCCTTGGCTGACACGTAAACCAGTGTCGAACCAAGTAGCTGGATCGGGACAAGTATAGCACGATCCCTGAATCGTTGCACTAGCTTGTAGACAATCTGCTTTCGATAGCCTTGGATACTCTACATCTGACGCGCTGAACTGGTTGATTCGTTCGAATGACGACATCTGCAAACGCAATTTTCACCCTTGATGGCAGCTGCGTACTCAAAATGGCATCGACATGGCTGGCATTCGCATAACGGGTAAGCAGCCTTCGCCGCTGCTCTGCGGCTCCGCAAGTGACCACCCAAACCTCGTCGAATTCAAGTTGCAGACAGGCTTCAACGAGAAGTGGTACTTCGACGAACTGTGCCCCAGACGACCGCAGTTGAGCCATGATGGGACCGTGCATGGCGCGGTTCACCGCCCTCCTGACATCACGATCCGCGACGAGCCTCTCGCGCAGCGTTTTCCGGTCGATCGGATAGGGCGCACCGGCAATACTCGCCAATACAGAATTCATAGCAGGGTCGTCAAATAGCTGGCGACCGGTGGCATCGGCCGAGGCGGTGCGAAAACCCATCTCGGCAAGGTAGCCGAGGACCGTGGACTTCCCCTCCGCAATTCCGCCCGTAATAGCCGTTAGCACGGCTAAACGTACCACAGTAGCGCATACGGGCTGCTGGAGGGGCTGCGTGCCGCTTTGGGTGCGGGGGAGGAGCCGCCCAGAAAGTCAAAAGGCCCCTTTCGGGGCCCTTTGCTTACTCTTCGACGTGTTCGGGCTCTTTCTCGGCCTCTTCCTCTTCGTCGTCGCGTCCCAGGAAGCCCTTGAGCATTCCAAGCCGCTCGCCGATAGTGGCGCCACCGGTGGCAAAGCCTCTTCGTCCGCCGACGTCATCGAAGTCCTCGAATTCGTCTCGGCCTCTGCCGCCCTTCTTACCCTTCTTCTTACCGGCTCGCTCGCTGCCCTTTCGCTGCTCGTCCTCGTAGCTGGTTGGCCCCGTTGACATGCCGCGATCGGCTCCCGGCCGAAGTTCACCGCCGCCGCCCAACGCTCGCATGCTGAGCACCATACGCCTCTCGTCGGGGCGCAAGTCGATGATCTGAGCCTCGACCTCTTGGTTCTCTTCAACGACGTCTTGCGGTCGCTTGATTCTGCGGAACGACATTTCGCTGACCGGCATGAACGCTTCGGCTCCCTCGGGGAGTTTGATGAACGCACCGCTCTGCACGATTCTGCCAATCGTCACATTGAGCTTCTGCCCAACGACGTAGTTCTGCTTGATGAGGTTCCAAGGATCGGGAAGCACCTGACGGTGCCCCAGCGAGATCTTGCCGGCGTTCGCATCGAGGCGAAGCACCATGACCTTGATCTTCTGGCCCTCCTTGAACATTTCCTTGGGATGGTTGATCCTCGCCCAACTCATTTCTGAAATATGGAGAAGACCATCGACGCCGCCTAGATCGACGAACGCGCCGTAATCGGTCAGCCGACGAACCGTACCCTCAAGCGCGTCACCAGGCTTGACTGCGGAGAAGATGTTCTCCTTGGCGTTTGCCCGTCGCTCCTCTTCGGCTTGCCGATTGGAGAGGACGACCTTCTTTCGCTCGCGGTCGATCTCAAGAACCTTGAGTTGAAGCGGTTGTCCGACGTACTTCTCGATGTTGCGCAATTTGCCGGAGCCGACGTGGGTTGCCGGCACGAAGCCGCGAACGCCGACATCGACCACGAGGCCACCCTTAACACGATCCACAACCTGAGCCGTGATCATCTCTTGGGTCTTGTACGCGTTCTCGATCTTGTCCCAGGCCTCTTCGAATTCGGCCCGCCGCTTCGAAACGATCGGGTTACCTTCGGCGCCTTCTGGCCGAATAACGATAACGCTGATTTTGTCGCCGACGTTGAAGTGCCCCTTCGCGGTCTCGAGATTATCTTCGCTCAGCTCACCGAGCGGAACGATTCCTTCGGCCTTGGTGCCGAGGTCGACAAAAACCTTGTCACGATCAACCTGAATGATGGTTGCTTCGATCCGCTCGCCCTTGACGAGCCGCTTGAAGCCTCCCTCGTTCGCGTTCGTGTCTTCACCGAAGTCTCCGCGCATCGCTGCTTCAAAGAGAGCCGCATCCGCCTTCTCGTCGCGAGTAGTCGGTTCAGCAGCGATCGCCACCTGAACGGGCGGAGCGGTTTCGGTAACCGCAGGAGCGGCCGGCTCAGGCTCGACGGCAACTTGTACCTGCTGAGGCACGGCAGCCTCAGGTTCGGGCTCGCTCGCAACCTGTACCTGCTGAGGTACGGCTGCCTCGGGTTCGGGGTCAGCAGCGACCTGCACTTGCTGAGACGCATCAACTGCAGGCTCAGGCTCGGCTGTCACTTGGACCTGTTGCGGAACTTCCTCCACAACAGCCGAAGGCTCCTCTACGGCAGGTGCGGCAGCTTCCTCGAGGGCTGCAGGCGGGTCGGTAGAAATCACGTTGGATTCGCTTTCAGCCACGGAAGGCGCGATTGTCGTGGTGGCTTCTGCCTCGTCGGCATTGCTGGGGGCGTCGGACGCCAAGGCAGTCGCATCTGCAGACTGCTGGGCTTCTTCCTCACCCACAGGCGTCTGGTTCTGGTCGATCGTCATGTGTATGTTGGACAGTGCTCCAAAGAATTGGGCCTAATGCTACCAGATTCTCTCCTTCAGCAAGGAGGATAAAAGAGGCATTAAGCTGTCCATTATCGCACGTTATGGATGGTTCCAGTCGTGGGTTTGACGATAGAGCCACTGATACTTGCCAAATGAACCACTATAATCGCTTCCGGCAGGCGAAATCGACGACCGAATTTTAACCGTTTCTTCACAGGCAGACACGACATCGGACCAAACTCCGATGCCTACTCCCGCCAAAATGGCGGCCCCATAGGCAGGTCCTTCGTCGCATTCGAGAGTCGAGCAGGGCTTCTCAAAAACGTCGGCGAGCATTTGAACCCAAAAGGCGCTCTTTGCGCCACCACTCGTCACGCGGACCTCTTCCGATTCGGCGCCGAGTCCCAACAGCAGATCGAGGCCCTCCAATAGTCCAAAGCTAATGCCCTCGAACACCGCACGGCTCAGATGGGCACGTGTGTGGCCGAGGGTCAAGCCGGCAAAGGCGGATCTGGCATAGGGATCATTGTGCGGACATCGCTCTCCGGTCAAGTAGGGCAGGAACGTCAGGCCATCGCATCCTACCGGCGCTTGAGCCGATTCCGACCCGATCTCGTCATAGGTTGACCCTTTCGCAATCGTGTCTCGATACCACCGAAGCGCTCCACCGCACGACAACATCACTCCCATCGCGTGCCACTTTCCGTTAGCATGGCAGAAGGTGTGAGCGGCTCCCGACTTGTCGTAGTTAGCCTCATCGATCGCGGTAAAAACGACGCCGCTTGTGCCCAGGCTAACGCTGATGATCCCTCGCTTCACCGCCCCAGTGCCAACTGCTCCGGCCGCCTGATCACCGCCGCCCCCGACAACTGGAATTCCTGCCGCCGTGCGTCCCGTAACCTGACTCGACTCAACGCTCGCAGGGAAGATATGTGGGTCGAGATCAAGCTTGGAGAGCATCTCGTCCGACCACTTGCGGTTGGGAACGTCGAATAGGCCCGTCCCGCTCGCATCGCTCACTTCGGTCGCTTTCACACCCGTGAGCTTCATGCGGATGAAGTCCTTTGGCAGCAGAAGGGACCGAACACGGCGATATTGGTCGGGCTCGTTGTTGCGCAACCAAAGGAGCTTGGGCGCCTGAAAGCCGGTGAGCGGCGGATTGCAGGTAATGGCTCGCACTCGATCGACTCCCACCCTCCGGTCGATCTCCTTGCACTCCTCAACGGTGCGCTGATCGTTCCATAGAATCGCCGGACGGATAACCTGATCGCTCGCATCGAGAAACACCGCGCCATGCATCTGGCCGGTCACGCCGATCCCATCGAGATGAGTTTCGCCTATCTCGGCCAGGCAAGTCTGCACTCCCGTCCACCAATCTTCCGGGTTCTGTTCCGACCACAGGGGACGTGGCACGCTCAACGGGTACTCGGCCGAAGCTTGCTTAAGGACGTGCCCCGTTTCGTCAATCAGAAGGACCTTACATCCGGAGGTGCCTACATCGATACCAAGCAGCTTTGCCATAGGTCGAGTTTAGCCCGACGAGAGGCGCCGGACGCCCGGTCTAGAGACGTATCGATCCAGTGAAATGGCTGGTCCTTCAGATACGGAAGACCAGCCATTCGATAGCCATGAGTGCCTAGTTCTTGACTGGCTTCTTAGCGGGATCAGGCGTTTGCGGCTTGCTTTGGTCGCGTAACAACTCTAGGACGCCGGGACTTACTTGGTCCTGGGTCTCGTCCTTCAGCTTCTTCGCCTCCGCCGGATCTCGCACAACTCTTGGGGTCAAGAACACCAGCAATTCGGTTTTCTGATCGCTTTTGCTGGAACTCTTGAACAGGTTTCCAAGAACAGGCAGGTCACCCAGAATCGGGATCTTATTCGTCGTCGCCGTGACCTGATTTCGGATCATGCCGCCAAGAACAATCGTCTCGCCGTCCTTCGCGGATACCGTCGTTTGAGCTTCGCGTTGGTTCACGATCGGCGCATTGAACGATGTATATCCCTGAAGATCGTTGGCCGTTTGCGTGACATCCATCGTCACGTAGCCTTGACTCGAGATATGCGGAGTCACCGTAAGGACGATTCCGACGTTCTGGAACGAGTAATTGTAGCTGTATGTTCCGGTCGTGCTTTGAACGGTACTGACGATATACGGAATGCTCTGACTGATGTTGATCTGAGCCTCCATGTTGTTGGAAGTGAAGATCCTCGGAGTCGACAGCACCTGGTACTTGGTGTCGGTCTTCAGCATGTTGAAGAACGCCGTCAGGTCTCCGCCGGATAGCGTGTAGCTCAGCCCCTGCAAAGCGGGCGACGCCGACTGCAGACCGTATTTGGTTCCGACCGAATTGGTGACTCCATTGTGCTTTTGAGCGAAGTTCCACTCCAAGCCAAACTGACTGGAGTTGTCGAGAGTAGCCTCGACAATAATCGTCTGGATCATGACTTGTTCGGGAATCCTGTCCAACTGCTCGACCACGCTCTTTACCAGATCCAGATTATCCGGAGACGTCACCAAGATAACCGAGTTGGTGTTGGGGTCGGCTATGGCCGTCACCTGACCGGTCAGGTCATGAACGCCGATCACCTTTCCGTTGGCATCGTATCCCAGGGACTGCGATGAACTGCTCGAGGATGAACTCGACGACCTACTCTGGGATGAGCCGCCCATACCTCCGCCTTGGCCCATCATTCCTCCGCCAAAGCCTTGGGTGACACCGACCGACGTAAGCAAGCTGCCGCTTGACGCGTTGGGATCCTGGAGATTGACTGCCAGTCCTTGGTTCGGGTCCGTGCTTCCTCCTGGAGCCGAAGTCCGAGAGCTACTGGTAGACGACGTCGTGCTGAACGTGTTGTTGGTCGGCGTAATCGTCGTATTGGATCGGCTTGTGCTTGCTCCCTGGCGCTGCCCAAACGCGGCGGTTAGCAGATTCGCCACCGTGTCGGATCTCGCGTTCTTCAGTTGATAGACGTATGTCGAGGTCACATAAGGCATCTTCTGGTCGAGGTCTTCCACGACTTTGTCGGCGAGCAGTAGCTGGTCTTCCGTGCCCGTCACGATGACCGAATTGGTGCGTGAGTCCGCTACTGCCAACGATTGGTTCTGAGACCCGCTCAGGATAGATGCCAACCTACCGAATCCGCCGAGTTGGCTGGAAGAGGACGAACTCTGAGAACCGCGGCCAGAACCGGCATTGGCGCTTAGCACGCTCTGCATGACGGTTGTGAGGTCAGATGCGTTGGAATACTGTAGCTTGTACGTCTTCGAGCGGACCGCCGATATCTGCTTCGTATCGATCTGTTTGATCAGTGCGGCAACCTGGGTCTGAATCGAAGTTGGAGCATAGACGATCACCGAATTGCTGAAATCCTCATAGGAGGCATGGATCGTGCCTCCCGTGCTAGACGACGTAGCCGCCGATGTTGTCCCCGGGAATCCACCGTCCATGCCAGGCCCGCCTCCCGGGCCACCGCCAGGGCCGCCGCCACCAGGACCGCCAAATCCGCCCGGGCCGCCAAACCCGCCGGGGCCGCCGCCGCCGGGACCGCCAAATCCTCCCGGCCCTCCGAAGCCGCCGGCTCCCCCTGTTCCTCTTGTCGAACTGGACGTCGTTTGAAAGACATCGTTGAGAGCGCGCGCCACCTGACTTGCACTCGCATAGGTCAATTTGTAAAATTGAACCTGACTTGAAGCGCCCCCGGGCCCGCCGCCGAAGCCGCTGCCTCCCGGTCCACTACCGGTCATCCCAGCCCCAGAACCTCTTGTGGCCGCTTTCGGTAACGCCTTGATGATGAGGATCTTTCTCTGGCGACTGATTTGGAACCCCTTGAGACGGAGGACCGAATCGAAGACGTAGAACGCCTCGGACACCGAAACGGGTGCGGACGTGGTCACCGTGATTGGTCCAACTAAAGTCGGATCTTTGACGATCGTGACGTTTGCAGCTTTCTCAATCAAAGCAATCACGTTATCCACGTTCGCATTGCGAAAACTCAATTGAACCCGGGTCTTGGTGTTGAGGTTCAACGACTCCCAAGGGTCGCTAAGATCTCCCGTTTCAAAGCCGGACGTCTGGGCTGCCGCAAGGCCAGGCAGGATTGCGATGGCCAAGAGGCCTGCGGCGATCGAAAAGCGGCGGTTCAGCATCATTCTCCTGTCAACTTCGTGCCCTCTGGCACGGGCGGTTGTTGACGATTGAATGGTGGAGCGGAAATGTGAAGATTAGATGAGAACTCAGAAAGAGATAATTAACCTGATATTGAGTTAAAGGAATCTATCCGAGCGAACCCATTGGGAACTGGGCAACCATCACTAACTGAGGCCACACGAATCCAATCCGATCGCCATATACGTGCAATTTGATAGCGGCGGCAAGCTTGGGAGATGCGCTATGGAGTCGGCGCCTTAGCTCAGCAACGTTGGGTGCGGGAGTCCGAATTCGCTCGACCCACGCATCGAAGTCCATCTCAAACCCTTCCGTGTAGAACTTGATCTCCTCCGAAAGAACCTGAAGGCCCGCACTTTCGACCATCCTTCTCCATTCGCTGGGCCGATAGTTCCGAACGTGCGAATCATCTCGGATCCATTCGATCTCGTTGATCTCGCGGTCCAGTTCGTCGTCCTCCGGAACGGTGGTATCGACGATCAGCAGCTTTCCGCCAGGTCGAAGCACCCTGGCCATCTCGTTTACCGCCTTGACAATATCCGCATAGTGATGGGGGGCAAGACGCACCGTCACAAGGTCGAACGCCCTGTTCTCGAACGGGAGTTCTTCGGCGACGCCCTGCACTGCCTCGACATTGCCGATTCTTCGCTCCCGCGCCGATCGCAAGGTCTGTTCGAGCATCGCCGGCGTCAGGTCGAACGCCACTACCTTCGCCACATAGGGCGAGAACGCCAAGGCCACGTTACCGGCGCCTGTCGCAATGTCCAGCATGACGCTGTCAGATGCGGGAACGATCAACTCGACCAATTCGGCAAGAGCCTGCTTGTTGGCATGTCCGGCACTTGTCGCATAGTTGGCGGCTACCGGCCCAAAATTCGAAGCCACAAGACGGTGGATTTGATCGGACTGCGGCATAGAAAGCAGAATACCGAAGCTGGCGCTGGGCTAGATTTCAGTCAGAACCTGTCGGAAGATATCCTCGAATCGAGCGCGCTGCTCAGGACGGCCGATCGTCACGCGGATACATCCGTCGAGGGGAGGATGCCCCGGTTTTCGAATGAAGACGCCGTGGCGAAGAAGCGCATCGAGGATCGCTTCGGCATACGCGCGGCTACCGACGGCGATCGTCAGAAAGTTGGTATGGGACGTCAGCGGACGTAAAGCGAGTCCTCGAAAGAACTCACCAAGCTCAGCCCTACCCATTGTCGTCTTGGTGACCACGTCAGCTACCCATTGCGGATCGCGAAGCGCCGCCAGCGCTCCTGCCTGAGCCACGATGTTTACGCCGAAATGAAGCCGAATCTTGTCAAGGGCGCGAATGTGATCGGCGTGCCCAACGATATATCCGATGCGCATGCCTGCCATCCCGTAGACCTTGGAGAATGTCCGCAAGCGGAGGACTTGAAGGTCCGTTGGGTCGATTGGAGGTGTCTCCGGCGCAAAATCGCAATAGGCTTCGTCGAGAAGCAGGACGCAGTTTCCGGGTAGTCCTCGACGCAACTCGGCGAGAGAGTCGTTGGGATGCCATGATCCCGACGGGTTGTCCGGATTGGCAAGGTAAGCGATGCGCGCGCCCGATCGACGGGCGGAGTCAGCGAGGGCGCCGAGGTCGATCGACTCATTATGATAGGGAACGCGAACGAGTACGGCCCCGCTCGACGAGGCGACATAGTCGAAGGTTGGGTAGCTGCCAAGAGTGGTGACGATGCGCGAGCCGGGATCGACGAACAGCCGGCAACAGAGCCCAAGGAGTTCGTCGATTCCGGCGCCCAAAGACACATTTTCGATTCCGACTCCTATCAAGCGGGCGATCTCGGTGCGGAGGACGTAACCCTCGGGGTCACCGTAGTTCATCGCACTTTGGGCTTGCTTCTGCATCGCTTCGATAGCAAGAGGCGATGGTCCGAACGGACTCTCGTTCGCCCCCAACCTTAGCTCGATCGTGCGCCCGATCCGTCTTTCCAGCGCCTCCGGCCCGACGAACGGCGTCGTCGCCGGCAACCCCGCCACCACCGAAGCATAAGCCGGCCTCTTCACACTCAATATTATGGGGTGCGGGGACTCCCCGCGCCCAGCCCTAAACCGCTTCCAGCAACAGGTGGCGGACGCTGGGGCCGTCAGTCCAAAGGGCGAGGCTAAGAGGTGTCGAACCGCCGTAGGCAAGCTCCTTCATCAGGCGGGCAGGGTCGGCTTTGACGCCCCGCTGTTTGACCTCAAAGACACGCGCGTCGAGATCTCGCAACGCCCGTTTCGTTGTCTTGGCATCGCCTTTGCCCGAGTATCGGATGCGATACGATCTCAACCATGGACTCTTGACGAGGTCGGGGCCGGTGAGATAGCCGATGGAATCGCCAAGTGGCGCAAGTCCGTGGCGCGAGCACAGCGTTCCCACTGCATGGGCTCGCACGAGTGCCGGATCACAATCGAAGAGGTAAGCGGCGGGCTCGGAGGCGCCGACAGGTGCATCGGAGGACGTCAGACGCTCCCCGGAACCCACGTGCACGGCTGACCGACCGTGCGGCGCCTCGCTCCCAGCGAAAACGAGGGCCTCGCGGCATTCTCCTCCGAACGATACGAACTCGAGGCCGACCCCTAACGAGGTCAGGATGTCATCCGGCAGCAAGGGGCTGAGCTTCATCACACCCATGCGCAAATTCACAAACCGCTCCGCCAATAAAACAGGATCAGGCTCGAATTCGGATGGGTCAAGCGTCCGGCGGCCGTCGACCCTTCTCGCCGGATCTGCGATTGCGAACTCGAACTCCCAATCGCCTTCCAAGCAATCCGCGGTGAAGACGGTCGCATCAAGACCATGAACGGACACGTTGTGCCGCGCGTAGTCGGCACGAACCGGATCTAGTTCGAAACCGAGGGCTGGTCCTCGCCCCGCAAGTGCAATCAGATCGGCGCCAATTCCGGCGGTCAGGTCGGCGACGAGTTTGCCCGCTGGATAAAGGCTCGCATGATATCCCGCCACTCCCTCATGCGTCGACTGCTCAAGCGCCTCCTGGACAAACAGCATCTGATCGGAGCGAGCGAACTTCGTGCGGGCCCTCCGACGCAAATCCCATTGGCCGAAAGCCCACGCCGCCGCATCGGCGCTCGTTTGCCCGACAACTCGGCTAACCGCCGATGCCGTAGCTTCCAGCCCTTCGCTCAATGCGAGAGCGCATTCGTAGATGGAGTCCAACTGTTATGATTATGGATCGCAGCGGAGAATCTGTACTTGCCCTGCCTTCGAGCAACTGAACCGAAGGGCTATTCGCCCCAACGGTATAATTCACCTAACAGGCGGGCACATTCGGAGATCGCCACGCTTCAATTACGTTCGGCGAGGTCGCGTGGACCCGTCGGCTATACCCTCCGAGACCTAAGCTATGAGCAACATTTTGGATCAGAATATCGGTGCTGCACGGAAGACCTGGCGCGAAAAGGTCGGCCTCGCGGAAATGCTTAAGGGCGGCGTCATCATGGACGTCGTCAATTCGGACCAAGCGAAGATCGCGGAAGACGCGGGCGCGGTCGCAGTCATGGCACTGGAGCGCGTTCCGGCGGACATCCGTCGAGACGGTGGCGTTTCCCGTATGAGCGACCCCGAAATGATCCTCGGAATCAAGGCCACAGTCTCGATTCCCGTCATGGCCAAGTGCCGTATCGGTCATTTCGTCGAAGCCGAGATCCTTCAAGCGCTCGAGGTCGACTTCGTCGACGAAAGCGAGGTGCTTACGCCCGCGGACGAAGAGAACCACGTCGATAAGCACGCCTTTACCGTCCCGTTCGTGTGCGGAGCTCGTAACCTGGGAGAAGCGCTTCGAAGATGCGCAGAGGGCGCCGCGATGATCCGCACGAAGGGCGAGGCGGGAACCGGCGACGTCGTCGAGGCTGTCCGACACATGCGAACGATCATGCGCGAGATTCGAGAAGTCGAAAATGCGAGAGAGGACGAGCTTTTCCTCCTGGCCAAGCGTCATCAGGCCAGCATCGACCTCATCCGCGAGGTGAAGGAGCTAGGCAAACTGCCGGTGCCGAATTTCTCGGCCGGAGGTATCGCCACTCCGGCTGATGCGGCAATGATGATGAAGCTGGGCGCCGAGACCGTATTCGTCGGATCGGGAATCTTCAAGTCCGGCGACCCCCAGAAGCGAGCCAAGGCGATCGTCGAAGCGGTCCTTTTCCACAAGGACGCCAAGAAGCTGGCCGAGATCAGTGCTGGCCTTGGAGAGCCGATGGTCGGCATCAACGTCGGATCGCTCAGCGAAAAGGAACTGATGGCGGGCCGTGGCTGGTAATTCGCAGTCCAGCTGCTTCTTCAAAAACTGCTAGCAAATACAGCCAATCGGGTTCGCCGATCGGCTGTGCTACTTTCCGATGGCTCGATCGAAGGCGAAGGCGATGTCCTTCTTCCGCTTCGAATCGTCCTTGTTAGGCTTAATTCGTCCACCGTTATCGACTCGGTCTGCGTCGATGCTGTAGACGATAAAGCCCGGACCTATTCGCCGATAGATGAGCGGTTTGTCGGAAAAAGGGTCGATACCGTCTGGTCCGTTCTTCCCCCAAATCGTCGGGAAGTTGCCGGTCTTTCTGGCGTGCTCCATGATGTCGATTCCAGCTGCAAAGACCCGGCGGCGTGCGATATCCCGTGCCCATGCATCGACCGCCGCCGACTTAAAGCGAAAGACGGGAAAGAGCCGTCCGAGCGAAAAATCGATCTCCTCGGGTGCGTCGAGGATTGTCGACGAGTCGCCGTCTCCAGGAACCTTGCGAAGGGCCGTTACCGATCGATTGACTTGAGATGGGTTGCGAGGAAGCAATCGATAGACGGTTCGAATGTCTTTGATCAAGTTCGATTCGTTCAACTCTCGGACCGATTTCACCCTTAGCAAGAGAGAATCGAACACCGACATTCCCCCGCTATTCGCATTTGGGTGACGCATAGACCATGCCGGATATTGCTTCAGCAGGATGCGCTCCACTACAAGCTCGCAGGCCTGCGCACGGCGCAGATTGGATATGGGGCCTAGAGAGGAAAATATCTTGCGTGCAGATTCGATGCCACTCTCTGAAACGGGAAACTTATCCAGGGCTTCTTGGGCCAGTTTGATGACGAAATATTCGATCGATAGCCGCAGGAACAAAGCCGAAACGTCAGGCTCCTCACCCATCATTCGAGCGAGATTCGCCATTGCGGTCAAGCCAGCGAAAGTGCGCTCCTGTCTGTTAGCGTCGATGTCGAGACGCACTCTGATCGCCAAGCAACGCTGAAGGTTTCGAATCGCCTCACGATCCCTATAGTCGACATCCCATCCCCTTCGCAAATCCCGGTGAGGGTCATAGTGCGGCAGCCGGCTCAGCGTTTCGGCGTCTCCCAAAAGCGGCTCAAGCGCCTCAATTGCACGTTTCTCCGCAGTCGGCGAAATGGCTATGCCTGTATAGTCGGTCAGCACTCCGACCGGATCGCCAGGTAGCTTCCGAGCTCGCTCATAGAGCGCCATCAAGCCATTTGCCGCATTTTCGCCATCCGGAACCGGCGGTCGGGCAAAGTCTTCCGGTTCCGTTGCGATACCCTCCCGCCGCGCCTGCAGAAGCTCGAGATCAAGCTCGGAACCTGCCGAACTCAATCCAAGGATGCGAAGGGCAACAAAGCCGACAACGAGTATTACGCCCGTAACGCAAATAAGACCGAATATCTGCCTTTTCTTGCGTGCCATGTGACTGCGACTTCCGGACCCACGCCATAGCGAAGTTCGCCATTTAGGGTGCCACAATTCGATTGGGAGCGCGGCTATCGGTGGCGAAAAACGACGAAGATGGCACACAAAACGACTAGTAGTGACAAGAGGATATGCCTCGATTTCGGGTACCGATCGATCACAGTTTCGACCAGTGTCATCCCGCATGCAAACGCAAGACCGGCGAGTAAGCAGACAATGCACGTCCTTTGGAAACCACGTTGAAGCCCTGTCCAAAGACCAGATCCCTCGATCTGCGAGACCGCGCCGAACATCAAGCAGGTTATAAGGAGCATTGGCCCGCCAAATCCGGCGAACATGGCCAGAAACTTGCGATCGACGTGAACCTGCATGGTCTCATTGTACGAGCGATTGCAATGGAGGCGCAAACCGCATCGCCAGGTACGCTCGCCGCAACATGAAACGCGGAACCGTGCTCTTGTCTTTGGTCGCAGCCGGAGTGGCATCCTTTGCCGCCTATCACGAATCTAGGCCCCAGACTCCCTTCGTCCATCCAGACAAGAACCTTCTGTTCAACGGGTGGGGGCTAAGCCCGGTCGGAGACCAACTGCCAATCGGCGATATGCCGCTCAAAGCAGTTCTCTCGCCAGACGGCAAGCAACTTGTCACCGCAACTCAGGGATTCTCAGGCGTTCACGTCACGACGGTCGACACCGCAACCAACCGCCTGATCCAAACCATCGATGTCGAGCGCGTGTTCAACGGCATCTCCTTCAGCCCCGACGGAAAGACTCTCTACGTCGCGGGAGGCAACTCCGGCAAGCTGTTCGTATTCGACTATCTGGCGGGACAACTCACCAAGCGACAAGAGATCAAAGGTCCGGAATGGTCGTTCATTTCAGGACTTGCGACAAACCCGGAGACGGGCGCGCTTTACGCCTGCAATCTGTCCTACAACCAACTCTACGTACTTGAGCCAGGCACGCTGAAGGTGCTGGCAACCCTAAACACCGGCACGAATCCCTACGCGTGCAGCTTTGGCGAAGACCGCCGTTATCTGTACGTCAGCAACTGGGGAGGCAACTCGGTCACGGTAGTCGACACCAAAACGAACTCGCCGGTTCGGACGATTCGCGTGGGAATTCGCCCAAATGACATGGCACTTGCCCCCGACGGCAGGCTCTTTGTTAGCTGCGCGGGGGACAACACCGTCGAAGTGATCCAGACGCGTTCACTCGAATCCGGGGCGGGAGGTCCAACCCGCGCGACCCGACCTCCGGAAGGGGTGCGTGAAATCCTCAACACCGCGATCGAACCGACCGAGCTAGAAGGAAGTTCGCCGGTCGGCGTTGCGGTTTCGCCTGACGGTTCGACGCTCTACGTCGCGAATGCGGACAATAACGACGTGATGGTTGCCGATATCTCCAATTCGAAGGAAACCCGCATTAGGGGGTTCATCCCGACCGGCTGGTATCCCACTTCGGTCGCCGCCGACAACTCCCACATGTTCGTCACCGTCGGCAAGGGTCTTCAGTCGAGACCGAACTATCCCGCCAAGTCCAAAGAGCCGGATTCGGGCAGACAGGGGCAGAAGTACGACTACACCGGCAACTGCTTTGAAGGGTACATGACCTCGGTAGCGGTCGGCCCGAACTCCCCTCTTGCGAAATGGACCGAACAAGTTCGCGCCAACACGCGATTCAGGGCCAATGCGGTTCTCAAGACAGTGTCCAAGTCCGACTCGGTCGTCCCCGATACGGTGGGGACGGGCTCGCCGATCAAGCACGTGCTGTACGTGATCATGGAGAACCGCACCTATGACCAGGTGTTCGGCGACATGAAGGAAGGAAACGGAGAGCCTTACCTCTGCATGTATGGCGAGAAGGTCACCCCCAACCGACACAAACTGGCCCGGGAATACACCCTTCTAGACAATCTGTACTGTAATAGCGAAGTCAGCTTCGACGGACATAGCTGGTGCGATGCCGCAATTGCGACCGACGAAATGCAGAAGCAATGGACGTCCGGTTACTCCGACCATGGCGATATCACAAATGGAGATGAGATGCAGGCGCCGTCTGCCGGCTATCTGTGGGATTTGTGCCGGCGGCATGGACTCACGGTGAAGACGTATGGCGAGGGAGACGTCGACTACCTTGGCGGGCATGCCGTGCCGGTCGATTCGCGCGGAACGTGGATTGGCCAGCGTGACAAAGATCGAGTTGACGGATGGATCAAGGACCTGCATTCCGCCGAAGCCACAGGCAACCTAGCAGACTTTATGATCATGTCACTCGGCGAGGACCACACGAGCGGGACTCGCCCGGGCTCCTACACGCCGGAGTCATGCGTAGCCAGCAACGACCTCGCGATCGGCAAGATTATCGAAGCGGCCAGCCGCAGTAAGTTCTGGAAGTCGATGGCGATCTTCTTCGTCGAAGACGACGCCCAAGACGGACCCGACCATGTGGACGCCCATCGAACCTTCGGCTTGGTAGTAAGCCCCTGGGTCAAGCGACACGCGATCGACCACACGATGTACAGCCAAGTCAGCATGGTACGCACCATCGAACTGCTTCTCGGCCTGCCGCCGTTGACCCAATACGATGCGGCCGCAACCCCGATGTTTGGTGCATTCAATCGGTCAGCCCGCGTCGTTCCTTACGAAATCGCACCGGAGACGGTCGACCTAGAGGCGAAGAACACCAAGAGTTCGCCTGGCGCTACCGCGTCGCTTGGGATGGACTTTAGCGAGTACGACCGCGCACCGGCCGACAAGCTAAATCGCGTCCTTTGGGCGGAGGCAAAAGGAGTCGGAACGCCCTACCCGGCGGCTCGGAGATCCTTTGTTCGGTAACGGCCGTCGGTGACTGGATCGAGGACTATTTCTTGCCCTCGATCCAGCGCTTCGCCGCGATGATGGCCGGATCCTCCTCGCTTAAGTAGAGCGCCCACTTGGGATCGATCCGGATGTTCGGTTCGATCGGCACCCCGTACTTTTTGCCCGTCCGATCGGCATCGACCGCTTCGCAGAGGTTGATGATCGCCCCGTCTGACAGCGTTTCGAAATTGTTCGCGGTCGTAAGCCCTTGAGTTGGCGAGCCGATCAGAGTGGCATTCGGCATGCCGACGAAGGAGATCGCGATAGCCTCGCCGGAGCTTGCAGTCATCCCGCCGGTAAGCACGGCAATCGGCAAGCCGGAATGCTTCAGACGATACGGTTTGATGGTGACGACCGTTTCCGATCCGGCCATTGCCTTACCATCCTTACAGCTCCACTTTACGCTCTCGCTTCCTGATTCAAACGAGCCAAGGTCGCCGTGATCAAGGAGCGGCCCCAGACCAGCGAGCATCGGCCACATGTTGCCTCCTTGGTTCAACCGCAGATCGACGATCCATCCTTTCAGCCCTGGAACATCGAGCGACCGAATTCGGTCCTGGATCGCATTGGCGAATTTGAGGGTCAGCCGCTGATTCCCCTCAAATTGCGGGACCGCCAGATAGCCGATCTTCCCTTCGAGAAGCCTGCTAGCTGGCGGATCGTCGACCGAGATGGATTTCGGCGTTAGTGAAAAGAGGCCCTGATTTCCCTTGCGATCGATGGCAAGGAGGACCATGTCGCTGCCATCCATCGCGTCCCAGTACTCGCGATAGAAAGAACGTGTGTCGGTTACCGTGTGGTTGTTCACTTGAAGGATGCGCATCCCGACTTTCAGCCCCGCCTTGTCGGCCGGCCCACCGGGCGCGACCCGGATCACGTAGCAGTCCAATGCCATGAACCCCGTGTCTTTGGTGACGCCCTGGCTCATTTCCTTAACATCTCTGGGAGGAAAGAAGTCGCTATGGTGGTCGTCAAGAAAGGCGACCGCGTATTGAATCGCCTGGTATGTGTCCTTGGCCGTGCGTGCATCGGCGGCCTTGGCATAGGCGCCTTGCCGCATCTTTTTCCAGTCAGTATCCCGCTTGATCGAGTGCTTTTCGATGATGTCGAGCGCGGAATCCAAGTACTTCTTTGCGTCCGCCGAAATGTCCGGCCGCCCGGGCACTAGGGTAGCGAGAACGGCGGCGGCGATGCCAAGGGCCAGCATATCTATGCAGATGCTGACTAGCTGCGGAAAAGTTCGAGCCAAATCGTTACCGTATTCGGACGCATCATCTCGCCCCTCCCGGCATATTCGTTGTCAGGAAGCGAATTAGCAATTCGTAAAGGTGGCGTGTCGTACCAGTTCCCTCGCTTATGGCGTGGGTACGGTTGGGATACACCATCATCTGGAACGGTTTCCCGTCGGCAACCAACTCGTTCACGAGTCGCTCGGTGCCCTGGTAATGAACATTGTCGTCACCTGAACCGTGAACAATCAATAAGTTCCCCTTCAGCCGCTTGGCGAAGGTGATCGGTGACGACTCCCGATAAGCTTCCGGATTCTCTTGAGGCGTTCCCATATACCGTTCCTGGTAGATCGAATCGTAAAGAGTGGTATCCGGCACCGGCGCAACCGACATGCCAAGGGCGTACAGATCGGGGTATCGGAAAAGCATGTTCAGCGTCATCGATCCTCCGCCGCTCCAACCCCAGATCCCGATCCGGGCCGGATCGACAAACGGGAGGCTGGCGAGTTGCTTGGCCGCCGCCGCCTGATCTTCCGAAGCAATGATTCCGATCTTTTTGTAGATCGACTTGCGCCACTTTCGCCCCTTGAGCGACGGCGTTCCCCGATTGTCCGCGCTGGCGACGATATAGCCGTGCTGCGCAACCATCTGCTGGAACAGATAGCCGAAACTGTCCCATTGGTCGTGGACGGTGGTCCCGGCCGGCTCGCCATACACTTCGAAGAACAGGGGGTAACGCTTCTTCGGGTCGAAGTCGGGCGGGAAGATCACGCTGGCGTCCATCGGCTCGCCGTCCGCCGTTTGGAGCTTGACAAGTTTCCTCAAGCCGAGGTCGTAGGCCTTGAGCTTCGCTTTTAGCTCGGAGTTGTCGCCATAGACTCTGATCGTCCGGTGCTCAGGCAGGCTTACTAACTCCCTTTCGCCGGGAGTTCCATAGCTCGAATGGCTGTGAATCGCGAGCTTGGCGTCGGGGGATAGACGATAGTCGTTCGTGCCGGTATCCGAGGAGGGAGTCAGCCTGCGCGGCTTCGGATCCTTAAGTTCGGTTACATACAAGTACGACTGGGTCGCGTCGTCGGGCGACGCGGTGTAGTAAACATAACCTCCCGATTCGTCGACCCCAAGATAGTCGCGCACATCGAAATTACCCGGCGTCAGGTCGGATTGGGTCGTCCCGTCGCGTGCGATCGCGTATAGATGTCTCCAGCCGCTACGTTCGCTGAAGGCAAGGAATCGACTTTCGTCTGCCAACCACTTGATGCCGTTTGGGTCGGTGTCAAGGACATCCACCCACGCATCGTCGAAATCGGTCCACGCCGTCTTTGCCTTCCCGGTTGCCGCGTCGGCGATTCGGAACTCGTTCCGGTTCTGTCTCCGGTTCAGTTTCTCGTAGAAGACTTCCTGCGAGTTATCTGCCCAGTCCATTCGCGCGATATAGCCAGACTTCGAGTCGGCCCCTTCCTCGATCCACCTAGTTCGTCCTCCGTTAGCGGGCACGATCCCGATCCTGACGGTTGCATTCGCCTCTCCCGGCTTCGGATACGGAAACTGGTTCAGAGTCGGGCTCGACGCGTCGGTGTCGTCGATGAGCGTGTAGATCGGCTCCATGCTTGAATCGACCTGCCAATAGGCGATCGTTCGGCCGTCCGGACTCCAGCGCCATCCGTCACGCAAGTCGAATTCCTCCTCGTAGACCCAGTCGAACGATCCGTCGATTAGGTTCGGGCTTCCGTCGGTCGTCAGCGGCGTGATCTTGCCGGTATCGACCTCTTGGCAGTAGAGGTTGTTTTTGAAGACGAAGCCTGCCTTGGAGCCGTCTGGAGACAGCTTGGCGAACATCAAACTGGAGGGGTTGCCCTTCGGCCCCAGTTGCCGCAGGCGCTTGGCGTTCCGATCGAGGACCCAAAAGTCCCCCTTCGTGTTCTGCCGCCAAACCTTCACCGAGTTCGTGAAGACTAGGAGCTTGCTCAGGTCGCTGGAGAACCAGAACCGTTCCACTTTGAGCGGTTTGGTTTCACCGCTCGGTATCAGCAGATGACCAGCGACCAGCACGGTGCGTTTGCCGCTTGGCAGGTCCGTCTGGACGATATCTGAATTGGCTTCGGCCGAGACCAGACCATTGATGCCCGGCACCCAATCTCCGACGGGCCCAAGTCCCGTCTCCGAGAATTCGCCCCCGAAGAGTCGATCAAGCGTTATTTGCCCTCGGCTTCCATCCAGCGCGATAGTCGCCGATTGGCACGAACCGAGTAGAAGGAGCGCCAAGATCGACGCACACGTAGGCATTAGGGGATCATACGCAATTGCGCCTTCGAGGAGCGTCATCGTATAAATAACGCACCCTCAACGAACATGATCGAGGAAGTCCCACGATGAACAAGCCAAAGAGCGGAGGTGGATGGCAAGCCATCCGGTACACGTTGAGGAAAGCGGGCGAAGTCGGTCCGCTCCGTTTTTGGAACGCAATGTCGGCGCGAAACGCCTGCAAGACGTGCGCTTTCGGCATGGGCGGACAGCTTGGCGGTATGCGCAATGAGGCTGGCCATTTTCCCGAAGTCTGTAAGAAGTCGGTCCAGGCGATGGCATCCGACATGCAAGGGCGGATCGAACCGCGGTTCTTCGAGACCTATTCGAGAGCCGAGTTAACCCGTCTGACGCCGCGCGAACTTGAGACGATGGGAAGGCTGGTCGATCCCGTATTCGCCGGGCCGGATGACACTCACTACCGGATCGTCAGCTGGGAAGAGGCATTCCAGCGCGCGGCCGAGTCGCTGAAGTCCGCGACGCCGGAACGGACGTTCTTCTATGCAAGCGGAAGGAGTTCGAACGAAGCGGGATTCCTGCTTCAGATCCTTGGACGTGCACTCGGCACCAACCACGTAAGCAACTGCTCCTACTACTGCCATCAGGCGAGCGGGGCCGGGCTCTCGGAGGCGATCGGGACCGCAACGGCGACGGTCTCTCTGGACGACGTCGCCGATTGCGACACGTTCTTCCTGATCGGCGGAAACCCTGCGTCGAACCACCCACGGCTGATGACCATGCTGATGAAGTTGCGACGGAACGGCGGCAAAGTCATCGTGGTCAACCCGGTCAAGGAGACCGGCTTGGTCAACTTCCGTGTGCCGTCGAGCGCTCGAAGCATGCTGTTCGGAACCGAAATCGCTTCCACCTACATCCAGAACACGATCGGAGGCGACATCGCTTTGCTCGCCGGCATCGCCAAATGGATCGTGGAGCACGACAAAGTCGATCGGCAATTCGTCGAGCAGAACACCGAGCGATTCGAGGAGATAGAGTCGTTTGTCCGAGATCTCACGTGGGAACGTATCGTCGCGGCTTCGGGAGTCGATCGGGCCGTCATCGAATCGGTGGCGGTGGATTACGCCGGTTCGAAACGAGCGATCCTCGCTTGGACGATGGGGATCACCCATCACGAACACGGCGTTCAGAACGTCCAGTGGATCGTCAATTTGGCCCTGTTGCGCGGAATGATCGGAAAGCACGGCGCCGGCGTTCTGCCGATTCGAGGACACAGTAACGTTCAGGGCATGGGATCGGTCGGAGTCTCTCCCGCGATTGGAAAGGCAGTCCTGGCCGGACTTGAGAAGGAGGGCTTGACGCCACCCACTTGGAAGGGCTACGACACGCTGGCGGCAATAGAAGCTTCCGCACGCGGCGAGATGGACGTCTGTCTTTGCCTGGGTGGAAACCTATTCGGCGCCAACCCGGACGCGAATTTCGCGACCGGGGCGCTCGCCAAAATCGGACTCGTCGTCTACATGAACACGACGTTGAACACGGGGCACGTTCTAGGGTTGGGACGATCCACGCTCATCCTGCCCGTCCTGGCTCGTGACGAGGAGCCGCAGCCTACGACCCAGGAGTCGATGTTTAGTTACGTGCGCCTGAGTGACGGCGGCGAGCGGAGGCATGAGGGTCCAAAAAGCGAAGTAGAGATCCTCGCCGAGATCGCCTTCCAAGCGCTAGGGGAAGGCGGCCCACTCGACTGGCGTAACCTGCGTGACCATGAGCAGATTCGTCGCCTGATCTCCCGAGTCGTTCCGGGCATGGAGAACCTCGCGTCGATCAGCGAAACGAAGAGGGAGTTTCAGATCCCCGGGCGCATCCTGAACGATCCGCAATTCAAAACCGCCTCGGGCAAAGCCAAGTTCTTTGCCCACCCGATTCCGGACCTCGAACCTCTCGGCGCAAGACAACTCCGCTTGATGACGGTCCGCTCGGAGGGGCAGTTCAACACCGTCGTCTACGAGGAGAAGGACATCTACCGAGGCCAGGATCGGCGCGATGTGATCCTAATGAATGGCGCCGATATCGCACGCTTGGGACTATCGGTCGATCAGTTGGTCACCGTCCAAAACGAAGTCGGCGCCATGCCGAACATCCTCGTTCGGGAGTTCGACATCGCGCCCGGCTGCACTCTCATGTACTACCCTGAAGCGAATGTGCTCGTCTCAAGGCGCACCGACCCCAAATCGAAGACTCCTGCGTTCAAGAACGCGATCGTGTCGATCGTTCCGCAATCGGGAGAGGCAACTCTTTCGAGCGAGGAAGGCGATGCATCGGCGCCCGAGCACGTTACCAAAAACCGATCCAAGATGAGATCTTGCTAGCGGCCGATGGCCATTCGTCGGGGCTTGGAATGGCGTAAGATCTTCTCATCCGTGACGCCACGAGAATCGCGATACGTTCCATGTCGCATACTGCGATCGATTCTGCTCTCGACCGCCGTAATGGCCGTTGGTTGCGGATCCAGCCCAGATTGGACGCGAAACTCGAACGGCACATGGCATGGCCCGTTCGAAGCCTATTTGGCGACCACGCCCTTACCCAATTCCACCACCCGATCCAAGATGGTCGAGCGCATGGAGCAGGTGCATCGCATCCACCCGGAGTCTTCGTTGGTCTTTACCGTTCATCAGGGAGTTTGCACGTGGGTCGACGGCGGATATCTTCAGATCGTCGCTTTCAACGGCAACTGTTGGGTCAATGGTCAAGTGCGAAATCTGGACTGGCAAAAGGCGCTCGCATCGCACCCGATGGACCGGGTCGCCCAGCTTTCAAAGGTCAGGGGAATCCCGTCTCCGGTTTCGGTTACTCGATCCACACTTCGGCTTTGGGACGGAGCCTCGGCCCAGCTAACCCCCGAATGGTATTGGGTGGAGGAAGCGAAAGGCCTCAGCCCGGAAACCAAGTTAAATCGCCTTGCTTCCGGAAAGACGAACGTCCCCCTGACGGTCGCCGAGATTCCTTTGCGCGCGCTCAAGAACCCGCATTATCGGTTCGAGGACACCGGTTTCTCGAGCAAAATCTTCACCGATCAGATGGAAGCGATCGATGGATGGAGCCCCCGAATCGGATACGGCATCCGGCGGCCGACCGAATGGGTCATCCTGTACTACTCCAAGATGGCGAGTGCCACGGACGTGGCCGCATTCAAGGGTCTGATCGAGTTACTCCGGGAGAAGCTGGCCACTCCGAGGAAGATTGGGTCGGTAGTCGTCTCTAAAGACCCTAGACCTTGACGCCCAACTTTGCGAGATCAGCTTTGAGAATCTGTTCCTGCCCGTCGCCGACCAAGTAATCGACGAGGTTTCCTTTGGCGTCGATAACGATCTCAACCGGGATGACATCGATGTTGTACTTGGGACCCATCTCGTGATAGGTATCCACAAAGGCCGGAAACGTGTAGCCGTTCGCCTTGAACAGGCTCTTGACCGGCGTCAGGTCCTGGTCGCAGATTGTCATCACCTTCAGTCCCTGCGGCGAACCAGCTTTGAAGATCGCTTGGGTGTGCGGCAAACCGTGTATGCACGGTGGACACCAGGTTGCCCAATAGTCGATGAGCACGGGGTGGCCCCGCAATTCGGAGAGCTTGGTCGGCTTGCCATCGAAGCTTGTCACCGTGAAATCCGGCGCGGGATTGCCGATGGGGACGGGGGCAATCGAGCCACCGGTGTCGGCTGCCGCCGCCGGAGCTTGGGTTGTCACGGCCACCGGTTTTGCCGGCTGATCGGGCGCACAAGAGGAGGCTGCCAGAATCATAACAGCGATTCCAAGCCCAGTGAGTCGAAATCGGGTCGGCACAACATCATCTTACGCTGAGACCGCCGGCTTCGATCCGTCTACAATCCCTCGGGAACAATCGCAGATGATTCGAACGATGCTCGGGTTAGGTTTTTTCGCGTTGACGGCCACCGGTATGGGGCAACTGCCTCCTGCCTTCCTTCACGGCGGCGATGTCTCCGAGATCCCCGAGGTCGAGGCGGCCGGCGGCGTCTACTCATATGGAGGCAAACCGACAGACCCGTTTGCCATCATGCATGACGCAGGCTGGAACTTCGTCCGCTTCCGCATCTGGAATCACCCGCGCGACGGCTATTGCGACAAGGAGCACACCCTGGCGATGGCCGTTCGCGCCAGGGCCCAGGGGTTGAAGATCAGCCTGGACTTTCACTACTCAGATTGGTGGGCCGATCCCGGCAAACAGACCAAACCGGCCGCGTGGCGCGATCTGCCGTTCGACAGACTGGTGCAGGCCACCTACGACTACACCAAGGACGTGGTGTCGGCGATGGTCGCCCAGGGCACGCCGCCCATCATGGTTCAGGTCGGCAATGAAATTATCGGCGGAATGCTCTGGCCGGAGGGCCATCTCGATGGGGAAAACCCAACGAAGTGGTCACACCTAGCCAAGCTGCTCGACGCCGGGTTTCGGGCAGTTCACGACGCCCAGGGCCCGAACCGAATTCTGACGATGATCCACCTCGACCGGGGCGGCGACAACAAGGCCGCCGTCTGGTGGTTCGATCACATCTTGAAGGAGAAGGTCCAATTCGATGCGATCGGCCTCTCCTACTACCCCTACTGGCACGGAGATCTGTCGCACCTGAAGTCGAACCTGGACGATCTTGCCCACCGATATCGCAAGGACCTCTACGTCGTGGAGACGGGCTACCCATGGGCAATCGACAAACGAACTGCCGCAAGCCAACACCTTCAAGGCAGCACCCGTGGTCTGCTTCCCGACTATACGCCGACGCCGGAGGGCCAAAGCAAATACCTCAAGAAATTGATCGAGATCGTAAGGCAAGTTCCCGGTGGCAGAGGCAAAGGCCTCCTTTACTGGGCGCCAACCTGGATCTCGCCCGGCAAGAAGCCGACGACATACGACAACATGGCTATGTTCGACTATCAAGGGAACGCGCTTCCCTCGTTCGATACGATGGGCAAAGGCTGACGCCCCGCCCCGGTTCGTGCCATGCTAACGAAAGGCGATATGACTACGGCGCAGTCGGCAAAATGTTTTGAAGGAGTCCAATTCAAGCCGTGCCACGCAAGCAGCCCGTATCCTGCCATAGCCTCGACCGGCGCTAGACCCATTCTCCCACCTCCGAGGGGGGAAGCGCGAGTCTCAGGCGTGCCGAGTCGGCGTCACACCGAAGGCACGCCTGTAGCCCGAGCCACGTATCAAGTCGCGACCTTGGCAGGCGCAAAACCCATTCTCCCACCTCCGAGGGGGAGATGCCGTAGGCAGAGAGGGGGTGAAGCCGTTGCGCAAAAGTCCGCTTCAGCTTCTAAGTTCCTAATTGGACTTCGGACGCAAAACGAACTAGCCCCCTCTCCAGTCGCTACGCGACAGCCTCCCCCTCGGAGGGGGGAAGCGCGAGTCTCAGGCGTGCCGAGTCGGCGTCACACCGAA
>JARLGV010000113.1 GCA_031292555.1 Fimbriimonas sp.
AAAAGCGAACATGATTCTATCGTCGATTGGGCTATACGTCCGCATCCGCACCAAACCGCCAGTAGATGTTGGCGGCCGCTCGCCTACGAAGGGATGGCTCCGATACCTTGCGACTTCACCGCACGGACCTCGGGCGGAGACGAACATGCCGCGACTCGTGTGGCATTGCTAAGGGGTGAGATTACGACAAGGCGTCGACTCCGAACGGCATTTGCGCAGGGACAGGCATCTACAGGCCACGGGAAGGAGGTGGCTAGCCCACACGGCCTTGACTCCGGTTATGTGTTGCGTTGGGTGGAGGCCAAGGGTTCAATCCGGCATCTTATAGCCGTTCTCTCGAAAGAGTCGAAGGCATGCATCGACTGGGTCCGGGTCATAGGCTGTTCCACGACCGCGTTCGATTTCGTTGAGTGCCATCTCCAACCCAAGGCTCGCCCGATAGGGACGGTCGGTGGCCATTGCTTCGAGGGAATCGGCAACGGCGAGGATTCGAGCTTCGGGCAAGATCTCATCTCCCTTCAGGCCACGTGGATATCCGCTGCCGTCGATACGCTCGTGGTGCTGATACACGATCTCCGCAATCGGATAGGGGAATGCCACATCCTTCAGGATCTCGTATCCCTTGAGGGCATGGGTTTTGATGATCTCGATTTCTTGGATAGTCAGCGGTGTCGCCTTAACCAGCAGGTCGGTGGGGATCGCCATTTTGCCGATGTCGTGGACGAGTCCAACGTTCCTTAGCTCGTTACATCTGCAGTTGGGCCAACCCAACTCGCGGGCTATATCGGCGGCAATGATTCCGACTCTCCGCTGATGACCGGCTGTGTAGGGGTCGCTGTGCTCGACCATGTTTGAAATAGCCAAGAGCGTCCCTTGCATCGCACATTCCCACTGCTTCACTGCCTTGGCGGCTTCCTTCTCGGCACGCCTCCGATCGGTTATCTCGCGAATGACGACAACAGAAAGCGCTTCATTCGAGGCGCCCTGGCAATGTACGGCAATGATCTCACCTGGAAACTGGCTTCCATCGCCTCGTAAGAATTCAAGTTCGCCCCGCACATTGCGGCTCCGCGCATGTTTGGCAAGGAGCTTTTTCAGAGAGACGGAACTGCCGCCCAGCAATCCTCGACAGCTTGCCTGAGCGATCTCCATTTCCGTCCGCCCGAACAACTCGCACGCGGCGGAGTTGACGGCGAGTATTCTGCCTCCCGACGCCATGAGAAGCATCGCGTCCATGCTCCGCTCGAAATATGCTCGATACACGCCCTCATCTACTAGAATGGTCGGGCTAGCGGCTTTGCTCGAGGATCCAGCCAGTATGACCTCGAGTGGTGCGGCGGTTGTCCGCCCAGTTTTCTTTTGATTCGGAGGCATATGTCGCATGAACCCGTTCGCGTTTCCCTCGCTGGCTCCGCGGATCTCCGATCCAGTATTCTGTTCGCTCTTGCTCTTGATCCGCTGTCGCACTCGTAAGCGACACTTATTGAGTGTCATCTACGCGTGCGACACAGTCAGGCGCATAATAGTCGCAGATTGCCTTCTGCACCGGAAAGGGCGTTGCTGTTGAATTAGCGGCGCTCCAATAGTTGGTTACTATGGACGCGTCAGAGTCGCCTCGTCTCAAAGCAATAGCCAGCCTGTCGAATCGAGAGAGACAGATTATGGACTTGGCTGTAGCGGGCCTTCTCGACAAGGAGATCGGCCCGCAGCTTGGCGTTTCCGAGAACACGCTTCGGACCTACTGGACGCGCATCCGCGCCAAACTTGGCCAGACGAGCAAGGCTGGCCTGATCGCGACTTACGTGAGCGTCCGAGCGGCGGCGGAGCGCTCCACTGAACCGGTCGACCCCGATTGGGAGATCGACCTGACCACTCAGATTTGGCGAAGGCGATCGGACCGCCCCCTGCCAGGGCTCGTCGACTTACCGGGCGAAGCACCTCTCGACGAGATCTTCCGCTTCGTGCATCCGGACGATGTCCCCCCAATGCGCGATTTGATTCGCTCCGTTGCCGACTCTGACCTTTCGGAATTTACTTTCCGGGCCAGGGCAGTCACGCCGGAGGGAATCCAGGACATCAGCGCCTTCGTCGTTGTCGTTCGTGCAGAATCTGGCCGCCCAATGAAGCTGCTTGGCCGCCGATCACCCGTTCGCGATCTCCGTCCGACAACCATTCACGACATCGAGGTCGGGCACTGGGAAAGGGACCTCCGAACGCTCGATTTCGTTGGCGACGCCGCATTTTGCCGGATCTTCGACGTCCCCGAAGACTCACCCAACCTACGCGAGGCCGCATTCGCTCGATTCCATCCGGACGAATTGGAGCTCACTCGAAACTTCGTGTCGGACGCCGTCGCTGAGGGCAAGACGTGGCGAAGAAGCACGCATCGGCTTCTGGCCAGAGACGGGGGATACCGCTGGATCGTCCCCGACATGCGCATCGAGTACGACGCCGACGGGAATGCCGTGCGAGCGTTCGGCACGTGCATGGGATTCAATTAATCCGCTTGCTTTGCACCAATTGAGCTTGATATTCTCTCTCGCGGTTTGGCATTGCCGCGTTTGACCCTATGCAGTAGAGCGCAGGCTCTTGCTCGGATCCTCACAGTCGGCCGAACTGACATCGATTATCTCGTGCTCTTTACCGTTCCGGTCAGGCTTTCGATCACACGACTTCGACCCTGACCTCATATCTGGCCAGGATGCAATCTTGAGTGAGCAAAGTCAAGTCCTCGATCCTGGCTTGAGCGACGAGAGCCCGTTCGAATGGGTCCGCATGAATGCCCGGCAAAGGGCCAGCCTCGTTGGCATGCTCGGAAGTGAATCTTAGTTCGATGAAATCCTTCGCACGGATCGCACGTACCAAGTCTCCAGGCATGGACAGACGTTCTTTGGCCTCCTCAATGCGGCACTCGCAAATAGAAAGAGGACTGTATGCAACGAGATTTCGATCCGACTGGATGAGATCCCTCATACGAGGCGTAATCTTCTCTGTGTTGCCTATCCAGTTAAGGAGCACGCTTGTCTCCAGTAGGATTCTCAAGGCAAGTCCTCACCTTCAAAGAGGCTGGTTATCTCCGGATCAGGATCGTTGAAGTCATCGGGCACGACGATGCCTTCGAGGCCGCCCCGATCACGATTCTTCGTGGAGTCGCGGAACGGCACGATTCTAGCGACCGGCTTGCCCGCTCGTCCCAAGATGACGTCCTCCCCTTGAAGTGCCGCCTCCACAAGACTCGAAAGATGCGCTTTAGCATCGGATATGCTCGTTTCGATCATCCTTTTCGGCCCTTGCGAACAGATCGAGGCTATGCACGGATGCGGCGATCCTGGTTCTCCAGAGGACGATCATGGCCCTGCCACTGGTCAGTCATTACGTCGTGACGACCCATGTTCGTGCGAGATGACTGCAAGATGGGCATATCTGGAGCGACATACTGCTCTAGGTTGCCGAGACATATCCCATGATCACACTTGCGATTGCAGTTGGCGCGATGCTAAGTCGAGGCGACGACGCGAAGTTCATTTTTACCGAGTTTGAGCGGCAACTGCACGTTCGAAAATCGGCAAGCGGGGATCTCGAAGGCAGGGGCCAAGGAAGTGAACTCTACAGTTCGTCCTTCCTGCTTCAGAAACCGAGATCCTTCCGCGTAATCGACGGACAAATCGACTTGTACTGCAACGGCGAGACCGAGTTCAGCCACCTCATTTCAGAAAAGGAATATCTCAAGCGAGATGTCTCTAGACACCGTGGATACGGCGCTCCGAGCGCCTTGGATGCGTTTTTCGGCCTGCCGACTGGTGAAAGTGCTCCATATTTCGTGAAGAAGACGGAGTACCAGATGCAGGTCGTCGACGGTCACCTGTGCGCGGCCAAGGCGATTCACTTCGAGAGTTTTGGCCGCGACGACCGGATGGTCTTCTTTGTGGACCGCGCATCGAAGCAGATACGGGGCTGGGATCAGGTATTTGGCTACAAGAAGATGTTCTTTCGAATCAAGAACCTCCGGTTCGACTTCGTGGTTCCTGCTGACGCGTTCGATTGGAAGCTGACGCCAGGGCTAAAGGAGCGCGTGATTCGTCCGAAATAGGGGAGTGGCGGCAAACCTCTCTGCTTGCTTACCCGCCGTTTTGGCTATTCCGGACATAAGCGAGCGCCGACTACGGTGCTCTTGGCCCGGACGTATCAGCAGCTGCATTCGCCAGATGCTCGTCCCGGCGTTTCGATTGCAGTTGCCCGCAATCCAAATGGGATTCGCCGGCTTGTTTCATAGGAAGTGGTGGACCGGATTCAAAGCGGGAGGCACCGAAATCCTCGTGCGCAGGGACAAACATCCTGCGACTCTACAGGCACTTGCTGGTGAGCGAAGCGTATACAAGGTCGCATCTCCGATCGGCTCCCGCGCTGGGACGATCATCCGACGCCTACAGGTGCTGTGAGAAGGTGCGTGAGGTACAAGGTCGCATCTCAGTTGGGCTTATGGCTGCGAATACTGCAGCTTCCAGGTTAGGCCGAAGCGATCCGTTACGATGCAGTACCGCTGGGCCCACGCCGTTTCTTGAGCGGCCACTAGGATCTGCCCCTCTTCCGCGAGTACGGTGGCCGTGGCATCAACCGCATTGGCCGAATCCAAGTGGACGAGCAGCGCGAATCCGCCAAATGGCGCCTGCCCGCGGCTAGGGTCATCGCTAAGGTTCAGCAGCGTTTCGCCGATACGCAAAGTCGCGTGAAAGACAAGATTCTCGCCGCCTGGCAATCTCAGAGGTTCAGGCGCCTCGGTGAACCGGGCCAGGTACAAGACCTCCGCACCAAAGGCACGCACATAATCATCGATCGCGTGGAGACACGTGCCGGGGAAATAGAGGTAGGTCTGGACGTTCACCAGCCTAGAATAGTCCGCATCACCTCAGAGTTGAGCAACATACCGTGCAATCGCTTGCTGCAGGCAAAGGTGCTCCAGAGCACAACGCCCGACAAAGGCCAATGAGCCCTTTCCTTGCCCGCATCTCTTAGGGAGGCGAGATCCGAGCCAATAGCGAAGCCGTAGGCGGCCAGATCCAGCAGGACCGTTCAGCGACTCCTATTTCAAAAGTTTGTCTTTGAACCACTGGAGTGCTCTGATCAACCCAGGGGCGAAGGTCTTGTCATCGTGCCCTCCGCCGTGGATGACCTCAAGCTTGTGTTCAACGCCTGCCTTGGCCAATGCTCGATCCATGGCTTGTGCTTGCTGTAAAGGGACGACCTTGTCATCGTCGCCGTGAACGATCAGGGTCGGAGGAAACTTGGAGGTAACCAAACTGATCGGCGATAGCCGTCTATCCACCGCTTCGATACTGCTCCGAGACCCCTTGGGGTCGAAGCCGAGCGCGGGAACGAATATGGCCATTTGTGGATTGTCTGTTAGCAGGAATCCCGGCTTACCCCAGTTGGCCAAATCGGTAGGTGGAGAGATTGCGGCCACCGCGTTCACGGGAGAATCCGGTGAGCCAGCGATCATGAGAGAGAGATGGCCGCCCGAACTGATTCCCGACACCCCCACTCGGTTCGTATCGATTCCGTAGTCAGCGGCGTGAGCATGCACGAATCGCACCGCCGTTCGAACCTGTTCAACGATCTCGGAGACCGTGTATCGAGGCTGTGCGCCGTGGACGACTTCGAAGACCGTGAAGCCGGCATCGGCAAAGACCCTTTCGATCTCGGGCGCGAAGCCTTTTAGCATGGAGTGGTCTGAGATCCACCCCCCGCTCACCATGAAAACCACCGCCGACTTGTTGGGCTTCGCCGGCTTGAATACGTCCATCGTGAATGCCGTCCCTCCCGCCCTCATGTAGATCACGTCCTGAGTTCGGGTCTGTGCCGGCGCCCCGGCGGCCAGGAAGGAAATGATCAGGATTGGCATTCGCGAAAACATCCCGGCAGTATAACCGGGACCGCGATACCTCGGGCGATTAGGTACAGGCTCAAAACCCGGCCAAGCCCCATTCGTGGTTCCCTTCTCCGGTCCGCCTGGGGCTTCTGAGACACCTTCAGGGGAGACAAGTTCAATCGCATCCTCGCATCTCATGATTTGGTTACTTCGGGTCCTTAATGATTCGGGGAGCTTACATTTCCTCGGTTTGCGCTTCCGTCCATGTGCGCGGGGGTAGCCACCTTTGCGCAGTCGTGATTTCTATTCCTCAACGAACCTTAGCAAGGCGTCCAGCCGGGCGTCCCAACGGCGCTCGAGCTCAGTGATGAAGAGCTTGGCTTGATCAAGGCTCTCCGGCTCGAGCGAGACCAGTACGTCTCGGCCCTCGGGCTGCAGAACCACAATCCGTGCGTCGGCGAGTACTTGCAGGTGCTTCCGGGCGCCTTGGCGGGTGATGCCAAGGCCCTCGGATACGGCAGTAATGGTGCAGCGGCTGCCCCGCGTCAGCCTCTGCACCATCTCCAGGCGAATAGGATCACCCAGGGCACGAAAGATCTCGGCTGCTGCCATTACTCGTTGTTCAGGTACTCCTCCAATCGCCCGATCATAAATGTCCAGCCGGCGTCGTTGCCCTCGAGCGTCTGCTTGATCACCTCGGCCGGAAGAGATGCTATACCGCTCTCCTTGACATGCACCCTTGTGCCCCCCTCGACTGTTTCCAGCGTGAACTCGACCAGCGTGTTCGGTTGCTCCAGCACATCTCCCAGGAAGCCTTGGGGGCAATAGACGCTCCCCGGCACGCACCGATAGGCGAAATAGTCGAATGGATTCGCGGCAACCACGAAGATCTTGAACTTACCGTACTCACCGAAGTCGAAGACCGGTCGCTCGCCGGTATCGACCTTGCCGTCGACTCCAACTGGGAACCACTTGGCGAGTTGATCAGGGGTAGTCAGAGCGGCGAAGACCCGCTCCCTTGATGCGCGAACGACGATTTCCTTCTCGATGCTGTCTTGTATTGCTGAGTTCATGTGCAACCTCTGAGTTGCACTATACAGCAAGATCCGCCGATACGCAACCTTTTTATTGCTTTTTTCAAGCGCGCTTTGCGCTGGTGAGCGATGGCCGTCATGGTCCCGTTGCCGCGCGATCCCCTGGCTTGCCATGACAGTCATGCCGCAACAATCAAAGTAGCTTGTGGCGATCGAACTTGCCTTCATGAGAGGATATGGCCGTATCGCCGCCTTGGAATATGACCGAAGGATCTGCCGAGCTGAGCAAAGAGTTTTGGATGGTCTTGCCACTTTCACTTAGCCACGGTGCGTAGTCCTTTCTTGCGGCCTAAGATGAACTTATCCGTATGTGGTTCCCCTTGGAGAAATTGAATTTGGCGATCCTGAAGAAAAGTAGTCTCTGCACCCTCGCGTTGCTTGGCTTCGCCGTACCCAGCCTGGCAGACAGGGTCGACGATGCGATCAGGTCGGCCATGGCGAAGCAGAAGATTCCCGGCGTCGCGCTCTTGATTGCCAAGCGCGACAAGGTTGTCAAGAAAGGGGCCTACGGCATGGCTGACCTTGAGCTGAGTGTTCCGATGAAAGCGAACATGCTCTTCGAATCCGGTTCGATCGGCAAGTGCTTCACATCCACCGTCATCATGCAGCTTTGGGAACAGGGCAAGATCGGCCTGGACGATCCGCTTTCCAAGTACATCGAGCACACTCCCGAGAACTGGAAGGACATCAAGATTCGCAACTTGCTCGGGCAAACGAGCGGGCTAAAGGACTATGCGCTCGTGCCAGGGATCGGGCTCGCCGACCATTGGACCACTGAGCAGTGGTTCGCCAAAATGGTCACGCTGAGCCTGGACTTCCCTACCGGGAGCTCCTGGGCATATTGCAATTCCAACTACCTCCTCCTCGGTCTGATCGCCGAGAAGATCACGGGCAAACCGATCGACGATCTGATCAGCGAACGGGTCTTCAAGCCTCTAGGCATGAACGACAGCTTTGTCTCAGACGGAGACCCGATAATTCACAACCGGGTGGCCGGCTATTGGGATAACGACGGCTCCATCATCAACGGGATCAAGATTGGGCACGGGTACGGAGATGGTGGCCGGCTGAACACGTGTGAGGACCTGGCGAAATTCGAAAGAGGACTGAGGCAAGGAAAACTGGTCAAACCCGAAACCTTGAGCCTCATGCGGACACCGGGCGTGCTTCCCAGCGGACGTAAGACCCCATACGGATTTGGATGGTTTGTCCGCAAGACTAACGGCCACCAATACATCTCCCACGGCGGCAACACGGGAGGATGCGGGTGCAGCATCTTCCGCGTCTCGGACAAAGAACTTACGGTCATCGTGATGACCAATCTGGCCAGCGTGTCCGGGGATACCCTGGCCCAGCAAATCGCGGAGGCTTACGACCATGACTTGGTGGCAAAGCCGCTGGTGGAGTCGCCTGATCCCAATCCCGCCTTTTCGAAGGTCCTCATGGAGGCTCTGACTGGGCTCGGAAATCGGAACACGACGCAGGACATCTTCGATGCCGAGATGAAGGCGCGCCTCGCAACCGGACGAGGACAGATGGTTCTGGACTACTTTGCCCCATTCAAGGCCATCGAGAGATTCGCATATTGCCAGACTGAATCATCCGATCCCGACACGAACTTGACTTACCGGGTCAAGGCGAAAGGACAGACATACATCGTCACCTTCGTGGTCACAAAGGACAAGAAGCTCTACCAAGCCGGAGCGAGACTCGACGTCCAGCAACTGCGAAAGAAGTGAGGCCGAGAACGGTGAGACTGCGTTGGTGCACCAAAACGCCGGCTTGGTCGAATGTGCAATGACCTTTGTATTCGGGGCGCTAATGCTCCTTGAAGAAAACGTAATCGTCAGTCACCCTCCTCTCTATCCCCCCGGTAGAATGGCAAATCGATGATCAAGCTCCTCCTTACCGACTCGGGCATCACGAATGAGAGCATCCGGGCCGCGTTGGTCGAACTGGTGGGAAAGCCGATCGACCAGTGTAACGTGCTTTGCATCCCCACCGCAGGGTACGGACACCCAATGAGTACCCCTGAGAGGGCTTATCGTTTCATCAGCGGACGTGAGGACGCCTGCCCCATGAGTGGGCTAGGCTGGAAGTCCGTGGGTGTGCTGGAACTCACCGCCCTGCCAAGCCTCGATCGGGAACGCTGGGTGGGCTGGGTCCGAGCGGCGGATGCCCTGCTAGTGAACGGCGGCGATGCCATGTACCTTGGCTACTGGATGCGGGAGTCTGGGCTGGCGGACCTCTTGCCCACACTGGACGACAAGGTCTGGGTGGGACTAAGCGGTGGAAGCATGGTGATGACCCCACGCATCGGGTCGGACTTTGTGACGTGGAAGCCTCCCACGGGAGGCGGTGAGACGCTTGGCGTGGTGAGCTTCTCGATTTTCCCGCATGTCGGCAACCCAGGATGTCCCCAAAACACGATGGAGGCCGCCGAGAAGTGGGCTGCCGAGATTGGCATCCCAGCGTACGCGATAGACGACCAAACCGCCATACAGGTTGTCGGCGATTTGGTCGAGGTCGTCTCCGAGGGTACTTGGAAGGTCCTCAACGACTGATACCTCGAAGTGATCGCAACGGCTCTCGATAGTTGCTTCCACACGACTGAACGCAGTGAGGAATCGCGTGCTTAAGGGATTGGCTGTGTCATTCTGTCTCGACACTAAATCCCAGGCTGGCGAGAAGCTCTTCGAGTTGGTCGAGCACCTCAGGCATCGCGCCCGTCGATCCAGTCTCAACCGCTTCCTTCGATGGATACAGATCGTTTACTACCAACAGGGTCTTGCCGGCGGTTTCATCGAAGGTCACCGTGGTGACGGTCTGCCCACCGTCACCCTCCTCGTTCGTCCAGACGAGGCGCGAGTGCGGTGTCACTTCGAGGTACGTGCCAAAGAACTCCATCGTCGAATCTTCGTGACGATACACCAAACGATATTGCCCCCCTACGCGAACATCCAATTCGCAGGAGAGCAGGTCCAGCCCATAAGATTTTGGCACCCACCACTTCTTGAATAGCTCTGCCTTGGTCCACGCCTCGAACACGAGGCGCGCCGGCGCGTTAACGGTGCGAGTCACGACGAGCTCGCACTCCGACTTTCGCTCGACTCTCGTGGGATTCTTCGTTGGGGTGGTCTCACTTTCTCTATTTATGTCCATTTACTTTCTCCTTCCTTTTCAGTTCCTCGACAACAATGTCCAACTCGTCGAACCGCGCAGCCCAGAGCCGGCGATAGCTCTCGATCCATGCCGCCTCATCTTCCAGTCCGCTTAGGCCGAGCTTGCAGGTGCGCACGCGCCCAACCTTCTCTGTGCTGACGAGTCCCGCTTGCTCTAAGACGCCTACATGTTTCTTCATGCCCGTAAGGGTCATGTGAAACCTCTCGGCAAGGGCTGTGATCGAAGCGTCCGCACGCCCGAGTTGCTCCAGAACGCCGCGTCGGGTGGCGTCCGAAAGCGCGCCGAAGGAGGCATCGAAGCGGGCCGGGCAAGACTGAACCATTTGGTTCAGTATACAGAATG
>JARLGV010000114.1 GCA_031292555.1 Fimbriimonas sp.
AAACAGCGCGGCATGCTGGACGAAACGCTGGTCATCTGGGGAGGCGAGTTCGGCCGAACGCCGACCGTCGAACTTCCCACTCCAGGTTCGAATGCCGGAAAGATGAACGGCCGCGACCACAACCACTATGGGTTCACCTACAGGTTGGCCGGAGGCGGGGTTAAGCGAGGAACCGTTTACGGGGCAACCGACGAATTCGGATTCAAAGCCGAACAAGACCCGGTCCATGTTCACGATCTCCACGCGACGATTCTGCATCTGCTTGGATTCGATCACAAGAAACTCACGTTCCGCCATGCTGGTCGAGACTATCGCCTCACAGACCTCTACGGCGAAGTGATTCACGGCATCGTCGCCTGACGGTGTATGCCTTCGCCTAAGGTCCGGGCTTTGCTTGCTGGATTGCGGCGAGGACTTTTGAATCCCTTCAACCGTCTTGAACCACGTGACTCGGAGGCTCTTACTTTCGCTGTTGCTGGTTTCCGTGTCGGTAGGTGTCTTCGCCCGGCGTGGGTCGCCAGAGTCGCGTCTGAAAACGATCAAGCGTTTCGTGGTGCCGGCAGGACCCAAATCGCTTCGGTTCTCTCCAGATGGCAAGTTCGTGGCAGTGGATTGTCTCTACGGGCATCAGGTGGTTTTTTTGGATGCCTCGACTTACGAACGCATCGGCAAGGTTGACGTGGGAGGCGAACCGGTGGAGTGCTCGTTTGCTCCGGACGCAAGTCATTTGTGGGTCACGTTGTACAACAAGCGGGAGGTGCTGGAAATCGAGGCGCCGTCCGGTCGCATCGTTCATCGGATCCAGGTCGGCACGGTTCCGAAGGTGGTAGAGGTCTCGCCCGATGGCAAATGGGTTTATGTCGCCAACTGGGATTCGGGAAGCCTTACCGTGATCGACGCCCAGCGCTTAACGGTTGTAAGGGCCTTCAAAGTGGGCCGCATTCCTCGAGGGATCGCATTCACGCACGACGGTAAATGGGCATATCTCGCAATCATGGGCGATACCCATGTCCTCAAACTTGACGTCGCCGGAGGTCATCGGGTCGTCGGGAAAATCTACGTTGGAATCACGCCTCGCCACTTGGCAATCACGCCAGACGATCGGTTCCTTTATGTTAGCAATAACCTGGCTAATCGGATTACCAAGGTTGATCTCACCTTGGGTAAGGCCGTCGCGGAACTCGGCGTTGGGAAGATGCCACGCACGATTGCTCTTTCGCCGGATGGTCGACGATTGTACGTATGCAACTATGGCAGCGGAACCTTGGGAGTGCTGAACTTGGACACGTTTCAGGTTGAGCACAACTACAAGACTCGGGTTCACCCGATCGGCGTGACAGCGAGTCCGGATGGGCGCCAGGTTTGGGTAAGCAGCTACCGCACGAGTACGATTCAGGTGTTTCAAGTTGAGCAGTAGAGTCGCAATGACAGGCATTGCTTTCGCTGTCGAACTGGTCAGCTTCCTTGTGGTGGCTTCGTCGCTCTCGGCATTCGATGCTTATGGTGTGCCCGGGGGTCAAGAGGTCCCTGGCTCCGTCCGGGTTGCCGACATGCCTGCGGGCGAAGCTCCGGCCTTCGGTGACTCGTTTGTCTTCTGGCCGCTTGGACCGCAGTCGCTTCTCCTGCTGACGGCTCCAAAACCGTATGGCGGTCGTTCTCCGTTCGGTGCTTCGTCGCCGCATCGTCTGCACGCCTATTTGATCGGCTTGGCCACCCATCGCGTAGAGCGTGCCCCCGATGTCGAACGCCTGCTTTCGAGTGAGCTGTGGTCAGGAGTCAGCGTGTCTACCGACGGAAAGGAAGTGGTTTGTGTTCCCGGCGATCGGAGGCATGCGGGGCGATGGATCGATCTCCTGACGCGGACCTCGACTCCGTTGCCGCTCATCGAGAATTCGACGGTCGCTTGGCTCCCTGGCTCTCGCAGTCTTCTGGATCTTTACTTGCAGTCCCATCCGCCTCGAAGCAGTCGAATCATATCGCTAGTTCCGGTTGTTTCGCAGAAGGATCTAGCGGCGACGGTGGACGGAGATCGACCGATCGGGGAGGAGATCGGGACTCCGCTTGGCATTACGCCTGACCGGACATTGGTTTGTGCCTCAACCAGTCTTCTTTCGGATGGCGTCATCGGGCGCCAAGTCGTCGACGTTCGAGAGTTTCGCCTCGACGATTTGGAGCTAAGGCAGGGGCCCTCCTTTTCGTTCATCCCACCTGAACTGGAATTCGGAGCGGAGAGCATGCGTCTGAACTCTCAGGGAACGCAGGTACTCTGGCAAGGACTCGCCAGAGCCGATCGCGATCGCTGGATGTGGCGCCTTTATGTTTCGTCCCCAGACGGATCCAATATTCGTTTGATTGCCGACGTGCCGGTTGGCCCCTCGGCCGGTCCGAGGCCCGTCTCCGGCGCGGACTGGTTGCCCGACGGCAAGTCAATCTGCTTCACCGTAGACGGGGCGATCTATCTGGTTCTCATGTAGCCAGGACTTGGCAAGTGGGCAGGCGCCATTGGGGACTTCACGCCGACGCGCTCAGGACCTCATCGTCTTTGGCTTAGGAGCGCGCCCAGAACGCGGTCGTTTAAGTTCGAGTTGCACGTCCCTCCTACGCTCGGTAAAGGTTAGGTCAACCCAAACGCAACGGTGGCCGCAGCATTTCGCTTGCGGCCACCATTCGATCAGGATGCTGCCTTGGTTACTGGCAGGGGCTAGTGTTCCACGGCTGGGAGTTCGGATACCATCGGGTTCCGTACTCATAGGCATTGGGGTTGAGTGTCTGGCCGACGTTCTGGTTCTTGGCGTGTCCGTCTGCGAAGCAGTAGTTCGCATTTTGCTGGCCGGAGTGGCGGTCCCAAGCGACACGAACGATGTCGTACTTCTTGAAGATGTTCTTGTTTGCGGCGAAGTTGGGGCTCGCAGCGGCATATTCCGCTTGAGCGACCGAAGCCGGGAAGTAGCTGTACTGACCCGAGCCGGCAGGATAGGGAACGAGGGCCCAGTTCGGGCATGGCTGCGAGGGGAAGAATCCAGAAGTTCCCTTGTGGCCGTCGGAGGCTACCTGGTCGTTTCGGTGCTCCGTGACCATGATCTGCTGGGCCGGGCTGTCAAGCTGGCCGAGCGAGACAACGGTCCAGTCGTGCGCAGGCATTACGTTATAGACCGGAATGTAGCTATTGACCTGAGCAGCCCAGTCGCAAGTCATCTGACCGTTGACCAAGTTTCCAACATCCGATTGACCGTTCGGGCACGGGGCATCGGTAGGAGTCGGATTCGGATCCGAAGGGCATACGAAAATCTTCCAGTTCTTGATGTACGGCTGGATCAAGAAAGTCCAGTGCACCTGGTAGGCGCCGGCTGGGTTGGCCGGGTTATAGCTCTGGGTGCCGGGGCCGTCCTGCTCCCAACTGGTCTGACACATGGTGTCGTCGCTGTCGGTCGTGTAGATATAGATGCCGATGGCCATCTGCTTCGTGCTGCTTAGGCACGAAGTCTTCTTGGCGGCTTCCTTCGCTTGGGCGAAGACCGGGAAGAGGATGGCCGCCAGAATCGCGATGATTGCGATAACGACGAGGAGTTCGATCAGAGTAAATGCCTTGCGCATGGGGGCAAGTGTGAGCCTCGCATATTATTGAATCATTAAGAAAAAGTTAGGGAATTGTTAAGGAATAGATTAAGGGGCGATTAACCAGACGTTAAGGCCGGTGATCTGAAGGTCCTTTTGGCCCATCAGTTGAACTCCTCGCTCGTTAAGGCGTCGGG
The DNA here is from genome assembly GCA_031292555.1 of Fimbriimonas sp. Classification (GTDB taxonomy): domain Bacteria; phylum Armatimonadota; class Fimbriimonadia; order Fimbriimonadales; family Fimbriimonadaceae; genus Fimbriimonas. Next base: position 3,753 of record JARLGV010000114.1, read on the forward strand.
CTTAACAAGTTCAAAGTTTGTTGGAGGTTTTCTAAATGAAGTTGATCCGTTCGCTTATGCTTGTTTCCCTCGTCGCTACGATCGTCGGCACCGCAGGAGCCCAGTCATCGATTCGGCGAGGTCATGCCCACAATTCCGTCACGACGAGCAATCCTGCTGTAACGCAGGCAATCAGTTCTTTACAGCAGGACCTGATTGCGGCCGTCGCCGCGATGAAAGCAGCCTTGCCAATCTACGAAGGCAACCGGGTTCGCTCGATTCATGCCGCCCATGCTTCGCTTGTGATCGTCGACCATGTGATGTACGGCAAGAACGCCGCCGTTCGTCCGAAGCCATCGGTTACCGACCACGTTGCAGCGAAGCATGCCAAATCGAAATACACCGCCCAACAAATAGAGGCCAGTCAAGAGAGTATGAAGCAGGGGCTCGCCGCATTGCAGGCAGCAGTCAAGGACCTCCAAGTAGCCGAGGGGAACACGCCGAATCGGCAGGGCGCGATTGTGTCGAATCACCTTCAGAAGGCGATTCAGGACGCGACGACCGCGATCTCGCTTCACGCCAACCAAGCGTAATCGTCGAGCCCATGGGTCGATTGGACGTATCTGATCGGCCTTTGGAAACTCGTTCCGGTTTCCAGTAATGTATTGGGATGGATTACCGTAGGTCCCTATCGGTTGGTTTCATCTCGATTGCAGGGCTGGCTACCCTCTGCTCGCAGGCATACGTTCAGTCGCCCTCCAAAGACGACTCCGGTGCTTTATATCGCGACAATATTGCCAAGTGGAGAAAGGGGGTCGAAGCGGACTTGTTGACTGATGAAGGCTGGCTGAGTGTTGCCGGACTTTTTTGGCTGCAAGACGGCGAAACGACGCTCGGAACTGATTCGAATTGCGGCATCGTCTTTCCGACCGGGTCGGCGCCCGGCAAAGTCGGAACACTGACCAACTCAGGCGGCAAAGTGAGTTTCACGGTTGAAACAGGAGCGACCGCCACGATAAACGGACAAGCAATCGACTCCCGCACATTGGCGCCCGATTCGGACCGCGTTCAAACGGGCAGCGTGACCTGGATGGTCATTCGGAGAGGAAATCGGATTGGTGTTCGCTTGTTCGACAAGAATTCGAAGGGGCGAAGGGAGTTCAAGGGATGCAAGTGGTATCCGGTCGACCTGCGCTACCGTATCATGGCGAGCTACACGGCATATCCGGTCCCGCAGGAGATGCCGATCACAAACGTGCTGGGCGATACCCAGCCGGTGCTCAATCCAGGTTACGTAACCTTCGCGATCAAGGGAAAGGAATTTCGTCTCGAAGCGCAGGCCGCGGGCAACGGTTTCTTCTTCAATTTCAAGGACCTCACGAGTGGGAACGAGACGTATCCCGCGGGACGGTTCCTCGATGCGCCGGGCCCGGTAAATGGAAAGGTGCTGCTGGATTTCAATAGAGCGACCAATCCCCCATGCGCGTTCACCGCTTACGCTACCTGTCCGTTGCCGCCCCGTTCGAACTATCTCGAAGTTCGCATACCAGCCGGGGAAAAGACGCATCACCCGGCAGAGAAGTAGTCGACCAAAAGACATTCGGATGGTAACGGCGAGACCACTGGTCCGTCGTTGCCATGGAAGTAAAATCGCCCCATGCCGTATTTTCAAGGAAGGGCAACTGACTACGTGATTCACTACGTGGGTGGCAAAGCTCGGCACAAGGGGCTGGCGGCTACATTCTGGTACATGAAGTTCAACTCCACGATCGCGGTGGTGCCCACCAACCTGCAGGATGCGCCCTTTGTCTTCCAGGACGTGACGTCGGATCGACAAACGGTCACTTGCCAGGGCCAGTTCAGCTACCGGTTCGCCGACCCGATTCAGGCGGCAAGGGCCTTGAACTTGACCATCAACCCGAGAACCGGCGCCCATCTTGCTAATGATCTAGAGAAAACGACTCAGCGACTCAGCAACGCCGTCCGTTTGGCGGCAAGCTCGGAGATTCAGCGCCGAAACTTGGCGACGAATTTGCGGGACTTCCGGGAGTTAAGTTCGCTGGTCCTTCAGCAAGTCCAGCAAGATCCAACGCTTAAGGAGTCGGGGGTTGAAGTGCCGACGTTATCGGTACTCGCCGTTCAACCGATTCCGGAGGTGGCCAAGGCCCTGGAAGCCGAGTTCCGGGAAAACCTGTTGCGTAAGGCGGATGAGGCAATCTATGCGCGGCGCGCCGCGAGCGTCGACGAGGAACGGAAGATCAAAGAAAAGGAACTCGCAACCGAATTGGCAATCGCGGAGGGGAGGCGGCAGTTGATCGAGCAAGAGGGACAGAACATGTTCGGTCAAGCCGAGTCGCGAGGTAAGGCGCTCGAAGTGGAGTCGGCCTACAAGAATCAGCAACTCAAAGCCGAACTCGAACTCTGGAACTCGGTGGACCCGGCACTCGTCGCAGCGCTCGGATTCCGGATGCTCGGCGCAAAAGGCGCCCAGAACTTGACGATTACGAGCGAAGTCCTGAGCGCCCTTTTGAGTACCCGGCCCGCAAAATCCAATGCCGAAGTTTGACAAGGTCTGTCTGATCACCAAGAAGACTCCGCTGGACGGTCTGAAAGCGAGGTACGGAGCGCAAGACCAGGCACGATTCGTGCTGGAACAGCGTGGAACATCGTTTGCGGAGTACGAGCGCTTCGATTTCGTATATCAAGAGGCGATCGAAGCAATTCGAGCCGGGATTCCACCCGACATCCGGCTGTCGATTGTGGATTACCAGTACTTGCCAACCTATCAGTTCGATCCGTCTTCCCTGATCGTTACGGTTGGGCCCGATGGCTTGGTTGCTAACACCGCGAAGTATTTGAACGAGCAGCCGATTATTGCGGTGAATCCGGATCCCGTCACAATCGACGGGGTTCTGGCCAGAAACGAACCTGCGGAGGCGCTTTCTCTCATCCAAGATCCGGATCGCGCGGTCGAACAAGGGATTGTGATGGCAGAGGCCAAGTTGGCCGATGGACAGGTCCTACTTGCCGTAAACGACCTGTTCATCGGGCAGCGAACGCATGTCTCCGCCCGCTACCGGATTTGTTTTGGCGAGTTAATGGAAAACCAATCTTCGAGCGGGATTATCGTCTCGACAGGAGCCGGCTCGACCGGTTGGCGAAGGTCAATCCTAACGGGAGCCTTGGCCGTTGCGAATACTGCAGGTAAGGCGCCAGACGTATCGTTCGAGGACTACGCGTTTCCACCGACCGAGCGCAAACTCGCGTTTGCGGTTCGTGAACCGTTCATCAGCCGGGCCTCCTCGGCGACCCTAGTTTCTGGCTACATCCAAGATCGCGAAAGGCTCTCCGTCGTGTCTCAGATGCCTCAAAACGGCGTGATCTTCTCAGATGGAGTCGAGTCGGATTTCCTCGAATTCGATAGTGGGGCGGTTGCATCGATCGGTGTTTCGGGACGAAGCGTTAGGCTCTGGTCGATGTTCCCAAACCGATCGGCACGGTAGAAGCGAGTATCGAAGGGTATCCCAGGGTAACGTTCGGATACCATGACACTCGGCTTGCTTCTTGGGTTCGGAGTCTTGTTGTTGACACAGAGCGGGGTAACTCCATCCCAAGGTGTAGCGACTCCCGAGGAGTGCCTGACGAAGCTCTCCTCGGAGGTGGATTCGCTCTTGGCTAAAGAGCAACCAACTCTCTTTGCATGGCACTTGCGCTCCTTGAAGGCGCTCGCCGCTTCCGAGTACGCCAAGCTTTTGGTTCAGGCGCCTCAGTCCGGACGGCAATCGGTTGAGACACGATCCAAGGAATTCGTGGACTATGTCTCCACAATCGCCACCGGACTCAAGGAGTACTGCTCCGATCCCGATCTCTATCTCAAACAGGGAAAGCGATCGCTCATATTGGCCAGGCCTTCGGACATCGACGGCTCGCTTCAGTACATGATGGTCGGGCTGCCTGAAGCGTGGGATCCCAAGAAGGAGTATCCGCTCTTTGTCGGACTACACGGCTCCGGGCCTGACAATCCGCTGGCCTATCCCAGTTTCGGGTTCGGGCCAGAGACCCCTGCAAAAGCGGATGCTCCGGTAGATGCGACCCGCAACATGATCCATCTGACGCCATGGGGACGCGGCAACCGCGGATGGAGAGGTGACGCTGAGACGGATTTGCTCGAGGCGATGAAGCAACTTGAGACGTTCTGCAAAGTCGATCCCGACCGTATGTATCTCACGGGCCACTCTTCCGGCGCTGATGGGTGCTGGGCGATTCTCCAGCACATGCCGGATGTATGGGCAGCCGGCGGACCGCAGTCGGGAAGCATGATCTCCGGTCGTCCCGAATGGGGACTGATTCCGAACATGGCGTACGTGCCCATGTACTTCCTAATCGGCGAGAAGGATCCGTTGCCCGGACGGGTGCCCGACATGAAGGAAGCCTTCCAGATCATGACAAAGCTTGGGGACGACACCAAACTCGTAATCCTGCCGGGCGTAGGACACTATCCGCTTACCGATCAGGGAATCGCGGACCAGGCCAATTGGATGGTGGGACATGTACGGAAACGCCCGAATCACTTTGTGTTTACGATCGACCAAGCTGCTCATCCCGGCGTCTGGGGCATTCGCGTCCCATTCGATTATGCTACGAGCCGGCTCATCAAGGAGCCCTGGCCCCATTTTGAGTGTGAAATCTCAGGGGCGAATGTAAAGATCACTACGAGGAGCATCAAAAGCCTGACGATCGATTTGGGGCCCAAAGGTCTCCAAATGACAGGAGATGTGACGGTCACCGTCAACGGCAAGCGTGTTCATCAGGGCGATGTGCCCTCCACGGCCATCCAGGTCAAGAAGCTGTAGGCAACTTTCCACTACAGAAGCCGCATTTGCCGATCGATGGGTCTGTCAGATAGGAAGACCTTCGATCGACGAACGTGGTGCTGAGGGCTAGTCTGGAAGGAAGCGAGCGGTGAGGTGCGGCAAACGAGTCGGCAGTTCGTTAAGCTTGACTTCGATCGTCCGCGCCGAGCTACTTGGGACAAGTCGGAGACGCCACGCATTCCACGGGCAACTCCAGTTGGCATCGGCTGCCCAAACCGGCGTTAGTGCAGAAGCCTGACCATCGACACTCAAACTGATACTGTCACTCGGGCTCTGACCCACCAGAAAGAACAAGCCACCCGTCTTGGTAGGTGGAACGCGGAATTTGTAGATGAATGTGACTGGCCGGTATTCCTTAGGGAGATCGATGGCGGTTTGTGATGACGTGGAGAATCGGAACCGTCCCAGGCTGTGTCCTCGGTCATCGAAAGTCATCGTAATCAGGAAGTTCGCGCCGTGCAGAAACGTAAGTGGCTCTGCTAGCTCAAAAACGGCAGTGTGCGATTTCCCCTCCGCTGGATGAATAGACCAACCGGTCTTTGGGTTGTCGTCGACGATCGCCTCAACCGGCCAACCTCCGTAGCTGGTCTGTGAGAAGTCGGCACGGACAGACTTGAATCTCAGGTCGACCGGTTTGTCACGATGGTCGAGCGGAACGGCTCGAACCTGCATGTCCAGTAGCGCGAAATTACCGTTGACTGCTCGACCGGGTCCGTTGGCAGGCAATGAGGCATCCGGCAATGCCTCGATCATGAAGCCGGTATAGGTTCGTTGGTGGCTTGATGCGCTTACGGTGACGATATCTCGAGACGGGTTGGGACCACCGGCCAAAATGCTTCGATCGGATTCGATTCGGAGCGTTGCTCCCTTGTTTGAATGAACCGAAGTTGGTTGAAGGCTCGACCATTCCGGTGCATGGGAAGTCGATGCGCCACCCAACGAAATCACTGGCGCCAGCACGACCGATCTTTCGCGTGTCTGGCTGGGTTTGGTTTCAACTTCGATGGATCGTCTCAACGATGGTTGGGCGCCGGCTGCCACTACTTCGACGAGGGCAACCTCGTAGGGGCGGAATTCCATTGACAAGGTCCGACTTGCGGCGGGACCGGACGTGCCGAGTTTGGCCGGCGAGGGGTACCAGCGATAGAGATCCCAGTTCATCCGATTCGGTAAGCCGATGGCATCGCCTAAGTTAACGGTGATGGTCCGGTCTTCCAGCGTCGCGTTGTCGAGGCAAAGGAATGCACGCTTGCCGTCGCTGCAGGCGTACCCATAGGGTTCCTGCTTGTTAGGATCGCCAAGAATCGGGCGGGAATTGCGGAAGCAGTCCGGGTTCGCCTTCATGAGATCGATGAAGGTGGCTACTTGAGTTCGTTCGGGCGGGGTCAGGAAGTGTTCGTCGGTCCAAAGCTGAAACAGGAGGCTGCCGCGCCCCATGTCCATGATCGTGCCTTCTTGCCAACGATCCTTACCGATCCCACTGTTCCATGGCCAGTTCGAAAGCCAAACGCCGAGTGAGTCTTTGCCGATCCAAGGAGTGTCTTGGATCGTTCTTTGGGCTTGGTCGAGACGTTGGGTAACGGCGTCGCGCGCATATGGCGTCGGATACTGGGCTGGGCTTGCACCTTCGATAGGCGCGCCACACTCGAAGTAAGTGTCTCCCCACTGAAGCCACCAAGGGCTCCGATAGCCCCAGTACAGCATGATGAAGATGTCTGGATTGGCGCGCCTTAGCGTTCCGAAGAAGTCGATGACGCTATCGTAGATTGCCTCCGTCGAGTAAAGGGGACCCGGGAGATGGTCGTGATTCGGGTTGTTGCATTCGGGTGGCCTACCCCCAGGACCCAGGTTATCGAACTTGACGAGTCCGACATGGTTCTCCCTCATTTGGCGCAGATAGGCGTCCTTATATATTTGGGCGACCGGCTCACTGGCGCGGCAAAACTCGCCAGTGCCGTCCGCATGGGTGAAGCAATTTTTGACGGCGGGATTCTGATCGACGCTCCAGAAAGGAAGTCCGCCGCTGTCGATCCATAGCGCGGGCTTCATCCCGAGTCGTCGGATTGCGTCTCTGACCGGTCCGAACCCGTTCGGGAAGTTGCGGCGGTTGAAGGTTGTTAGGTCGCCGGCACGGTCCTGCCAGAACTCCATGCTGTAAAAGTCGAATTGAACGCCTTGATCTTGACGGCTTACGGCGATGTCCTGAAGATGACGCAGCAGATAGTCGCCCGAGACTCCGATATCGAACTCGTTGTGGAAGTTCCCTTCCTGTTGGCCGCCGAACGACTCCAGGATGGCAATGGGTCGATCCTGGCCATACTTCACTCGGCACATGCGCGATGTAACGTAGTCGACGAACGCCTGTCTCGCCGAGCCCGCCTTGGCTACGCCGTACACAGCTTCCATGCTCTTGAAGCTCTTGCCCGGCTCGATGCGGGCGCCGGGATATTGGCGAAGCACAACGTCCTTACCCTCGACATGCGTGAATCCGGCAGGGTGGGCGATGCTCACGAAGTACTGATCGTTCAGGTAGAGAGGGAATCCACGCTCGCCGCCTTGCACCTTGGCTTTTCCTGCGGCGAATCGTCCCAGTACGAGGTTGAGCAGCCTGATGGAGTGATCGGAAGTGTTCTCGATCTCAACCCACTTGTGCATCACAGGCCACGTGGGATCGGCCTCGATGAGCACATTCACGGTTAGGTCACCCTCCCGTGACCGAAACCGTAGGTTCGCCCTTGACGAGTCGCCGGTCCCAAGGTCGCTCATGATCGGATCGAGAAGGACTCTAGAGGGTCTTGCAGGATTATCCCCGACCTCGATTTCGACCTCCGTCGCGTCCTCCAATCGCAGCTGAGACCGCCCGACCAGGTTCTTCCATGCCCTCGACCTAAGAGTGGCAGAATCGACCGAGTATGCAAAACCAGGCGACACTACTTGGATCAAGTTAGGGGAATGCCCGGACAGAGTGGATGTCATGTTAGCCGCCCCTATCGCCAGCAAAGGGAGTAGATACACAGCGACAGTGTAACAGGAGGGATGCTACTGGGGACGAGCGTCCGGCAAACGCACAGTCAGGGCCGAACTACCGCACGCCAACGAGTCCGCAGTGGAAATCTCGAAGTCCGTCCTTCGTGCGTACGTTCAATAATTGCGCCATGATTGGACGCGGAGTCGTGCTCTGGTCCAATATCACGTTGCCATGGATATCGAATTCAATGCCGAATAGGCCTCGAATAACGGTTTCGGCAAAAGCCGCGCCGCTCGACTCGTTGTAATCCGATCCGCGCAATGCGATCCGCGGAATCCAATGGCCGGTCAACGGAATCTGTACGAGTTCGAATGCTTGCGGGAATGGGCCCTGCCAGGTCGCAGCCTCGCAATTCTCGATCATCTCCTTCATCTCGTAAAACTGCCCAAATTTCGCCATTGTCAGAGCGGCCAAGGCGGGCCAGCCGCAGTAGCTGCCTTTGGGGCCGTGATCCGGGCGATCGGAGATCGATGCGGCGAGATCGGAAAGCGACATGGCTCGAATCCACCCGTCGGCGACCAGTTCCCTATTGACGAACTCGGTCATTTCCTGGCGCATCTCCGGGTTGAGACTGTTCGTCATGTTCAGTCCGATCGTCAAATAGTCGTATACATGCCGACTGACGACCGAGACGCCATTGCGGTGTTTGGTCTGCCAGACGCCCGAGCGAACCACGTACTGGTCGAGGACCGCTTTCTCAAGCGGCTTGACTTCCAACTCCAGCTTTGTCGCTTCGTCGTCGGGCAAAAGCTGTTCGACTTTGCGCGTAATTCCAACATGGGCTGCGTTCAACGACGGAATCATGTGGACGTATTCCGGCCCGCATTCCAGGATGTTGTCGTTATCACCCCAATCGGCAAGCTGCTCACCTGGAGCGACACGCGCCTTCCAAGCGTTAGCCCATTCGAGGAGCCGGTCCCGGTTGGCCATCAGGAAGTCGGTGTCTCCCGTTGTCGTAGCGTATTGCCAGAAGGCGGTGAACACGGAATAGTCGTTTGGAGAGTACCAAGGGCCAACGCCCTGACCCGTTAGGTAGTCGATCGCGTAGTGGCTGTGTATATCGACATTCAGCCAGCGTTTCAGATTCTCCTTGAGGACCTTCGGTTCCAAAAGCGCATAGGTGGTGGAGAACAGAGCGGTGTCCCAGAAGTACTCGAGGGTGGCGCCGAATTGGGGACCGACCGTTGTAAAACACCGAGGAGACCCGCGGAAGCCGGTTCGCTCCATCTGAAGGAGCGTCATCAGCGCCATGTAGTACATCCGGTTTAGCTTTGGATTGTCCGAGATGAGCGTGGGAAAGTTGCCCGAGTAGCGGCGATTGCCAGGCGTAAACGCGTCCTGCCATCGACGCTCCCAGCCTGTCCGGGCATCCGCGAACATCTTGGCAAATGGTTCCAGCCTGGCGTTGTTGAACGAACAAGTAATCTCGAAGGTGCGGAACGATCCTGGGCGAATCGTGAGCGGCTCAAATGGGAAGCGCGTGATGCGGGTGACGACACCGGTCTTGGTGTCGTGAATGACCTCGTCCTTCGCTTGAGTCTCGTGTTCGAAATTCTCTTTGGGATTTACACCTCGGTTGTTCCAATCCCATACGCCGTCACAGCGCCGAAAGCCGGTTGGATGCTTGAGCTCGAACTTGGCAGTGATGGGCTGCGTGCCGATGTTCTTGACCTGGAGACGGATCAGAATGACCGGAGCGTTATCCGCCAACCGCATGGTTGAGAGCAATTCGAGACCGTTCGCGGTGAGCACGGACCGTTCGACCTGATACGGGTACCAGCGGAAACTGTGTGCCTGAATCGGCTTGCCATTGATGTGAAGAATGGCTGCTTCGCCCCCTTGGGCGATTGGTGGGAAATTACAATAGTGGAAACCGGTCAGATTATCGGTGCATCCAAGCGAGCCGACCGTATTCGTAACCGAAGGTGGGTTTACGATCTCATCGCCCGAAAGCCACTTCCCAGCTAAGGAATCGATCGAGGGGACCTGGCCTTCCACAACACTTGACAGCATAGTTATCTCAACAAAAAGAAGCAAGATCCTTGGGACCAATAGCCGACAACCATAGCTACAAGCCATCTGACATCATTGTGCCATCCCAATGGACTCCATCACTCTCCGTCAAGCGTCTCCTTCACTAATTACCGAGTTGACACGCCTCGTACAGGCTTATTATCGTTACGATAGCCTTGTATACGATGTGTCGGTTGAACGGGCAATTGCCGATTTAGTAAACGATACTCGATTCGGAAACGCATGGTTAATCGAAATCGATGGCGATATTGGCGGATACCTCATTTTGACGGCGGCATTCGATATCGAGTTCGGCGGGAGCCACGGGATCGTCACAGACTTCTTCCTCGAAGAACGGCATCGTGGGAGAGGCGTGGGCCTGCGGATCATGAGCCTCGTGGAGGATGAGGCCCGGCGCCTAGGCTACCGGGCGATCGAGCTCTCGGTTACTAAGAGCAATTTTCGTGCACGAAAGCTTTATGACCGCGTCGGTTTTGTGGGACTGAATGATCGCGATGCAATGGTTAAACGTTTGTAGCTTAGTCAGGCAATGTTGCAGCATTAGATTTTGTAAACGGATTGAAGTAAGCTAATTTGCGGCGTTACGGCCATTTAATGGCCCCTTAATCGTAACCATGTAGTGTAAAACGTGCTGGGGTGATTTGATCAGTGGTTCATTTGCTTGCTTTACTTCCTCTCTTTTCTGCCGTGCGGCTTGGGTCGCCGCTTACGGCCAAGGCGCCGATCGTCGTTAACGGAGGGCCAGGTTCGTTCGATTTCATGGGAATCGACGCGACCAATCGGCTAATCCTCGCCTCGCATCCGAAGCGATCCGGATTTGCGGTCGTCGACTTGACAACCGGGACGGCCAAGGAGATCGACGCGGTTGCCGTAAACGGCATCGCGGCTGATTCCGTAGGCAAACGCGTATATGCCGCCGGACCGGACAAGACGTTGGTGGCTTTCGATTCCTCGACGTGGCAGAAGGTAGGCAGCCTTGCTCTGGACGGACCGGGCGACTGTGTACAGTTCGATTCGAAGCACAGCCTGATCTATGTCGACAACGATGACGGCACAAAATTGTGGGTTGTCGATCCCAAAACTCTTACGATCGTGAATACGATTGCTATCAAAGAGGCTCCGGAATATATGGAGGTTGACAACATGCGCGATCTAGTGTTCCAAGCGATCAAGTCGACGAATTCGGTGCAGGTCGTCGATCTTAGGAGCCACTCCGTTATCGACGAATGGTCCCTCGGTGAACTGAAGAGCCCTCACGGACTAGCCGTCGATCGACGCGACGGAAAGCTGTTCATAGCCGGAAAGAACGGAAAGCTCGTGATCCTGGATGTGAAGACGGGGAAGATTCTCGAGACCCTCACGGTCACCGAGAACAGCGACCAAATCGCATACGACTCGGAACTGAAGCGCCTCTATGTTCCAGGGAACGGCGTCATGGATGTAATCCAAGTGTCGGACGACAAGGCCAAGATCCTGGGTATGGTGCCCGTTCCCAAGGGCTGTCACAGCGTTGTCGTCGACCCGGTAACCCACGACGTTTGGGTCGCTTACACCGATGCTACGCAAAGCTACATGATGAGATTCGTCACGGAAGGCTAAGCTGAGCGGAGCGCCAATGAAGTACGTCGCTTTGTTAAGGGCGGTGAACGTCGGCGGCCGAAATCGAGTCCCGATGGCAGACCTTATAGCGATTGCCACCGACCTTGGTCTGTCGCATCCGACGACGCTTCTCCAGTCGGGGAATTTAGTCTTTGGATGCGACGGCGCCGACACTGCGTCGCTCGAACAATCTCTCGAGGAGTCAATCGACTCCCGACTTGGACTCAAGGTCGACGTGGTCGTCCTCACTCCGGCCGAATTGCGTGAAGCGATGGAGGCGAATCCGTTTCTGGTGGAAGCCCAAGCCGATCCGAGTCACGTGGTCTTGGTCTTCACCAAGAGCGAATTCGATGTCAGGAATTGCGATGATCTGCAGGCGGCGATCAAGGGGGCCGAACGGGTCGCCGGCTATCGCCGGTGTCTCTATGCGCACTACCCGGATGGCATCGGAGATTCGAAGCTGACGATCGCCGTCATAGAGTCGAAACTGAAGACGCGTGCAACCGGCCGAAACTGGACGACCGTCGCCAAAGTCGCGGCGATTGTTGGACTGCCGGATTCATCTGGCTAACGTCGCTTCGATTTATCTCTTCAACCGAACGTACGTCGCCCGGGCTCGGGTCAGTATCAGGGCAAGCCTGGTTTCGTATCGATCTCCGATTTTTCTCATGGAAATCACTTTCACCGGGATCTCTTTCTTTTTGCCCTTCTTTGAAGTCACGTCGGCGGTCGCCGCCTTGGGCTTGAAACTTGTGACTACCCTCAGATTTGCGACGGGAAGATCCGCATACGCATAGTTGGCGGCTGCAACGATGCCGTCGCTGATTGGTAGGATCTCCAGTGTTCCGCTTGGGATGACTTCAGTTGTCAGGTCGCCATCGTGAACGTGCGCAAGCATGAAATGGAAGTAGCCTCCGTCCGTCGGGACGCCATCCAAGGGCGCTCCCGCGCCGCCGGCAATTCGATATTCGACGCCATCGTGAGACTGACCGTCGAATACGTGATCGTGTCCTTCGACCACAAGCTTAACGCCGCCTTCTCGGTAGATTTCATGCAGTTCAGCAGCATTCGCCACAGCCGCCGAAGCTTTCTCGTCGTTGGTTTTGCGTGGGAATACCGGATGATGCTGAAACACGACTGCCGGCCTATGTGCTCCTAGGGTCTTCTTGAGCCAACTTAATTGCGGCTCGAACACCGATGGTTTCTCAGCAGGGATCTCGGTACAGACCGCAACGAACCGAAATTGACCGCAGTCAAACGATCCGAACGGTGCGCCGAACGCCTCTGTGTATGCCTTCAGAAACTCTGGGCGATTGTTTATTTCGTGGTTGCCCGGCGCGTTGTAGAACGGGCATGGCAAGGTGTCGATGACCGGCCGCATCCAGGCAATCTCCTGTCGGTACTGGGCAAGCGTCTCCTCGTTTCCGTATAGAAGGTCGCCTGAACTGATCACAAACGACGGTCCAATGATGCCGACTTCGTCAAGCAGTTGGCGAAACGTTCGCGTAGGAGGCAATCCGGCGCCGGCGGGTCGATTGTCGCCGAGTGCGACAAACCAGAAGTCGTTACCAGCTTTTGGAGGCAACTGTCGATTAATCGACTGGAACTGGAGTTGTGAGAGGGCTGCGCATGCAATGAGAGAAATCATGGGTCGTATGCCGGCGCCGCAAGAGACTCGGACCGGCGAGAAAAACTAGCATCAATCTGTTAAGAAAGCGTTAAGCGCCAGCTAAGACGATGCGGCCAGACCCAAGTCCAGTTGGTGAATACGGTCTCCCGAAATCCAAATCGCAAAGGACAGCGATCCTCTTCGATCTACTTGAGGCAAACCGTGAGATAGGCCATCGACTGTCAACCGGTAATGCGCTCCGGGATTCAGGCCACTCACACGCATTTGGATAGATTGTCGTCGCCCAGTCAACCTGAGTGTCCATTCGAACTGCGATGCCCATCGCCGAATTCCCACCGCTACCCTCGCGGGCCGTCTCAAATCGACAGAAAGCGATGGTGCGGCTCGGTCCCGATCGTAATAGTCGAGTGCATAGTCGCGGAAGGACACCCCAAAGTCATGGGTCGCTTCGACGCTCATTCCAGCCGACGATACGGTGTAGTGGTTCGGAGATAGGGACAGGCGCATCGTTCGGTTTCGCAGCGTGTACGACAGTTCGGCGCTTTTGAAGTCTTCAGTCAACCTTGGCGAGAGCATGAGGCGATTGTATTTGGGCTGGATTCCCAAGATATCGCGAAACAGACCGACAACTGCGCTGCAGTTGTTTGCGAGGATGTCGTCGCCTTCGCCCTTGCCAGTGGCGCGCAAGTAGCGCTGAAATGCCAGGCCGTCTTTGCGGTACTGCTCCAAAACCTGCCGAACGTACTTTAGGGCGACTTCGGGCCGGTAGGCGGCATAGGCTCTAATTCCTGTTTCCGCCCACGCAAGAAACATGTCGCCGTTCTCATATTCGGGAAAGTGCTGGTTGGCCGTTTCCTCGGGACGGAAAGGAAAGATGTTCACTGGCCAGCAAAGCAAGTGCTGCTCCGTCATCTTCTTCTCGGTTAAGTCGAGAATCGCTTGCCGACGATCCGACCGATCGCAGATGCCGAACGCGATCGCCATCAGGTTGACCGGCAAGGTTAGGTTGTCCCCGTACGTAGACCCGTCTTTCTCTCGCCAATACACGTACCAGCGGTTCTTCGCATCCCAGAAACCTCCCTCCGAAGTTGGTTTGTTGAAGCTGATCTTGAGCAGCGAGGCGTCGTTAGCATAGGCCCTGGCTCGTTCTGCATCGCCGAGGAGTCCCTCGATGTCTGCCCAAAGCCTGAGAGCGCGATACAACTGCGCGTTGACGTATGCGTTCTCGTAGGAGGCCCAAATTACATCCAGCCAGTCGCTTGATTTGTGTGCAGCATGCGAATCGACCGCCATCTCAACTAGGTGGTTGGCATTTGAGTCGTGATTCAACAAATAATCCAGTGCGGACTCGCAGGCTCGCTTCTGGCCTCGAACCCAGGAGAGATCCCCATTCAAGTCGAATAGCTCGGAGACGTTTATGACGTAGCTGGGCTGGGTATCCATCAACCGACCCCATTGGCATTCGTAGAATCCGGTCGGATCGTAGGTGCCCGGTTGAGCATCGCCCGAACCATACGCCCACCGCGACTTCACCATTCCGTCCGGCATGACCGCATGGTCTCTCTGATAGTCGAGCGATCGAGCCAGGTTCTGAGTGTAAAGCGGATCGTCGATCGCCAGACCCATTAGCGCAAACCAAGGCTCATGGAGTACGGCGTACCCGCTGTACCATCCGTTACTGCCGACGATCTTGTCGTCGATGACACCGATCCGGCCGATCGTATGAAGGATGTCCACGACGGCATTGGTGTCTAGATTTCCGATGCGCGGGGAAGGGTTGGCCTCGTGATAGCTTGCCGGCCTGATGACATAGTTAGCCCGGCACGCTTCCCCTGCCTTGACTGCCTGCGGCGCCCAAATGTCCTCGCGATCGCGTAGGAACCGGGTTTGACCGTGCAATGTGGTCCAAGCGGAATCTGACGGCGAGAACGCCATGCCGAATGCGCCGTCCGATTGCCGAGTGAACGTCATGGCAGTATTGGCTGGGCAGGGGGATTTGGAGGTGACAGTTAGGCTTAGGTCGTCTGCACGGTTCCACAGGGAAGCTGAATCGGCGTGGACGCCGTAGGTGGCACGAGGCGTATCGAAAAGCTTGCACCACGCCACTCCTCCGGTCGAAAGTAGGGCGCCGGTCCAAGTGCTCATCTTGCCAAACAGCCACCCCGGGCATCGCGAGGCAGAAATCGAACCCGAGCTCAGATAGCGGCGATCGATCTGCCACTCGATCTCGTTAGGGCCGGGTCGAAACGTCCATTTTTCTTCAACCTGGATGCTCCCGCTACCGAAACGTATCCCGGAGACGACGATACGCTTCGGATCTACCAGCACTGTGGGAGTGGCGATACCGTCGAGAGTCGTGTACCACTTGCTGCCGACCTTGATACCGCTAAATGCCGATTGACCCGGAGAACCCACCTCTTGATCTCGAACGACGACGCTGGTGACCGCACAACGCCGGTCGCAGTCGAGGATGAGTCGAAGGTCGTGGCTGTCGTCTTCGATTGCGATGAGGTTGCGATTCGTCACACCATCCGAATGGGTGGAGCGCGGCGAGGCAAAGTGAGCGATTGCCAGGGCAAGAGCGGCTATCATCGCCCTCATTCTGACCCGTCGCATGACCATTTGAGTCGTGGGAGAAATCCGCGTCTCGATCCTTGACAACGTCCATCGTTGAGATACGTCTATAATCCGCTCTTGGCGGTTAAGGAGAATTGACATGAAATGGATTGAGTGTAAAGTCGGCGACGAAGTCAAGCGACTCTTGATGGTCAAGGACCCGATTGGGATCGGAAGGTCCGCCAACTGCGAGTTCTCCTTTCCCCACGATAGGGAGGTTAGCCGCCTACATGCGATTATCGAACTCCGAGGCGAGCATTGGTACCTGGCTGACCAAAAGAGCACCAACGGCTCGTTAGTTAATGGCCAGCGAGTTACAGTGCCATTTCCTCTCAAAGACGGCGACGTCATTCAGATCGGCGAGCAGAGACTACACGTAAAGAGCGGCCTGTATCTGGGCAATCAGGACGCCTCGAGTGCGAAGCACATCGGCTATCCCCACCACTACATCGTCCTCAAGGTGCCGATGGAGGCTTTGCAGGAAGATATCGATTCGGCATACGGCTCGTTGAGGGCTATCTTCGATCCAACGCTACATCCTGGGAACCCGTTTGTCGAGCCCTTGCTAGCCGAGCTGGAGGAGTCGTACGAGATACTACGGCATCCGGAAAGTCGATCCGAATACGACGCTACGATTCGCGTCTAGACATCGGTTATGTAGTTGGGCTCAATCGTGGGAATCGCCTATCAGTCCTATTCCTCATGCTCAAGTTCGTTCCGTTGGCAGGAATTTTGGGAATCGCGTAGAATTTCCTCAATCCTGACTTGGGAGTCGCTATTCCACTTCATTATCCGGGTATCTGAAGAGTCATATGGTTGCTGCACTTATCGTTATCTCGATCCTTCTGGTCGCCTACATCATTTACGCCTACATGAAGTCGAACCAAGGCAATTCGGCGACCGTTTTTAGCCCGCAGGGAGGCAAGGGCATTCCGTCGTCTGCTAGGTCCTCTGCTGCCTCCGCTGCCGACGACGAAGAAGCGACTCGAGTCCGCGTCGTGGGCCCTCGGCTGGTTCGTGTGATGGGCGGGCTTCGCGTCGGAGACGAAATGCCGATGACGACACCCTTTACGATCGGTAGGGGGCAGTCATGCACCTACACTTTCCACGATGCGGAAATGTCGTCTTCTCATGCGGAGTTTCGATTGGACGGAAGCCAGCCTATCGTCATCGATATGGGGAGCACTAACGGCACGTTCGTCAACGACCAGAAGATCGACGCCAACTCGGCCTTCCCACTCAAAGACGGCGATCAGGTCAAGCTGGGAACGATGTTCTTCCTGTTCAAGCAAGTTCAGTAGCCACTGCCATGACTCTCGACATTGCGGGTTGCACCCACGTCGGTCTGAAAAGATCGGAGAATCAGGACCAGGTCTTTGTCAAGATCTTCTCCCGAGGCGCGCAGACCATTGGTTGTCTGGCGGTCGCTGATGGGATGGGTGGACACGAGAAAGGTGCCGACGCCAGCAATCTCGCCATCGCGACGATTCAAGGGAAGCTTGAGCAATGGCTGCTCAAGGAAAAGCGCGAACCGACCCCTCAGTTGTGCATCGATCTCGAACAAGCCGCACACCGAGCGGTTAAGGAGATACCTTCCGGCAATGACGTTTGCGGATCGACGCTCTCGGTAGCCTTGCTCGTAGGCGATGACTGCATTGTCGGTCACGTCGGAGACTCCCGTGTCTATACGATTCAGCACGGTCGGCTAGCTCAACTAACCGAAGATCAGACCTGGGAGGCCTATTCGATTAAGAACAAGATCGAGAACCAGCATGGAAAGGCTCTCCTTCAAGCCGTCGGAGTAGATGAGCGGATTGTTCCCGAGGCGTACTCGGTCAAGCTGGCTCCGGGCGATTGGGTGCTGGTCTGCTCGGACGGCCTTTACAAGATGGTCGAGAACAAGGACGTGGAGGAAGCATTCTCAGGAGCGACTTCGTCGACGCAGGTCTGCGAAAAATTGCTGGAGCTTGCTCTGAGCGGCGGAGGACGGGACAACGTAGGGATCTGCGTTGCGCGGTGTAGCGAATCCATGCCGTCGTTGCTACGCGGCAACCCTACCATCGCGATCGCGGCTGTTGCACTCGTCGTGATGCTCCTGATACTATCGCTGATCGCCCTCGGCAAGATTTAGAGAACCGTTCGATGAGTGACGAAACCAAGACGAGTTACGGTTACGACCCGTTCAAGAATGAGGGTCGGGATCGGTGGGGCCGTAAAGAGCAGACGAACGTGGTTGCTCCCGAAATCCCGAACTACGACATCATCGACTTCTTGGGGCAAGGAGGCATGGCCTCCGTCTGGAGCGCGAAGTACCGCCCTCTCAATCATCCTCGTGCCCTAAAGATCCTCAGCGAAGAGGTAGCAGTTGATGCGAATTTCCTAGAGAGGTTCATTGAAGAGGCGAAGTCGCTTGCTCGTCTAGAGCATCCGAATATCGTAAAGGTCTATGACGCATCGACGGACTACGCAAGCCCCTACCTCGCGATGGACTTTGTCTCGGGCCAAACGCTGAGCGATCTGCTAAAGACGCGTAACCTGACTCACGAAGAAGCGATGCGCTATTTCGGCCATATCGCCGATGCGCTTGATTACGCTCACGGAATGGGGTTTGTCCATCGGGATATCAAGCCCTCAAATGTCATGATCGCCAACACCGGCAAAGCGATGCTTATCGATTTCGGCGTCGCAAACTGGCTTGGCGGCGTCACTGAACGCTCTCACACGATCACGGGAACGACGCGCTACATGTCGCCGGAAGCCTGCCGTGGAGAGCGTGTTACGAAGGCAAGCGACTTGTGGGCTTTTGGGGTTCTGATGTATCGAGCCCTCACCGGCTCGATGCCCTTCGATGGCAAGTCCGAGGATGAAATCGTTCACGCCATCTTGAACCATCCGCCGAAGGATCCGAAGCACCCCAATCCGAGGGTTCGGGCCATGCTCAAGGAGTTTCTTGCGAAAGATCCTGAAAGCCGGCCGAAGTCGGCAGGGTCTATGGCGACAGCCTACGCCAAGGCAACTCGTCCGTTCGGCCTAAAGGCATATCGGGATAACATTGCGGTCGGTACGTCCTTCATTTTGACCGGCCTTGTCGTTTTGGTTGTGGCGGGCGGGATAGTCGGTTATGTGGTTTCCCAGAAGCCGTCGGGCAAAGCGCCAGGTCACGCCTTATCTGAACTGAAGAAGCGTCTGAAACTCACGGACAGCAACTCGAACGGCTCTTCGGACGTCTCAACTCCTCCTGTAGTCGGGGCAATTGTGGCTGCACAAGATTTGGCTGGCGTATGGTACGCCAGCTTCGGCGATCAATGGAGTGAGATTCAAATTCAGGGAGCGGAAGGCGGGAAGCTACATGCCGCGGTCGTGCGCAGGAATGCCCAAGGATCGCAATCGCTCGACGCTACGGGCGACGTGGAGAGTGGGAACAAGATCAAGTTGGCGGTTGGAGGCGACAAGGGCCCCGACTCAGCGACCTTCACTGGTGAGATCAACGCCGACCATTCCCGGATCACTGGTACCTGGAAGCAAGCGAACGGTCAGAGCGCGGACGGTGAGATGGTGAGGGCATCGGCGGTTGCCATGACGTCCAACCAAAATGCGCAACTTGGCGTATCGATGCCTGTACCGATAGGTTGGCAGTCCAGTTCTGCGGACACTACGAGCATCTCGCCAATCGGTCGCCCTGATGTCGTCTTCTCCATCAACGGAGCCCCTCTAGGCAACAGCCAAACCGTGGCCGACGTGTTCAAAGTACGCGAAGACGAGCTTTCGTCGGTGGTCGCCAAGGGGGGATCGTATTCCAGCCTGGGGACCAATACCACTGCATCGCTCAGCAACACTCCCGCCTATTCGTGGGACTTGACCTACCAGTCGCCCGGCGGTCCGAAACTGCACGGGAGGATCTTCGGCGTCGCTCGCGGAGCGACATGCCTGTTGGTTGAAAGCTGGTGGCCGATCAGTGAAGGCGATATCTGGTCGCCGATGCTCGATCGAATTCGACAGGGCTTGAAGCTTTCAGGCGACTAGATGGCTAAGCTGGCCTATTTGAGGGTCCTGGACTGCTAATAAGCACGCAAGATCCCTGCCAAGGAGATTGCTTAACGTGGCTTGCCCTATAATTATGCGTTAAATCCAGATGGTCTCACTGGGCCCTAACGGTGCCTTTGGGATCCATTTGGAGATGGGAATTGAACAATGAGAAACACAGAGGGTCAGCCTTCGGAAAGGATTCGACATAAAGGCGGTTTCCGCCTATTGACGTTACTGGCAGGCATCCTAGGAATAGTCGCCTTGGGCTCAGGCCAGACGGTTTCCAAGCTCTCCCTATCCCCCGCGAGTGTAGCGGGCGGCACTGGCGCCACTGGTACGGTAACGATCAGCAAGAAGGCGCCTTCGAGCGGCTTCAAAGTAACACTTTCGTCGGCAAGCACGAACGCCTCGACGGCATCGTCAGTGCTCGTCAGTTCGGGAGCCACGTCCGCGACGTTTGCGATCACAACGATCGCAGTTGCAGCGACAACGACGGCGAAGATCAAGGCGTCGGCTGGATCAAGCTCTGCCACTGCGTCGCTGACCATTAAGGCGCCGACGCTTTCGACACTGACGCTGGATCCGACAACAGTGACCGGAGGTTCCTCGTCGACTGGCACCGTGTATATCAGTAGCGGCGCCCCAACGTCCGGGATTGTGGTCAAGCTTTCGTGCGTGACAAGTGGAGTCAAGGTGCCCCCGAGCGTGAAGATCGCTGGTGGAAGCACCCACCAGGCGTTTACGATCACGACTAGCGCGGTCTCCAAAACGACCAGCGCGAAAATCGTCGCCGCGCTGGGAAGTTCTTCGATAGCCGACACGTTGACTTTGAACCCGCTCGGGGTCAGCGGACTGACACTTAACCCGTCGACCGTTGGCGGAGGCGTTAGTTCGACCGGTACGGTCACTCTAGGTGCGGTGGCCCCGTCCGGCGGAGTTAAGGTCGCGCTAGCAAGCAGTTCGTCGATGGCTACGGTGCCGTCAACCGTGACGGTTGCAGGCGGATCGCAATCGGGCACGTTCGCGGTTTCGACGAAGTCCGTCACATCCCAAACAACAGTCAATATCACGGCAAAACTCGGAACGAGTTCTCAGTCCGCAACACTAACCCTTACGAAGGGCAGCACCTATGCCGGAAACTATAAGGGCTCGTTTTACTCGACAAACGGCGGGGGGATCGGTACGGTCTCAATGACAATCAGCGCTTCCGGCGGGATTTCGGGCACAACAACCGACTATTCGACCGGGACCGCAAATCAAAAGACGTTGACTGGTACAGTCGGTAGCGATGGGTCGGTGACCGTCTCAGTGTCCTCCAGCCAAGGAAACGGATCCGCGTCAGGACGGTTCTATACCAACTCCCTGGGAGCATTGGTCGGATTCTTGAAGTCGACGAACGGTCAAGGCGGATCGAACGATGTAACGGTCACGGTCAATGCGGTAGGGAGATCGTCTCAATTCGCGGGCGTCTACGCAGGAACCTCGTTCGTACCGTCAACCAACGCTTTGACTACGATCGGAAACCTTTCGATCACGAGTTCGGGAGCGGTCAGCGCATCAGACAATAGCGGAAGCACGTTGACTGGTACGATCGATGCCGCCGGCATCCTCAAATACACGATCCAGAAATCGGGTGGCAGTAGTTCCAGCGGAACCATTTACTGTGCATTCGATGCATCGGGTCTGCTTGAGGGGGTCACATTCGATAGTCAATCGGTGGAGACTGACATTTGCTTCACCAAGTCGTTTGCCGGCGCCTACTCGTTAACGATCGACTCGACCAAGTTCGACTTTTTGGTCAACGCATCGGGAGCCGTATCGGGAGTCGCGGAGTCCGCGACATCGCCGCAATTCATGAGCGGAACGATCTCGAGTACCGGCGTGGTGAACATATCGGTGACCGGAACCGGTGGGAACGCCACAATCACCGGAGTTTTCTTCCCGTTGGAGGGCGCCTTCCAAGGAACTGGAAATGCACAGACCTCAGCCGGAACGGTGCATTGGTCGGGTGGCGGGATTCCATCACAGGGGTTGCCCTATGTCGGAACCTATCATTTGAGCCTCTCCAACAGCACGAGCTTCACCGCAACGATCGACGTCAACGGCATCGTCACCGGCTCGATTTCGGGCTACACCTTGGTCGGTTGTGTGGTTACGGACGGATCTTTGGTAATGGCCATTGAGCCGACGTCGATCCTAAACGCGTCGAACGCCGCCTTGTTAAGCGGGGTCTTTATGGCGTCGGGCACGAAATGGAATGGGACGGGAGCGTTCAAGCAGCTAAGTGGCGCCTCCGGCACCTGGACGATGGCTGAAAACTGAACGATCTGACCAAGCCAGGATAGTAATCAGAGGCGCACGAAGCTCGTCCCTTTTGACGGGCTGGTGCGCCTCTGCTTTGTATGCGGCGGTAAGCCGGGTGTTGGATTGGTTGTGGCAGCTTGACGGTCGGAATAGGCGGATCGGACGACGTCACTGAATCGGCTTAGGCTAGGTGCCACCGGAATGAAGCTGCGATCCGGCACGCCACGACGCAACGCAACGGTTGGCGCCGATGTTGGCGGCTATATCCCTAGGGTGGTCGATGTCGAAAAGGGCGAGGTCCGCCTCCAATCCAACTTCGAGTCGGCCAATCCTATCTGCGAGTCCGAGAGCCTGAGCCGCACATCGGGTTGTGCCCGCAAGCGCTTCGCTCGGGGTGAGGCCGAACAGCACACACGCCATGTTCACCATCAGTAACAGGGAACTGCACGGGCTGGTACCGGGGTTACAGTCGGTTGCCACTGCCATGGAAACTTTGCCGCGACGGAATGACTCAACCGGCGGCTTATGCGACTCGTGAAGCGAGTAGTACGCCCCTGGAAGTAGAACCGCGACGGTCGAAGCGCTGGACATCGCACGGACAGACGCTTCCGAGGCGTATTCCACGTGGTCGGCAGAGAGTCCGCCCATTTCCGCGATCAGTCCAGCGCTTCCGCTGTCTGAGAGTTGATCGGCGTGGAGTTTGACGTTGAATCCAAGGCGCTTGGCATCGGACAGAATCTTTCGCACTTGGCTCGAGTTGAACGCGATCGACTCGCAAAATGCGTCGACGGAGGTTGCCAAGCCTGAGGCTCGAACCTGTGGGAGGTGGTCGTGGCGAATCATCCTGACGTAATCATCGGAACGGCCCTCGAACTCCCACGGCACCGCATGGGCGCCGAGATACGTGCCTTCGACGCGAACGTTGTGCGTTTCGCCAAGCCGCTTGGCAACTGAGAGCATCTTGAGTTCGGTATCGAGGTCGAGGCCATAGCCTGACTTGATCTCGACCGTTGTTACGCCTTCCCGAATCAGATCCTTGAGCCTTGGCGCCGAATGGGCGAACAAATCTTCATGGCTCGCTGCACGAGTGGTCCGGACAGTGGATCGAATCCCTCCTCCTGTGGCGGCGATGCTTTGGTACGATTCACCGTTAAGTCGCCGCTCAAACTCGTCGGCTCGATTGCCGGCCCATACGAGGTGGGTATGGCAGTCGACGAGTCCCGGCGTCAACCATGCGCCGCCTCCGTCGATCTCGTGATCGGCTTTAGCGTCCTTAGGAAGTTCACTATCCCTTCCAAGCCAGCAGATTTTGCCGTCTCGAACCGCCAACGCGCCGTCCATGATTTCGCCGAATCCGGTTGCCTCCGTCATTGTCACCAGATTCGTATGCCGAAAAAGGAGTTTTGAGGTCATCTGGGCCACGACTCCAATCTCGATTGCGCGATCCGCCAGATCAGCCTTGAGGCAACCCGGGCAGTCCGATTATCGATATCCAAGCGCGGACAAAGCTCGGCCACGTCGGCCATAAGCAGCTTTCGACAACGAGATGCAAGCTCGACAATGGGTTCGAGGACTTCGATCGATACGCCCCGCGCTGCCGGAGCGCTAACGCCAGGCGCCTCCCATGACGGCAGGACGTCGAGGCAGATCGTGAGATACAGTGCATCGAGCGTCTGAAACCAGCGTCCAAGTTCGCTAAGCCGGTCGGGGAGATGTTGGATCGTCAGTTCATCGTCCGTCCGCCATTCGACGCCGTTCTCGCGGGCTCTCGCAAACAGTGCTTTCGTGTTGGCCGCTTCGCTAATGCCGCAGACTCGATACTCGGCTTGAACGCCAATCTTGTCGGCTTCCTCAAGTAGCCGAAGGAACGATGTTCCCGAATTCGCCTGCTCCGATTTTCTCATGTCAAAGTGGGCATCCAGGTTAAGGACGCCCAGCTTGCCGGGTCCTTTACTCTTGAAAATGGCGGATGCGCTGGCCCAGGCGATCTCGTGCCCACCACCAAGACCGATGACGAACTGGCCACGATTCAGGAGTTCGGCGGCTCGTACCGCATAGGCTTCCTGTGCTTCCTCCAGCCGACCATGGGTGCACGCGATGTCGCCGGCGTCAAATAGGTCGAGCCCGTCATTAGCGGGGAGGTTCGATAGGAACTTCCTAATGAACGACGGGCCCTCAGCTGCACCGATGCGACCTTGG
>JARLGV010000115.1 GCA_031292555.1 Fimbriimonas sp.
ATGCCGAATAGTGCAAAGGGGAACAGCGGGAAAATGACCTGTCCCAGAAGGTGCTGAGCGGCCTCGGTGGCGGCGGGGGCAGGCAGCCGGAACTGCGCCTGCAAGTAAGCGGCGACGCGCTCTTGCGGAATCGTGAAGACGACGTCGAAGTACTGAGCAGAACCCTCAGGAAACCTCTCGGCTTCCGCAATGCTTAGGCGGCACATCCTCACCGTCCAGACGAACAGCAGGCTCGATAGGTACTTCCCGCAGAAGAGAACCAACGCCTCGGCGGGCTCAGCGGAATATTCGGCCGGGGATTTCAACCGGCTGAGATACATCTCGCGAACCACGTCGATGATCGCGAGATACAGTCTCTCCTTACTTTCGAAGTGGGCGTAGAGCGTCCGCTTCGACGTTTGCGCGCGCGCCGCGATCATATCCATCGAAGCCCGCTCAAAGCCGACTTCCAGGAAGACGCTCTTTGCAGTAATTAGAATATGCTCGCGAAGTTCGCTGCCCCGCCTCGACATGCATGCAGTATGAAACATAACTTGACGGCGAAGTAAACGGTACGGTATAGTGTACTTTGTCCCTTCATTCAAGGCGACAACAAAGGAGATCAACCATGCGAGTCTTCGTTACCGGCGCAACCGGATTCATCGGCGCTTTCGTCGTTCAAGAACTACTCGGCGCGGGCCACCAAGTCGTCGGACTCGCGCGCTCGGAGGCAGGCGCCGAAGCGCTCGTGGCTGCAGGAGCAGAAGCTCATCGAGGCGATCTCGAGGATTTGGACAGTCTGCGTCAGGGAGCCAGCGATGCGGACGGAGTGATTCATCTGGGCTTCGTTCACGATTTCTCCCGGTTCGTTGAAGTTTGCGAGATCGACCGGCGCGCCATCGAGGCACTCGGCGCCGAGCTTTCGGGCTCGAATCGTCCTCTGATCGTCACCTCCGGCACGGGTATGGGCACCGCAATTCCAGGTCGTCCGGCAACCGAGGATCACTTTGATCCGAGCCATCCACACCCCCGGGCCATGACCGAGATCACAGGTAATCGAATGCTTGAATTGGGAGTCAACGTGATGGCAATGCGTCTCCCACAGGTCCACAACACCCTGAAGCAGGGCCTCGTGTCGTATGCCATCCGAGTCGCGCGCCAGACTGGTTCCGTCGCCTACGTCGGCGAAGGTCTCAATCGATGGCCGGCCGTCCACGTGCAAGACTGCGCCCTTCTCTACCGATTGGCCCTGGAAAATGGTTCGGCCGGAGAGCGGTACCATGCCGTCGGCGAAGAGGGCATTACTGTCAAAGCGATCGCAGAGTCGCTTAGCCGGGGACTCGGGCTTCCATTGAGGTCCGTCTCGGCCGAGGAAGCCGCCGCCCAATTCGGCCCGCTTGGAGGGTTCATCGCGACGGACATGCCCGCCTCCAGCGCGTGGACACAAGACCGCATGGAATGGCATCCAACCGGAACCGATCTGATTTCGGATCTCGATCAAGCTCAGTACTGAGCGAGTAAGCGGTCGTGCTGGGCAGGCACAAAGGAATCTGAAGAACGAGGATCCCTGGCTTGCCCTATAATGGAGATATGCCGAAATATGAACGGATGATGGGGGGAAAAGGCCGGGTGACGGACGGCGACCGCTCATTTGATCGAGCATTTTGGGCGGCGGCGACTCCGGAGGAACGAGTCCGGGCGATCTTCGAACTACGCGAACTCTATCATGAGGTGATGCATCCTGGCGTCGGGTCTCAACGACTGGACCGATCTGTTGGCGGCTCTAGACGCCTCCGGCATTAGGTATCTCATTGTCGGAGGTATCGCCGTCGGCTTTCACGGTGAACCACGGTACACAAAGGACTTGGACGTACTGATCCATGTCTCCGCACCCAATCATTTCAAACTCTTCGACTGTCTCCGAAGCTTCGGGGCGCCTACTCACCTCATTACGCCCAGCGAATTACTGCTCGACGACTTTGTGTTTCATTTCGGCAGTCCTCCTTGGCGCGTCGATATCCTGACGTCGATTCCGGGAGTCGAGTTTGACACTGCGTATCTGAACCGAGTAAAGCTGCCTCTAGGCAGCTATGCGGCAGATTGCATCTCAAAGGAATGGCTGGTTAAAGCAAAGCGTGCGAGCGGCCGTCCGCAAGATCTAATCGATCTAGACAGTCTCACAGACGATCAGCCCGATGCCCCAAGCAACTAGAGACACCCTGTCAATCTGCAACGGAGCGTTGGCGCCCCTATAATGTGCGATGGATTCTGGCGACGAAACGAACGCCGGGCCGCGTTTCGTCGTGCTTGAGCAAGAGCACGATGGAAGGTGGAAAGTGATTCGCGAATTCGAGCGGGTTCCCGGCCTTGCTGCCCGGGCGGCCCGGGCAAGGGCGGTTTGGGCGGCCACCAATGGCAACCCAGAACCTTCCGGCGTCTACGCGGCGGTTCTCAGATCCGAGTGACGCGTGGCTTTGGACACCTAAGCTATTTTGAGCGGTTAGAGGGGTCCCATCAACAGGCGGTTGGATGGTTTGAGGTTGGTCCGGGGGTACTCGGCGATTGGCATTTGGTCGCACCGGGACGATCATTCGTCCCCTACAGGCGGTTGGGGATGGCGTGACTGACCGAGAGAGGTACTTGCCCCAGGCTAATCCGTAAGGCGGATGTCGCCCACGTTAATGTGTCCCCAGGGGCCTTGTTCTTTGTCGACGATCCGGATCCTGAGGGGTATGCCGGTCAATTTCGAGATATCCCAGACACGCTCGTCCATGAACTCGGAGTTCTTTCCCCGCTCGACGAACAGCCGCTTGCCGGCATCGTCGACAAGCTCGACGTATACGCCGTCGCCCGAACCACCGCCGACGAGCATTCGGATCTTCAAATGAGAGGTCGCGAACCTGGGCGATACCACTAAGCCCGTATAACGGTCGTCGTAGCCGTTCCTGCCATCTTCCGAAGTGCCGATGAATGGCAAGTTCTTGTTACCGAAGTTCAGGCGCTTCGAAAGATGGGGCCAGTTCAGAAAATCGCCGTTGAAACTCCAGCCAGGTGCGCTCTCCGCCGAGAAGTCGAACGATGGATCGGTGGCCGGAGCGGGCAACGGTGGCGGTACAAGACGACTTCCCTTCTCCACTCCGTCGATGAGCACGCTCCAGCCGGCGGCCGAATGGTATATCGTGCCGTAGCTGTCGAGCAATCCGGCCATCGAAGTTAACCCAGAACCCTCCGCCCAATCGAATCCGGAGCGTCCATTCTGTTCGTCAGTACCTCCATGGCCGCAGTTCTCGGGCTCTAGGCCAGGAGGATAGTTGGGGTTGGGATAAATGCCGAGTTCCTGATGCAGCGGATGGTTGATCAACGCAAGCGTCGCGCGAGTTGCCGCCACACCCCTTTCGAACAGATCCTGACGGCCCAGTTCGACGCCAAAGCTGCACAGGGTCTCCCCAAACTGCGCTTGGCGGGCATCGTTGAACTCGCCATCCGAGTTCTGCACTCCAAAGCCGCCATAGACATAGGCGGTCTTGATGAACGAGATCGGCCAAACCTCCTGGTACAGGCACATCATATCGAGCGCCTTCAGAGCTTGCGTCATGTAGCGGGCATTCGCAGGCGCAAGTGCGTGGGCCGCTCGGAGAGCCTCCGCAGACCACTGCATGCTGAGCGTGTTCTGCGGGCGCTGCATCGTGAACGGATCCATCATGGCGGCATCGTCCAGCCTGTAGTCGCGCTGAAGACAGGTCTTCGGCGAACACGAGAAGAAGGTCTCGAAATCGTAGTAACGCTGCTGATCGACCACGCTCTCCGCCAGGAAGTCTGCCCCCCGCAGGGCTGCCCGTAGCTTGGCCGGCCTGGACGGTTGCGAGGACGAGACCTTGCACCATTCCGCCAGAAACCAGTCAGGTAGGGCGGACTGGGCCGATCGATCGAGAATCGGTACCGGCTTAAGGTCTCTGTCCAGCCAGGAAGGCCACGAGCCATCTTTGTTCTGCTTGGCGACGAGCATGTCCGACATCGCGTCTACTTGCCGCTGGATCTCTTCCCTACGCGGGCAATCTGGCAGGCGTAACCACCTTAGGAGTTGAATCCCCTTCCAGGCGATGTTGGTCAAGTCGTAATAGCAATCCTTCGATGGCGCAACCAAGGTTCCGCGCCATTGACCGGTTTTCGATTCGAACGTGGTCGGACAGGCGCCGTCTTTCATGGGCGCGGCAAGGGCAAGATTGAGCATTTTCTCGCCCTTCTCGACCCAATCCGTCTTGCCCAGCCTCTTGCCCCACCATCGCAGGCCCCATGCGGATCGAATCTGACAGAACCATGCCTGCCAACTGACCCAGCCTTCTCCCAGCCCCCAGCCAGACGGGAGGCCGCCGCAAACGTTGCCGTCGATCGTCTGTTCGAACCATCCGCCCGTATCCTTCTCCTCGAATGCCGCCGGATAGCAGAACTTGGCATAGTCTTCAAACGGCACTGCCTGGGGAAGGATCTTGTCGAGATACCCGTGGCCGTACTTGTCCCACATCAGTTCGGAGACAGGCTGATAGCCCGCAAACGGCTTCGCTTCTGCATCCAACCTCAATTGAAAACCGAGCAGCAGGTCAGGCGGAACCGGACGCGCCATGGAGGCATCGTGAGAGAACGCGACATGGGCCGATACTCGGTAGTCGCAGAACCCATATCCCAGCAGGGGTTGCGAGCAGAAGCCCGAACTGCAGTTGAGATCGACGATGGTCGGCATCGGACGGTTGCCGGCGAGCACATCTAGGTCCGGCATCAGCGCTGCCGCGATGGCGCCCCTTTGGGCGAGTACGGCGGGAGATCGAAAGAAGTGATCGCCAATAACCTGTTCGGGCCGGCTGCGAAGACCGGGCGTCCATGTCGTATCCGGTTTGCCCGGCGCGAAGACGAACGTAGCCATCAGGTGATCGAGAATAGGATTCGCCGACTTGAAATGGGTCGCGAGTTTCACGTCGATCAGGTTGCCGGTTTCCGGGATCGTAATCGTTTCGACCACGTCCGCATTAACGCCCCCGCCCTTGAGCCGGATGGTTCTAGCTGCTTCGTCGACGTCCGCCTCCGTGAACAGAAACGTTGGCGGCTCGGCATAGAGCCCGACAGTTGGCACTCCGACGGCGCTGGCTCGCTTGGCCCCTTTCTGGCGCTTCACTTCGGGGTGGGTCGGCGACAGAAGGACCTTCTGGAACTGACCGTGAGAGTCCCTGGCCAGAAACTCCTGCACGACTTCGCCATTCGATCGGATCAACCTGACACCGACATCGTGACCGAGAAGGGACAAGGGAAAGGCGGCAAGCACGGCTAACTGAACCATCGCTGAAATCCTGCGAGAGATATTACCGGCACCCGGAGCTCAATGAACGAGACTTCCATACTTGGCGTGGGGCCGGGCCGTAGCTCAGGCCAATCAGGAGGTCACAAACGAATCCGACTCAGCGAGTAGGTCGTAACTACCGGCAACAACGGCACTCTCCTCAATGCCAGGTTCAACGAAAGTACATCTGCTCTCCGATTCTTTCTGGCATTTCATCAAGATAGGCTACATCCCTCCCTACCTTCCCGAGGCCCATGACCAGAACAGGGTTCTCATGGAAGCTCTCGCCAGCGTAGCAGACATCTACTCGCGAGGTGGCTACTTTGTTATCATCGATGGAATCGTGGGACCGTGGTTTCCGGATGTCTTCATGGCAATTCGGTCGCCAATTCACTACATCGTTCTCCTACCTCCCGTGGAGATTGCCATCAAAGGGTGTCAGGAGCGTGGCGGGTCTGAGCTTTCCGACGCTGAACCTATCTCCGATTTGCACCGTCAATTCTCGGCAACCGGTTCACTGGAGCGGCACGTTATCCAGATTAAGTCGAACACTCCCGACGAAGTCATCCTTGAAATTGTTCGAGCAATTCAGTCAAACGCGTACTTGCTTGAGCCCGCAAACGCATGAGCAAGGCAAAACCTCAGATTGCACGTCGATCTGCATATCGCTCGAATTCGCGTCCCGGCTCCCAAGTCGCTTAGCTGGCGATACCCCTTTTGCGCGATCAAAGTGGCGGAACGGCCTTCACTCCTTCCGCCACTCTCCACGGATGCGGCGCGCCATCGTTGCGAGGAACTAACGTATAGGCCACTCCCGGAGCGAGTTTGGATCCGGCGTCATCGAAGTTCATCGCAAAGCCACGGACCGTGGAGTTATTGCAGTTCAGGCCGTTGTAGTGAATCCCGACGTCGGAATGGCCAGGCGACCGAAGGATGAAATGCGGATCGGCCCCGGCAATGAACTCGCGCAACTGCATGTAGTTTCGGTTGGCGATCCATTCCTTGATCTCGAGAAAGAGATCGGTCTTGGGAAGTTGACTGTCATCGGGAATCAGTTCGCGGTAGTCCGCAGTTCCGGGCCAAAGCACGCCAATGACGGTCGCGGATGTGAGTTCGCTTGGAGCCCGGTCTTCTCGTACCGCGTACTTACCCCAATGGTCCTTTGCCGCGATGAGTTGATAGGGGTTGATCGAGCTTAGCCTGACCTGGACCTTTGGCCATCGTTCCGTACGCAGGCCCCAAGTCTCTGCAAGGTGCGTCTCGGATATGTCGGCGCAGGTGTCGATGTGGGTCATAAGCCCGAGGTAGTTGCCGTCGACGATTTCTTGATCGAGGTCGCTGTAGTTGAGCCGGCGCCACCGTCCATCGATCCAGACCTCGTCGAACATGTGATTGGCGAATCCAGTCGCTCCCTGCACTCCGTCGATGATCGTCTGGCGAGTAGCCCGCCGAGAGATGCTAGAAGCCAGGATTTTTACCTGCGTAGGATCGTTGGCATCGCATGGAGGGATGAAGTACAGGATCCGCGTCGGGATGCCAAGGGCGCGAAGAATGGTGGCGATGTAGATCGAACTCGACGTACAGGCTCCGTGGCACCGCCTCTCGAACATTTGGCGACCAAAGAGCTGATGGTTGAATACATCCCTGTCCTTCCACTTGGCATCCGATTTCGATTGCTCGAAGGCGTTTCGCGTCGGCGCAAACACATGCGGCCCGGTGCCGTCGAACGCCACGTACCAATCGGAGGGCATGGCACTGGAATTGCCCGCGAACGAACTCGTTTGAAAAGCCCATCTCGCCACCGCCTTCACGAGATCGGCCGGCTTGAGTTCACCCGGCCGGATACCGGCCTTGCTCAAGTCGCCGATCAGCTTGTTCCGCATTTGCGGATTCCAGTTGCAGGTGACTGACGGTCGAAGATAGCGGTCGAGATCCCCTGGCTTAGTGGCATAGGCCCGATTACGCATCGCTCGCACCCGATCGTTCAGTGGGAAATAGGTGATGCTGAGCGTTAGGCACCCATGATCGTCGGACAGAACCTTCACATCCTGGTATGGATCCGTCATCGCGGCGGGCTCACACGGACGAAGGATCTTTACGACCGTTGTGATCGTGTATGTGTTCTCAACCCCGAGCCCATGGGCCGAGAGCGACGGGTCCGCTACCGACCTTGATCCGGGTCTCTGCGGAACGATTGTAAGGGCGGTTACCATCAGGAGAACTTGTGCGCCGATCATCTCTCGTCACCTCTGGTTAGCGACGTGTGGGCGTTCCAAGCGAGGCCGAGAGCGGCGACATAGATTCTCCCGAACTTCATATCGATAGAATATTTGTCCCCCTTCTTGTCCGCTACATATCCTGCCCTCTGAAGCTCTTTCAAGTGATGGTATGCCTGCCCCGTCGTCCGCATTCCGAGGATTTCGGTCAGTTGAACGACCGACTTGGGACTGACAATCAGCTCGCGCAAGATTGCGAGCCGGACCTCATTTCCGAGCACTCCAAGGAGACTGGCTACCTGGTGGCATGGAATCGCGAAGAGGTCGCTTACTTCGTCGCCCCCCAAGATGCTCCAACTACAACTTGGCCGTCCATCGACCTCGAGAATCTCGAAGTGCCCGACGAGCCGTTCCCCGTCCGATGTGGCGTTCTTAAGGATCTCGACGATGCCGTCTGCGCTTTCTTGCTGCGTCATGGCTACATGATATCACGGTTTTACGTCATTACGTAATTCCGTGATATTGACTGAGCATGCGTCGTTACGACCTCGCCGATCCCGACGGTCCTGTCGGACCTAACCATGAAATGACTTGCTTCAAGCAAGGGCGCCATGGACTACTAAAGCCAGAACAGAGGGATCAAATCTTCCGTTCATCGGGGGTAAGAGACAGGCTAATGTATCTGGTCTTGCTCGACCGAAGTGATTGAGAATTCCCCGCGAGAATCGCCAATCGTCATCTATTTGACCCGGGCCCTCATTTAGACTTGGCACTTTCCATGCATTAGGTATGGTGGCGCTACCCATATGATCTCGCATGGTTGATCCGGTGATTTTGCATGTATGTAGGTCCGCCAACTGAGTGATCGTACGGGGGGAGGAGGCTTTGATGAAACTTAGGAGAGTTCTGACCGCCGGCTGTGCGGCCACTCTGGCATTGGTATCTGCTATTTCGCTTGCCGACACGAGTACGGCCGTCGGTTCGAAGGTTAAGGGGCCTGTCAACACTGACGGCACTAAGGTCGTTGTTGTCAGCGCAGCGGAGTTCAACAGTATCAAGACAGTGATGTCGGGGTCAAGTCCCTACGGCGGTTCTTGGCTGGAGACCTTTGGTGGAGTCGTGGCCGAACCGCACGCCATCAAGCCATGCGCTCTATTCGGCGCACTGTTACAGCGCGACCGTGTGACGGTCTCGACCGCGAGCGATAGGAACGATACGGAAGACAACACAATCGTCGGCGTTCCGATCGACATGGGCTTCCTTCGGGAACACTGGGCAGTCGCTCACGAAGTCATCAGTCTGTTCGGCGCCGGAAGGCTTGGCTGGACTTTTGGGGTCACGATCGGCACATTGGGCAGCCTGCAGTCGAAAAACAACGACACTTCCACGGCGACCGATTACTTCCTCGGACTCACTTACTTCATCAACCCGTCGATGACCCTTGCGGCCGGAGCCGTCACTAACGGCAACGACGGTATGGCAAAGTCCCATCTCGGCCTCTCGATCTCGATTGATCTGACCGCTATTGGCAAGTTCTTCGGCGGCAAATAGCTGATGATTCGGCAACGGGACGCGAGGTCCCGTTGCCAAAACTGGAGTGCCCTATTTCCCCGGCTTACGGGCCACGATGGTCACGAACTTGTCTCCGGGTCCCAGTGCCGGACCGATAGCTTGGAGGATCCATCCGGATTGAGACAGGCTTTCAATCCAGCGTTCGATAGAAAGTGCGGCGACGGCCTCCCGGGCAACCATCACTTCTCTCGAAGTCACGATCACGGTGCGAAAGGCGGCGGCAGATTCCTCGTCCCACCAGTCGGATTCACTTAGCATCAGGTGCGGATCAGGCGAGAACAGGCCGCTCGATCGCGACGACCATGTCGACGGCCTTGCGCATGCTTCTCGAAGCGGTTCTGGGCGATGTACTTCTAGCACGAAGAGTCCATCCTCTACCGTCGCCTGGGCCGCCCGCGCCAGAATCGACCGACGCTCCTCCGGGCAAAATGGTCCAATCTCGCCGAATAAAAGCATGACCAAGTCGTAACCGCTTCCATATTCGATCGAGCGCATGTCACCGAGCCGGAAATCGGCGTCTGGGACACGTTCGCGAGCATAGCGAATCGCGGCAGGAGCAAAGTCAATGCCGGTTACTTTGTGGCCGAGTGCCGCAAGGCGTTCCGCGTATAGTCCTGGCCCACAGCCGAGGTCGAGGATGCGTCCACCACGGCCATGCATGACGTCCTCGTGAATCCACTTGCACGCCGATTCGATCCACGTTAGGCTACGGCTCGCCAGATCATGCCCTTGGTCCAGATGTTCCGCGAGCATTCTTTCCGAGAATGCTTCGTCGTCCCATGGGATCTTCTCCCAAGTTCGCCACTCCGATGGCCCCATCGACACGACCGAAACAAGTTCAGAGAGCGCGTACCTCTCCATGGCCGCATTCTACCGAGGGCGGGATGAAGGGTTTCGCACCTTCGGTACGGATTCACGTCCGAATCCTCCACACTCCATAATGAGGTCCCTGTGTTGCAGTGTCCATAATGCCGAACTCGCGCCTCGACAGAACGATTGCCGTTGGCGCCATGAGCTGGTCGGTAGTCGCCGGCGCCGCCGGCTTGGTAGCCATCCGTATGCTGCAGGTCATCGCTGGGTCAGGTCACGTCGAGCCATTTCCCGGCGAGATCGTTGCCTACTATGTTGGCGGTGAAACCGTGCTGCTTGTGGTCCTTCTGGGCATCCTCCGCCGGCAGTATTGGGCCGCCCCCGCCCTTTCCGTTATGCTGGCAACCGTAGTTCTTTCGACGGTCCTGTTCCTTCGGACAGGCGCTTGGGCACTCGACTTCCTGCAGATAGCGTTGTGCATAGAGGCGGTGTGGCTCGGTCCATGGCTGATCGTCGGGTGGCGGCTATGGCGGACTCCCGATTAACTTCCGGGATCTGAGCGATCTGGGCAGTTGACGCTGGTCTAGGACAAAATGCCCCTGATCGCAGGATAGACGGCCGCTAGTCGCCGGCTCTTGTCCACATAGAATTCGTGGTTGGAGACGTTTGGCTCAAAGACTCGTTCGGTCTTCACCATTCTATCTGCAGCCTCGACTGCGGATTGGAAGACTCCGGTAGCCATGCCAGCAAGCATGGCCGCTCCGACAAGCCCGGCTTCCGAGTTACGGGGCCTGATCACCGGCAGGCCGAAAATGTCGGCGTTGATTTGAACCCAGGCATCCGATTTGGCTCCCCCACCCACCGCCACGAGCGATTTGAGAGGCTGACCAAGCTCCCTTAGGGCGTCGACTCCAGGTAGGAGGTAAAGCGATGCGCACTCCATGATGCCTTTCAGGATCTCGCCTCTCGTTGTTTTCGTTTTCAGGCCAAGGATGGCTCCTGAAGAATCGGCCACGTATGTCGGCCATTGGGGCGGATCGAAATGAGGCAGTACCAGCAGATTGGTCGGACTGGGCGGGATCTCTAGGTTCAGCCGGTCATAGATATCGGCTAGATCCCTATGGTCGGTAGCAAACGTGTTTCGAAACCACTTGACCAGCGATCCAGCCTGATTGTAGATGAATGCAATATAGAGGCCCGAAAGGACGTGGTTCTCGATGTTGAGGCCGCTTCGCAGCATCGCGAGCGGATCGTCTGGCATCTCGAAGATAGGGGAGATGCACTGAAAGGTTCCGAGGCCACAGGCGGCCATACCCGAGTGGACGCATCCACAGCCGAGAGCGGTAGGGCATTGATCATGCCCTCCCGCTACGATCGGAATTCCAGCCGTGAGCCCCAACTCGGAGGCTGGAGTGGTCGCAAGTTGCCCTATACACGTTCCTCCCGGCACTACTGGAGCGAATTTAGACCGATCAAGACCGCTCCAGTCGAACAGGGCATCAGACCAGTCGCCTCCATACACGTCGTAAAGTAGGGTCCGGCAGGCCTGGGATTCGCTATAGACAGGGCCCGCCCCAAGCAAAAACGCGATGCACTCCGAAACTGATAGGAAGTAGTCCGCATGATCGTAGAGTTCGGCTTTGTTATCCCGTATCCACATCAACTTCGGCAGCGAGAAGTTCGGACCGACGATGTTGCCGTTGATGAGGTAAGCAGCTTCGATGCCAATTCCACTCTCAAGTGCTTGGGCGTGCGTCATTCCCCTAACGTCGACGGACATAATACTGTCGGCGAGGATCTCTCGCCGACGGGTTACGGGAACGACTGCCTCGCCCATCGAACTCACACAGATGGCACTTATGGGATCCCCCCCAGTCGATGCCGCGACGGATGACACGATCTCCTTGACCTTGTCCCATACCGCTCGAATGGGTAGTTCGGCTTGACCTGGCCCAGGGCAAACCAGGTCGTACTCACGCATGTGCAGAGCAAGGCACTCTCCGACTTCCGAGAATGCCGCTGCCTTGCATACGCTAGAGCCAACATCAATACCAAGGAGGCTCAAATGTCTTCGACCTCATATCCCAGGTATCGAGTGAACGCTTCACGAACGGCGAGCGCATGCCATCCGGGCGTCAGGCTGACATGGTGCCGATACCCACCATATCCGATTCGCTGCAGCTTGTCCTGCAGTCCAGTAATCTCCGCGACGCCGGCACATCCGAAGAAACCTTCCTGGATGGAGTCATCAGTGATGCGCCCTTCACCCAAATAGAACGTGAGTCGCCCGTCTTCGGTCTTGCAGCTGGAGTAAGTCATCGGCATCGGCTTTATGCGACCGACGTTTGGTCCCCAACCGTGGCCCGGGCCGAGCGCCTTGGCGAACATCGGATGGTCCACCACCTTGCCTTTCGCGGTCATCAGCGATTGGGGGACCGGTCCGCAATGGAAAAGGATGCATTTATCCTCTTCGTCTCCGTAGTTGTTGTTCCAATCGAGGCACGTCGCGGCCTCTTGTGACGCCAAATGGAGGGCGTGCATCGTGACCGCGTTACATACATCCACTTCGCAGGCACATGGAATGCCGTCGTCGTTCAACAGACCAGCGAGAAGACACGGAGCGACATTCAGCTCTTGCTCGAGCTCAAGCCAGCAGCGAACCGCCATGCAGTCTAGGCCGTACTCTTTCGCAATCGCGTCCAAAACGAGCGAGAGCTTCGCAAGGGTCGTCATCGAATCGCCGGGTACGCCGGAGCAATCGCTGTATCCGGTCAGACGTTCGTAGCGTGCTCGGAGCGCCTCGTTGTCGGACCACTTCCGAACACGCCGTATGACTTCTGACAGGTCCAGCGCTTCGCACGTGATCCCGTGCTTTTGGAGGGTGATCTCGTCGAAGCGCACGGTCTTGAACGCGGTAGTTCGCGCGCCAATCGCACCCACGGTCAGCCGCCGCATGCCAAGAACAACCCGACAGATTCGGGCGAAGTTGTGGACATTCTCCTCAAACTTGGCCGAGGCCGGATGCACGGTATGAGGCTTCAGAGCGGTAAACGGGAGGCCGTATTGATGGAATACGTCCATCACTGAGAACTTGCCGCAGAAGGCATCCCGTCGCTCGGAGAAGCCCATCTTGTCGAGTTCATCGGGATAGGCATGTACGAGGATGGGCACTCCCGCGTCGCGAACCGCCGCCACGGCCCCGGTCTCGTCGCCGAAGTTGGGAAGGCAGAGGATGACGCCGTGAAACTTTCCTCGGTGCTCGTCCAGGAACCTGGCGTAACGCAGACCCTCCTCCGTGGATTCGACGGCGCCATAGCGAGTCGCCCCCGCGTCGAGCAGGAGCGTTCCATAGCCTAACGACTCCAACCGTGCCTGCATCTCCTCGCGCGCGGCGGCAATAAGGCTCTCGGGGAAGAACCCCCGATTGCCAAAGAAGAGTGCGAACGTGATCTTGCTCATACCATTTCTCCCGTGTGGATCGGTGCCTTTCCCGCGACGCGCAACTCGTTGCGCAACAGGTCGACCATCGTCTCATACACCACCTGCTGCCGCTCCGAAACCGGAAGGTCTATCGCCTTCTCGTACGGCTGCCGAATCGCGGTGGCGACGTTGATCTTGGCGATTCCTCGGTTGAAGGATGCCAGCAGATCGTTCCGACGAATTCCCGTACCGCCATGGAGAACTAGCGGGACTTTGGCGGCCTCCGAAAGCCTGGTTAGATGATCCAGCGCAAGGCGTGCTTCGATCTTCTTCTGACCTCGCGTCGCGTCGGCGATGGCGCCATGCACGTTTCCAATCGCGACCGATAGCCAGTCGACGCCAGTTTCGGTGGCGAACCGGATCGCTTCGTCGGTGCGGGTGAACCCCTTTCCCGAAGCGAAGATCTCCTCGTAGGGCGGCAATGGGCCCGATTCGTGACCGAGCACCGCACCCAACTCACCTTCCACGGCAACACCAGAATTGGCAGCGAGTTCGACTATCTTCCGAGTGCATGCGATGTTCTCGTCGAGCGCCAAGCGCGATCCATCGACCATCACCGATTCATATCCAAGGTCGATTGCTTCCCCGATTTCCCTTTCGAAGTCAACGCGCAAGCTGTCCTCATCGATGACGGGCACATGGTCCAAGTGCAGGCGCGTGTACCGCTCATCCTTGACCTGTTCGTATTCGTCACGGATCGCCTTCATGCTCCCGGATTCAAACTTAACCCACTCCAAGCGAGCTACCATCACGAGACCAAAGCTCTCCGTATCCCGGAGCGCGCGCACGATCGGCTCCATCATCGGCAGGTACGGCACGTTGAACGACGGCACGACCGTCTTTGCTTTCCAGGCGTTTCGAACAATCTCCTTCGTAGTCAGTTTCACAGATTGAGACTCCTGTGATCGCGCCAATGCCTCCAGCCAACCCATCCTTTCGGATTGGTGCGATCACTCGAATTTAGCACGTCCGAAACGACTGGATTGTCGATTTGCACGCCAATATGATAAAGCGCTTAATCTTTGTCATACCGGGCTCCATACCCACGTCCTATGACCGCTTGCTGAGGCGATTGGCACCCGTTGATCTCACGCCATATGACCGGCACAGTCCGGTTCAAGTATGAACAGGCTCGCCTGCAACTTACTCGCTTGGTGGGCCCCCATGGGTTCGATGTTGCGGCGCCTGTATAACGAGACGGGGTCTAGCCTCTGATCTCGCCCTCTCGATCCTGCCTCCGTTCAGGCTAGTCCAATCGGGCCAGCCCAGAAGCGACGAAGGCGAGTCATCGAGCCTCCAACCCCTGCGCGGACTCGCCTCGTCAACTTGCTCTCAAGTCGTCTCAGGCCCAGATTCGTCGACGCGCCGTTTGCGTCCGGTGAGCGGCGCCATCATCCCGCTCAAGAGCCATGCCACCGGAAGTGCATACGAGAAGCTCTTTTGACGAGTTTGAATCTCCGCATAATCCGGTTGGGACGGGCGCGGAGTTTGCACCATGAGGCGTTCCCGCTTGCGTAATTTCGCCTCGATTTCCGGTGGAACCATGGGCTGAGCCTTCTGCCCGTGCTCGATCATCCAGGTTTCTTGCTGGCTTCTCGTATCGATCATGGCCACTGGCATGTCATGGAACTGGCGAGGGATCTCAGAATCGACCTTCGCCAACTGGCCTCGGCGCACGAGTTCTGCATGCTTCCAATCGGTCCACAGACGATTCTGAGTCGGGCCGACTATAATGGCCGAGTAAAGACCGATCGCGACGACAATTGTAATTCCTTCGAGCAAGAAAGTTGGAAGAACATAGGTGGGCTTCACGGCGAGGGCGCGTGTTTGGGAAATAGAGTAGAGCGCGCAAACGAGTCCAAGCGCCACAAACCCGATCGCCAAGAGCGCAAAGCCCGTGACGCCGGCCATATAGCTGTCCCCACCTGAGGAAACCGCTCGAAGAAGAACAGGAACAAAGAACAACACGAACAAACCCAAGACGGCAAGAACAGCCAATGATAGTGCTCTCAAGATCCTCAATGCGTAGACTCGAAGCAAGAAGAAACTTAGCCCCCCGCAGATCCCCACTAGAATCCCAGCCGCCAGCATAGTTGCATTCTATGCCAAGAAGCTCCATGATCGCGCCGCACGAATCGCATTGGACGGTTCGACGCCGATCAACAAGTCGACGACGTTTGACTTGGAGAAGCGAGCTTCACAAGACCTGGTATGCCGTCCGCGTCGGTCACCTCTTGACCTAACCCGGCCGCCTCCCACTCCGGTCGTAGGAGTTCAACCAGGCACGTGACTCGCACCTGCTCCCACGACGTCCTACAGGTTCCAACTCTGGGCGTCCTGGCGTTCCGGACTAGCTGATCTTCAGAGAATAGGCCAGTTCATTGTCTTGTGCCGACTTGGAGTCCACGTGAACGCAGGTACGTTTCAACCTCTCCAACTCGCGAAGCTTGATCGACTGCAACCGATATTAGGGCAAGATCGCGCTCAAAGAAAGTGATGACTTGATGTTCAGGTTTTCCCGTCGCATCAGTCCAGATCTCCGCGCTCGATATCCGATTCCAGGGAACGAAGCGCGTGTGGACGCCCGCACCAATCGTATTTTGGTTGACTCCCAACTCAGAAAGAATCACGTTCGTGATCGCGATGAGTCCTACGAGTCGAGGGATGCCGGACGTGACGAAAACGGCGACCGCCGCTGCGGCCGGCAAGTAGAGGCGCCATTCTGGAGGGTGGGTATCGGGTGCAGACTGTAGGCCAACCACGACGCGAAGACCAACCAGCGTGAAGAATACGAGAAGGGTCGCTCGCAGTAGCGCCATCGGCCGTGCTCGCTCCGCTTGAGCAAATCTCGCCTTTCCGTAGCTCCGTGGCTCTGTCCACGCTATATTCGCTGATTGCATACCGACTGTCCCGCAACAGCTATTTTGCGTCATAGAGACATAGTCTTGAGCAAGGCAGCAATCGCATTCGAGTTCAGTTTCCAGGCGATCCGTCCCCTACGACCACTAAACCGCAGCATCTCCGATTGGAAACCGCCCACGCTCAATCAACATCAGCCAAGATAGAGATAGCGTCATGTCTTTCAGAGTATTGTTTGTAGGCGGTTGCCCCGCTCCTTTCCATCGTCTGGAACCGGCTGAACCGTTCGTAAGGGCAGCCGCCGAGGTTGCCGGGTTTCACTTGGACGTCTCGGGCGTCTTCCACCCGGACGGCAGCGAAGCGCACTCTGGAGACTATTCGTCCTTGAACGCGGAGACTCTGGCAGGGTACGACGGCGTCATTCTCTTTACGACAGGCAACGAACAAGGGGCCGACATCGCAGCGTTGCTCGAATTCGTCCGGTCGGGCAAGGCTCTAATCGGCATACACTGTGCGACGGATTCGTTTACGTCGAACAAGGAGTTCATTGCGGCTATCGGCGGCAAGTTCCGTACCCACCCGGCGCCGCTGGATGTTGCCGTTGAGTTTGTCGATGCGCTTCACCCGATCACCAAAGGTCTGGCTCCGTTCACAGTCCTAGACGAACTCTACCTGTTTAGCGATTACGATCCGGCCCGCGTCCACCTGCTTGCCGAAACCAACAGCTACTCCGGCGAGGCCCATGTGCCTGTTTGCTGGACGCGCGACGAAGGCGAAGGGCGCGTCTTCTACCTCTCGCTCGGACACATGCCGGAAGCGATGGCATCACCCGGCTGGCAGTCTCTGTTCCAAAGGGGCGTCCGATGGGCCTTGCGCGATCTCGAATAGCGCTCCCGTCCGGCAATAATCGCCCGGTTCAGTTATCGACTGTTTTGTGTCCGAGCAGATGCCGAACCGAGTACATCTGACCGCAATGATAGGCGATATGGAACACCTGGTACTCGACCGTGAAACCCCAGGTCCAGCCCTCACGATTGGGATTGGCCTCGTCAGAATCGTGAGGATGGGCCTCGAACTCGGTCTTGCACGCTTCGTGGATCCGCTTCATCTCGTTGTAAACCGCTTCGGCGCCCATTTCCAACTTGTACGGCGTATCGACGTTCGATGAGTAGTAACGAGCTGCCATTGACGTAAGCGGACTTTCGAACGAGTCTCCAAAGAACGACTTCGACTGCCAGTAGGCGACATGAGCCGCCAGTTCTCCGACACTTAGAATCTTTGTATCGGGACGCTTCCAAACATCGCTGTCGTCTAGCCCCTTGAATGCCTCGCCAGTTTCCCAAATCGCCGTGTCCAACGCCTTGATGAGCAAGTCCAAATTTGCCATGCGGATATCCTATCATAGAGAGTAGACATCCGTCTAGTTTCCTGACTCAATACGCAAATGGCGGCCTCACCCACAGCGACTTCGGGACAGAGCCAGGCATGGCTGTCTCGGAAACCGCGTTCAACAGGCTCCACAAGTCGTCTTGAGGCAGAGACGTTTTGGCTAAGGTCATAATTCGCAACGTCGTAACTTGGAGCGACGTCAAACTCTCTATGGCGGGGCGGCTGTACAACGAAAAGGAAGTGAGCGAGATCCTGAGAAGGGCCTCGTCGAGTCGTCTTGGCGGCGATCCCTCCGATTCGGGCGGCATCAGCCTTGGTGAACTCAAGGAGATCGGGGCGGAACTCGGTCTCGATCCCGAACAAATCTCGCTGGCGGCCCAGGAGATGAAGTCGGACTCCGCGGCACGCTCGGGCCCGTTCGGCGCACGGATCGTCCTGGACCGCACCATGGACGGTGAGGTCAGCACCGACGATTGGCTGGGCATGGTTGCCGTGATGCAACGCTTCCACAAGGACTCCGGCGCCGTAACCCAGCGGGGCATGAACTACGATTGGGCCGGCTCTGAGGAGGGCGCCAGTCTGGCACTGACTGTCAAGTCCAGCAAGGGGCGAAGCCGAATACGCCTGGAATCAAACCGTTGGATGGGCGTCGTAATGGCTTCGGTATTCTGCTCCGTCTTCGCCCTTGTCTTCTCGGTTACTCTGGCC
Source organism: Fimbriimonas sp. (assembly GCA_031292555.1). Classification (GTDB taxonomy): domain Bacteria; phylum Armatimonadota; class Fimbriimonadia; order Fimbriimonadales; family Fimbriimonadaceae; genus Fimbriimonas. The sequence goes on from JARLGV010000115.1 coordinate 18,343, forward strand.
AAGCATGGCCACGCCATCGCCTCCCCTTTGGTTGTGCTCGCCTTCGGCGCCCTGTACTTTGGCTTCATCCGATTCTTCCGGAAGAGTCACGCCGAGTCTGTCTGCGACCTTATGGATCGTTTGGCGGACGAAGTTCAATCGGAGGTTGCGGTTCATCCCTTGGTCAACGCGGCGCAGGTTGCCGGAGAAACGGCAACCCGCGGTCAGACCCTTCAAGCATGATCGGCCATAGACGAGCCTCCGACATTTGTTCGAACTTGACGATTCTACTTAAGAACTAGCCCGGCGAAGATCGTCGCGCTGATCGCGAACAAGACGACGAGCGAAACGACGCCGCGAATCCAGTAAGGCGACTTGAAGTGCTCGCCGGTAGATTCACAGTCGATCCGGTCAATCTCGACGGTCGGGTGGCTGTACCGTCGATACCAACCCGTGAGCACGATGTCTTGAGCCCCAACGAATGCTTTCGACCGAATCCAGCCCCACAGTGTCATCCAGGCCGGCAGATACAACTTCCGCTGCGCCACGACGATGCCCGTGTCGTCTTGGAAGACAAGGTTGGCACTCCACCATAGACCGCCTTCCGCCCGGGTGACGAATTTCCCGCGCAAGACGCACGGGATCGGCGACACATGCGACGCTTCAGTGTCACCCAGGAGAGCGAGCACGGTCGTTTCACGGAAATCCTTCCTCGGATAGACCAAGAACATACGCACGATGAGAGCGGCGAACAGAGCGGCAAATCCGCCGGACAACAGCCAGGGGTTGACGACTTCGCCCGATAGCATCGCCAACCAGGCGGCGATCATCGCAACGGTCGGAAAAGCGTAGATCACCCATTCATAGAAGAAGCGTCGCCAATTCGGTCGCTCGAATCCGCCCACGTTGTAACGGCGCCGGCTCTCCGGCAGCGACATCAGCTTGGACACCCGACGCGCGATGAGCGGATGGGTCGACCAGATCTCGCTGTATCGCGCCCATGCGTTCTTAAGGTCCCAGGCCGAAACAACTGCGAATGCCTCATCGGTCGGACGACCATCCGTGCCTCCCCATCCGACAACGGACTGGAACGAAGCGAGATTTGCTATCCCCAGCGCACCTAGCGCTGCTACTCCTGCCGTTTGGCGGTGTTGCGCCTTCTTCTTCTCCTTGACGGTTTCTTCGACGGCCGGCTTGTCTCCATACCGAACACTCGCCAGACCGTATCCGATCTTGACCAGGGCGGAAGCCAGCGCATCGGGAGCATGCACTGTTTCCGCAGAGACTCGATCGGCCATGAACTCGCGAATGCGGGAGAATGCAAGTGCTCCGAGTTGCGCAACCCAGTAGATCGCATACGATACGGCACCTGCTGCCTTCACATGCATGTTGCTGTTGTTCAGCATCATCCTGGCGACGGAGTAGATCAAAAGCACGACCGCCTGGACGATCGTCATCGCGAGGAAATCCCGGTTCCGAATGTGACCGAACTCGTGGGCAACCACTGCCCTTAACTCCTCCTCGTCGAGCGCGTCGATTAGGCCACGCGTCACGACCACGCGAGCGTCCTTTACGAAGCGACCGAACGTGAATGCGTTCGGCATTCCGCTTTCGATGATTCCGAATGTGGGACATCCGATCCCCAATGCTGCACCGGACTGCCGGTACCATTCACCGAACTCAGGCGAAACCTCAGAGGGGTCACCCCAGCCGATCTTTAACATCGCCCGGATGAGGTAAGGACTGAGAACGAACTGGATCAAGACGAAGCAAAGACAAATCTCGACCGTCAATGCCATGAAGCCGGGCCGGAGGTGCAATGTCATCTCCGCAAGCGTCGCCATCGTGATCAACAGGGTGACCATTACGGCGAGGGTGGCAATCGACACGGCCCAGAGTCTTCGCATAGCTGTATTATATGACCGATTCTAGTGCGACAAACGGGCAATTTCCCGCACTTGGGTCAGGACTGAACCTCCAGGTATCGGCCCCACTACCACGAATGCGAAACCAGTTTCGCGAGCATGATAGCCATCTCATCAGAGCGCAATGGCAGGCAAGAGAATTGAGGCGACAACGAGTATGACAACCCCAAGCCCTGCCAGTTTGGCCACCGACATCACCATCACGATCGGCAACGCGTTGATCCGAAGCAAAAAGAATCCAAGCCCATCACCGATTCCCACGAGGAACCCATGCAAGAGCATGTTGCGATTCTGGGCCTATGACCACGCTCGCAAACCGGAAGGACGACCATTCGGGCAAGTTTCACCCTACGACCAAGCGATTATTCCTGGTCCGCCGCTGGGGACCTGCGCCAATCGCACTAAGGGTCGGCAAGCATGCCCTTAGCTTCCTTGACTTGATCGGGAGTCATCGTCTTGAAGAGGGCACGGAGAGTCGCGTTTCCGACCATCTTCCCGTTCAAAATATAGAGCCAGTCTGAGATCTTGTCGCCAGGAATCGGTACCCGCTGGCCCAGCTTCAGGCTGTGAACATACTCGGGCGTATCGTTGATGGTGCCGGTCATCTTCCCGGGCGGTCCCTGCAGTTCGCTCACCCATATGTGCTCCGTGTCTTCGCCTTCCGTGAACTTGACCTTCAAGCTAAAGTCGGTCTCTCCGGGGCCAGGATGCTTCAAGCGCGCGTAAAAGGCGGGCAGCGTCGATCGCGCCTTGGCAATTGCTGCAGACATCTCGGAATCGTTGGCCGACACCTCAGTTATCGGTTCCTCATCACGAAGATCGACTTTGGTAGGTTCGCTCTTTACCGCGTCGCCCTTTGGCGCACAGGAGACCGCAACGACGATCATAGCCGCCATGCAGGGAGAAAGGTAGTGGCGCATTTGGCCGATGAGATTACCAGGTCACCCGTTGTCTCCTAACAGATTCCGGGTCAAAGCAGCCCTGACACCCAACGCCACTCCAAGCGCTGGGGGCACCGGAACAAATCCAGTAACCTCTTGGGGTGACGCATTGAGAGGTAGTCACTCGCCTTGAGCGGAAAGGCTGGTTGCTTACCCGACAAAAGGTTAGCCACCGAGTCTATCGCCACGAGTCGAAGGTCGGAACAGCTGTGGTGGCACCACACTCGATGGGTGACAGGGTACCTCCTGGCCCCTTGGCGAAAAATGCTAAACAAGCAGGTTGGAATTACGTGACATACCAGTACATCGCAGTTGCCGAAGATGCACGTGACGGATCTTGGAGCGCCTACGTTCCGGACTTGCCTGGCTGCACCGCGGGCGGAGCTACGGCAGAACAGGCGCTTGACAATGTTCAGGTGAGCATTGAGCTATGGATCGAGGAGGCTAAGCTCCAGGGCATAGATATCCCACCCTCCAGAGCCTCAACGCGAAGCATAGCCTTTTCCGCTTAGGCTGTTGACTGCTGGTATCGGCGGCTAGAATTCAAGCAGTATCGACTCTCCGGCCGGAAGTTCGGCCCTCAATTCCATCAACTCGCCTCGGCGTGTGCGAATCGATTCGATCAGCGTGACGCGCCTGCGTGAATCGCACGATCATCGACGAAAAGGTACCTGTGGCCGAAGCTCCCGCTCCTCACCCAGCCCTAATCCGAGTGAGCCCTCGTGAGCGGCTCCAACACGATCATGGTCCAGTACTCGAGCCTGGGTACGACAGCCGACCCTTTCACTATTGTTAGGGGAGTCGCTGTCCCGATTCCGTCGTCGGGGCTCGCCGCCCATGCGATGCCCGAGAAACCGTTCGGAAGCCTCACCTTCATGTTCGTGACGATCTGAGGCGGCTGCCGCTGGCCGTTGGCGTCGCGCCACAGTGCGTCCTTGGCCGACAGGAGGTTGACGAGATGGACGATCGTCCGACGTCCGTCTGTGCGCGCAAAAGTCCAGATCTTCCCTGCTTCCGAATCCCTGCTATACGGCAGATCCTCGATCGACGATTCGGCGGTGCAAGGCTGAATCTCACGCGCGGTCAGCAACTCCTCATAGGCCACCGCAAAATCGTAGTAAGTCTTGAGGCGAGACAAAAGGTCTTTACTCGGAACCAGGTTCCGGTTCGGGAAGTACTCGTGATCCAGCATGTACTGGCCGTCACCCAACTCGATGTGATTGCCTCCGCTGGCCAGGATTGCCGCGTCGGTGAGAAGAACCCCGCTCAAGTTGAAATCACCCGGTTGCGCCTTTCCTTCATTCTGCTTCGCCCGGTCGTAGTTCATATAGGCCGAGACAATGGACGGCTTCCCGCCAGATCGCGAACGGTCGATCACGTTCTGAATGTCGGAATAGGTTTTCTGCCCTTCCCACTCCCACATCTCCGCGTACATGGCGTCGGTTGTACTGTCACGCGCCTCGGTCAAGCCGTACCCACCAACGTTGTTGAAGATCAACGCACCGGGAACGTGTCTCTTTGCGTCGTTAAGCAAAACCGAATACCGCTCGTCTACCCTGACCGCTTCCCCTCCTTTCGTGAACTTCTGACCGGGATTGCCGAGTTGGTCCATGTGCCAGCCGTCGAATCCCAACGCGGCCTGAGCCTCCGCTTGCCGCTTGAACAAGAACCGTCGCCAATCCGCGTTGCCCGGGTCGAATATGTTCAGGTTCTTCGTGCCCCAGCCGTCCGGCATGGTCAAGTGGTACGGATGCGTCGCGTTCGCATCGTCGAACAAAGCCCACTCTTGGCGAACGCCGTCCTCGAAACAGCCGTCGACCGCGCCGTACCCCAGGTTATAGGCCATACAGGCCATGTTCCTTCGATGGGCCTCTGAAATGAACGCCTGGATGGTTTCTCGCGAATTCACGCGGTTGGCAATGTCGTGCCACTGACTCTCGCCGGAGAGCGGATGGTGGTGTCTCCACTGCCAATCGTAAAACTGCAGGCCGTTGAGATGAAAGTCCTTGAGCGCCTCCACAATGGTTCCCGCGTGAGCGGCAAGTTCCGGCCCAAAGTGCGACAGGTAGCCGTAACGCGGATAGCGTAGCCAGTTTGAATTCACGTCGATTCCGCAGCTTCCCCGAAGGGCGACGGATCCGTCCTTCGCCCGAACTTCGGCGATCGCAAGATACCCTTTGCCATCTTCTTGGGGAGGGCGCCACGCGATCGTAGCTGATCCGCTCCATACACCCGGAGCCGACGTACTGCCCAGTTCCCTTCCGCAACTGAAACACGTGATGATCAGGCGTCCCCCAGCGACGGCAGGACCCTTGACGCTGATGCTAACGACTTGGTCGACGTTGTATCGAGCGCAGTCGGTCGTGACGTGGAGAAAGACCATGGTTCTAGTTCCGGATGGTGATCGGGGCCGAGGTCATTCAATCCTTGGCCCCATCTTCGCTATTGACTCGTGGCTCCCTGCCGTCCGACTTGATCCATCAGTCTCTGCTTCTCCGATGCAGGCAGCGGGACCTTGCTCAGGAGTTTCAACTTGTCTTCCTTCGACTGGTTGGCGGCGGATGACCCCGAGGAGCATCCGATACATCCGCAAGCGATCAACGCCAAGATTGCGATCGTAATCAAGACACGAGAGCGGTGGTACATGGCTATTGAAGGTTCGCGATGCCCGTCTGGGTGGACGCGCAAGTCTTGAATGTGTCGCCGGTTGCCGCAGCGGCTCCGATGAAGTATTGACAGTCATCCCAAACGTCGTTGTTCAGTGCCGCCGACATCTGGAAGGCTTTGGCATGGCCATCCATGAACCCGAAGTTCGAGTTCTTGTTTCCGTTGGTCAATTCGCAGGAGTAGACGTTTCCACCAAAGAAGCTGCCCTCAGCCGAACAGCCGAACTGAGCTTCGTAGCCATAGAAGTCGGCGAACCAATAGCGTGCCTCGGCAAAGGCAGCAGTGCCGGCGGGATTGCTGAAAACGGTCATCGAGCCGCCAGCCCCTTGCAGATAGGTCTGGTTACCGCTGACGTACGAGTTCTTCCACCAGCAGTCCGCCGTTTGAGAATTGTCCGACGAACTGGAATCCGTGTTCGTCCAGCCGTGCTCATTCAGGCCGGCGCCGCGGTTGACGACGTAGCTTCTGGGGTAACGACCCGTCTCGTCTCCTGCCATCGGCACTGTTCCGCCGAACCAACCGGCATTCGACCAGGGACTCGGATGCAACGGATTCATATAGACGGAAGCGGAACCGGCAGTCGTGTTGTAGCCGGTCGCCGAGTTGTTGACGTTGTTGCGACCGCCGTTCTTGATGTACGGAAGGACGCTGTCCTTCCAGATCACGCCCTGGGCATCCGAACCGACGCCGCCGGTGCCGGCCACTTCTTGGCGAACTAGCGGACCGTAATCGTCATTGTCGCCGGTGTACATGATGAAGCCCAGCGTGATTTCCTTAATATTGCTGAGATCGGCGGTTCGCTTGGCGGCCGCCTTGGCTTGGGCAAAGACAGGGAATAGGATCGCCGCCAGAATAGCGATGATCGCAATGACAACAAGGAGCTCGATAAGGGTGAATGCTTTGCGAGAGCAGTTTTGCATCTGACAAAACCTCCGTTGGTTTTATGGATTGCTGACAGGGCTTTCCACGCGATGAGTAGCGTAGTCGGCAATGAAGAAGTTCGCAGGAATGCGAATGTCACGGGACTCCGACGATAGGCCTGCAGCAAGATCGCGGAACCGCCGTCCGGCGGCTAGTCCAATGTCAAAGTGTCGAGAAGTGATTCGGTGGATCTTCGATGAACTGCGAAGCATCATCGCCGGCCAATCGTTGAACGTAGCAACTTCCAGTTGGCCGGGGATGCCGATCTCGAGTTGTTCGCAGGCATCCAGAACGCCGGCGGCGATCATGTCTTGGGCACAGAGAAGGGCGGTGGCGGGAAGCGCCTGATTCGCCAGTGTGAAAACCGCATCGCGAACCGACTCCATGAAGAGCCGGTACTCGGCAAACTCAAGTTCCGGTGGGAAGTGCCTTTCGTAAAGCCCTTCGACCTGCATACCGGCAACTCGAAGACTCGAGCGATACGCTTCGAGTGACTCCATGGCAGCCGACACGTTCGGCTTATAGAAACCGAGGTAAGCGATATGTTTGTGCCCCTGTTGGATCAGCGTGTCCATCGCGAGGGCAGTCGCGCCGGCCCGATCGTTCTCCACAAGGCTGGCCTCGATGCCCGAAGGTCGGCGATCTAGAAACACGAGTGGCTTACCAGAATCTAGGAACTCCTGGAAAGCCGACTTGCTTACCGGGTTACCGGCCATGGGAAAGCAGATGACTCCGTCCGACTCGTGCATCATCTTGCGGACAAAATCGGCTTCTCGGGCAACATCGAGATTGGAATCGCAAAGAAGAAGGTTCGTCTCGGGCCCAACTCCTTCCTGAAGGCCATGCAGCAACTCGGGCTGGGGGAATCCAGCCGCTGGAGCCAGTTGGTCAAAAATCAGTCCGACGACGCCCTTGAAGGACGTCTGCCGGCTTGCCACAACCGTTCCCCACCGGCGTTGACGGGTGACATACCCCTGACGCTGCAGCTCATGAAGCGCACGGTGAGACGTGGCGCGGCTGACTCCCCATATCTTCGAGAGTTCCTCGTCCGACGGGAGTTTCTCGCCTTCTTTCAACACGCCGGCCTCGATCTCCTTACGAATCGAATCCGCCACCGCCTCCCATCTAGCCTCAGCCATAGACTAATTATACACGAGCTTTACACATATAGCACGCGCTATATGTGATTTTGCCAACATGAACTCGCTTGGCTGCCTACGCCTCATCGATTAGCTCACCCGAGAGTGCCGCAGAGGGCCGCCAAAACCCACGCCAGGTCGACTGTTGCACAGACCTATTCCGAGATCAAGCAGTTACGTCAACGGCTTTGTGCGCATCGAAATGGGACCGTCCCAAGCCAAGATCTGGTTTGAAACTCTCCGAGTTTCATTTCCTGACCATCCGCGCCGTTCGCTTCAGGTTTCGAAATGGCCAGCCGCCGAATAGCGGTTCTTTGTACTCGATTCGGTGTATTGCCTCGAGGTAGATCGCCTGGGCACCCTTGGCTAAGCGCCACAAAAGGCATACGCCGATCGATGCCAGGACCACTCGGTTCTTCATGATCTGCTTGTGCAAGGTCGCCACGACCAGGGAGAGATCGATGAACAACTGAAGTATGTTCCCGAAGGCTCGCTTCCCTGCCTTTGCCCCAGAACGCGTTAACGAGTACACGATTCCTGACAGGGCGACAATCCCCATGCCGAGGTAGAGCATCCAGTCGATGTACAGCTGAAGCGTGTCCAGCATACGTCACTTCATTGGCACATCGAAATCTCGCTTACCAGAACCGATTTCAACGCCAGCATAGTGGCTACCGGGCAAGATAATTGTGGCTGTGCAGTTGGGAGGAATTGTGACCGAGAGCTTGAAGCGGTTGCCTTCCCTCCTCCAACTCGACTCGATGAGTCCGTCTGGCGAGGCATGGGTGGCTTTGGCCCAGGTGAGATCGCCGACCGGTTGGGGGTGGATGACGATATGCCTGAATCCGGGGGATTGAGGGTCGAGGCCGATGCCGGCTATCCACTGGATGAACCAGTTGCTGACGTCGCCGAACATGATGTGATTAAGCGACGACTCTCCTTTCCAATCCTCCCATAGCGTTGTGGCGCCCTGTTCCATCCAGTAACCCCAGCCCGGAATCTCCTTCCGGGCAACGAGTTTGTAGGCGAGGTCGGTCCTTCCGCCTTCCGACAGGACGCGGAGGACGTTCTTGGCGCCGATGATCCCGGAGTCGATATGGCCTTGGCGTTCGACATCCGCGACGAGCGCCTGGAAGATGAGCGGCTTCCGATCTTCGGGCACGAGACCGAAGTAGAGAGCGGTGGATAGGGCGGCCTGGCTGCCATTGGCGTAGACGCCCTTCGCCGGATCGAAATACACGTCGTTGAACACCTTCTGAGTCCGTTCGGCCAATCTCGTGTACCTCTCGATGTCCTCCGCTCTATCCTGGATTCGTGCGAACGAGGCGACGATCGAAGCATCCAGATACAGGAACGCAGTGGACGTCAACTGACTCGAGGTCTCCGTCGACCAAGGCACCCAATCGCCCAGGCTGTCGAACGGGATGACGCCGTCCTTGGTTTGGGCGGCGAGGCCGTCGACGTACCGTTTCAGACGATCGTAATGCTTCTCCACAATCGCCCGGTCATTCGAGTAGTGGTATAGGTCGTTGACGATTATTGGATAGGCACTATCCCAAGCGGGGTGAGAACCTCCCGCCCCCCAACTCCACGTCGGCACGATGATGCTGTTTCTACCGTCGTTGAACTGCTCGTCGGCGAGGTCGTCCAGCCACTTCTCATAGAGGCTGATCGAGTCGAAGTTCATAAGGCCCGCCTCGGCGGCGAGATGGGCGTCTCCCGTCCAGCCGTTCTTCTCGCGCTGAGGACAGTCAGTAAAGATGCTCTGGGCGTTGCTCAGGTACGAATATCGCGTCGCATGCTGGATCTTGTTGAGCAAGTCGTTCGAACACGCGAATGAACCGGCCGCCTTCAGGTCGGTGTGGGCGAACCGTCCGCGAAAGTTGTCGAGGGTCGGCGTACCCGGGAAGCCGGTGACTTCCATGTAGCGGAAGCCACTATAGGAGAACCGCTGCTCCCAGGTTTCCGAACCTTGACCCCGGCAGATGTAGGTGTCGGTCTGGAACGGTTGGGGCGGGGTGGTTTTGTCCATGAACGTCTCGATCTGAGAGCGCTCGATCATGCCGTCCTTCCCCACTCGCTCGCTATAGCGCATCCGAATCGTGGTTCCGGCTGGCCCCGTAACCTTGATCTGGGAGTGGCCCGAAAAGTTCTGGCCGAAGTCCACGATGAAAGCGCCGGGTTTGGGCTCGACGATGGCGACTGGTTTGATCGTCTCCCCGATCACGATCGGAGGGCAAGAGCAGGCCACAAGTTTGCCTTTCGGTGAATCCATGACGGCAGCGGTCGTCCAGTGCGAATCGTCGTAGCCCTGCCTATCCCAGCCGGTCAACTCCTTACGGGCATCGTAGGTCTCGCCGGTGTAGATGCCGTCGGTCAGAATCGGACCGGTCGACGTCTTCCAACTCGAATCGCTGACTACCTCCTCCAGGGAACCGTCTCGGTACTCGATCGAGAGGAGGATGCGTGCTCGCGGCCGGCCCCGCCACGAGGCTCTTTCGAAGTGCCAGGTTGCGACGTCGTGGACGTCGTACCAACCGGTGCCGAGGATCGCACCCAAGCAGTTCTTGCCTGGCTTGAGGTATCCGGCGACGTCGTAGCCAACATAGAGATCCCGCTTGTCGAAGTTGGTATAGCCCGGATCTCGCTCGACCGGCAACGAGCCGCTATGCGCAACCACCCGACCATTGAGATGGAGTTCTTCGTATCCGAGGCCGGCAGCAAAGAGCCGAGCCCGCTTGACGGCACCACGCAACGTGAAGTCACGCCTCAGAAATGGAGCCGGCCCGGCTTGTCCGTTGCCGATCCATAGAGACGGGCCCCAGTCTTCGGGCGAGAGGAAGCCCATCTCCCACTTGCCGGCCCGACTCCACAACGAGAGATGCCCGGCTGAGTCCCATTCCTGAACCTTCCAGAAGCACGCCTCGTTCGAAGTGAGAGGTTTGCCGCCATAGGCAAGCTCGACCGATTCGGACGATTCGATCTTGCCGGAGTCCCAAAGATCGCCCACGTCCTTCTTCAGTTCGGCTTCGCTGCTGGAAACGATGATGCGGTAACCCGATTGTCGCCAGTCCGGGCTCGCCGCTTCCGTTCGCCAACTCAGCCGAGGCTTGACCACATCGATGCAGGCAGGATCGATGAGGTGTTCACAACGAAGGTCGACGACCTTGAATGAAGCATTCGACTCGGAGGGGTTTCCCACTGCCAGAAGAGTCAAGGCCGCGAGGGTGCAAAGCATCGGTTCATATTACCGAGGAGGCTCCGCAACTGCCAGAAGCAGGCCCAACCTGAAATCGAAGACAAGACGCCCCGGGAGGGTCCGGGGCGCCTTGAGGAGACTACGCGAGGTCGAATCGATCGAGGTTCATGACCTTGGTCCACGCGGCCACGAAGTCATTCACGAACGTCGCTTGGGCGTCGCAGCTTCCGTAGACCTCGGAGATGGCTCGAAGCTGAGCGTTGGAGCCGAAGACGAGGTCGACGACGGTTCCCGTCCACTTCAGATCTCCGGTCGCGCGATCTCGGCCTTCGAGAACTCCTTCGTCGGTCGCGGAGACCGTCCACTTCGTGCTCATGTCGAGGAGGTACACGAAGAAGTCGTTGGACAGGATCCCTGGCCGCTTCGTGAAGACGCCGTTGGCAGATTGGCCGACGTTCGCGCCGAGAGATCGAAGCCCGCCGATTAGCACCGTCATTTCGGGCGCGGTCAGCGTCAGAAGGTTCGCCCGATCCAGCAGCAGTTCGGCTGCAACACTGGCGTGCCCCTTGCTTGCGAAGTTGCGGAACCCGTCGGCGACCGGCTCAAGAACGGCGAACGACTCCACGTCGGTCTGCTCCTGCTGCGCGTCCATGCGTCCGGGCGCGAACGGAACCGTCACCGCTTGGCCCGCCTTCTTGGCCGCTTCTTCGATGGCGGCGCCGCCGCCCAACACGATCAGATCGGCGAGCGAGACCTTCTTCCCGCCGACCTGAGACCCGTTGAACTCAGATTGGATCGCTTCGAGCTTAGAAAGCACGTTCGCAAGCTGGACCGGCTCGTTTGCTGCCCAGTTCTTCTGCGGTTCGAGACGAATGCGTGCACCGTTGGCGCCACCACGCTTGTCGCTGCCCCGGAAGGTCGATGCGGACGCCCACGCAGTTGCCACCAGTTGGGAAACGGACAGGCCGGAAGCGAGGATCTTCGCCTTCAGACTTGCGATTTCGGCCCGGCCGATCAGTTCGTGATCGACGGGGGGAATCGGGTCCTGCCACAGTTGCGGCTCCGGAACGAGCGGCCCGAGGCATCGCGAGATGGGACCCATGTCGCGATGGGTGAGTTTGTACCAGGCCTTGGCAAAGGCGTCGGCGTACTCCTGAGGGTTGGCCAGGAAGCGCCTTGAGATCTTGTCGTAGATCGGATCCATTCTCAGCGAAAGGTCGGTCGTGAACATAATTGGGGCGTGCCGCTTGGTCGGATCGTGAGCGTCTGGCACAGTGCCGTCGGCCGATGCTTCCTTGGGAATCCACTGGTTGGCCCCTGCCGGGCTCTTTGTAAGTACCCACTCGTAGCCGTAGAGGTTCTCCAGATAGTTGCTGTCCCACTTGATCGGGTTAGTCGTCCATGCGCCTTCCAAGCCGCTCGTGATCGTGTCGGCGCCCTTTCCGGTACCGAAGGAGTTCGACCAGCCGAAGCCCTGCTCGGAGACATCGGCGCCCTCGGGTTCGGGGCCGACGTACTTGTTCGGGTCGGCGGCGCCGTGGGCCTTGCCGAACGTGTGACCGCCTGCGATGAGCGCGACCGTCTCTTCGTCGTTCATCGCCATACGGGCGAAAGTCTCTCGAATATCCCGCGCCGCCGCGATCGGGTCCGGAGTGCCGTTGGGGCCTTCGGGATTCACGTAGATGAGGCCCATCTGGACCGCGCCGAGCGGGTTCTCGAGCTCGCGTTCGCCGGAATAGCGCTCATCGGCCAGCCACTTGCCTTCTGGACCCCAATAGATGTCCTCTTCCGGTTCCCAAACGTCTTCGCGGCCTCCTGCGAAACCGAACGTCTTGAAGCCCATCGAATCCAGAGCGACATTGCCGGCGAGGATCATCAAGTCGGCCCACGAGATTCTCCGTCCGTACTTCTGCTTGATCGGCCAGAGCAGCCGGCGGGCCTTGTCCAGGCTCACGTTGTCAGGCCAGCTATTAAGGGGCGCGAACCGCTGGGTGCCGGAACCGGCGCCGCCGCGTCCGTCTGCAATTCGGTAGGTTCCCGCGCTGTGCCAAGCCATTCGAATGAAGAGCGGGCCGTAGTGGCCGTAATCGGCCGGCCACCAATCCTGAGAATCGGTCATCAAGGCGTTGAGGTCCTCGATGACCGCATTCAGGTCGAGGCTCTTAAACTCCTTGGCGTAGTTGAACGCTTCGCCCATCGGATTGGAGAGCGGGCAATGCTGGTTCAGGATCTTCAGTTTGAGCTGGTTGGGCCACCAATCTGCATTCGAGTGAGCCCCCGCCAGGGTGTGACTCAGAACTTCGCCCGTTACTGGGCATTTGTTATCGTTTGACAAGGCATTCTCCTTCATTTGAGTCGCTTGAGTGTTGAAGTTGATTCGGTACATGGGGGCGCTCCCCCAAACCGAGACATGCGAAACACGGGCTTCGTTCCACAAGAATCGGACGTAGCCGTTTGCTGTTCATTTTGCCACAGCCGAGGGTCCCGGAGGCAGGTTGGAAGAAGGAGCAGTATCGTCCGTTGGCTCGGCAATTGTCGCGCGACAAATTCCTAGGTCCCGCGCCTTAATCGGAAACGGTCTCTCACCACTACGCACGCTCGGTCGTCAACTTTGCCGATCAGACTAGGTGCCTTTGCGACTCGCCAATTCGGCGATCCAGATCGGGGCGAAGGGGGAAGTGCAGCCTTTCGAGGTCGGATAGTCTCGGAATGCGCCGATCTTCTCGCCGATCGCAATGGCGCGGGCGCGGTGTTCGGGAAACTCGATCCCGATCTCGGCAAGGCAGAAGTTCATCGTCCACTGCGTAACTTCGGGCGCGCTTCCCATCTCCCGTTCGATTCGGTCGAGAATGCCCCCAATGTCCAGGCCATTCGGGTTCTTAAGGACTCGCTCCGTCATGAGACTCCAGCCCATTCTGGCGGTGAAGGCATGCGGCGAGTTCATCCAAGTCTCACGCCTTGCCTCCTTCTCCGGGTGCAGCTTGACCACTTGGGTGGCGAGCCAGTCCGCGACTTGCGGCGATGTGACTCCACCGACCATTCGATCGAGATCGGCCAAGGACAAAAGCGCCGGCTTCATCAACAGAGTCGCCAGGAGCATCGCGTCCTGGTTGCCGCTGTTCCAGAGCTGGGCGGCCAATTCCGGATTCGCCTTAATCTCCTTGCCCAATGTGCGAATCTCACCAAGCTTGACGCCGAACTGGTTCTCGCCGGCCCCGTTCCGGGCGTTCAGCTTGCGAACCTTGGGATCGCCAAGCGCCTCCAGTCGAGCCATCACATCATCGTAAGTCATGGCAGAGATTGGATCAGAAGCCATGGCCCTGTCAACTGGGCTGGTTCTCGCCGAGGGACAATCCTCACTGCCATAACCCTCAAAGCGCAATCCCGCAGAGGGTTCCCCAGACTATAGATGTCCCCCAACCCGAAGAGACACTCTATCGCTAAGATGGAATCCGCGAGTGAATCTCCTTCTCTACCCATTCTCCGCATCGCCGCCGCCATCAGCCGTCCTGCCGCTAGAATGACCTAATGACCGTTGAATTCGAGGGTTCGCTGTGGTACTGGCGGGGACCGGCGCCCTTCTATTTCGTCACCGCTCCGGAGCGCGATTCGGCCGAGTTGAAGGCCATCCAGCGCTCTGCTACCTACGGTTGGGGGATGATCCCGGTCACCGCCCGGATCGGCGACATCGAATGGACGACCGCCCTCTTCCCCAAAGACGGCCGATTCGTCGTGCCGATCAAGACGGCCGTTCGCAAGCCGCTGAAACTCGATGAAGGTGACGACGTAACAATTCGCCTCGAGGTCACCTTTCCGAAAGCAAATCCGTAGCGCACATACGCTGGCATCAGGGTGCTCTTTTGGGCGGAAGCGCACCAACCCGGCTCTTCGACTGCTGGCCATATCGAATTTGAAGGCAGATACCACCTCCAAATCGACACATCACGGAAAAAGGGAGAGCACCGGTTGCTGAACCGGTTCTGGGCCCAACTACCCAAAACTGAGAATCGCCAAATTCGCACTTGGACATCTCAAGCATGCTCGGGTTCGCCAACAGTCCTTACTATTTACTACTGCATTCGCCCTTGTCGCCGGATAAGTTTCCGCTATTGAGTACCCATTAAGGGATCATGAATGCGCACGGCTCGCTCGAGGCGAGCCATCCGCAAAGCGCATTCATCGAATGACGCCCAAGAAGTGCTTCTCAAAGGCTGGACCTGGAGTCCGTACATCTGAGGAACGTGGAGCAAGCGGAAACAACTGATCTGGCCCCATAGAAGCCGGCAAAATCTGCTGGATTTACTAGCTCATCTTGAGACCAATGTGTTGCTCAAAGCGTCGAGACACACTTCGGCGAGTGGCTACATCGAGAGTACCGGCCTTCATCTATCGCACAATGCAACTTAAGTTCTTCCGCATAATAACGCATCTACAGATACGTGTGATATCACGGAATGTTTAAATGTGGGTTCAACGATAAATCACCGTATAGTTCCCAACGAACTTCAGATCGAAAGAGGTTCAAAGGAGCGATTCAGTGTTTAGCAAGCAGAGAGCCGATTCTCTCGCCGTGGTTAGTCAAAAGCATTGCCGATTCCGTACCCGCCTCAAAAACACGGGAATGGTTGGCATGATGACAACCGTCTTCCTTTCATGTGTGATGCTGCTCGGCGCAACAACTCCAGCAGCCGCGAGCCAAGCTTATGGGAGCCAGAACAACTTCGACTGTGTGAACGATACGGGCGTTGAAACGCATGGCTTCGAAATCGAGTTGGACTACGGGCGAACAACCGATATCACGTATACATACGACTACAACCACTATGGTGTACCAAAGATTACTGAGGATCTGACCGATCCACAGCATCCGAAGGTGTTCGTCCGCTATGCAAGCGCAAAGAATGCGAATGGAGCGTGGACAGCCTACACGGCTGTGCCTTCGGGGCCAATCAGCCCAACCATGGGTCACCAATTCACCAACCCTGCCGTCAACTTCGGAGGCGAGCATTTTGGCGTCGGCTTCATCGGCGTGCCGGTAGCCGTCAAATACAACTGGCTCATCGATGACGGCGCTGGAAACCTAAAGCACGGACCTCCTGTTTACATTTCGACTCCGTCGTACACCTACAATCCTCCAGCAGGGGGCGTAGCTGGCAACGTTCAGGCAGAAATCGTGCCCCCTCCCCCACCGGTGCAGCCGGCGTTTCAGTTCGGCGCCGCGTCATGGGTCAAGGAGATCAAGACATCGACGCACAACGCCAACAAAGTTCCTCTGAACTCGCTCGTCGGCGACGATCCTGGCAAGCCCCAGCCTTGGGCAAACGGCGAGCCGTCGGAAGTCGAAGTCGAATGGCGCGTCATGCAAACCGAATTCGCTAACGCGAACGGGGGAAAGAACGGCAAGCTCCAGGGCGCTGCGGAAGACCTTCCCAATGGCAACGAAGTCATCACGCGCCGATATGAATTCTACAAATACGTGGGACCAATCGATGCCGAAACGGGAGAGGCAATGGGCGACACCGTCGGCCCCGACGGCATCCACGGCGTCGGCACTGTCACCTACGCCGACCATTACGATCCAAACACAGGCGAGTGGGTTACCGTCACCGTCGACATGTCGACAGTCGTCGTTGTTGGAGACTTCTTCGGCACCCAAATGTCAGGATTTGACGTAGCCCCCAACCTCGGGTTGGTCGACCATGTTCAGGACGGCGACGTGAACGTCAAGTATCCCAACCGAACCGTCATCGTCGGAGGCACAACCGCCTTCATAGGGAGCATCAAGTCCGGCGCCGTTCCACCCGGTTTGACCCTGGATCCTGTTAGCGGAGTCCTCTCGGGGACCCCAACCGCAGGCGGATCCTTTACGTTTGTCGTTGAGGCAACCGACCTTAGCGGAGCGGACGTAACCAAGTCCTATACGGTGAACATCGCCGGTGGGGCGCCTGCCACCTATTCTGTCTCCGTCAGCGCAAGCCCGTCGGCCGATGGAACCGTTACCGGTGGTGGAACATTTAACTCCGGTGCGAATATCACTGTCTCAGCTACGGCTTTGGCTGCTTACTATTTCATCGACTGGGCTGAAGGCACCACTGTTGTGAGCACAACTCCAAGCTATTCGTTCACTCTAGGTGGGAATCGCGCGTTAGTCGCCAACTTCGCCACATATTTGATCGTGGGAGCAACCGCTTCGCCCTCGACAGGAGGCACGGTCACGGGCGGTGGCACATCGTTCAAGAACGGGGATACCGTGACCTTGCAGGCAATGTCGAAACCCGGCTACGCGTTCATCAACTGGACGGAGGGCACGGCGATCGTCAGTACATTGCCAAGTTATGTGTTTACTGCAACCGCAAAACGAACTCTCGTCGCAAACTTCTCGACATCTTGCCAGATCAGCGCGACCGCCCAGCCGACCAACGGCGGAACGGTTAGTGGCGCGGGCACTTACAAGGTTGGAGCGAGCGCCACAGTGAAGGCGACAGCAAAATCGGGTTACTACTTCGCCAACTGGACGGAGGGCACTACTGTCGTCGGCACTACGGCAAGTTATAAGTTCACCGTCTCCTCGAACCGGAGCCTGACTGCTAATTTTGGGAAGTACTGCACGATCTCTACGAGTACCAGCTCTGCAGGTGGAGGCACTACCAAGGGTGGCGGAACGTTCAAGATCGGAGATAGCGTCACCGCGAAGGCGACCGCGAACACCGGTTACTACTTCATCAACTGGGCTGAGAACGGCACATCGGTTAGCACGTCCGCGAGCTACACCTTCTCTGCAACGACAAGTCGGAAGCTCGTCGCTAACTTTGGAAAGTACGTCGTCATCTCGACGAGTGCCTCTCCCTCTGCAGGCGGAACAGTTACGGGTGGCGGAAACTACAAGGTCGGCGACAACGTCACTTTGCAGGCGACGCCCAAGGCCAAATACACGTTCATTAGCTGGAGCGACGGCAAGACCATCGTTAGTGCCGCGACCTCGTACTCATTCTCGGCTTCAAAGAGCCGAAAGCTAGTGGCAAACTTCAAGAAGAGCTGACGTAACAACGGATCAACGCAACGCACATGGTGGAAACCAGGAAGGACCCGAGCATATGCTTGGGTCCTTCAGTCCCTTGTGTCGTTACTCAGGTTTTCGGATTCAGACGAGGCCCAACAAGGAAGCCTGAGTAGGTACAAGAGAGTCATGATGATCTTGTGCCGGCGCACTCCTAATTGCATATTAGACATCGATCGCTTGCGATTACTTGCGTTTGACAAACACTACACACTGACGATGCGCAGGTAACCTCTGCCGATGGAACCGCGAAGTGCGACCCAGTTCACGTCGGCCTCGAAATGGGCGATGCGAATTTGGTGGTCCCAATGGGACAAATGGCACTTCTCGAAGGTGACCTCACTCGACCTTGCCGAACTAGGCCGATTGACGACTGAATGCGACTTACTCCTAGATGTTATTCGTGTTAACGAGATCTCTCGGCGCATCATACTTCCTGATTCGAAGGCAATCTCATTGCTCGCAAGGCACCCCACCTCGTTGGAACTTGCGATCCTCTTCTCCTATTCCGGGAGCGGTTATGTCCGTCAGGCCGCCGTTGAGAATCTAGCAAGGATCGGTGGTCAGAGCCTTCCCTATCTCCTCCTGAGGACTTGCGATTGGGTTCGACCGGTTTCCGAATATGCGTCGAAGACGGCCTTGCGTAGCCTCCCGTTAGTCGACGACTCGACACTCGCGGTATGCATCCGAGTTCTTCGTGTTCTCGCCAGGTATGACCGACTCGATTCGCCGGAAGGATGCCTTCTTCTTCAGTTGATCCAGGAACGTCCCGGCGTCCTGAAGAATGTCCGCTGGAGCTTGCCGATACCTACCATTTTGTTCCTGCTGGACAGAAACATCTTGGGGCCCGACGAGAATTCGGTGGACGTCGTCCGGCGCGGACTCCTACATCGGGATCATCGTGTGGCCCAGCGCACTGTACAAGCGACGTCCCGTCTAGCCACGAGCGATCGCCATGATTTGCTAGGTGTGCTCCTCGGCAGTTCTGCAAAGGCAGCACGACTGGCCGCAGCGGAGATCTCTGCCGATCTAGGACTCGTCGAGAACTTGGCCGCAATGGCAAGCGATCGGATCTGGCGTGTCCGGACGGCGGCCAGAACGGGCTTGGAACGCATTGGACCCTATGATTTCGTTGCTTACTATCGCGACCGATTTCCAGATGAGACGGCCGTTACGGGCTTTGGCGAGGTCGCGCCTGACGCCCAACTCGAAGAACTCATCCCGTTCCTTTCGAGTCCCTCTGCAAAGGTGAGGTTAGCGACAATCCGAGCATTCGGAAGCCGGGACGCACGGCAATATAGTGCGGCGATCGCCAATTGCCTAAACGACGAAAGACCCCGCATCGTGGTGGCCGCAGTCAGGGTGTTGCACGGATTTGCTTACCGAGTGTCCCGCGATGCAATCGAAGGGATCATGGCAGGGGCCGTCCATCCCAAGAAGCGAAAGGCTGTTTACCTGGCATTCGAGCTGTTGCCGCGTTGGGATTCACTGATCGCGACCCTGGAGTTCGCTGACAGATGCGAAGATCGCTTGGCGCCATCCGAACAGGTTCAACGGTGGCTCACCGGCACGAATCGCGATTACTCGGGTCCGCCCCGAGATCAGCTTCAGACCGCGAGAGCGGCATTCGAGCGCATCCGCACAGGACTATCCGAGCTCGCCGCCTATGGCCTCGCCGCCGAGTTCGCTTATTGGTCGTCGAAGCTGAAACTTGACTAGATCGGAGCCTACACGAGGAGCTCAACCTGGAGCCCTTGCCAAACAACTACTCCTCAAGAGCACGAACCCGCACGATTTGCTCGTCCGATTCGGGCCACCAGGCCCCACAGTCATCAGCGACGATGGCGGCACGCGATTCCTCGGTGTCGAAGACCTCCATTGCGTGGATTGGCGGGAAGTAGAAGTGGAGGGTAACGAGTGGACCGGACGTCTCGTTGGCCATCGAGTGGATCAATCCTGGCTTCGCATAGAACACGGCGTCCCCAATCTCCTGAGTTTCGGTGACGACCGGCCGGGATCGGTCCTCCGAGAAGACGCGATGGGTCGAAACCCCACACAGCACCTTCACCCATCCTTCTGATTCGCCGTGATCGTGCGGAAGGCATACGCCACCGATGGCCCAGTTCATGATTATGACCTCCATGTCAGGCGTCACATACAGTGGGCGTCGACCATACGGCCTACCGCCAGGCGGCGGCAAGATCTCGCGAAGGCGATTGATGCAGAGCACCGGATTCGCCACGGCCTCTGCCACCATGGCACGGTCGGAACCGTAGGTCGCCGCGATGGCATCGAAGGTCTGTCGAAGGTCGTATAGCAGTTCGATCGGTCCCAGGGATTCGCCTCTTGATAGCATTAGGTCTAGTATACGATTAGCCGTAATCTGACCGTCAAGTTACTGAGAACGATGGGCCATTCTGCCAGATGCCTATTCAGATTCTGGAGGTCGGATCATCGAGTTTGTAAGCCTTCCACGCCGACGGATCTCGGTCAGTCGTGCCAAATGGAAGCGCATGAGCATGACGGGGTAGGCGTGAATCAATACGGCGAATACGACAAAGGAAAATCCCACCCCACGATGGCCGGCAACGCATCGCTCGATCCCGACCAAGAGCGTGATCGAACCACCCAAGAAATGCGCAGCCTGGGCGTAACGTACTTCGGCAAGAAGCTGATCCAAGCCTGAACGAACACTGCGGAGCCTGATGTTTGCGTTCAACCAACCGATCGGGCTGTGGACCAGAATCCACTTCAGAATCCCAACCCCCAGCCATACGTATATCCGTCCACCTCTTTCGAAACGAGCAAGACGAATGTCTCGACTATCTGGACGGGTCCGAATCTGCTGGGTCGATGCGGAGGCGACAAGAGTGATGAACCAAGACACCCCGTAGGCAAACGCGACTGGATGCACATCGGCGTCTGATATCGACAAGGCCAATGATGCCAAGGCAATCGCGGTCAATACAACGAAGATGGATAGCCATCTACGATAGTCAGCATCCGAATACCAAAGGGTCCCTTCAGACATCTCGCCGCCTCAGCGGGTCTCTGAACGTTACCTAAGGGCTGGCCCGGTTTTCGTCCCATCAGCACATCTTGTAGCCTTTCTGAGCTAAGGGTATAGCGGGGCAGGAACGATGGTTGGCTCGGGTTCGCCGGCTGCCGCAATCATCTTCAGGAGATCCTCTCGCAACCCGGCCCCGATGTGGCGATACTCCTTCCTGCCAGCCAGGTTCACCAACTCATAGGGATCATTTCGCTGATCATAAAATTGATATTCCTGATAGTGGGGGCTGGTTGCCGATTCGGTGTGGCCGCCGGGCTCGGCAACGCAGTATGTCCAGTCCTTGGTCCGGATCGCCCTCGCCGTCATGGACTCGCTTATTTGGATCAGTTGGCGATTCGGCCATGCGGCACGGGCCTTCGCACTCTTTGCCAGCGAGAAAATGCTGCTGCCCTTCCACGATGACGGAATCGTCACTCCGGCCGCCTCCAACAGAGTAGGCGCGATGTCGATGAGACCGACGATCTCTTGCACCGGTCCGCCGCCATCGAATCCTGGCCCCTCGATGATCAGCGGCACGCGAAGCGAACTGTTGTGGGTGCTGCGCTTATATTCTGAGTTTCGAGTCATGAAGTGGCAGCCGTGGTCGCTCATGAATACGAAGATCGTGTTATCGGCGAGGCCCTGTTCTTCCAGAACCTTCCGCAAGCGACCGACCGACGCATCGTTACTCTCGCATGCCCCGTAATAGTCCGGCAGCTGCCGGTGCCAGTCGCCGGGAAAAGTGCGGAGATCGGGCGGAACGAACGCGTCGATAAAGCGCTCTGCCGAGCCCTTCGGACCAATAATGCGTCCCATGTCGTTTTGCTGGTGAGGCTCAAGCTGCGAAACAAACAGGAAGAATGGCCGATCGTGCTTCTGCCGCAGGAACCGCTCAGCCCGGTCGGTTAGGAAGTCGACCCGATAGCGATCTTTGAACGAGATCTCCTTGCCGTCGCCGTCGTAGATCAAGCCTTCGTAAGGATGGCTCGTGAATTCGAGGACATTTGAGCCCTCCCATAGGTCCAAAAAGCCACCGCGCCGGTCCGACTTCACCGGCCCGATGCTGCCCCCTTCGGCCACCGAATCCGGGGCAAGATGCCATTTGCCGATGTAGTTGGACGAGTAGCCCGCCTTTCGCAGTTCCCCGGCCAGCGTTGGGAGATTGCGGTCCAGCGAGCGGCCGTTGCACCA
>JARLGV010000116.1 GCA_031292555.1 Fimbriimonas sp.
CAACTCCTCCACAAACTCAAACTAACCCTGCCCACAAACGCCGAACAGCACAAATTGTAGTGACACAAAACACCCGGTTTAGGACTGGGCTAGATTCAAAATCTACCAGTTTTAACCGCAAACTGCGGAACTCGGGCTAGCGCGTAGCGCCTCGCGGCCCGACTTCGCTCATGTCCCAGGTGCGTATCGGACCACCGGGAATCGCGGCTTGCCAGACTCGACGGCGGAGTTGTTTGATCCCTGCTCGGTGGAACTGGTTTTCGGCGCCGGTCAGCATGTGACTCGTCGTGTCGGCGTAGTCGGTCAACGTCGACCACTTGACTCCCGATGGAGCACCCAGGACATTGTCGGAAATCGTGGTGACTCCGTTAGGAGGAACTCGCATCAGAAGGGTTCCACCGCAGTCGATCACGTTCCCGGTGATTCTATAATCCTTGCACCGGGCAAAGTCCATCCGCATATCGCCCGACTCGACGAACAGGTTGTCCTTGATCGTGTTGCGTGTCGCCATGTGGTTCTGCGATGGACGAACGATTTCGATGGAGACGTTGTCTTCGACAGTGCAGTCGCGAGCCTGTTCGTCGAGATAGTAGGCAGAAGCCCCATAGCCTCCGGTGTCCACGATCGACTCCAACAGGTTGTGCCGTACGGTCACATGATCAGTGCCGCCGAAGTAGATCCCCGCGCCATCGTGCAGCTTCAGCATTGCACGCGCCACGTAGTTGTCGGCAATGAGTTGCCCCGGTCCCGCGCCGATGATCGCCGAATAGCTTGTGTCGGTGACCGAGTTGTGTACCGTGACCGCATCCTTGCCGCTGACCCATAACCCGATCGCGCTCGGATACTGGCATCCTGCGAAACGAATCGTGCAGTCTGTCACCAACGATCGATCGCCTTCCGACCGGATACCGCACGCACCGGTGTCCGAGACGTCACAGCGTGACACGACCGAGTCGGTGCAGTTCCAGAGCTTCATGCCGTTCCCCGCGACCTCGCCGATATTCAATTGTTCGCACGTCAGCTTCGGGCAGCTCACAGCCGTAACCGCCCCCTCATAGTCGCCAGCCCCGAACCCTCCCGCCTTCAATGAGACGTTCCCAACCCGAATCCTAAGGTTCCGCAACGTCAAATTCGAAGCGTCTTTCGCTTCGATCAGCACGTTGGTTCGCGGCAGATACGCATTGATATTTGTTGGCGACTCGCCAGGCATGGGTCGGTAGTAGACTCGCTTCGCCCTCCGGTCCAGGAACCACTGGCCCGGCTCAGTCAAGCCCTTCAGCGTGTTCCACACCACATATTTCTTCACCCCGAACGCCCCAGGCGGGTGGCCGGTCGGGCTGGAAAACCGAAGCTCGTGCCGATCAACGTCGATTGACCCGACCCCGACGCACGATTCATCCCACATATGAAAGACGGTGATCTCCGCGCTGGCGGGATCGAGCCAGTCGCCGATGTCGCCCGGCTTGAATCGCATGGTCGTCAGTTCTAGGTCCGTGGGCTTCCGCTTCCAACCACCGCCGGTCGTACTCATCCACGGAACGTCGAATACGCTCTCGTGCTCGAACTCGCCGGTCGCCGGCACGCGCGAACGAGGTCGTAGCTTCCCGCTCACCATGAGCATACGAGCGCCATCCCTGGCTACTTCGTCCGTCACCGGCGCCACAAACAGGTCGCCCTGCCGCGCCCAATTGATGACGCGAACACCGCCGATCAAGGTTGTTGCGCCCCGGCCTGTGCCTTCGATGGTCAGGCCCTCGCTCTCCTTGGCGACCCTAACCGTCTGAGTTAGGAAATACTCGCCGGCAAGCAGTACGATCCTCGCTTGAGCTACTCCACGCAAGGCGTCGACCGCTGCCGTCAGACTTCGCATCGGCGCCGACCGCGTGCCATTGGACGTATCGTTCCCTTGCGGAGACAGGTAGATCACCCGACCCAGAGTCACCGCCGCGAGCAGCACGGTTACCACGGATTGAGTCTATCTCATCCTATCTGGCAACCGTGATCGCAAGCAGAGCCGGCACGCCGCGCCGGTCTGGTCCATATTCGAGCCCGATCGATTCGATAGCGACTTCCGGCCTTGGATTCGTCCACTGCATCATGTAGACCGTCGCCGCCTCGCCTGTATCGCCGTACTTCCTGGACCACACGGCCCGCGCCCCGGCAAGGTCGTGAGGCGCATTCTGGCGATAGTCCTCGACACCGATTTCCGCCACGATCGGCGCCTTGACGGTCGAGCCGTCGGCGTAGCGAATGACGTAATCCGCCATCTCGTACCGCTTTCCTTCTCTGACTTCACGATCGTCGCGCCGCTGATCCAAGCGCGCGGTCTGGAGGAAGAAGAGGGCGCTTGCCTTCGTCCCGATCGGGATGCCGCTCACCTTGTCTGGCAAGTTTCCGGGTACACCCGGTCCACCTAGCAGCACTGCGTTCGGCACCGGCGAGGTTGGGAAATCGTACACATCGAACGGGACGCTTCCGAAGACTTGGCGTCCGGAAGGCATATCCGCCAACGTATGGTGCGAGTCGCCGAACCAACCGCGCTCGTTGCGGTATCCGTTCGCCTTGCCTGCCAGGCTGACCGTCGTGTATGCCACGTCCTTGGCGCCTGCAACGATAGTATGGGCTCCTCCCGAGAACTGGGCACCCAGGTTACGAAGGATCGTTCCGAGAATCGACTGCTTCTTAACCGCGTTGTCCGGAACATCCTCCCTATCTCGAAATGCCAGGTTGACAAGGACGATCGTCCCCTTGCCTCGCGGATACCTTACGATGCCGCCGATGTTCAGAAGCGGCTTTACTTTACGGTCCCAGTCGGCGGGTCGGGCGACCCTTAGCCAGATATTGTCGATGCCGACCACCTCGTTTACACCTGGGTCTTTGGTCCAATCGAGGATCGAGAGCCGGATCGATTTGGCGGTCTGGCCAGGCTTGAACACGAGGTCTTGCGGCTCGATGTTCGGCTGGACGTCGAATGCGACGACCGGCCCGCCGTCGAAGGACAGACCGATTCGCTTCACCTTGTGGTAAAAGCCGTTGCCCTGCCAGGTCATGCCCGTGAACGTGAACGACTTGGGGAAGGTCATCGTGTACTCAGGCGGACCCTGCTTCAACTCAAAGGAGAAGATGTACTTCCAGCCGTCGCTCGATACGAAGCCGTTCACCGTGTTGTAGAAGTAGTCACTCGGCAATTGAGCGAACGGGGCAACGTCGCCGGTGTCGACAATATAGCTGAAGATGTCGCTGGAGACGAAATGATCGTCGTTGAAGTCGAACATCTTCTCCCCGCTGTACATCACCACGTCGCCGGTCGCCAAGCCGTTGGCAAGCGGATCTCGAGGCGTCGCCACCGCTGTCTTCTCGCGTCGGAATGGACGGATCGCATGGTCGACCCCGACGATCCTGTTGTAATCGGCAAGCCCCTCTGGCGTGAGTCCGTTCAGGATGAGCGAACCTCCCGACTCGGTGAACTCCTTGACCTGGTTCAAGTTCTGGGCCAACGCATGTAGGTTGAATGGGCTTGCGGTCACGATGGCGATCGTGCCGGGCTGTAACGCCGAGAGCGCGTCGGGAACATGCCTTGGGTGAATCCCTATAGCATCGATGGCCGCGGACAGGTTTCGATCGGATGCCGACGAGACTACTGGCCTCTCGACACGATGGTAGTTCGCCAGGTACGCGATCAAATTCGCCAGCAGGCTGTCCGCCGGACCCACTTTTCCTAGGTTGTGGGCCACTTGGAGTTGACTCACGACGATCAACCCCTTGCCGACCGGCACTTCCGCTAACGCCGTCTGGCCCAGCCTCGGGCCTACCTCGACGATCGATTTGATTCCGCGCGCGGCTTTCAAGTACGGACGCTCGTAAAGGCGGGCATTTTGACCCCAACCGCGAAGGTCCGCGTCCGTAAGACCGGTCAGCGCAGGATGGGTGGCATCTTCGGCAAAGCCAAACGCTCCGCCACCCTGGGCGACCGAGATCTCAGTTGGCAGGGCGCCAAAATGCAACGGGTGGGTTTGCTCAAGCACGAGGACTCGGTGACCGTCGGCCGCAAATGCCGCCAGTCGTGGATTCGTGCTCTCCTGTTCGGAGATCGCATCCGGCCCGACAAGCAGATTCGGTACGTCTGCCGGAAGTCGATCCAGGGAAAGCACCGGATGGAAAGCAACACCGGCGGCCCGGAGAACCTTCGCGACCGAACCGCCCGGATCGAACAGCGCGAGCGAGACCTTCGGGTAGGACGGGCTGGGCAGGACGACGAGCGGCTTGGCGTCACGGAACGCGGTCTTCCCACCGGCGACAAGGTCCAGATCGAGTTCTCCGACTTTACGCGTTGACGTGAACGGCATCTTGAATGAGCGTTCGAACTTCGAACTCGATCCGGGCCCGACGTTCAGGACAACGAGGCCCTTATCGACAACGCTGCCGCCCACCCTTAACGTCCAAGTCGCAGTTAGGGGCTCCGACGAGTGAGAGTCGTTGAAAACGCCGAACGTCCGTTTCACCCTCGTTCCGCTTCCAAACGACCAATCGTATTCGCGGACGAACATCGCCCGCTCGGCGTTGGCCACGTACTTGTCGTGGAATTCTCTCCCTTCGTCTCCGATCCATAGATGGAAGGCAGTGAACGTCCCTGCCCATCGCTGTCCCTCGGTGATCATGCGTTGCACCTGGGCCATCCCAAGGTGCGCGTCTGCCTTTCCCTTAAAGGCCTCCTCGCCCTGAATCCACGCATAGTCGGCAGGGTTGATTCCGGTGGCAAAGTAGTCCTCGCCCGAATACCGGGGCCGTTTGCCGTCGTAGACCCATCGCCCTCGACCGCCTCCGTTGACCTGGGGGCCATAGGCGAGATATGGGTAGTCGTTCGGCTCGTTCGTGTAAACGTAGTGATCCGCATGTACGGGCAGAACATCCGCTTTGCCGGCGCCGCCGCCGTCCGTCATTGCCAGCCGAGTCGGGTCGGCAGTGCGCACGGCCGAGACCGTTTGGGCCATATCGGATTCGAAGTCGTCCATCAGGCCGCCGTAAAGGTTGATGCAGTTGATATAGAGCCACTCGTTCTCGACCGACCACATATTGATGCTCGGGTGGTTACGTTCACCGAGAACCTGAGCCACGATCTGGTCGCGTACATTGGCTAGGAGCGGCTTGTTGATGCCTCCCCTGTCGTCGATGGCCATGTAGCCGATCGCTTCTCCGTCCAGCGGACCGCACCGCCGAACGGTGATGCCGTTCCGATCGCACCAATCGAGGGCCGCATCATACGGCATTCCCTGCCAGATGACGCCATCGTTCTGGCTTGGCCCCATGATGCGCAGGAAGCGCTGACCGGTCTTGCGGTAGTTAGTCAACAACTCTGCCGGTGTACTGCCTTGGACGAGTTCGGCCCAACCGTGCCAGACGATCCCGTTCAGTAGGTAACGCGGACCATCGACCGTCCATTCCCGAAAACCAAACGGGGTGTCCGAAACATCGATCGCCTTGCCATCGCGCTCGGTCCGAATGCGTAGGTCGTACATCGTCGGACGATCGGGCCACCACAGTTGGGGATCGGACCAGGCGCCATCAAGGTGAACCAATGTCTCCTCGCCCGCCTTGATGTCGCAATTCTGCCGGTCGATAGCCTTAACCACTTTGCCCGTGGCGTGATCGACAGCTTCGGCCACAACCGCAAACGAACCGTTGGCCGATTCGTCGTTCTTCACTCGAACCTGAGCCCCCAACCGATGCTTGGCAACGCTTGGCATCACGAATACATCGGAGGCGTATGCGGCTCCCCCGACCGTCAGTTCTGGGGTGTCCAGCAGACCGGACTTGAAGCAGCCCCATACCGGATAGTCGAGGTGAAGAAAGCCCATCCGACTACGAGATTCGGGAAAGGCGAACATCTCACGGATCGCCTCGGGATGATTGGGATCCTGGGTGAACCCGTACCATGCATCGCGTATCCCGACGCGTACGTCATTCGTGCCGGGGTGCATCGCCGATGTGATGTCGCAACTCCAGCGCACGAACGGGTTCTTATTGAATCCGCAAAGTTTGCCGTTTACGACTACCGTCGTATTCAGACTGTTTTGGTGAAAGGTCAAGACGAACGATTTCCCATTGTCGCCTTGTGGAACGTTGAGCTGCGTTCGGTACCACACACGGTGGGCGAGCGCCATGTCCGGACGAACCACTGCCTTGTCGCCCGGAACCAGAATCGCCTTCCAGACCGGATTCTGATCGATTTGGCTCATCGGCGAGGCTACGGGGCCAGGGACCATCTCGTCGTCCCGGCCGATTGCCCAATCTCCTCGGAGAACAATCGTCTTTCGATCCGGTCCTTGAGCCTCCGGCACTTCGAAGGCATGCGATTCCGCCAATCGATCCCGATCCGTCCGACCATCCTCCCCAGGCTGCCACTTCCCGTTCGGATGGAAAGCGGCCGACACGAGAGCGAACGCATCGGAACCATAGAGCACGTCCCCCTTCTCCGGTTTCGGAATGAAGATCTCCAACGTGTGCTTGCCGGCGGTCAGGGTCACCGAACCCATGTCCATCCAGGCAACACCATTCCAGTCGGCAAGTTCCTCGAGATCAATCGTCGGCGTCTTGGGCTCGACGAGCTTCCATGGACCGCCGTCGACTCGCCACCGGAACGGCGAACGTGCGGCCTCGAATCCGACCCGGTGCCAAATCTCTCGTTCCCCCTCTGCCGACTCAAAGGAGTAGCCGAGTTTCGCTCCTTCCCCCGGAATCTCGCCAGTGATCGTTAGCCAGCTTCCCCCAGAAAGCAGTTCGGGCCGACCGGGAGCCCCAGAGCCGAATTTGACGTTCGCCGTTGTCGGCATCTCCGCCTCGATCCAGATCGTGTCCGAGTTCCGGCTGCCCCACGCCGGCAGTACTCCAGTGAGAAAGGTGGCAAGGATCGCGATCGAAATGACTCGCATGGTCGCATTATGAACGCGTTCATTGTCAAAAGACATGCGTCCAATGGACGGGACTGGCGATTAGGCGAGAAGTGAGCAGACATAGCGCCACGAGGCACCCATCGATCTGGAGGCTGCTAATCGAACGTGGTCTACGGATATTGGCCTTTGTCCAGAGATTTCGCCTCCAAATCCCGGACTCCATCCGACGCCCGAATGATCAGGTCGCGGATGTTGGTCGCACGGACGAATGGCAACCCATCCAGACGGGCCGCCTTCACTTTGAAGAAGTCGGCCCCCGTGACATCATCGAGAACAAACGGCGGTCGGCCATCGGTCTTGTCCATATCCGACCGAATATCGTCGAATTCGACGTTCTTCGCGTGGCGAACGAAGAAACAACTCGCCGGCATCGGCCCGAGCGCGCCGGGTTCCGGATAGCCGCGTTCATCCTCTTTTGGCACAAGCAGTGCCTGCTCTGCCTTCGCGCCCCCCTTGCTTTGGATTCGAATGTGACTGAACGATACGTCCTCGATCGAGTGGCCGGGTATTCCGGCGATCGTCGACGCCTCGCGCGCACCGACCACTCGGACATTGGAGATCGATACCCGGCGTAGTTTGCCGACCGGCGTGCCAGCGGGACCGCGCATCCGCCTTCCAAGCCGTAGGAAGAACGGCGAGTTGACGATGTCACGCATCGTGATATTTGAAATCGTGACGTCTTCCAGCAGCGCGCCGTCGACCGACTCCAAGGCAAAACCGCCGCAGTAATCGAATGTGCAGTTGGAGATAGCGATGTTTCGGAACCCGCCGTTTGACTCCGTACCGAACTTGATACGCCCTGTAGGCCTTCCTTCGCGGAGCATCGTACCGTCCCACAGGGTGCCTTCTTTAAAGCCGCTGACGTGGCAGTTCGTGATCGTCACGTTTTCGCAAGCGCGCGCCTCGTTCAGGGCGTAGGAACTCTTGAGGCATATGCCGTCGTCGCCGGGAGAATTCACGCTGCATTCCGACACATGGACATCGCGGCAGCAATCGATGTCCATCCCGTCCCGGTTCGTGTCGATGAGGAGTCCGCGGATTTTCAAATGATCGACGCCGGTCGCCAAGATCCCGAACCAACCGCCATGGCGGATCGTGACATCCTCTATCGTGACGTGGCGGCAGTCTCTCAGCGCAATCGTCTTGTTTCCATCGTCCATTTGTTTGGTGAAGTCGTTGACCAAACCCTTGCCTACGATCTGGCCTGGCCCTTCGATCGAGACGTTCTCAAGGTGCTCGCCCCATAGCAGGCTATTGTGGAAATGCGAGTGGCCGAAGTCTTGAAACCGGGTGCTTGGGCTCGGCTCGGCTACGTCATACTTCGCGTCCGCCGAACGATCTGCGGCTACCAGGACCGCTCCTGCATCCAGGTGGATGGCGGTATTGCTCTTCAAGTGGATCGAAACAGACCGATACGTGCCTGCCGGGAGCCAAACGGTGCCACCGCCTGCCGCCGAAGCCTTGTCGATCGCCTCATTGATGGCCGGACTATCGAGAGCCACACCATCGCCCTTGGCGCCGTAGGCTCGCACGTCGAAGACGACCGACGACGTGCCGTTCTGAGCCGATGCAGAGGAGGCGACCAAGATCGCGACGATGGCCGTACCAGCAATTGAGCGGAGTTGTTGCCCTGTCATGATCTTGGAGACGTTGGATATACGGTCGCCAGCTTCAAATGAGTCTCGGGATGCTTCGCGATCTCCGGATAGACCCGATCGAGATCGTCAAATGGGACCGGTTCATCCACGATGCTTTCGCCCCGGAGCAAACCTCTCTCGATCAAGCTCCAAACCGTCTTCTTGACCCGCGTCTCGTCCCAACGCGGAAAGTCAGGATTGGGCTCCGAACAGGAACGAGTGAACACGATCTTTCCTCGATTCATGTGAGCCTCGCCACCAAGGTCCAGGCCGGCAGGAAACGGCGCGGGAAAGGCGCCATAGGCGATTGTCCCGCCGTAAGCCACACCTCGAAGCCCGGATTGAAGCGCACGCCATGCGCCTGAGTAGTCGATCACGACATCGACACCCGTCATACTGGTTGCTTCGCGCAGGACAAGTCCAACATCGATGCCTTCGGGATCCACTGCAGTAGCGCCATACTTTTCGGCAACCGCACGCCGGGAAGCGATCGGATCGATCGCGAATACCTGCGAGGCGCCCGACGCGACGGCCAACTGCACCGCCGCAAGGCCGATCGCCCCAAGTCCGAACACCGCAATTCGGTCTCCGATCCGAGCGTTTGCGTCCCGCAACGCGCCCAAGGCGAACTCGCCCGGATCCTGCATCGCAGCATCTCGCCAGCCAATTTCGCCCATTCGGATCAGCGAGGAATCCGAGATCACCGGATCACTCTCGAATGCGCCCCACCAAGCAACCCGTTCTCCGGCCTCGGTCTTGCCGAACTGCATGTTGCCCAGCGGAACCGGATAGGGCCAGAGAGTGCCCTCACTCCGGTGCATGCGATGCTCTGAGTCCCAGCGCCCCCGCTCGTTGCCGTACCCCTTAACGAAAGCTGCCATCGTGCCGTGCTTTTCGACGCCAAATAGGGGTGTGATCCGGGCTTCGCCGGGACCGGGATTTCGCTCGGGAACTTCAAGCCATTCGATCGCGCCGTTGCTCTGAACAACCAGTCTCTTGCCCATCGAAGCGGACGTTACCCTAAACGGCAGATGGGTTAATGAACATGTTCATTAACCCATCTGCTGGACGTCGCGTGAGGCGGCTTGCTAGGGGCCTTTGCTCTTCGTTAATTCCTCGATCATCTCCATCTGCATTTCTTGGATCTCCAGAAGATGCTTCCACTGGTCATTGATCAGTTTGTCGATTTTCTCGTTGATGTGCTGGATCTCGAGTTCGGCCTTGAGGTTGGTTTTGAAGTCGTTCTCGCTGCGCATTCGGTCCTTGGATTCCTGACGGTTCTGGCTCATCATGATGACTGGCGCCTGGATAGCCGCCAAACAGGACAGCACCAGGTTCAAGAAGATGTATGGGAACGGATCGAACGGTTTGGAGATTATCACGGTCGTGTTCACCCCCATCCAAGTGAACAGAATGACGCCGAAGATGATGATGAAGGTCCAGCTGCCTCCGAACGCGGCGACTTTGTCAGCGATCTTCTCTCCCCGAGTTGCCTTGGAGTCGAATTCTCGGTCGATGTTCTTGGTGATCGCTTCTTGCCGAATGAGGCTCTCCGCAACCTCCTGCTTGAGACCGACGAGGTCGTCCAACTCGTGCTTAGCCATCTCCTGAGCGTGTTTGATTCGCGCTTGGTTGAGTGCCTCTTTGCTGACGTAGCCTTTCACATCAAGGTTGGGGTTCGCTTCCCTCAGCGTCTCAATCAACGCGTCTCTGATCAGATCGACAGGAATCGCGTCGTCGAGCGGCAAGTCCTTTCCCGATATCTGGCATCGAACCGTTCGTTGCTTATTTCGCATCTTGCTCCTTGAGTGGCTGAAGCCGCTCCTCACATTGGACAAGACGAGGTTCGTATCCCATCTGTGTCTCGCAAACGAGAGGAAATTGCCCTACCAAACCACGCAAGCTCTGACGGCCAGAGCACAGGCCCAGGGATCTCGTCCTGGTCTGTCCATTTGCCCGACAAACCAGTAAAGGACGTTCCACAATGCGTCCGGCGCAAAATCGAGAAATCGCCGCCGGCTCTGCCGGCGGCGATTTCTGTTGGTCTGGGTTGGTGCTGATTAGTTTCGGATGACGGTGATGGTTCCTACGTTCTGGTAGGTTCCCGGTCCGACTTCCGGGGTGATGGAGATCTTGCGACCGAAGTCGAGTCTCATAACGCCGCCGGTGTCCTTGGAGCCGAAGCTCGGGCCGCTGGGCTG
>JARLGV010000117.1 GCA_031292555.1 Fimbriimonas sp.
AATATCGGCACCAGGCGGAGTGGTCGAAGCGAGAAGCCGAATTGCTCAAGCAAGTGAATATGGGTCTTCAGGCTGCCAAGGAAGCGGCCGAAACCGCCAACAAAGCCAAGTCGAACTTCCTTTCCAACATGAGCCACGAGATCCGAACGCCCATCGGAGGCGTCCTGGGGATTGCCGACCTTCTGCTTCACTGCAACCTCGATGCGGAGGCGAAGGAGTACGTTCAAACGATCAAGTCGTCCGGCGCCGCCCTGCTAACCATTCTAAACGATGTGCTCGACCTCTCCAAAATAGAGGCAGGCAAGCTGGAGATCGAATGCTATCCCTTTGACTTGACACAGGTTGTTGAAGACACTTGTCTCCTTCTAGAGCCAAGCGCCAGGCAGAAGGGCCTTCGGTTGAGTTTCGAAACCAGTTCGCCCCAGCCGCCTGCGCTTATGGGCGACTCGGCTCGAATCCGTCAGGTTCTTTACAACGTCATCGGCAACGCCATCAAGTTCACGGCATCGGGAGCGGTCGAGGTTAGACTACACTCGGAACTGCGCAGTGCTGATTCGGTCACTGCCGAAATCTCGGTCAGCGACACGGGGATCGGGATTTCCGCCGACCGACTGCCCGTCATATTCGAGAGCTTTACGCAAGCGGACAGCTCCACAAGCCGGCGGTTCGGAGGCACTGGTCTTGGTCTCTCCATCTCCAAGCAGTTGGTCGAACTGATGGGTGGCCTGATGCATGCCGAGAGTTCTCCCGGAGTCGGAAGCGTCTTTCACTTTGAACTCGAGTTAAAGATTGCAGGCGACCTGCCTCGACGCTTGCCAGGGAACAGCAGGGAGTTGGCTCAAAACGATACGAGCCTGGATACTAAGCCACTCGAAGGCGTTTCCATCCTTCTAGCGGAAGATAACCCGGTCAATCAAATGGTCACTCAAAGGCTTGTCGCCCGGCTTGGAGCGGATGTCGACTGCGCGAACGACGGCCAAACCGCCCTCACGATGATCGCCCGAAAGGCCTACGATATTGTGCTCATGGATTGCCAGATGCCGGTCATGGACGGGTACGAGGCAACCATACGCATTCGTAAGATGGAGGGCATCCGCCAACCTCCAATCATCGCCATCACGGCAAACGCGATGCAGGGTGACCGCGAAGCCTGCCTGGATGCCGGCATGAACGGTTACATCACCAAGCCCGTCGATACCGCCCAACTCCTCTCCGCCGTCATTGCCGCGATCTCGGTGCATTGAAGCGTCGGACGTCTTGCGGCATCGCTCGCGATTGTCACGTTCTGCGTATGTGATTGTGTACGGGCAACTCTGGCAGCCAAGTCCCTCAACATGCCGCCTCGGGCAGAGCCCTGGAATGGCTGCAGCCATGTGAGCCAGATAGGGCCCACGCGATCCCGATTAAAACCGCGAAGGACCGGTTGCGAGAATGGGCATTGTTGGATTTACCAGGGCTCACCCGAAGGTTTGGCGCCCTCACTTAGCATGTTGGCGCCAAACTAGTACACATCGACGACTATGGTTTGATCGTAAGGCCCGCATATTGGCCGCTGCCATTCATCGTCGCCGCGATAGTTGCATAGGTGGGATTGCTAACCGAAGCGGTGAGAATCGTGAAACTGGCGGTTTTGGCGCCGGCAGCTACGTATACCGTCGGATAGACGGCGGCGGCCGATTTGTTCGATGCAAGCGATACAATTGCTCCGTAGATGCCGGCCGGTCCGGACAGCGCAATCGTACCGGTCGCATTGGTCCCGCCATGGACGGTGCTGGGCGATATCTTCAGTCCAGTTACGACCAGGGCATTGATCGTCAAATCCGCGGACTGACTTGTGGCGCCGGTCGAGGCAGTGATTATGGCCGATGTCGAGGCTGAGACGTTTCCGGCCGTTACCGTGAACGTGGCCGTAGTCGTTCCTGCCACTACAAAGACATACGACGGAACCATTGCATTCGCATTGCTCGACGACAGATTGACGATCAGACCATACTGGGGTGCAGCGGAACCAAGGGTCACCATACCGGTCGAAGTCGCTCCACCAAAAACAGTCGCCGGTGACAACTTCAGCGAAACCAATACTGGCGGAGAAACTGTCAAGGTAGCCGTCATGGTAACACCTCCGAGCACAGCCGAAATGGTCACTGCAGTCGACTTAGCCACCGCGACCGTAGTGACCTTGAAGTGCACCGAGCTGGTTCCGGCGGGAACAATTACGGAAGCAGGAATGGTTACGATCGGATCGTAGCAATACAGATTAACCGTCATACCGCCGGATGGCGCCACCGAGTTCAATGAAACGGTGCCGGTTGCACCGCTTCCTCCCACCACCGTACTCGGGGAAACCGTCAGTCCAGTCAGCGCGGGAGGATTTACGGTCAAAGTCGCAGTCTTCGTGCTCGAACCGTATGTTGCGGTAATCGTTGCGGTAGTCGCCGACCCAACGCTCGACGTAGAAGCCGTAAACGTTGCCGATGAGGAACCGGCGGCGACCGTCACCGAACTTGGAGTTTTCACCAACGCGCTGCTTGAGGACAGCCCAACCGTCATTCCTCCCGCAAGGGCAGGATATTTCAAATGTATCGTCCCAGTTGCCGACGCCCCACCGATAACCGAAGCAGGGGAGACGACCACGCTGTCCAGAGGCTGAGTCATGACAGACAATCCAGCTGAGACCGAAACGGCGCCTTGAGAGGCCGTAATTGAGACGAACACGTTCGAAGTGACCGAAATCGTCGTGATCTTGAACGTCGACGAAGTTGTGCCGGCCGGGATGCTCACGGTTGCAGGAACCGTTGCGCTGGGATTATTCGAACTCAAATTCACTTTAGCCCCGCCTGACGGAGCAGCGGACTTCAGCGTAACGGTCCCACTTGCGGTTTGCCCTCCGACCACTATAGACGGGCTAATGAGGATGCCAGACAGATTCCCAGGATTGATGGCAAGTTTTGCCGTGAAGTTAAGGCTGCCTTGGGTTGCACCGATCGTCGCGGTTATTGAGCTCGTCACCACCGAAGTACTCACCAAGAAGCCCACGCTAGACGCCCCCGGTGCGACATAAACGCTCGAAGGAACTTGAGCGGCCGAACTGCTTGACGCAATCTGAACGACAACTCCATTTGGCCCGGCGGCACCGTTAATGCTAACCTGCGCACTCGTTTGCGCTCCACCGGACACAGAAGTTGGATTGAGGCTAAGGCCGCTAAGATCCGCTGCCTCGATGGTCAGTGAAGCCGTAGCCGAGTTACCACCCACCATTGCAGTTAGGGTCGCCGTCACGTTACTAGAAACCGGCTTGCTACCGACCGAAAAGGTCGCCGAAACTGCGCCGGCGGCAACCGTTACTGTTGATGGTGGACTTGCCGCTGATTCGCTGGAGGATAGAGTCACTACCGTGCCGCTAGGTCCAGCAGGAGCAGACAGGGTGATTATGCCAGTCGAAGCCGCGCCACCGATGATCGAGGCGGGATTGAGAGTCAATCCTAGCGTAGGCGCCGGGTTGACGGTAAGCGTCGCAGTTTGAGTGGTCCCTACTAGGGTGGCTGTAAGGGTAGCTGACGTTGTATGGCTAACGGACACAGTACCAACATTGAAGGTGGAAGATGTCTGGCCAGGTTGAACCGTCACTGTCGATGGGACCGTGACCTTGCTGTTGTTCGAGGACAGCGAAACAACGGATCCGCTTGAAGGCGCCGGCGCTGAGAGCACGACCGAACCGGTGGTAGTGGTTCCTCCCATCACCGAATCAGGAGACACCGTCAAGCTGGACAGACTTGTGTAGCCGATCTCCCACAACATCCCGTAACCGTGACTAGAGATTCCGTTCGGCCCGCCGCTGTAAGTTCCCCCATAGAGGTTCCCCGCCGGATCGAGGGTCACGTAACTTGGCTGCATTCCGTCAAAACCGGTCGTGCCAGACGCATTGGCGACTTGCCCGCCGAATGCATGCAGCACCTGATACGTTCCGGATGCTGGAATCTCCCATAGGGCGCCGCCGAGGTCGGAAACTCCGTACCCATAGGCGCCGACGTTGGGACCTCCCTGCGAACCCGTGCCAAACATGTCGCCTACTGAATCGAAGGTTACACCGGCAATTGGATAGCGCCCGTCCTGCTGAGAGACGCCGTTGGAATAGGCGACTGAAGATGCGCCAAAGTCGTGAACGTCTGTATAGGCACCGGCAGACGTAATCTCCCAGAGGATTCCGGCATTGTAGATTCCCCCGTCAAATGCGGTGCCGAATAGGTTGCCCCTACTATCGAACGCGACACCACCGATCGAGTAGGAACCGTCCGGTCCGGAGAGTCCGTTCGTATTCGTGACCGTGCCACCGAAATCGTGAAGATCCAAGTAGGTTCCCGTGACCGAGAGCTTCCAAACATTTCCCGCGCCTACGTTTCCGCCGGGGACCGCGAAGGGGCCGAAATCGTAGGTCGTACCGTATAGATTGCCGGAACCATCGATCGTCACCCCACTGACTGGGTTGCCGCCGTCCAGCCCGGATGTGCCGTTTGCGTTGGTGACTATTCCACCAAATTCATGGAGCACGAGGTAGCCTCCGGCTGCCGTTATCTCCCAAACGATTCCCAAAGATTTCGAGAACGTTAGGTTATACGGCCCGCCAAACTCGGTCGTGCCATATAGGTTGCCTGAATGATCCAGGACAACCCCCGCTTGCGGCTGCTGTCCGTCGAGGCCAGTTTCTCCTTGGGAGATCGTGACGGTACCGCCAAAATCGTGAAGATCATAGTAGGCGCCCCCTTGAGTGAGTTCCCACACCATTCCGCCACCGAATGCTCCCCCGGACGAGGTGGCGCCATACATGTTGCCGCCACTGTCAAAGGTCACACCTCCGACCGGCAACGCTCCGTCCGGCTGGGTTTTACCACTCGCACTGGAGATGATCCCGCCAAAATCGTGAACCACCGAGAAGGAGCCCCCTGACGATCTTGCGATGATCCGGCCACTGTTATTCAATCCGCCGGTCTGTATAACCCAATAGCAGTTGCCCGCCTTGTCAAGCACTGCCGGTCCCGTAGGTGACGCCCCGTTCGAAGCGTTGAAATCGAAGAGATCGGTGTAGGTCTGTCCCTGAGCAATTCTCACCGTAAAGGCAAAAAGGAGTATCGCAAAAAAGCAGATTTTCGAAATGATCGCACGATAGGTTTGGGGCGAAAGCATGATGTGGTGCCTCTAGTCGGCTGTTGCATTCATGGAGCCCGTGCGACATCTTCGTCGTTAGCCAGAAAACCAATAAGTGCATGCCACTGCTTCGTCGAATGCGACATGTCACCTAAAAGAGTGCCATTTCGCTGTGACCGCAGTTGCAATCATTTAAGCGCTTAAATAGAACCGGACAGGATATTCAGAAGCAGCCCCTTAGAGATTGCGTTGCAATAAGCAAGAACTCACTGGCGTTTTTGCTCAATCTGCATTGATGTTCATGTGACGCCGCACGACCAAAGAAGCTACTTCGCGTGCGTTAGGTCAGCTTCTAGCGATTCACCCGACCGGAGGTGTGCGACGTAGTCGATTCCCACCTTTCTGACTCCTTTTCGCGACCAAGTTGGAACGCGGCCTCCAAAGTTGTCCCGGATTCGAACGTCTCCGTCTTGGTCGGCGTCGATGCGGAACCACACGGTGGCGTTGTTCTCGCGGCGCGCCGAAACCCTTTGACCACCTTCCGCTCGCAGGTTTTCGAAGGAGGCACTATGCCAGTTCGAAGGAGTTGCCGGAAACAGTCGAATGGCGCCCCACTCCGGTGAACCCGGATGCGCGCTCCAGCTCTGGAGCAGCATCTCATGGACTGCCTCCATCGCGAGGAAGTTTCCTTCGAGAGTAAAGGGGCGGTAGGTGAAATTGCTGAAGCCGGACTTAGTCTGGTCGCCGTTGGCATGGAACCCGTTGCGCAACACAAAGGCGCGCGTGTAGATGTCGAGGTATCGCAATGCCGCTTCCGCGTCCCCGATGCGCGCTCTCAGGCAGGCCATCCACGAGAAGGAGTAGCCGCACCATTCGCTGGTTCCCTTGCTGTCCCAATCGCGAAGGCTGGCCGCGATCGTCTCGCGATCCTCGGGACTACCGTCCATCGTAATCAGATTGAACGGGTGGATCGCCATCAGGTTTGATAGGTGACGGTGGCTCGCCGGCAAAGGGGTCGTTTCGTCGAGGAGAAGCGTTCCATCCGGCTTTTTATGGAGCGGGCCGAGCGCTTGGGCGGCTGACTGCCACTTGGCAGACGCCTTCTCGTCTCCGAGGTCGCCGGCCATCTCGCCGAGCGCCAGAAAGAGCATGCGCATGCACGCCAGATCGAAGTTGGTATTTGGCTTGAGGAAAGCGGCCCGTGAATTGTCGAAGATCTCGGGGGAACTCGAAAGCGGCAGTTCCAGTACGCCGTCCTTGCCCGGCTTGAGCAGTGACAACAAGCACATGCCGATCTCTTGGCAGCACGGATAGGCGCGGTTTCGCAGGAACGCGCGATCGCCGGTCGTCCGCCAATGGAGGTAGAAGAGGTGGGCATTCCAAGCTCCCATCGTTGGCGACAAGCTGTATTGCCCCCAACCGCCGAGGGGATGTCCAGCAAGGCTCATCACACCAGGCACTGCCGCCCCCGGCGCGTCGTAGAACGACTTCGCAAACGCCCGAAATACAGGCAGCCGATCCCATAAGTAGTTCAAGAAACTAAGACCTACTCCGAAGTCGCCGGATGTCCGGTAGGCCAGATAGGTCATCTGGGTGTTGAGATCGTTGTGGTAGTCCCCTTTCCACGGCGGAAGCGTGTTCGCGTCCGCCGACCAGACGCCCTGGAGCGGCATCGGAGGGGCTCCGGTTCGCGACGCGGCTCCCCCAAGGTACCGGACGAACGCGTACTGCCGGGCGATCGCCGGATCGGGAATCGATAACCGGCTTGCGCTCCAAAAGCGGTTCCACCAACGCCGGTGCGCATCGAATGCACGTTCGTATCCGGCTGCGAGGGCGGCGCGAATCCTCCTCTCGACCGCTTGGCGCGGATAGGTTCCGGTAGCATGCTTTTCGACGGTAGCCGCCAACAGCGTTTCGTTGCCAACGCGTCGCCATCCGACGCAAATGCCGTACGTGATTCCTTCCTTCGTCGGCTGTTCGAACCAGCGGCAATCGACGGAACGTCCGGTCCTGGGATCGGCGTATCCAAGCTTCTTGACCGACACCGGGGCTTTGAGAACCACGTCTTTCACCGAATCTCCAGGCAGCTTCATCAAGAGAATGGGATGGTTTAGGTCGGCTGCGTTGATGAAGGTGCGAGCTACTTCCGAATTCGCGAACTTGGCGCTTCCCTCCGCCGAGGCGAGATCGAGCGAGAACTCCGATACCGACTGAGATGGGTCGAGGACGATCTCGATGCGGCCGGCGGGCAGTTTGGTCGGTGGCCCGTCATAGTCGTAGTTGGAGTCGAACACGTCGTCGAACTCGGACATTCTGTTCTCGGCGACCATGCGTTGCATTTCGCGCCAGGTGAACTTGTTCTTCACCTCGGTGAAGCGCTTGGATGGACGCTCGTCCCACAGGTCCCCCCGATCGAGCGAGAGGCGCAAGACGTTCTTCTCCCCCCACAGTAGGGCCCCCATTGTTCCGTTGCCCAGCGGAATCGCCTCGTCCCAAGTCGAGATCGGCGCCGCGAGGTGAAGGTTGAGCCCCGGCTGAGGATAGGAGATGTCATTCGGTTTCATTGGAGAGAGAGCAAGGAGTAGAGCCAAGGAAAGTGTCATCGAACCTGTTCGTTACGATGACAGCTTAGCCAATTCACTTCCCGGGCGTGCTACAAGTCAGTGACTGGAATCCTTGGATCGTCTCGCTCGATATCTTGACCGGGTACGAGGTCGAATCGAGTGTAGTCGCCCGAATTCACGATCGATTGCTCGTCGCCGTCGTATTCGTAATTGTAATGATGCTCGTGCGGGAAATCGACTCGGACTTCGCCAGGGCCATAACCCACGTGCTCGAGCACCTTAATGAATCCGTCCAAGTCACCGTATAGGTAGAGCGTCTCATGCCGGTCATAAACGATCAACGAATCGTCGCCGCATTTCACCCATAGGTTGTGACGCCCGTCCCCCTCGAGGTACGCCCGATACCTTTCCAGATAGGCGACGAGGGATTCGCGGTCCATCCATTCCTTTAACTGATACCGTCCAGGCTGGGTCCTGCGCGGGACGACCAGGACGTAAAGAATGGCGAACGGCTCGGGGCAATTCTCCGTTAGCTGCAACATGAGATCGGCCCCACTGCCCACGACGGTCGCGACGACCGTGTTATCGGTCGCCGTCCGTACACGTTCGTAGACCGGCTTCCACCGGTGAGATACAGGATCAGCGCCGTCGCGGGTCAGGTCCCAGAACTTCGGACGCATTGCTTGGATTTTGCGTGCAGAATGGACGGTGACGTGCTGATCGAGGACTACCATTGACGGCTGACGATTCTCCTGGACCAGGGACTGCCGCGAGATGCCGCCGTACTCATACGTGAGAGATCTTGGCTCTGCGAGCATGTTGGCGAATTGGGGTTGGCTCGTGCCGAGGACAGTAAGATCGTCGAACTGGCCGTCAGGACTGGCTCAGTTGTAGTGACAATTGACGCAGACTTCCACGCTATGATCTCAGTGTCTGGTGCAGTCGGTCCCTCGGTTATCCGAATCCGAATTGAAGGGCTTTCCGCCACGGAGGTTGCCGACCTGCTGGAACGCGTGATCGACCTGCACGGGGACGAGCTACCGGCCGGAGCGCTCGTGAGCATGAAGCCAACCCGAACTACGATTCGGAAACTGCCTATTTAGGCGCGGATACGCTGGACGCCACTTCCAACTCCTTTGGTTTCGATGCCCTTTTAGTAGGTCGAACCGTCTCCGTTGCCGCATCGTCGAGGTTCGCAGCAGCGAACAGAAGTGCTTGATGAACGTCGTCGGGCTCCAGTTCCGGGAAGTTACGATTGAGGTCATCCCAATCCGGATATTGGGCCAGTGCCTCCACGACCCGACGCACCGTGAGACGCATCCCACGAATACACGGCTGGCCGTTCATCTGTTTTGGATTCCACGTGATCCGGTCAAATCGGTCCATTCGTTTGCGGTTCACCCTACCCACCCTTATTGTACAACGCCGATGCCGTCACTCCTGGGCAGTATGTCTCGTCTCAGTACCGACCCGCCCGACCTGACGCCAACTGAGCCAAGGCAACGGCAAGTGCGGTTTGCCGTCACTTCAATAGGGGCGATCGGACGCCAATGCAACATAACAAATGACGGCTATTAGGAGACAGACACTGGCGGCCGCCATCGGTGGTCAGGGAGTTAAGCTCGCTCGATTCGAGGGGCACGGCGGCGGCGCGATCCGGATCGGGATATTCGGTTTCGTCGAGAACACGGAAGGTACGGTTCCACCTCGACTGCCTGTCGTCAAGATTGGTCCTCCGCACTCATTGCGTTCGAGCGCTAGAAGGCCCGGAAGCGCGAACGAAATACGGTGCCCTTTCCAAAGATCGATTCTAATCGTATATATCGTAAATTTCGTTCTTGTTGGCGTATACTTACATCGAGGTAACCGTTGATGCAAGTAGCAGCCGTTCGGCAAGAACTGTTCGTTTCCTACGCCCACCAGGACGCCGCCATTCAATCGGATCTGCTTAGGCGGCTCCGTCCCCTGTTCGCCGCCTCGGCGGGGTCGCAGATCGTGACTTGGACTGACGGGCAGCTTCTCGCCGGCACCCGATGGCGAGACGAGATCTTCGGCAAGATCGACGCTTGCGCGGCCGCCCTGCCGCTGCTGTCGCCGGCCTTCCTGGGCAGCGCGTTCGTCAAGAGCGAGGAACTCCCCCGCCTCGCCGCGCACCCCAAACCTCTCGTGCCGGTCCTACTCAAGCCGATCCACTTCGTTCGTCACGACCTCTGCGGCCTGGACCCGCTGCAGATTTTCGGGTTACGGGACCGCCAGCATCGCCTCATCGCCTACGGCGAGTGCACCACGTCGATGCAGAAAGACCGGTTCGCCCTCGACCTGTTCGCCCAGATCGAAGTCCGGCTGGGAGTCGCCCACCCGTGAAAGTTACTGCCGCCTTCGTTAGGGATAACCTGCGGCCGCAGCTGGTCGATGTGCTGTCCCCATCCGACGGACGGTCGCTTGATCAGGTCCTGGCGTGCTTCGCAGGCGACAACGATGAAGCCTCCCTCGGCGCATGCGTTCGCCAATTGTATGGCGCAACGGAAGAGGAGCAGGTCGCGTTGTTTCGCGCTTTCCGAAAGCGGCTGAAAGACGCCGCTGCGTCGAACAACGGCCTTGCCCTCGAAGTTGATTCCTCGAAGCGCACGCCGATCGATCGCCGTCGCTGCTGGTTCGAGGCGAGCCCGGAAGCGGTTTCCCGCATACAGTCGGAGTCCCAAAGGACCCAGTCCGCGTCGCTTCGCCCCGATTTCCTGATCCCACCTTCCGCTATCGAGACAACGATGGGCGCTCTAACGGCCGGCATGTCCAGTGTCCGGGTCGCGATCCTGTACGTCCATGACGACGCGGAGGAGGCCAAACGAGCGAACGATTTCATCAAGCGGCTCGATGTCCAACTACAGGCATCCAGCTCGTATAGGTACAACGTTTGGCATAGCGGCAATCTTGTCGCGGGCGAAACGTCGCTGGAGCGCGAGAAGCTCGTACAGGATGCTCACGTCGTGATCGGACTTCTCTCGCCGCGATTTCTCGGCCACTCGAAGCTCATGGAGCAGGCGAAGGCGGCCAACGGCCGGTCCAACACCCGTTTTGTCCCGGTTCAGCTATGCCAACTTTCGACGAGGCTGGCGCTTGATTGGCTGCCGGATGTCCAAATCGTGCCCGTGCTGGGCAAGCCTGATTTCGCCTCCCTGAGGCCTGCGAACCGAGACACCTTCTGCCAGAGTCTTTTGGACCAGATCGAGGACGGCATAGAAGCGATCCCGTTGCGCGATATCGACGAGGACTTTGGCGTTCTCGCGATGACAGAAAAGTGCCGGCCCGGCCTATTCATTCCTTCGAAGGCGATGCATACGAAGGCGATTCCCACCGACGAGAAAGAACTTCGCGAACTGGTCGGGCAGGGGCGCGACGCGATGACGATCCTCTTCGACTGGGTGCAGGATCCAGCCGGCTCAACCTACTGCGCCGTCCTCGGTGAATACGGCATCGGAAAGACGACCCTCCTGCGCGAGTTCGCGTATCGCTGCAATCATGATAAAGACGCGGGGCATCCAAGCGCAATCTACGTCGACCTTCGTGCTTACAGCGAAACGATCAAGGACAAGCGGGTTCCGCTGCTCCACGAGTTCTTGGAGGAGACGCTGCTGCGCGAATGGCGATCTGGAGGAGGTAAGAGTCTCGCGCCCGATGACATCCTGAGAATGGTCCGCCAAGAGGGCGCCGTCCTGATCTTCGACGGCCTGGACGAGAAGCTCGTCCACCTGACCGCCGGGCAGGGCCAAGCGTTCATTCGCGAGTTGTGGAAGGCGTTGCCGCCGGACTACAAAAAGCTGAACCCGGATGCCAACACCGGACGACTGATCCTCTC
This sequence comes from Fimbriimonas sp., assembly GCA_031292555.1. Taxonomy (GTDB): domain Bacteria; phylum Armatimonadota; class Fimbriimonadia; order Fimbriimonadales; family Fimbriimonadaceae; genus Fimbriimonas. Next base: position 11,560 of record JARLGV010000117.1, read on the forward strand.
GTGCCGCTCGCACTACTTCAGCACCCTCAACGAACAGGCCGCGATGCTCACCGCCGAGGGTCGGGACAAGATCCGGGGAGAGGATTACCTGACCGTCTTGATGCTGCCGTTCTCCGAGGAGCAGGTGCGGCAGTACCTGCACGAGACGTTGAGAGAAGACCGCGTGGATCCGGCGATGGAGTTGATCGGATCTGTTCACAACCTCACCGACCTGAGCTCTCGCCCCTATCTGCTGTCGATCATTTCGGGTCAGATCCAACGCCTGGAGCGTGCGCGTGCCGAGGGCAAGCGCATCCGCAGCGTGGACCTGTACCGTAACCTCACCGAAGATTGGCTCAGCCGCGACGACGGAAAGCACTTCCTGAAGAAGGGGGACAAGCTGCGCCTAATGGCGGATCTCGCCGTCGCGATGTGGCGCAGCGGCTCACGAGAGTGGCCATGGGAAGACGTTGATCGTTGGTCTTCCGAGCGGATTTCAGGAGATCTAGCCCTTGCCTACGGAGGCGCCGCCCCCGACATCTTGGCGGAAGACTTCCGGACCGCGACGTTCATGGTTCGACCCGATACCGAACGGGACCGGTTTCGGTTTGCCCACACGTCGCTCCATGAGTACTTCTTGGCCCGTGGGTTGTTCGAGGCGCTTCGCGGGGCTGACGCAGGCATCGTATGGGCGATGTCCGCGCCGTCGGACGAGGCATTTGCCTTCCTCGGAGAACTGATCGACGAGGCCCGCGACCGCGATCGCCTGGGTCGCGCCCTCGGATCTCTCTTGGAGACGTACGTCGAAGAAGCGACCGAGAACGCCTTCAAATACTGGCTCGTCGCCCGATCGCGTGCCCTTCCCGAGCCGATCTTTGCCGCCCTCGATCTATCGGGCGCCCAACTCTACGGATGGACGATCGCGGGAAAGGCGGACAACCTCCTCCCAATGGCAGGCGCAAATCTCCGACGGGCCGACCTGATGAGGACGAAGTGGCGGCACGTCGACCTATCGGGCGCGGACCTGTCGGATGCTGACGCGACGGGGGCCCAATTCGACGAATCGATCCTAACCGGCGCCAAGTTGACCGGCATAACCGCGACCGGCTCGGCTTGGTGGCACGTCAGCGCGTTGGGCGTGGTCGACCAACCCCGAGACAACGACCGCTGGGCTGGTGCGATGTGGGTCGAGTGCAACGCCTCCCCGGCTGCCGGCGGAATCGTCCAGAGTCGGTGCGTCGACGGATCGGGCACGCCCTACTCCGTGCCATTGGGTGAGTGGAGCGCCAAGCCCGTATACGGCGGCCATCAGAACCTAGTCTTGTCCTGCGCGTATTCGCCGGACGGGAAGGTTTTGGCCTCGGGCTCCGATGACAAGACGGTCAAGCTGTGGGATGCGGCCAGCGGTCGTCTGATCCGGACGCTGGAGGGCCATCAGGACTGGGTCAGGTCCTGCGCGTATTCGCCGGACGGGAAGGTTCTGGCCTCGGGCTCTGGTGACAATACGGTCAAGCTGTGGGATGCGGCCAGCGGTCGTCTGATCCGGACGCTGGAGGGCCATCAGGACTGGGTCAGGTCCTGCGCGTATTCGCCGGACGGGAAG
>JARLGV010000118.1 GCA_031292555.1 Fimbriimonas sp.
CAGCCCAGCGGCCCGAGCTTCGGCTCCAAGGACACCGGCGGCGTTATGAGACTCGACTTCGGTCGCAAGATCTCCATCACCCCGGAAGTCGGACCGGGAACCTACCAGAACGTAGGAACCATCACCGTCATCCGAAACTAAGCACAACTTATCACTGACCATTGCTGGGCCGTCCTCCTGAGGGGCGGCCCATCTGCTGTATCGGCGGCCATGCCTCCCCCCGTCACCGCACTTGGCGTGAAGGAGAGAACACTCAGCTTAGGACCCGTTACCGTAAGGGTGGCAGAGGCGGATTTCGATCCAAGCATAGCCTTGATCGTTGCGGTCTTGCTTACAGAAACCGGGATCGTCGATACGGTGAAGGTGGCTGCCGATGAACCACCAGGCACTTTGACAGATGCAGGGCGGATGCCGCCATGCTGCTCGAACTCAGCGAGACCATGATCCCCGCGCTTCCGGCTTTGGCAGAAAGTGTAATCGTCTCGGTCGACGACGAGCCGCCGACCACCGACGGTGGCAAGACGCTGGCTTTGGTCAGACTCTGACCACGGCCGATTTCGAAGGCCAGTAAGAGCAGGATGATCGTCGCGATAACGTGACGCCAAAAGGTCGGCGAGCCATGAACGTGCAACATCGGTTCCCCTCGATTACCGGCGTTACGAGGCGATGGCGGCACAAATAGCTAATCGTCAGCGCCCTCGCAAACGACCCGGTACTCTCATCCCTTTGACTGAGTCACGGCACAACAGTTTCCAATTCGAGCACTTGAGTTCCCCGTCGCCTCGGCGCAAACCAAATGTTAGCTAACTTCGTCCTGGTCCGAAGAGCGTCCAATCCCCCTCTCCGATGTCGCAGTAGAACTTGGACGTCGTGAACGTAACGTAGCCCACGAAATCGCGAGGATGAACCGTCTTGCCGTCTCTCTCGATCGTCGAACGGACTAGCCGCCAAACCGGGACCCGAACCGTGATTCGACGGGGCGCGGTCGCGAGGAGATCGTCGCTTTGGCTGACAATATACGTTCGTCCGTCGATGACCTGATGCCAGCCGGGGCGAATATGGCTTGGGTCACTGAATGCTGGAAACCACTGCGAACGAGTAACGGTCAGCCGGGGTCCACCGACGACTTCAGCCCGATGCCCCGATCCGACATCCGGGCCTGCGCCGCCCTGCATGATTACGTTGACCCCCACCCCATCCGGGACATTTGGATACAGGACGACACCGTACAGAGACACGCGGATGCCGGCAAGCATTTTGGTTTGATCGGGATGGCCGATCGTGCGCCTGAAGTCCGAAATGACTTTTCTTCCAGTAAGGAACCGAATGCCCTTTGGGAAGTGAGGGGCCGCCCGTTCGGAAGCTTCTTCGCGTGGGAATTCAAGATCCAGGGTGGAATGACTCGTGTCCCCGTTAGGCGAGTCCATGTCGCTATCTGAGAACCGGATCAGCTTCGAATCGGGGTCTACATAAACGTTGGACGTTGTGTGGTGATGCATGCCATCGGTGTCTTGCCAAACATAGGCCGTATATTTGTGTCCGTTCAGGATCGCGTCGTGCACTTTCGGCGGATCTCGGTGCAGTCCACTTTTTTCGAGGCCGATGGTTCCGTCGAACTCCCAGAACCGATCATGCTTGACGTCGTAGGTTGACCGGGTGCCGAATGGGAAGCGGTTGTCGTAGGCCAGCATCGTTCCATCCCGGCGCAGTTCGGCAGTAACGTAACCTTCTTGGCGGATGTATCGATTCGGAAACCTCCAAACGTCGAGCACCGGAATGGGGGGCCACGGCGGCGACGTGGGGTCGTGGACGACATCCTTTCTGACGATGTGCATGTGGATGATCGGTTGGGCGGCCGTCAGTTTCGCCGATTCCGCCAACGCAGCAAGAGCCGATTGAGGCTTGAACGCGACGGCACAGATCCCAACTATCGCGAGGCAGCCAACCGATCCAGCGACCACCTTCTTCGTCGTCGCCAAAGTCGTTTGGCGGCATGCTTTGACAACCAATTCGGCCGGACTCCGAGCGGGCTGGGCTTCTTTCAGGGCTGCAAAGCCGGTTTCGATGATTTCATCGGGTCTCATCATGAGGGTTCTCCAAAGTACTGGCGCAGGCGTTGCCGTGCAGTCGATAGGCGTGACTTGACGGTGCCTGTCGGAATTTCAAGAATCTGGGCGATCTCATCCACCGACAGTTCGCTGATCTCTTGAAGCACAAGGGGTTGGGCCAATGCGGGGCCAAGCTGGGTAAGCGCCTTCAAGAGCGCTTGGGCCGCGTCGATTCGGCCGAATGGCTCGCCATTGTCGGCGAGCTGGGGGCTCAACTCGCTGCGGGGCCGCCGTTTGCGATTCCAATGCGTGAATGTGTGAAACGCGACTCGATGGACCCATGTCTTGAGTCCGGCCTCGCCTCGATAGGATCGAATCTGCGCCTTGGCCCGCAGAAGGCTGTCCTGGGCAAGGTCCTCGGCATCTTCGATGTTGTTGGTCAGACAGAGCATGTACCGGTAGACGCCGGCGTGGTAAGCCTGGAAGAACGCGGCGACGCACGCATCGTCGTTGCGAGCGACCCCGCGCGCAAGCTCCAAATCTCCATGCCTGCATTCCTTGCCCATCATCCCATTGAGCCAGCAGAAACCAAATCGGTTCGGGCATTCTTGGTCATTCCCGCCCGACGGGCCGATTCAGCGTCCGCAATGAACCCGCGTTGGTCCCAACGTATCTGGTGACCGCGCTCTGCTCGGAGACGGAAGCCTATTGAAAGACGGCGAGGAGATTCCTGCCTCGTCCCGGACCGAGAACACCTTCCCGCGCTAGCATCGGCACCAATGCATGGGCGTTTGGGTAGGTTCAGTACTTGATCTTCGAGAACTCGGATTTCGCCTTCTCGTACTGAGTCTCCCACTCGTCCGACCAGCCGAACGCTTGTTTCGCCATGGGGCGCAAGTCCGTCTTGGCCGCTCCGCTCATGAAATGGACGTATTCGCCCCAATTCATGTCGCGAGAATACGCTTGGTCCTTCCCGCCGTTTTCCGCCGCGTGGGGGTAGTTCTTGGCGAGGAGACCGAAGAAACGGACCATCACCTGCGCGTGACCGTGATCTTTCCAGAGAGGATAGAACCAGTCGCGGAACCAGTGCGTTTTCGGCCTTGGAAAGTTGTCGGTCCCTTTCGAATAGCGATCAAGCAGCCTCTGGGCATCCTCTTTCAGACCCAACGCGGTGTAGACATCGAACTGGAAGAACTCGTTCCATTTGCTGTCTCCCCAGATGCCGAATGCAGGGGAGCCATGGATGCCGTTGTTGGAGCCTTCGACGATGTGCCCGGCTTCGTGGCTCGGAATGTCGATCGCCGGTGTCGTCCACGGACCGGGCCCGCAGTCCGTGACGTTGCGGAAATCGTGCGAGTCGTCGAATCGGGTGGATGGATGTCCGCCCGAGTACTTACCTTGATGGAACACGCAGAAAAGGCGGTCTTTGCCGAAGTCCCCGTAGGTTCGTTTGGTGTAGCGCCACAGCTTGGTCATGAACGGAAGAATCCACTCCGTCCCCGGTTGGGTGACGTCGTCGTCGAAGTACACCGCGACATCGTTGTTGTACGAGACAAGCTTGAGTAGCTGCTTATGCTCGAACCAATGCTCCTGCCAGGTGGCGGGAGGTTGCCCCGGCGACCGGAAGGGACCGGCGACGCAAGGACCTGCCATTAGGGCGAATGCGAGGGATGTCGTGAGAAGCGTTCCGTTTCGTTTCATGTGCGGTTCCAAAGGGTATGACGGGGCGATTGAGGGTGTGATCGATACCCTGCCTTAACATACTCGTGAAACCGCCTCAATCACCGGTTCAGGCGCTTCCTAAGTATTAGACTGATCGTCCCGACCGCGCACAAACTCAACGACCAAGTGAAGTTTGTGGACAAACTCATCGAGAAAGGGGGAGCCCTTGCGCGCCTGGCGATCTCACGACTTTGCCGGGACAAACCGTGATGATCTTGGGAGAGGCGTTCGACTGAACGCCTCTCGCGAACCCGGTCGTTCGCTACAACCTGTCAACGGGTTAGGACCAGGAGATTGTTAGCTTTTCGCCGGCCGGAAGCTTCAGGGTCTCGGCGAAGTGGACGGCGGCTTGCTCGCCGTCTGGTTTTGCCGTACAGGCCATGGACTTGCCACCTACACTTGCCTTCGCGCTCTGAATACCGCGCCCTAGCTTGATTTCTTGGATTGCCAGGATTCCCTCTCGACATTCGACCTCGAGTCTCTTGCCTTTCTGCGCAAGAACGCCGTAGGCGCCAGAAACGAACCAAGGGGCGATAAGGTTGTCGACCTTCGGGTCGATTGCGATCGATTGGCTGGGGACGTCCACCCGGAAGCCGGTCAACGCGAGAAGGGACGTCCAACTCGACATTGCGCGGAAGTAGTGATCTCCGCATTCGACGTGGTTCCAGCGCCGGCCGGCGCGGACGTACCGTTCGTGAACGGATCGGATCACCTCGAGGCCTTCGTCGATCATGCCCATCTCGATCATGAGGGCGGCATTCGCGTATTCGATGCCGGTCCAGTTGCCGGCGGCTTGGAGATTTTGATGAGTCCGGAAGTGCTTCTTCTTGCCTTCCGGATAGGTTGCGTTCAAGAGTCCGCCCTCGAAGTTGAAGTTATGGGCATAGACCGACCGGAGCGCCTTACGGATGTGATCGATGGGAACCGCGTGTCCCAGACCCATCATGCCGGTGTACCATTCGCCGCTCAACTGGTCGCTCATGCAGCACTCATCGACTCCGTTCTCGCTGACCCACAGGTTGAAGTACTCCCCGTTCCATAGCCGGCTCACGAAGCTCTTGCTCGCTTTGGCAAGCAACCCGCTCCATCCTGACTCTTGTGCGGACTCGCCAAGATCCTTGGCGAGCCGAATCGCTGCCTGCAGGGCGCCGAGCCATAGGCTGCAAATGTAGGCAGGCGATCCCTCCAGATCCCACTGGTCGTAGGTGTTGCGCCGGGTGTCGCTGTCCGGGATGCCGTCTCCGTCGGTGTCCAGCTTCTGGGTGCTGACCATGGCGCGCACGACGTGAGGCCAACTGTCCTTTGCGAACTGAGTATCGCCGGTCCACATGTAGTCGCGGCAGACCATCATCACATACTGCGGGTTCATGTCGACCCGATCGAAGCCATTGTCAACGTGCAGCAGATCGGGCGCGAAGAAGTGGGGGATGCGTCCGTCCGCCCGTTGGTAGCCGGCGCCCATCTTGACCTGCCCCTTCTGAAGCTCGGGGAACAGGGCGATGATCGGGAACGAACCTTGATACGTGATGTCGGTTGTGTGCAATCCGCAGCATCCAAGACCTTCCCATATCGCGAACCGACCGTCTTTACACCACCAGCTCGACTTGATCAGGGTGCTCAGTTGGGCGGCCCAGGAGAAGGAAACCGCCTGGTCCAAGTTCGTGGTCAACATCGTCTCCGCGAAGTTCACCGTCTTCTGGCGATGCTCTCTGTGGTTGGACACGAGGAAATCGTTGACATCGAGCGCGTTCGCGAACCAGTGCTCGTACTGGTGGCCGAGATTCGGACCCAGTGCGCTGAAGTGGTTCGGGAAGAACCAGGAGAGCACGAATCGGACTTCCTTCTCCTCACCTGGCGCGAGGTGAATCGTCGATTCCAAAGCACAGTCTCCCCAACTGGAGCGATCTCGCTTCTCTCCGCTCATACCGTTCAGCCGGTCGCGGAACGCCTTCATCAAGTTCGAAAGGCCGGCCTTCGATTCCAATTGGGCTGGTTCGATCATCTCGACTCGGGCGATGAAGTCGTGGAAGAAGGCATCCGTTTTGAATTTGCCGAGCAGCCCCTTCAGATCGGCAAGACTCAACGCATCGATGTCGTCGTCGGAAAAGCCGACCAGAAGATCATCGACGGCGGAAGAACCCTCAAGCGAAGGCAACCGCCCCTCCCGATGGTAGGCGTGCAGATAGGAGAAGTGCGCCGAGCCGTACCCGTGGGATCCGCCCCAGCCACCGTTACTCAGATAGTTCCGATAGGTGCCCGCGATATAACTGCTATCTCCCCCCGTCACCGAAACCGCCATGCTGCCGTGGCACGACTTGCGTCCCCCGGTCGCACCGGTGGTTAAGGAGATCGTCGTCGTTTCCGCCTTTCGGACGACCTCATTGCGGAGTGCGCGCTGCGCTGCGCCGACCCCCAGCGGATTCCTCAGCGCACCCATCAACGATGCGGCGACCGCCTGTTTGCCGGTGTTTCGCACTTTGAACGCAACGGTGAATCCGGGGGTGCCGCTCGTCCGGGCGTCGCCGGGTACGATCGGGGCGAACGCGATCCCGGTGATGCTCACCGGCAACGTCTCGTCGACGTAGTCCAGAGTCGCAAACGGAAACTTGCCGTCGAATTCGATCCCTTGAACAGGCATCGCGTATGCGAGCGAATAGAGGTCATTCTGATCCTCGCGAATCCCCAGTCGCCGGAGCTTGGGCGCATGCCCGTCTTGGGCACAGCGGACGAAGAACTGGAGTCCGCCCGAGCCCATGTCTGGTCCCGGACCGGTCTCCTCGCTCGGCTGTTCGGGCGACCAAGCGCCCATGTTGAAGATCAGCCAATCGGCGAAGTAGCCGTCCGGTCGGATCTCGACCGAACCGGCCCCGATTCCTCCGAGCGGAATCCCGCTTGGATGTCCGACGGTTGCCCGGAAGGCAGTTGCGGTTTTGCCCTTCGCCCTCGCCTTGGCTGGCGTCTCGGCGACCCCCAGGGCCGCGAGCGACTCACCGAGTACCTCGCGCGCCATCAGCGCGCTCCCCAACGTTGTCAACCCCGCCCCTTTCAAGAAAGCCCGCCTATCGATCCCATGCGACATCGAACGAACTTTACCTACGTGGACGGTCAGCCCGCATAGAAAGGCGACCCCGAGAGGGTTCTACATACCTTGTTGTGGCTCATCCCAAAGCGATTCCCATCCGGCAGCACCCTCCCACAGAAACACTTGCCCCTTAATGAGTCGGCAGTTCCGATCAATTCCAGATATCACCGTCATCTCAGCGGGGGTGAGCCGGGCATTTACCGCCGCATTGAAACTAGCTTCGTATTGACTTCTCTTCACCGAGAACGGGATGGGAACTTGACCACGCTGGACTGCCCAAGCGATGCAGACCGCAGCCGGGGTGATTTGGTGCGATTCTGCGATTCTCAGGATGACCGGATCCTCGACATCGGTCGAGTCATCCGGAGTTCGGTCACGCTCCGGACGGCTGGGAGACCCTAACGGAGAGTAACCGATCGGCACAATCCCATTGGCAAGCACAAAATCGAACAACTCGGGCTGCTGGAAGTGAGGATGGAGTTCCATCTCATTGGCGGCGGGCACAATCTCGGCTTCAAGGAGCACACCGCGAAGCTTCGGCACGGTCATATTCGACGTACCAATATGGCGAACGAGTCCTCGTTCCACAAGGATTTCAAGTTGCCTCCACGTCTTCATGTAATTCTCGTGAATGAAGGGCCTGGCATCGGGATCACGCGAAGATACGTCGACTTTCGGTGCGTGATAGTTTGGGAAGGGCCAGTGGATGAGATAGAGATCCAGGTAGTCGAGTCGTAAGTCCCTTAGAGATCTCTCGCAGGCGGGAATGACATCGTCCTCACCGTGATGATTATTCCAGAGCTTGGACGTCACCCACAGGTCCCGCCGGTCGATGCCGCTCCTGAGTATCGTTTCCAGCGACTCGCCGACCTGCCTCTCGTTTCCATAGACTTCAGCACAATCGAAGTGCCGGTAGCCGACCTCCGCGGCGCCTATGACCGCCTCGGCGATTTGGTCTGCGGTGTACTTGTCGGAGCCGAAAGTACCCAAGCCGATGGACGGCATTCTGGCCCCCGTTTTGAACTCCTTATACGGCACGTTCATGATGCCGGCTCCTCATCGAAAGCCAATCTCAGTTTCGGTGGCCAAAATGTGATCACGTTATCACTATGTGCAATCGAAGATCTGTTGTCAAGTGCCAAGCGAGAGCCATCGCTCAAACAGAACCAGTGACCAGGCAACGAATCGAAGTGGCAGAACGCGTCGCTCCCCCCTTCCCATCGCCTCAAGTTCGCACTCTCGACTCGACCGGCGATCGCTCGGTCCAATCTCTTGCTGTCTGTGATAGACTTACTGACGCGCGTCAGTAACCCGTAACCCATGGGATCTGGTGTTGCAAAAACAGGACGGACCGAATGGTCAACTCGATATTTCCCAAGCAGGTCAATCGGCAAGCGTGCCGGATCTTGATAATCATTGCATTTGGATTTGCAGCGCAGGTCTCGCGATCGAGCGATCTGCAAACGGTGCCGATTGCCCGCTGCATGCCGGATTCATCGACTTACTCGTTTCATTGGTGGCAGGACGGCTATCACAAACGGTCAGCCAACGGCAGGAAGGTCCTTTGCTTCAGAGGTGGGACCTACGCCTTTGCGGTCGATGTCGAGTCGCTAGAGATTGTCCATATTGGCGCCCTTGGCAAGCGAGCAGGCATCGACGTCGCGGCTCGTCAAGGCAACGAAGTTCTAGCCTCCCTTCCCAGTGCTCGCCTTGACATGAGCTTCCGGTACGCTGGCGCCCTTTACACGTTCGCAGGAGTACACAGCATTTACGATGCGGCGGGCGAGAAGAAGCCGGGCTTTGACACGGTGAGGCTGGTTGAAGCCGGGAGGTTTGTCCAGCGGTTCTCGATTGAGGAACTCTCGTTCAAGGACGAACAGGGGCGGCAGTTTGTAGGCAAAGCTCGCCTAGTGATCGTAGCAAAGCCGAAATCGGCCGTCCTCACCCTTGAAGTCGTGCCAGACAAAGAAGGTCACATGGACGATGACGTCAACGTCGTTGATCTAGCGATCAGTGGCAAGAGCGTGCACGCGAAGGGATTTGGGAAATTGGATTTGGGTCATATCTGGTGGCCGGCCGGCGAACCCGTCCGGGCGTCCGTGAATGCCCACTTCGGAGAAGATACAACGACAGAGCCGATCGTGGAAGGGAGGGTGGTGGATGGCGACGAGCTTCGGGCTCGAACCGTCTCGGAGGAGGGTTGGACCGAAGTCATCCTTCCGAGGCCACGTTTCCGCTCCACAGGTTGGAGCAGCTACTATCCGGCAGAAGAGCTCGATCGGCTAGAACGCTACCGCATCTCAGTGGAGAACCCTTCGACAGCAGCCAGGGATGCGCTGATTGTGTTCAGCCGCGATCACAGTTCGGATGGCGATACCGGATTCACGCCAATGATTCGTGACCTCGCAGGCAACCCGACAGGTATCCCGGTACAGCTTTCTAAAAACTGGCATCGCCAGGAGCAGCGCTTCAAGTTCGATGGCGGTTGGTTCCACGGCTATATCTCGCTGCGGCTGCCTCCAAGAGCCAAAACCACATTTGAGTACTCCATCGCCTTTGGCCGGTGGGGTGGGGTTTCCGCAGTTTCCCACTCTCAGCTCTCGGTCTTGGGATATGAAAAGGCCCCGTGGCAAGATTGGCAACAGGTTGCCATCGGCAGTTGGGGGGAGAACATCTGTTACGAACCAAGCCGCGCAACCCGATCCATGATTCTGGATTGGCGTCCAACCTTTGTTTACAACAAGACCGATCCGACTCACTGGCTCGATTACGGCTGGACCAACAATGTCGGCGGCGGCGATTTCCTCGTCTACTACGACTCCCTCGGTCAGCTTCGACGGACGTCTCAAGCCAAAACCTACTACCGGGCGCACGGCCCGAATCTCTCTGACGTCGAGTTCCACGACAAATCCGACGACGGCGCTATCTCAGAAGCGATCCGCGTTCGTACGGGAAGGACCGACGATCTACAACGCACATGGCACTCGTTTCGCTATGACGTCGTCAAGCCGGCGAAGTTTTCAAGGCTCGCCTTCTATCAGTTTGGAGCTGACGACTATCTTTGGTTTGCCACGGGAAAGTTCGCCTACGGAGAAGAACACGGCCTCACACGGATGTGGACGCCGCAGTCCGGAGGCAACAAGTATCTCGTTCCTCCTACACCTCTATCCGGCCGTTTACCTTGGATATCCATGCATGAGAGTCACGATATCAAGAAGCCGGAAGTGAACTTGTCGTGGGCCAACCGTGGAATGGTGATTCGTCATTGGCGCGCCAGGCTGGGTGGAAGGGACGTGCCATCGCCTTACTTTGCCAGCTTCGGAATCGACTACTGGATCCAGCCAGTCTCGAATATCGAACTCGTGCCTCCCCCGGATATCCACGAACTGGTTCCCGGCGACTATGTCGAGGCCGATATCGAGACGCTGATCCTGCCACAACGAGCAGATGACTACTACGGGCCCAACAAGGAGCTAAGAATCGCGCTTGAATCGGAAGGCGATACCTGGAATTTGGTCTATCGTCAAGCCCTCGGCAACGACCTGCTTGTTGAAGCCCACCATGGAACCGTGATGGCAAACGTGCCAACCGTCGTGGCGCTGGACCGAAACGACGGTCAGGCAGATGTCACGATTCGTCGGGGTTGCGGATGGATCCCGGTGACCTTTACTGGATTGAAGTCCGCGGAAGGCTATGTTTTGTACGAATCGAAGAAAGGAGTCTTGAAATCTGTCGACCAATCGGTTCATGGGCGCGACTTCTGGCAATGTGATTTCGACTCGATGTCCGGTACATATCGGCGAACCTACAACCTACCGGCCCAAGGCGAAATGCGACTGGTTCTCAAGCAGGGCGAAATGCCTGACGCTCCCGCCCGAGTGGCTGGTACCCCCACCGTTCGGCCCTTCGGAAATGTTGGACCAACCGCCAAATTGGAGATGGCCTCAGTCCTGCCTGGAGTCGCAATTCGATACACCTTGGACGGCACTGACCCGACATCCAAATCTTCGCTCTACGTTTCCCCTGTTCCTGTCACGGTCAGAGACCATGTAACCGTGCGGGCGCGCCTTTTCAAAGACGGACTAAGACCCGGACCGATTTTCGAAGAGCACCTTTTCAACGCTTCCAAGGCCCCTCCTCGGCCACCGGTTCCTCCCCGACCGCCAGATCCAGACGTGTATCTAGACAGCCTCACGCCGGCTTTGAAGCGCATCCCTGGAATCGACAGCCACCACTTTCGATCGGATCTTGCGGTGAATATTGGCGCCTACGGTCAAAAGTTCACACGAGGTATTGGAACGCAAGGCGCTAGCGAAGTCGACTTTGCGATACCAGCCGGTAGCCATCGCTTTGTCGCCATTGTCGGTCTGAACGACACGGAGTTCAAGCACCCTTCCATGACAAGCCTCCACTTCCTCGTCTACGCGGACGACCAGTTGTTGGCCAAGTCCCCGCTCATGGAGGTCCAGCCTCCCGATCATCAGAGATTTGCTTTCGACCTCAGCATTCCTGCCGGCGCACGCGTGCTGCGGCTGGTGACCGACGACGACGGCGACGGCCCAGAATTCGACTACGGAGACTGGGCCAACGCCGGGTTCATTGTGAATAGGAGTGGAAGCATGCACCGCTGAGAAGCCGATTGAACTCGGCGTGCAGGACTGGAGGAGGCTACGGGACCTAGCCTTGCGGTCAAAAACCAAGATCGCAGTTTGCCCCCAATTTAGCTGGCATCCAGATTTGGATCATTGCCAGGACGCCGTCCGATACGGGCTAATCGGCGACGTCGACTTCATCGAAATGACCGCCGGAATGAACATCGCCGGCCAAAGGAACGCATACGCTGAACTACGGGCGGTCATTGCGGACAAACCCAGGCGGCGCGGCTAGACGCCGATAGCCGACCACTTCCCGCCGCAAGTGGAAGTTCGGGCTTATTCCTTGACGCCTCCGATCATAATTCCCTTCGCAAAGTACCGCTGGACAAACGGATAGAGGATGAGCATCGGCAGAACGGTGATCACGACGGTAGCGGCTTTGACCGTTTCCGGAGTGTAACTGGCAACGTCATGCGTGTTCTTCCCCATGTCGATGAGTCGGGTGCTGTTCTCGATGACAATGCGCTGGAGCATGTTCTGAAGCACCTGCTTTCGGTCGTCGGTGATATAGAGCATTGCATCGAACCACTGATTCCAGTGGCTTACTGCAGTCCACAGAGCAATCGTAGCGAGGACGGGCTTCGACAAGGGAATAAAGAAACGGAAGAGGATCCTCCACTCCCCGGCGCCTTCGACTCGGGCTGCCTCCAACAGACTCTCCGGTATCTGCTGAAAGAAGTTCTTGACGACGATCACATTGAACGCAGAAAGCGCTCCCGGGATGACGAGTGCCCAGATCGTGTTGATCATTCCGAGCGATCGGACCAACAGGTATCCGGGGACGATCCCCCCGCTGAAGATCATCGTAAGGAGGATGAGAAACAAGATCAAACTTCGGTGCGGAAGTTCCTTGCGAGCCAACGGATAGGCAGCCACGCATGTCGCCAGCACGGTTATCACCGTCCCCAGGGCCGTTCGAACGATCGAATTCCAAAGGCTTCGAAGGATGTCGGGACTTTCGAACACGATTCGATACGCGTTCCATGAGACTCTCCTAGGATATAGGTGAAGTGAGTGACTCTGCGCCTCGGCGGCTGTGCTGAGCGAAATGGAAAGGACGTAGAGAAAGGGATAGACTGCGAGCAACCCAAGCAAAGCCAGGACGAGAGTGTTCGCCCAATCGAACGCGTGCTCTCCAACAGAACGGCGATGTTTCACCAAACCCCCTGTTCGCCGTGAGTCGCTCTCCTGGCAATCGAGTTAGCCGCAACTACGAGCAACAGGCTGACTACCGACTTGAACAATCCGGCGGCGGTCGCCAAACCAAAATCCATATCGATCATCCGCCTAAGAACGTAGGTGTCGACGATGTCCGAAACGGAGTACACGACCGGGTTGTACATATTGTAGATCTGGTCGAACCCGGCGTTAAGTACGTTGCCGAGGCTAAGAATCAGTAGCACGACGACCGTTGGGCTTAGGCTTGGCATCGTGATAGAACGCACTAGGTTCCATCTGCTGGCGCCGTCAAGCGATGCCGCTTCGTACAGGTTTCCGTCGATCCCGGCCAACGCCGCAAGGTATATCACGGCAGCATAACCTAGGCCCTGCCAGACGCCAGTCACGATCAGTACGACGATGAACCAAACCGGGTTCGACAGAAAGCTAATTGGGCTGTGGCCAAGCGATTGAATGAGTGAGTTCAGAGGCCCGTCCCCACCAAGGATCATCAGGAATATTCCACCCAATACCACCCACGAAAAGAAGTAGGGCAGGTAAGTGAGCGTCTGGATTCCCCGCCTGAACCAGGTAACACGACATTCGTTGAGAAGGAGGGCGAGAATGATCGGCGCGAAGAACCCGAAGACCAATCGAAGTGCGCTGATTACAACGGTATTCCTTACGGCAAGCGGGAAGTCGGGGCTTCCGAAGAGACGCGTGAAATTGGCGAACCCGACCCACGGACTGTGAAACATGCCTCGGCTAAGGCTGTACTCCTTGAACGCCAGCATCAAACCGACCATCGGTCCATAGCAGAAAATCAAGAAGAAGGCGAGGACGGGGACGATCATTGAGCAGAGGTCGCGGTGACGTCGATACTGTGCGATCATCGCGCTCCAACCTTGCTGTAGATCTCCTTTGCCTCGGAGGCGATTTCGTTGGCTTCCCTAGTTAGGATTTCTCCACCTCTTCGGTACCATTCCTTCACAAAACCATCGAATGCGTTCAGAGGCTTGTCGCCAGTGATGATCTGGATGAACGTCGTCGACTGAAGTTGACGCAGGTCCTTTAGATATGAGGCAGAGGATGGAACGACATCCGATTTTCCTATCGCGTTCTTAACTCCCCAAGCCGGGTCCTCGTATTGATGCCTAAAGGCCGCCTCACCCTGCCGAAGGAACTCCTGAGTCTCGGATAGGGGGATGGCGCAAGGCGAAAAGAAACCGTACGCGCTCTCGATGTTTGTGGAGAGCAGACTGCGCATGTCCTGTCCTCGAGCGTCAAAGGGAGGAAGAAGTACTATTCCCCGGTCTGGATTCCAATCCCATTCGACACCACGCTGGCCGACTCGTGAGTGAAGGAACATTTCACGATCGGTGGCAAAACGCTCGAACATCTTGAGCACTCGAATCGCCTTCTCCGGCGATTTGGCGACATCCTTGCCAAACCAAATCACGTGACCCGGCCCTCCCCAAACTCGGGCACGTCGTTCTCCATCGAGGCCGATCAGCGGCTTACCTGCCGCCAGCTCTGCTCCTGGGAGGAGAATTCGCATCGTGGCTTCTCGGGCGTTGGGGTTGCTCTTGTCGAAGTCCGAAAAGGAACCGTAGGCGTACATATAGCCCGTTCTTCCGCTGTTGAACTTGCTGTCTTGAGGTGAATTACCCTCGGATGCAGCGGCAAAGTCCGGATCGATTAAGCCTTCCCTATACCATTGTCTGAGAACCGTCAGCGCGCGCTTGGCTTCCGGCTGAACGCCTCCCCAAACGACTTTGCCGTCCTTGACCATGAAATCCTGTTGGAGGATTCCGAACGCGGCAAACACTTCCCCAAACCAAACCGACCAATACACATCGGGACACATTCCGTAGGTGTCTTTCTGTCCATCTCCATCTGGATCCCCGTTCCGGAAGAACCGCAGAGCCCGATGCATTTCCTCCAGCGTTTCCGGGGGCCGGGTGAAGCCTGCTTTGCGTAGCCAATCCATTCGCCAGATCGGGGCAGATGGAAACACGTCTGAAGCTGCGAATGTCGGGACACCGTAGTTATGCCCATTGACCGACGAGAAGAGCCAAGCTTCACGTCCATATCGGTTCAGGTATCGAACGTAGGTTGGGGCATAGCGCAGAATCGTCTCGTAAGGAAGTTCGAGGACATATCCCTGACGCACGTTTCGTCGCACCTGAGTTGGATCGCCGTCCCAGTTTACGTCGGGAACATCGCCGCCGGCGTACATGAGTGGCATACGGTTTCCGTAGCTTGCCCAGTCAATGAACAGCGGTTTGAAATCAACATTGAATGCTCTTTCGAGATTGCGCTGGACCCAGGTTCCGGGCTGAGCGGACGGGAAAGCGGGCGAACCGCACCAAGAAATGCTGAGCTTCTTTGCAGGATTGTCGACAACCCGTGACCAATCCACCTTCGGCGGCTTTGGCAGAGAGTTTGGCGGGGCGGTCGGAACTAGGGCAATGCCTACGCCGATGATGAACACAATTCCAAGCACAAAGGAGGTTTCGCCTTTGGTCATGGCGCCACTCCGCTGTCCTGCTTGAGCAGGACGCTCACGATCCTCCGGTTAACTCGACCGTAATCCGTCGATCGCCGGATTCGTTTGCCGGAACGTTCAGGGTTACGGTCCAAGTTCCGGCAATTGGGTCTCGGTCGGCCTGCCAGAAGTCCTGTCCATGAGTGCTTTGGTCGAAGGCGGCGCGCTTACCTGATTGGGTCAGGAAGAACTTCAGGTTGTTACAACTCTGGAGGCCGGAGAAACGTATGGGGATGAAGGCGAGACCACCCAAAAGAGTGACGGCAGCCCTGTCCTTATCAACCGCAACTTCAATGGGGAGCGTGCCGACGAGTCTTCCAATGGACACGGAAGGGGTCACGGCCGCCTCCGCAGCCTCACGTAGAATCGGTTTCCAAGTATTCTCGCCAGCCCTTAAGGCTTCCCGCAATCCCTTGTTAGGGCCGTAATAGTCGGCGGCAAACATCGGCATCGTGAGGACCTCAACCGTCGCGTCGACATAATCGCCGGGCAGCAATTCGGTCAATCCAGGAGGGGGGCTGAGTTCTACGTTCATGCTCGGACGCTGGTCTTCTGTCCCAAAGAAGGAGAAGAATGGTCTGGGGACATCCTTGCCGCCCAGCCGCGCCTTCCATGACCTTACGATGAGACCTCGATTCGCGGATGGTCCTGCCTTTGGATCGTAGACGGCTTCATGGAGGGAAACCCAGTTCGTCGCTCCGAGACCTTGGATCCCTTTCCGAGCATAGGCGCTTCCTCCCTTCTTGAACGACCATTCCTCAGTCAGACCGTTCTCCGTCCCCATCGCAAGGCGGTTGAATTGTGAATCGTTATAGCGGTCCGCACCAAGCTGGTAGAACGCAAGCCGGCTAAAGGGCGTTCGTTTCAAAACGTCGTATCGTATGTGATGAACGGCACGATTGATGTCATCGGACCTAGGCGTTCTCGTATCGATACTCACTTGGATGTTGCCGTCTTGAGTGTCCCCTGCATACAACACGTGAGTCAGATTCGGACCATGTTCTAAAAAGGCGGTTCGTACTCGCGCGAAGTGTTGTCGAAGCCCGGATGGATCGATATAGACGAGGAGGTCCCCTCCGCCTACGTTGTTTGTCCAAAACCACTTCCGCTTTGATCCGCTGTTTGACCAAACCAAGACGGGGCGAAAATCGTCGATAAACCCTCTGTCTTGAGACATTTCGGCCTCATAGCAGATGGATTCACCCCAACATCCAAGGGCCGCAACGTCCCAGGCGCCGTTAAAGCCCCACCCGATCAGACATAGCTGATCCTGCGAAGCACCAGGTATGCCACCCCACATACCGTACGTAACATCGAACTCGAAGGCGGTCTTGCTGTGCGGGGGAAGGTGGAGCACCGTGATGTGGCGGGCCCAAGGGCTGTATTCGATGTCGTTTTTCTCATGAGCCTTGGGCCAGCACTTTGAGACTTGCATCGGGATGCCCGTCGGAACGCCCGCGACGCTGCGAATCATCGGAACCATGCCGGTGAGCCCGCCGACTGTCTGATCTCGCTCGAAGAGAAGACGGACGATCTTGGTTTTCGAGCTCGGATTCTCCAACGAAACACGGATCTGGTCCAGCCGGTTGACATCGCTCGCCTCGTCCCATTCCGTTTCGTCCATATGGACCTTCAACCATCCGTGCAGCGGATCGAAATCCGCCTTGAGTTGTTTGACTGGGGCATTGAGATTCGTTGCAGACACGATGACATCTTGAGCTTCCTCGTCAACCGATCCATCCCTAGGATAGTAGGAAACACTCGCGACCTGGCCAGGAGGCACGAAGTCTCTTGTGCCGGCAAATGGATGTCCGATACCAGAAACCGTCTTGCTGCCGGACTTCAAGCGAATCGACAAGAACGCGTTGTCGAGGTTGATGTGGGCCACGAACGAAACTCGATCCGGCCAGACCACGATCTCAAGTCGCCCGACCGCATCCAGCTTTTCGCCCAGGTCGTTAACGAATTCAAGTTCCAGGATGTCCCATCTTTGAAGGTATCTCCCACCCTCGATGAGACGGATAGGATAATTCGCATAATCGCGATAGTCCTTCATCTTCTTGATGCTCTGGGCGGCCCGGACGACGTGGTAAATCTGGTCGCGGACCCTCGCGGTGATTGTCAGCGAGGCCTCGCCCAAGCTCCTGACCGCGCTGTTGACTTCACGGGCCGCCGATTCGTACGACGCTCCTGACAGCGGTCCGAGAGCTAGAAGCTGCATGTGCTCTGGATCGATGGTCATCCCATAGTGGCCCGTTTGAAAGGCCAACACTCTACGACCGCTTGGATCTGTGCCACGCCATCCATCTGCCCACCAAGACTGGGCATAGTCTTGCAAGGATGGGTACCGATCAACCGCTATGGCTGATGTTCGGTCTGCGGTTTGCGAACCGACTATTCCGGCAAGCGCGAGCATCGACGTTAGCATCATCACGAATTCACAAGAGGGTTTCGAACCGATCCCTCGACATCATCCCGATACCAAGTGTCGGCCTAACCTCTCGAGTTGAGCCAGACCGTCTTCCCCTAGATGACCTTCTTGGTAGATAAGAGCGTTCAGCGTGACCGCGCCACGAACCGCCCTGCAGCGATCGACAAACGAGAACAGTTCTTCATCCGAATAACATGCCGGTGCGATCTCCCCTTCTTCGCCGTGGAACCAGCCCTGCATGTCTTTTCCATTGATCGGAACCATGGCGTGCCACTGGCAATTCGTTCCCGGCACAAAACGACCCTGAGGGAGGATTAAGGGGGAGTTGGGGTCGCGACCCAATCGGATCTTTCCGTCAATCAACGTCTCGACCTCACCAAAGAGGGCATCCTGCAAGGGAGTAACGGGTTGGTCGAAGCCACAGCAAAAGCAACCGTCGTTGAATGCGACTGCCGCATTGGCATTCCCAAGTCGGGAGGCACGAATCCACTCAGGAAAGTCGTAAAGACGGTTGTTGAACGCTTCCCATCCGTAACAACCGTCGTACCACCAGCCGTCACAGAGATCTCCAAATCGAAGCGAATACTCCGCTATAAACTCCGTGTAGCGACGTTGGAATGCTGCCTGCTCAGTTCCGAGTTCATCGGTCCAGGCAAAGGCACGTTTGATGACTTCGTCTTGAGCATTCACTTCGCTCGGCAGATAGGCGATGAACCGCTTACCCATAGTCTTGACGCGCTGGGCGATCTCGAGGACGAGATCTCGTTTGGAGCATCTGCCGACAGCCCCATATCGGTCGAGAACGGAGTTGGGGCTCGCGTAATATCCCATGTTCTGGCCGATCGTGAAGATCAGCCAGTCGGCCCGCGAGGATCCGAACTCCGAGATGAAGCAATCTAGGTCGAATGCCTCGACCGCTTTGTCGTTGTCGACTATCCGCTTACCGCGCTGCGGCCAAGGTCCAGGCGCGAGCCAATGTACCATCACCCCGAAGGAACCTTCGGACATCCAAGATGTACGATCCATTACGGGCCCGGCACCTTAGCCCCAGGAATCTGCGGAGGCCTGTTTGGTCCTCCAGACATAGCCGCCGCGAGACGCTTTCTTATCGCGGCTTGCTGATCTGCGGGGAGTTTGCTGAATTCGACCGGGCCGTTCTTTATTGCGTTCATCTCTGCGGCATTGAAGTTACGCGTAGTACCCGTGGAGCACCCGGTCAGCATCGGAGCGGCAACACAGAAGGCCGCAAACAAATAGGGTATCAAGTTCTTCATAGGTACTTTAATAATGGGGCATGTTGCCCGCGCGCTATTACGAACGGGCAACATGCGATCCGCTCTCAGCGAGTTGCATCCCATTGGTTGCTTTGTGGTTTGTTAACGGGGTCAGGGTTGGTCGATGCGGGATTCATCGACTTGGCGTGTCCGTCGGTAAAGCCGAAACTTGCCTGGTTCATGAACACGGCGGTTACCGCACCATTGGGTCCCTTTGCTCCCGCGACGTTCGTGTAGCTGGCTCCCGATTGAACCATCTGAACCATGTCATATGGTGAGTCAAGCGGCCCGTTCGTCCCGTTCGGAATGATGCCGCCGCCTGATTGCCAGTCATACCAAGCAACGCCAGTGAATTGGGAGTTCACCCCGAAGTCCATCCGGTTGGGTAGGTAATTGCTGTCGCTCGCGTAAGGAAAGACGGAGTCTTTTTCAGTCAACATGACGGTCGTAGCTGGATTTGTCACGGCTCCGGCATTGACGCCCGTGCTTCCCAGTTGCCACCAAACGTCTGGACCTGTGATAGGGATGATCCCGTGGACCTGCCAGTGCCAGTCACTCGGGACCGGCTCAATTAAGCCATTGGCAACAAACGAAGTCTGTGGCCCGAACAACGCTTCGATAGCGTCGCCGGCCATTGTGATATCTCCCGCACTGTAGAAGAGATTTGTGCTCTTCTCATAGGGAAACACCTTCCTCATCCAGGTTGTTCCTGGCACCCATCCGTACACCTGGTTTACGTTGCTTCCATCGGCATCGTGTCCGGTCACGTACATATCGTCGTAGTCGCCGTTATACATGATCACGGCAAGGGCTTCCTGCTTGATTCCCGATAGCGCGCTGGTCTTTTTGGCGGCCAACTTCGCTTGGGCAAATACTGGGAAGAGGATTGCTGCGAGGATCGCGATAATCGCGATAACGACCAGCAGTTCGATGAGTGTGAACGCCTGTAGTTTTCGGTTATTGGAGTGAATGAATGGCATCAAGATTATCTCCTTCGATTTCTTGGCCTCAATTGAGGCGGTGACGAGTGGTCAACATTGAACTGGTCCGGTCGACTGCCGGAGCATGAGTTGGGGCTCGATCGTCAAGGAACGAGTCTCTGTTTCCTCTCCCGACATGGCCAATTTGAGTAGATTGGCTGCCTCGACCGCAGCCTCACGCAGGGGTAGAGCGATGCCGCTCAAGGATGGATCCGCGTAGGCGCCGATCCAACTCGTATCACAACTCACGATTGAAACATGTTCGGGGACACTGAAACCCGCATTCCTGATTCCACGAAAAGCCGCCAGGCCGTGAATATCGTTGAGGCATACGAAGGCCGTTGGCGCCTCACCTGATTTCATCATCGCCTCGACCCTTTGGGGGACTTCCTCATGGTCGGATTCGAGCGTTACAAGCGAATGTACGCCACGGGAGCGAAGGGCGTCGATGGTCGCCTCACGCCGAGAGTCATTTCGAGCAAACATCCGATCAACGAAGCAAAACCGCCTATGCCCCATGTCAATCAATTTCTCGACCGCATAGCGCGTGCCCGAATACAGGTCGATGCAGATCGAGTAACTGTTCGGCAATCCGCCGAGTTCACGCATTGCGCTGTCGATCCCGAAGTAGACCGTCGGAGTACCTTGGAGCAGGGGCTGGAACTTCGGCAGGTCAGAGGCATGCTCCAGGTGAACGACCATTCCGTCCACCTGCCACTCGATCAGTTCCTGTAATGCAAGTGCGGAAGCGTCTCTGCCCTTTTCGAAGTCGACAACCTGGAATACCAAGCGCAGACCCTGATCTTGGATCAACTCGTTCAGGGTCGCCGTAAGTGATGAGAAGAACGGTTCCCGTATGCTTGGGATGATCAGGCCGACCAATCCGCTTCGCCGACGCGCCATATGTTGGGCGATCCGGTTGACTCGGTAGCCTAACTCCTCAGCCGCCTTGAGGACCCTTTGCCGAGTCACTTCCGGGATGGACTCGTCGGCGCCATTGAGGACGTAGGACGCGGTCGACCGGGCAACTCCGGCGGCTTCCGCAACATCAATCATTCTTGCTCTCTGGATTTTCATCTTCTCAGCCGACTACTTACGCGCGTCAGTAAATGCATGGTAGCACTGATTTTGGCTGAACGCAAGGAGTTTTTATCCATTTTTATACAGGATATCGCACCAGCTTACGTTGCCAGGCGACTAATTCCGGCGCTTCGTACTACTCCTGACTCAAGATCTTGTATGCTGTAGGTGACGCGCGTCAGTAGAGCGAGGTTTGCGAACGTGATCGGAGTTTTCATGTACTTAAGCGGCAAGTCAGCCCAGTTATCGCCTGAGAACAGGGCGGAGACACTAAATCCACCACCATTTGCCCGGTCCATCCAAGCCGGAATAGCAAGGCGCCTCGTCCGGTGGGAAGACCTACTGCCCAGAGGGGCAACGTCCGCAGTTCCCGCCTACTCGAACCACTCCGCTCTCGCCGAATGCCGCGAGAGATCATGCTTGTTTGTACGACCGGGCAGGATGCGCCGCGCATCTGGGCAGCATGGAGCGGCCCGGCCACACCGACCCGACTCCATCTGTCTTCGTTAACTCCAAAACCTAATAAAGAAATGACCACGTCTAGACCAATTACCACCGTCGATGCCTCTGCCATGTTTCAGAGCGGTGAATACCGGCTAAGACTCGAACAGTGCTCGGAGGCGATCTTTCGCGTCCGCGTCACTCAAAGGGATTTCTTCCTCGAAAACCAAAGCCTGATGATCCTCAATCAGGCGGTTCGCGAACCCACTTGGTGTATCCGCGAATCTGCGGACACGATCACGCTGAAGGCCAAGCGACTTTCTGTCCAGGTCGATAGGCAGTCTCTTTCCCTGACATGGTTCGACGGGGACGGGCATCCTCTCGTGCGCGAACCGGATCGGGAGGCAAAACAGTTGGCGCCGATCCTGATTGAACGCTCCCTGTTCGACGATAGAGCGAGTCTGACCGAGGATCGGACCGCGGATGGCATCAAGGCTAGGGTCGATGTCGTTCACAAGATCGAAGATCGCTGGGCGTACTCGACCAAGACGCAGTTTGTTTTCGCGGAGGGTGAGGCGATCTACGGCCTAGGTCAACACGAGGAGGGGATACTCAACTATCGAGGCAAGTCCCAGTATCTCTATCAACAGAACATGAAAGTTGCCATGCCGGCGATTGTCTCAACGCGTGGCTACGGCGTGCTATGGGACACGAGCAGCCTGGCCGCCTTTCATGATGACGAACACGGTTCTTACTTCTGGACCGAGATGGACGACGAACTGGATTTCTATTTCGTTGCCGGCCCAGAATTCGATGAGATCGTCGCCGGGTTTCGGTACCTAACCGGCAAGCCCACGATGCTGCCGCTTTGGGCTTACGGCTACGTCCAGTCGAAGGAACGATACAAGACGCAGGACGAACTAGTCGAAATCGTCAAGGAACATCGCAAGCGCCAGATCCCTCTGGACTGCATCGTTCTTGACTGGCAGAGTTGGGCCGGTGACGGTTGGGGGCAGAAAACGCTTGATCCCGTGCGATTTCCCGATCCGGATACGCTCACATCCGAGCTTCACGCCTTAGGGGCGAAGCTAATGGTTTCGGTTTGGCCCACGATGCGAAACGGCTGTCCGGATCAGGTGCAGATGTCCGAACAGGGGTGCCTGTTGGGCGACCGATTTACATATGACGCGTTCAATCCAAAAGCGCGATCCCTGTACTGGAAGCAAGCCAATGACGGGCTCTTCAGGCATGGAATCGACGGATGGTGGTGCGACTGTACCGAACCCTTCGAATCGGATTGGAGCGGGACAGTGAAGCCAGAACCTTGGAAACGCGTGTTTCTCAACTCCGAGGAGACGAAAAAGTACCTGGATCCTGGCAAGATCACCGCCTATTCTATGTGGCACTCGAAGGGAATCTACGAGGGCCAAAGGGCAACCACCAATGGGAAGCGAGTCATCAACCTCACTCGCTCCGGATACATGGGGCAACAGCGTTATGGGACGATCACTTGGGCGGGCGACACGGCGGCAACGTGGAAAACATTGCGGCGACAAATCCCAGACGGGCTAAATTTCTGCGTCACAGGCAATCCTCGTTGGACCTTCGATATTGGAGGGTTCTTTACCGATCGGAAGCACCAATGGTTCTGGAAGGGCGACTTTCCCCAGGGTGTTTCCGACCTGGGTTACCGCGAGCTATACGTGAGATGGTTTCAAATCGGCGCCTTCATGCCGTTCTTCCGTTCTCACGGTACGGACACTCCGCGAGAGGTATGGCGCTTTGGCAACCCCGGCGAACCGTTCTTCGACGCCCTGTGTCGGGCGTTGAATTTGCGATATAGGCTCCTGCCATACATCTATTCATCCGCTGCAGCGGAGTGTCTGGAGGACCGCACACTAGTGCGAATGTTGGCCTTCGACTTCCGTCACGATCCGGACACATTCGACGTTGGGGACCAGTTCCTGTTTGGCAGATCCCTCATGGTGTGCCCGGTCATGGAGCCGACGCTCTTTGGGCCCGAGTCCTCTCCAATCGTCGATCCACCCCTATACCGGACGGTCTACTTGCCGCTTGGGACTGACTGGTACGACTTCTGGTCGGGGAAGCGGTGGGCAGGGGGAAAGACTATATGCGTCGAGATTGAACTAGACCGGATCCCGATCTTCGTCCGCGCTGGCGCCATCGTACCACTCGGACCGGAGAAGCAGTTCACTGGCGAGACATCAGCCAATCCTATCGAACTGTGGATCTACCCTGGTGCAGATTCAGAGTCTCTGTTCTATGAGGATGATGGTGACGGGTATGGCTATGAGGCTGGGGAGTTCGTCATTCGTCGATTTTCCTGGTGTGACGCTTCTCAGACCTTGATCGCCGAGACAGAAGGCGTCGAAGCGCCGAAGTTCAATGTGACCCGGAAGTTCCTTGTCCGGTTGAAATCCGCCGAACCGGAATCGGGCGAAGTTCTATCGGCGACTGTCGAGCTTAGGGCGGAACTTAGGTACGAGACTTTCAGCCTGAAGCACTCCGATTGACAGAATTCCACTTCGCTCCAGACTGTCCACTCCGTTCCACTACCGGAGCCGGCCTGTGGCGTCTCATACGGCTCGTCTAGTCACTAACGCCTCTATGCGTTCCCGGCACAGGACACAAGTGGGTCCAGAACCGGAAAGCACGCGCTCCTAAGCCTCGTCGAAGACGACCGCGACCTTGCCGCATTTTCCGCTGGCCATGAGAGCGTAGGCGTCGGCGACTTGGTCGAGAACGAACCGATGGGTAACCAGATCGGCGGGGTGGATACCCCATCGGTCGAGCCTTTCGACCAATTCCTCCATCAGCCAGATGCTGGTGACCCACGAGCCGTGGACCTTTTTCTGGTCGTGTATGATGTCGGGCGAAGGTTGGAACGTGCAGGAACCGCCCTCGCCGACGAACGCGACGTCGCCCCACTTTCGGGCGCCGCGAATCGCAAGTTGGCGTCCCGCGTCGATCGCGCTGCAGTCGATCGCCTTCTCGCAGCCGGCGCCTCTCGTGGCGGCGCGCACTTCATCGAGCGCGTTTTCTCCCGCCAGAATCGCCTCATCGACCACACCAAGACGCTTGGCAAGGTCTAGGCGATCCTGTGAGATATCGGTGCCGATTACTTTATTGGCTCCCAGCGCCTTGGCCAGCATGCCGGTGGCTAGCCCGACCGGGCCTAGACCGGTCACGAGGACCGCATCATCGCCAGAGACGCCGATCTTTCGAAGCGCCTCATAGACAGTGCCGAAGCCACAGGCAACTTGAGCGCCGTCAAGGTAGCTGAGCGAATCGGGTAGGAGTACGAGATCTTTCTCCTCGGCGACCATGAACTCGGCCATGCCTCCGTCCCGCTGCCAGCCATAGGCGCGTCGATAGGGGCTGGTACACGAGATCATGTACCCGCGCCGGCAGTCATAGCAGACTCCGCAGCCCGAGATGTGATAAACGACGACGCGGTCGCCTTCCTTGAACCGGCGTAATCCAGGGCCTACGGCTACGATCTGACCAGACGGCTCATGACCCGCAATCTTTCCCGGCTGATAGCCCTCCGGTCCCTTGCCTAGGTGCTCACGATAGATGCAGCGGATGTCGCTTCCGCAGATAGTCGACGCCTTAACCTTGACGAGAACCTCGCCGTGGCCGAGTTCGGGAATTGGGAACTCAAGGATCTCGGCGGTCGAGTTCCCAGGAAGGATCGCGCCTTTCATCAAGCCGCCTGCAACGTTGCCAACCATGTTATTCAAAGACTACCTTTAGGGTCACGGCGACTTTGCGGTCGAGTGAATCGGGCAACTGGACGGCCAACGCTTCGGGCTTTCGCTCGAACGCGCACACCACCCCGGTCATCGTCTCGACGCGAGCGACTGTCCTCGGTTCCAGACCATGGTGGGAGCCCAGCGAGCGGATCGAAACCGTTTCCATCGCCGCCGAGAGGACCGTCGCGAAGAGCACCCCGTCCTTTTGAGTGAACCGGATGTCCTTAGGACCAAACTGCTGACGATTGGTGTCTGTGAAGGCTCCCGTTTCAACTCGAGTCGGGCCCTCACCGTATACCTTCCATGGCCGAGTACCGTAGATCGCCTCACCGTTGACCTTCAGCCAGGCGCCGATGTCACGCAAGATCGCCTGATCTCCCTCGGGGATTGTGCCATCCGCTCGTGGCCCGATGTTTAGAAGAAGGGCGCCGTTCTTGCTGACGATGTCGACGAGGTCGTGAATGATACTCTCCGAAGTCTTGTAGTCCATCCCATCGATGTAGCCCCACGAGTTCTTCGCTACTGCCGTGTCCGTCTGCCAGAACCGAGCCCGTATGTCGGCAAGCTGACCGCGCTCTACGTCGTATACCGCCGCCTTCTCGGGAAATGCCTCGTTCTTGTAGTTGACCGCAACTCCCTGTCCCCAGGCATGGGCTCGATTGTAGTAGTAACTCGCAAACCGACGAAGGTATGGAGCCATTACAGGCTGCTCGATCCACCAATCGAACCAGAACAGCTGGGGCCGGTAGTTGTCGATCAGTTCCGCGCACCGCAAAAGCCAATCGTCCATGAATGGCTCACTGGGCGGGTTCTTGCCGAAGTCCGAGTTGCCGGGCGTTGCCGGACCATAGAACTCGGCGAAGGCAGGATCTTGGACGTCGGACGTGAAATCGCGTCCGCCGTTCATGAACCACCAATGCTCGATCCGGTGGGACGAAACGCCAAAAGTGAGATTCCGCTTGCGGGTCGCCGTCGCCAATTCGCCAACGATATCCCGCTCGGGTCCCATTTCGGCTGCGTTCCACTTGTTGCTCTTCGTCTTGTACATCGCAAAGCCATCGTGGTGCTCTGCGACCGGAACGACGAATTTGGCTCCCGCCTCGTCGAACAACTTGACCCACTCATCCGCATCGAACTTCTCCGCTTTGAACATCGGAATGAAGTCCTTGTAGCCGAATTGATCCTGCGACCCGTATGTCTTCACGTGGTGCTCGAACTCGTTCGAGCCTTGGACGTACATGTTCCGCGGATACCATTCGTTGCCGAACGCAGGGACGCAGTAAAGCCCCCAATGGATAAAGATGCCGAACTTCGCATCGAGATACCATTCCGGTACCTGGTAGCGCTCCAGCGAGTCCCAAGTGGGTTCAAAAGGGCCGGACGGATTGGATATGATCACGTTATCACTATGATCTATCCTATGTGCCTTGTCAAGCATTCCAGCTAGACTGATCCGATGGACGCAAACGGCGAGGAGCGATTGGTTTCGCGCCGCGTAACGATCAAAGAGGTCGCCAAACGCGCGGGGGTAGGGACGATGACGGTTTCCCGCGTCGTCCGAAACCACGGCTACGTGTCCGACAGTGTGCGCATTCGGGTAGCCGAGGCGGTGCGCGAATTGGGCTACCGGCCAAACGGCAGCGCTCGAAGCCTTCGGTTAAGGCGAACCGACACGATCGCGCTTATCGTCAGCGACATCACCAACCCGTTCTTCACCACGATAGCCCGTGCCGTCGAGGATGTGGCAAGCGAATCGGACAACCTCGTGCTGTTCGGCAACACCGACGAATCCGAGTCGAGCGAGATCCGCTACATGGAGATGGTCCTCCAGAAGGGTGTCGACGGAGTACTGCTTGTTCCGGCTACCGACGGCCGGGTCGCCCTCGAACTCGCGCAGGCAAGCGGATTGCCGGTGGTGGCTATCGACCGGCGCGTTTCCCCCGCCTTCGACTGCGTCCGGTGCGACTCGGAAGGGGGCGCGGCGCTTCTGGCCGACCGCCTCCTCGAATTGGGGCACCGCCGGTTCGCTATCCTTGGCGGTCCAGACGAGGTCTCAACCTCCCACGATCGGATTCAAGGTTTCCGCCTTCGGGCAGAGGCTAAAGGCGGCCAGGTCACGGTCTACCACGGCAAGCTGACCGTAGTCGACGGCGAGCGTCTGACACGGGTGGCCATGGAGGCAAATCCACGGCCGACCGCCATCTTCGCGGTGAACAACTTCCTGAGCTTCGGGGCTCTTAACGCCGTTGGGGCGCTGGGCCTAAACGTGCCGGACGAGGTCTCGGTGGCGGGTTTCGACGATCTGCCCGAGTCGATGGTCAACTTCCCGTTCCTGACCGTCGTCTCGCAGCCTGCCTACGAGTTGGGCGCACTTGCGGCCCGACACCTCTTCGAACG
Source organism: Fimbriimonas sp. (assembly GCA_031292555.1). Lineage (GTDB taxonomy): Bacteria > Armatimonadota > Fimbriimonadia > Fimbriimonadales > Fimbriimonadaceae > Fimbriimonas. Next base: position 27,593 of record JARLGV010000118.1, read on the forward strand.
CATCCAGAATCCGGCACTGCCGCCCCAGGACCTAGCGCTTCCCACCACCTTGCGAGAGCGAAGTTCGACCGGACCGCGTCGCTAGATGCGGTTAGTGCTTGTCTGCGGCCGGCGGGCGCTCCAAGGCCCGAATCGCTTTGCGACGCTTCTCGACCTCCACCGGGCTGGCGGCAAACAGCACCTTCCCCGCCTGATCCAGTGCGGATTTGGCGCCATCGAGATCGTGCATACCGATCTTGGCATCCGCCATGTCAAGCCAGGAATTGCCCTTGTAACCGACCTCGTCCAGCGCGCGGCTCAATAGCGCCACCGCCTCGGAGAACCGCTTGTCGACCACCCGCTCGTGAGCGAGTGCCGCCGCACAGGCGGAATAGTCAGGATTCAGTTTGAGGGCAGCCTCCCAGTAGTGGATCGCCTGTGCCCGGTCTTTCCTACGAATCAGTTCGCCGTAGAGGAAATTCAGCCAATAGTCGTGCGGCGCAACGTACAGAGCCCCGTGGGCGATCCGCGCCGCCTCCGTCATGCGGTTCAGCGAGGCCATCGAAAATGCGTTGCTGCCGATAAAGTTTCCGAGTGGTTCGATGTTGGGCCTCCCGCCGTTCGACCGGAGGCGGTGTTCGATCTCGGGCGTGATCGCTTTCTCCTTCTGGGTCTCCAGGAGGTTCACCCAATCATCCGAGCCGAGAGCCCAACGGATCGTCGTATCGGTCGCTTGGACCGATTCGGCGAACCGTCGCTGGCTATCCAGGATGTGGGCGTAGTACTGCACACCCATGACGAAATGGGGGTCATTCTTGGCGACGACGGTGAAGAACCCCTCCGGCGTGAGCCACTGATGGATCCCGTACCAAGCCACTCCCACGCCCGCGACCAGGTTGGCGGCGATAAGGCCAAGAAGCAGATAGCGCTTCGATTGAATCCAGTAGGCGGCGGCGATTCCGAACAGGCAGGCTACCGCCGTACCCGCGATCGCGACACGGAATGGCCCCACGGCAAACGACGGCACGGTTGGGAAGTTCGACACCGGAAGATAGACCAAGAGTCCGCAGATGGCAATCCACGCGATCGCACGGTGAGTCTTCCATGTCTCGCGCAGGAAGTATGCGCATGCCCCTACAAAGATCGCCCCGATCGCAAGCCAGGTGTAACCAGGGTAGTTCTCGAGCGTAAACGTGATCATCGACCGATCGTTCGGCGTGAAGAACGCGAGCCCGTAGTGGGCTGTCGTCTTGAGCGACATCACAATCGTGTCAATAGGACCGTTCGGCGCACGCATCGGCGCCGGCCCTCCCAGTATCCATAGGGCGGCATAGACGACTACAGCAATAGCGAACGGGATACAAAGATGCCAAACGTCTTTCCATTTCCGGGAGCCGAGTGCGAAGACGGAGATGGGAACGGCCGGCAAGATAAAGGCAGCCTGTTCTTTAGATAGGGCCGCCAGCAGGTACGCGATCGTTGCCGTCGCCAGCCAGGCCTTCTTTTGGGTCTGGTGGTACTGGACGAGACCGATCATAAACAGGGTCACGAACAGAGCGGCAAGCACGTCCGGCCGACCCCCGATCCATGCAGCCGCGCCGACCTGCATCGGCTGAGCGGCGAAGAACACCCCCGCGATAAGCCCGGCAACCTGCTTCTTTGTGACGGCAAAAACCAGGCAACAGATCAACAGAGCCGTCAGAGCATGGAGCAGGATATTCGTCTGGTGATAGAAGAACGGATTGCCCTTCGCATAGGAGGAGTCGAACACAAACGATGCGGAGGTCAGCGGGCGAAAGTAGCTCTGAAACGGACGAGTGAATGCCGCAATCAGGCTATTCGTGCCGAACGCCCCGCCGTGGATAAGTTCGTTGTCATCCCAGATTGGCAAGCCCTTTATCGAGGGAAGGTAGAGCAGCACCGAAAGCGCAAACACGCTAATGAGCCCGATCCGCCAATTCGTGAAGAAGCGCGTGTTCTTTTCGACCATCGTTCCGACATCCAACCGCACTTAGGGACGCACGCCGCCACGTTCACGATTCGCCGGCCGGTTACAGAGGGCGAATTAGGTTGGGGTGGGTAGCGGGCTGCGTCGGGCAGCGACAGCAAGGGGGCTAGTTCGTCACACGCCAGAAGTCCACTACTCCGGGAAGGTCGGAACAGTGTGCCGCAGACACGCTGTGCCACAAACCCAGCTTGCCGCTCGACCATTCTTCCCCCTCCGAGGCGAAGTTGTCGCGTAGCGACAGAAAGGGGGACAATCCGAATTACGCCAAAAGTCCATGTCTCTGGAAGTGCCGGACAAAGCGGATTCTTTCAGTTTCCGACTTGCCCCTCACTGCCTTCGGCATGTTTCCCTCGGCGGAGCGAGAATGAGCGCCGCAGTGGGCCACATGGGCGTCACGTTACGAGACAGTCTGCCTGCCTCGGCACTTGGAAGGCCGTGGTCTATACGGAAGAAATCTCGATTTCGTATGTTCCGGACACTGCTTCGTAGACCCAGCCGCGATCGTCTCGGCGTTCGAACTTCAGGCCGGGGTGCTCGGACGCAAGCTTCCTCGCCGTTTCGATGGACATCGGTTGCGAACCGGCGGGGACGATGACGGTGGCGGTTATGTTGGCGGGGATCGTGAAGTTCAGCTTCAAGGCGCCCCTCTCCAGCTTCCAACTGACCGAGACCTTGCCTCGGATCGAATCGTAGGACGCCGACGCCCACGTCAGCCCGCCGCCGGGGATCGGGTGGATGAGCGGGTGCTTCCAGCCGGGCCGATCGCCGGGCCAGATGCCGCCGATCACCTTCGTCATCCACTCGCCAACCGAGCCAAGGGCCCAGTGGTTGAACGAATTCATGCCCGGGTTCTGGAATCCGCGGCCTTTGACGTAGCCGTCCCAGCGCTCCCAGATCGTGGTGGCGCCGTTGTCGATCGTGTATCCCCAACTGGGGAAGGTGCGGTTGAGCATCAGCTTGTACGCCAGGTCGTTGAAGCCCCATCGAGTAAGTTCCAACATCATCCGGTGAGTGGTTTGAATGCCGGTCGAGATGTGATCGCCGTATTTGGCGACCGCCTCCACGAGGTGCTCGGAGGCACGGCGGCGCATGTCATGGGGCAACAGGTCAAAACTCAATGCCAGGGCATAGCCGGCCTGCGTTTCACCCTTTACCCGGGCATCCGAGTCGACATAGGCGCGGACGAACGCCTCGCGGCAATGTCGGGCCAACGCCAAATAGTGTCGGGCATCGGCCTTGTTGCCAAGCGCCTCGGCCATTTCGCCGACGATCTCGGTCGAACGCGCCATGAAGGCGGTCGCGAGTACTTCGGGAGGGACCGCGCCACCGGTGGTCGGATATCCTTTTTGTATCAGAGTATCGCCATTCAGCCAGTCGTTGAAGTCGTTCCCCCGTCGATGGAGCCATAGTCCGTCCGGGTTGTTGACCTGAAGGAAATCGACGTAACGTTTGGCCGACGCGTAATGGTCGTTCAGCAGCCTGAGGTCGCCATACGACTGATACGCCAGCCACGGCACAAATACGCCCGCGTCGCTCCACGCCGGTGATCCGACCGCGGTGTCCTTGGCGGACGGCCAGGGAGCGTATTCCGGATAGAGGCCGTTCGAAGACTGGGCATCGCGAAGGTCCTGCGTCCACTTCGCGAAGAACCCGTTCATGTCCATGTTGAAGACGGCGGTCTGCCCAAACGCCTGGATGTCGCCCATCCAGCCGAGACGCTCATTGCGTTGCGGACAGTCGGTGGGCGAACTCATCAGGTTGGCTCGTTGGGTCCAGAGGATGTTCTCCCAAAGCCGGTTCAACATCGGTTCCGAGCAGATAAAACTGCCGACTTCCGGCGAGGCGGAGTTGAAGACCCGTCCCACCACATCGCCAAGACTGGGTCGGGCCGACACGCCGGTGATCTCCACGTAGCGGAATCCGTGGTAGGTGAAATGCGGTTCGAAAGTGGCTTGGCCCGTTCGAGCGAACACATAGGTGTCGGTCTGTTCGGCGGTCCGGAGGTTCTCGGTATAGATCATTCCGTCGGGCGAAAGGACCTCGGCGTATCGGATACGGGCGGTGTCTCCCTTTCGGCCACGTAACCTCACGCGGGCCCAACCGACCATGTTCTGCCCCATGTCGACGACGAAAACGTCTGACTTGGGCTCGGATACGTGGATCGGTTCGAGTTCGGCGTGAACCCGAATCGGCTCATTAGGCTGGAACACGAGCTTGGGAGTCTTGCCGCGAAGGAGGCGAGCCGGTTTCCAACCGGAAGGTTCGACGCGAGCATCGAAGTTCTCACCGTCTAGAATGTCGGAGGCCCGAATCGGTCCTTCATCCGTCGATTTCCAACTGCGGTCCGAAGCCAAAAGGAGCTTGCCATCGCCTTCGAGTTGGGCGATCAGCGATGGGTTACGACCGTACATGGCCCGATGAAACCAGGCGATCCGGCCCGCATACCACCCGTCGCCGAGGGTCGCCTCGAACAGGTTGCGACCCTTCCTGAGAAGCTTCGACACGTCGTACCCTTGGTACTGGACGCGGTCGCGGTAGTCAGTCCATTCAGGCGCGAGGATGCGATCGCCCACCCGCTTCCCGTTGATCGTGATCTCATACGCTCCAAGGGCGGAGACGAACAGGTTGGCGCGCCGGGGGGTCTCGTCGAGTTCGAACTCTCGGCGCAAAACGGTGGCCGGCAACGGGGGCAAAGATCGCGGGCCGTGGGAAACCGTGTCGCCGTCTACGAGGTGGGCTTTCGACCATTCGCCGATCTCCGTGCTCTTGCTGGCGGTGACGGGGCGATGGATGGCGACGTTCTTCCCTCCGGAGATCACCTCCAATTCGGCAAGGGCATAGCTGAAGACATTTGCGTCCCGCTGCTTGAGCTTTGTGACGGTCAATCGGACGTATCGCCCATGTCCGGAAGCGGGCAACGTAACGGGTCGATCGCCTGGGTTCGGATAGTCGTTCTCCGTCGCGTCGACAACGAGCCGAGGGGCCGCGAAATCCGGATCGTCAGATGCTTCGATCTTGAATCGGACGGGAAACAGGAAGCCGGGCGTGTCGGCAAAATCGAACGGGCGGGCCGGGTAAAGGCGAAACTCGTCGAGCGGCGCCGATGCTCCTAGGTCGATTTGGACCCACTGCCGGTCGTCTTCGCGATCCGCTTCCGCCCCGTGAAACCCGTTGTTCGCCTCGATCGGGCCCTCGTCGTCGGAACGACCGGGGAACTGGACCCAGCGGGCGCTCCACTTCGGACCGGCCGTCCACTCCGCCGACCTGCTCCAGGCAGACGCCTTGCCGGTTCCGTCGACCAAGCGAACTTTCCAATAGACGGTCTTGCCATTCGGAACCGGCTTGCCACCGTACGGGATGCCGAACGAATCATCAGATCGGACGACGCCGGAGTCCCAGAAGTCGGCGATAGTCGGTCGAAGGAGGGAGGGCGAACTTGCGACCAGGATCCGGTAACCGGACTGGCGTGTTCCCTTTGCCTTCGGATCGACAACGGCCGGCTTCCAGGAAAGCCGGGGATCCGGCGAATCGACTCCGATCGGATCGATGAGATACTCACAACGCAAATAGTCGGCCCGAATCATCGACATCCCCCTGGCCCCCCCGCCGACGCCGAGGCAACATGCAGCAACCAACATCGAGATCATCGTTCACCCCGGCCCACAAAGTCCGCCAGCCCAGCTTAGCCGAATCGATACGATCGGGTCGACGACGGCGTCCTACCGTTTCCATTCGATCGACCAGACCTCCGGAGAGCGGATACCCGGTTGCCTTTCGCCCCCGACCAGCACCCACCGAGAACCCATGCGGACGACCGGGGCGGTGGCGCGGCGTACGGGAAGCGTTCCGGATAGGACCCAGGAATTCGTTGGGGGCCGATAGTGGAGTTCCATCGGCGAGAAACCTGTATGCTTCTCGTGCGAAACGCCAACTTGGGAACCGTCGTCGCCGCCCAGAAGAACCAAATCGTCTCCAACCGAAAGCACAGGGGACGGGCTTGCCGCAAGATCAATCGGCATATCGGCCAACCGCCGCCAACCCCGCTTTGGATCGTATCGGTATGCGTCGTTCAGATAATGCCGTTTGACTCCGCCTTTGCCGTCCGTGAACAGTTCCGCTCCCCCGAACACAAATAGGGACATCCCAATGACCCCACAACCGGCAAGGATTCGGCCAGGACCGGGAAGGGGAGGACACTCGGTCCACTGACCCCGTTTGATGGCCAGGTCCAGCGCAAAAACACGGTTTCCGGCGAGAGCGGATGGCGAAGTTTGTCCGCCAATCACATATAGGGTCGAACCGTTAAGCGCGCCACACCCGTTCGCGACCGGCTGAGGCAAAGGGGCAAGTTTTGTTACGTCGACCCGTCCACTATTCCAGCCGACTTGAAGTACCTCCGAATAGTGGCGATCGGCATCGCTGCCTCCCGCGCAAATCACGGTGTCGCGATTGGTCGCGGACACTCCATAGGCGAGCGGATGGGGTAGCCGACCGACCACAGACCAACCGCTATCGCCCGGTTTCCATGCGTACACCGCGTCGTACCAGACCTTGGTTCCCCCATCCCAAGGTTTCTTGAGCGGAAAGTTAGATCCCCCGACTACCAGGACGCGCCTGCCAGCCATGCCGGCAAAGCTGCCGGCGAGCCCTTCGGGCGCGCAAAGATCCGGTAGGCGTTTCCACTCCAAGTGCGAGCCCCTCGGGCCGACCAGGGCGAGCGATGCTGCAAGCAATGCCTGAATGGTCAGCGGAGCCCCCAATCGAAGTAACCGATCGACTCAAGGTCACCTCGGAGTTTCGATGCCTGGCCGGTAGCCAACCGGGAGCTGGGCAGGCGGGGCTCACCAACTTCGACCCCGATGAACCCCATGGTTGCTTTGGCGGCCGCCATGTAGCCGTATCTCGCGAGCAGCCTGATCAGTTCGATCGAGCGACGCTGTTCGAGCCTCGCCGATGCGAGGTCCCCCGCTTCGAACGCCCGGATCAAGCGTTGGTAGACCGGTGCCGCGAAGTTGTAGCTGCTACCAACGGCGCCCGTCGCTCCGACGGCGAGGGCAGCCAACAGCGCTTCGTCTACGCCCCACGGGATGTCGTAACGGCCGTCCTGGACATCTAGGCAGAACTGGTACGCCATAAGGTCCGAGTTCGTGTACTTGATGCCGGCCAGGGAGGGAATGCGCGTCGATGCGACGTGCAAGAAGTCGGGCATGGAGAAGCTGACGCCCGTCAGAGCGGGAATGTCGTAAAAGTAGAACGGCAACGCCGGTGCGGACGAAGCAATGAGTGCGCAGCATTCGACGAGATCGTCAAGCGACCGGGGTTTGAAGTAGCTTGGGGAAAGGGCGGCGATGGCGGCGGCCCCATGAGTTTGAGCCGACCGGGCAAGATCACAAGCATCGTTCAGGCAATTTGTGCCGACATGGACGACCAACTTCGTGGACGTGCCCTTGAGGACTTCCGACCAGCGCTCCGTCAGCTCCAATCGCTCCTGGAGGGCCAATGACGCGCTCTCGCCGGTGCTTCCTCCGACGAAGACGGTCGCAACCCCGACGGACGCGATGAATTCTGCTTGCCGTTCGACGATGGAGAGGTTCAAGGAGCCGTCGGTGGCGAAAGGGGTATGGGTAGCGGCGACAAGTCCGTGGAGTTTTGAGTTCATGGCAGCGAGCTTTCGTTGGTCAGAGACGGCCGGGGTCGGATCAGCAGGATAAGGACGACGTTCATCATCACCACGACGGCGGCGAGAGACAAGATCATCGGAAACGATACGCCCGCATCGCGCAATCGGCCGACCGCTACGTCTGCAAAACCGCCAAGGCCGATGCTGATGAAGTTCATGAGGCCGTAAGCGGTCGCTCGCAATTCGGGGGCGACTAGTTGCGACACGATCGGCATGTTGTTGCAGTCGAACATACCAAAGCCGAGGCCGAAGAGAGCGAGGAAGACGATCGCCACCGCGAGGGATGGAGCAAAGCCAAGTCCGAAGAGAGCGGGAATGACGATTGAGGTGCCGATCGCGCTGACGAACACTCGCCCTTTCAGCGTCTTCAACACCCACCGGTCAGCCAGGAATCCGCCCAAAACCACGCCCGCGATACAGGCTAGGTTGACGTAGAGTCCGGCGGAGATTCCCGCCTTTCCTTGGCTGAGTTCGAACCGGGTTTTCAGCATGGCGGGCATCCAGTCCTTCATCATCCAGCCCGGCCACGCGATCAACGTGAAGCAGATGGCGAGGCAGAGGAAGGACGGATTTCGAAGCAGGCTGCCCAACGCTCCGACCGGGGAGACGCGCATTGGTTTCCGATCACTCGCTCTCGGTGCGTCTCGCAGCAGGAAGAGCAGAGGGACGACATAGATAACGCCGATCGCTCCCGTCAAGTTGAACGCAAGGCGCCAACCCAGGTCCGGCGCATCTGCCACGTACCCGGCGAATCCCCCAAAGATCACTCCGACGTAGATCGCGGCCATATGGATGCCGGTCGCCCTCGATTTGGTGGGACCGGAGTGATAGTCGACGATCAGCGCCAGCCCAGCCGGAATATAGAACGCCTCGCTGATTCCCATCGAGGTCCGCGCCCAAAGCAGTTCCTGGAAAGAATGGGCGTGCCCGGTCAGCCAGGTGATCGACGACCAGGCAACTAAGCTGAAACAGATGATCCACTTCCGGCTGAATCGGTCGGCAAGGTACCCGCCGATCGGGCTCAGGACGGCGTACACCCACTTGAACTGGGCGAGCATCATCCCCCAATGCGCATCGGTGCGGACATCTCGGATATCGGCCATCACCGAGAACTTCATCGAGGCGAGCATCTGCCGGTCGAGGTAATTCAGAAGCGCAACCGGGGCCAGCAGAATCACCGCCAGCCAAATCGTCCGCGCCGTCCCCGTCGATGCGCCCATATCGGATGAAGTGAGTATGCCTCAGGGAAACCAACAAGTAATGCGGACTTTAGCCCCCGTTCCCGACATGCCGGTGCCGTGGCCTGATGACAAGACTTATGCGACGAAATGGGTCAATACTTCCCAGATACTCTAAGCCGGCGCCCGTATGCCCTCAGAGCGAAGAACAGCACAAGTAAAAACGCATACTCGATCACGAACTCAAGCAACAGCCAGCTGAATCGAAGGTCTCGCCCTCCCATAAGGGAGGTGAAGCCATCGATCAGTGTCAAGGCGATTGGGAGCGCCAACGCTTCTCTCCAAAGAGAACGGTCTAGCAAATGGACCGAATAGACTTGAATCGTCTCATTCAGGGTGGAACGCCTCACGCTGCGCACGCCGATGAACTCCTGCAAGTTTTGCAGCGGTGAAAGGCGCCGGCGGTCCATGGATATATTATAGGGTTGTTCTGAGTGAAGTCGCGGCGTCGAATGTCAGACTGAGCCGGGAGCAGCAGATATGGGACACTAGGGCAGGAATTTGGCGTCGTATTTGGACGCCCTAAAGACGATCGTGAAAGACCCTTTGGCTTCCTCCGCCCTCGAACTGGGTCACGCCATTTGTTCGAAACAGGTCTCGTCTCTCGAGCTTACGGAGGCGTTTCTCGGCCGAATTGGCGACGTCAACCCACAATTGAACGCGCTTTGCCACATCGCGGAGGAGACCGCCCGACGTTTGGCGCGCGCGGCGGACGAGGAGTTGGCCCGTGGCGTTCGCCGGAGTCCGTTGCATGGCGTTCCCTTCACGGTGAAGGACTGGATCGAAGTGGCGGATATGCCGTGCATCGCGGGAGACGAGCGATACCGGACCTATGTTCCATCCCACAATGCGACGACGGTTTCGCGATTGCTCGATGCGGGATGCGTGCTGCTCGGCAAGACCACGGTAGGTGACGATTCGTCCGTCTACGGACGAGTGTCCAACCCATACCGGCTGTCATGTACACCGGGCGGAAGCAGCAGCGGAGAGGCGGCGATCATCGCGGCAAGCGGTTCGCCATTCGGATTGGGGAGCGATTCGGGCGGGAGCATCCGAGAGCCGGCTCACCTGTGCGGAATCGCCGGGCTTCGGCCCACAACCGGCCGGATCCCGATCACCGGACATCTTCCTAGAATCAATACGTTCGTGGATCCCCGCACGGTGATCGGGCCGATGGCCCGATTCGTCGACGACCTGACCGCGATCTTGCCAATCCTGTCCGGAGTCGATTGGCGCGATCCGTCCGTCGTTCCGATGCCGGTCGGAGACCCCTCGAGAGTGAATTGCGCCTCATTGCGCGGAGCGTTTTACACTAACTACGCCAGCCAAGAACCGTCTGCTGACGGCGGAGCGATCGCGTTGCGAGCAGCGCGGTTCTTGGATGGTGCGGGAATCCGGATGACCGAAAGGTGGCCATCCCGGCTGGACGAAGTTCTTGGCATCACGCACGAATATTGGAGCCGCGCCGGTTCCGAGGGTTTGGCCGACGAGTGGCAGCCAGACGGATGTGGGAAGTTAACGGGCGTTGAGGTCGAGCGGCACCTATGGCAATGGGACCGGTTCCGGCGAACCCTCATCGCGTTTATGGAGGAATTCGATTTCATCGTAACTCCGGTCTCCGACTATGCCGCCCGCGAACATGGCCGCACCGGTGGGGCTCCGTACTGCCTTCCGTACAGCCTGGCAGGAGCCCCATGCGTCGTGGTTCGCGCCGGCACGTCCTCGGACGGGCTCCCTGTGGGTGTTCAGGTTGTGGCGCGACCATGGCGCGAGGACGTCGCCCTCGCCGTTGCCAAGATGATCGAGGCGCAGTTCGGAGGGTGGACTCGGCCGACGATCTAAGCGAACCGATCTTTGAGCGGCCGATCCAACTCGGCGTCCAATTCAGCGAAGTCTGGACTGATCATGATCTGACCTCGGAGCGCTTCTCACTTGCGCTGCTCCTTGCGTACCTCGTGAGGTCGCTCGTGCCGGACAAGCCTAGCGATAGGTCGCCCGGCGCGTCCAATAACGACGTCTTCGCCCTGCTCGACCATCACTAACAATGTCGAGAGCTGCTCTTTGGCATCAGGCACGTTTCGAATCGTTATACATATACATTACCGATGGATAGACCCTATCCGCCTGTCCTTTCTACAAGCCGAGCGCCCCTGAATACCTCGAAACTCCTGTCTCGGGATCGCCGAAGCCTTTGCATCTGGACCAGCCCATGACGAGCTGACCTACTTGAGGAAATCCAGGAGCTGCGAGCGGTTCAAGAGCGTGATTTTCCCGGATTCGATAACAACGAAGGTCGGCACGAAACTGAGTTTGGCCTTCTGCTCCAGATCGTGGTCGGCCGCGAGCTTTGCCGCCGTCTGCGGTGTGGCGATCATCGAGACTCCCGCCTTCCGGGCTGCGTCCTTCACTGACGCTTCGGTAAGGGACTTGCCCTCCATCAAACGTCGATGCGACACGTCGAATGTGCCGTGCTCCCGCGCGTTCTCGGCAACGATGGCGGCGGATTTGGCGAACTGATGCACGAAGAGCGGGAACTCGCGATAGATCAGCGCCACGTCGTGGCGCTTGGCGACGGCTTTGCGCACTAGCGGATCGGTGATGCGGCAAATTGGGCATTCGTAGTCGACAAAGCAAACGACTTTGATTGCCGCCGACGCAGAGCCAATTGAAGGGCGAAGCTTGCCGGTCCACTCCGCCGGCTTGACCGAATCGAAACTGGCCGATTTCATGCCGAGATCAGTCTGGGCCAAGGAAACGCCGAACATGGCCGTAGCCACAGCGCAGAGAGTGATGGGCAGCCCCTTGTAGATGAGTGGATGTGGCATAACTTCCTCCATTGTTGCCAACATCACCGTCCCGACGAACGTTCCATGCTGGACGGAAACAAACGCCGGGGGCGGTTGAATCCGCCCCCGGATTCCTCCGTTCTACATCGACCAAGGTGCGGCGTGGCGATCGTGCTCGTCTGACCATCGCCTCTGGAGCGTTAGGATCTCGTCGACGATGCCGCCTTCCAGCGGTTGCGCGTCCGCAGTGGCACTGAGGAACTCGGCAAGGTTTGCTCTCTTGGCGGTGGCCCCGACGGTGGCCCGGACTTGGGGGAAGCCGAGGGAGAATCGAGCCGCGAACTCGGTCCAGCTCTCGACGCCCGATCGATCGAAGATGGGCACGACCTGAAGCGCCCTGCTACGCAAATACTCGGGAGCGTCCGGCTTCCGCGCGGTGTACCGCACGTCGCCTCCGGCAACCGTCCGCATTGCGACGATGGAGACATTTCGCTCGAGCATCCTGTCCCAAAGCTCGTTGGTCACGAAGCGCTGAAGCGGGTTCAAGTAAAACGTGTAGCCATCGATCACCCCCTCGGCATGCCCTCCTTCGATGCAGCGGGCCGCGATATCGGAACTCCAGGGCCAAACCTCCATCTCGAATCGACCAACTAGACCTTCATCCTTAAGGCGCGCCAGCCCGGCGACTCCCGGACCTCCCGTACAGAGATCCTCGGCAAGCTGCCCGCTTGGGAAGACCTGGCCGATATCCATCCGAGCGTTTCCAACCGCTTCAAGCTGGGTTACAACTTGGGAACGCACCTCTTCGGGCGAGCTATTCCCAACCTTGAAGATCGTGGGAGGCACCGCCGATCGATCTTGGTCGAAAAGCGATTTGAGAACACTCAGCGCGCTCCCGTACTGATGGCTCGTATGAATCCAAAGGCCGGCATCAACCGCTTCCTTGACGATCGTCACTCGATCGGCGAACGGGATGCTTTCGTCGCCGAGGCGGGTCGTTCCATATACATAGGGAGATAGATCGGAAAGGTTTGGTTTCACAGTGATGTAGGGATACCAGAAAGACAACCATATGCGCAATCGATTGCGCATATACTATAGGTTGCCGTACCATCGATCGGGTGACCGATCTCCTGTTCGTGCATAGCATCCCTTCGAACCATGATCAAACTCTCTGACATTGCCGAAAGAGCAGGTGTATCGGAGTCCACCGCATCGCGTGCTCTGGCGAACAGTCCGCGGATCAGCGCCGAAACTCGAGAACTCGTTCAGCGTTTGGCCCAAGAAGCCGGATACAAGGTCAACCAGGTTGCTCGCAACCTGAGGACTCGCTCAACGATGACGATCGGCTTGGTCGTTCCAGAGGTGTCCAATCCGTACTTTCCCAGACTTGTGCAACTCATCGGGGACCGGGCTCGTGCCGCCGGCTTTGCGCTGCAACTCCACTTGAGCGGCGTTCGGCAAGAAGCAGAGGCCGATTGCCTCGCATCGCTCTACGAGCACCGCGTAGATGGCATTCTGCTCGTGACTTCCGAAAGCGGCCTGGTCGCTAGAACGCAAGTCGAAGCGATGGTCGCCTCCGGAGAGTCAGTCGTCTTGCTCGGCTGGGTGGAGGATGCCGATCGGTTCGACCTGGTCTACGCGAACGATGCGGGAGGCGGGTACCAGGTTGCCAAGCACCTCGTCGACCTAGGGCATCGCCGAATCGCTACGCTCGGCTCGGCGCGCCATCGCGGGCCGTTCGATCGCGTGGAGGGTTTCCTTCGGGGGCTTCGAGAGGCAGGCATCGCCGATGAACGGCACATTCCTGGACGAACTCTCGATGAGATAGAGCATGCAATTAGCCGGTTGTGCGAGGAAACGAATCCTCCTACCGCACTGTTCGCATACCAGGACTCGATCGCTGCCCTGGCCTGCCGGTTTCTTCGGCAGAGGTGCGTCGTCATCCCCGAACAGATCTCGGTCGCAGGTTTCGACAACCTGGACCTTGGCACGTATCTGTGCCCTCAACTGACGTCAGTCGATTTCCCAATGAAGGAGATGGCCAATCGAGCGGTGGAACTGCTGATCGAGCGCATCAAAAGCGTCGCCCTGAACGAGCCCTGGCGCCACATTGTTGTCGAACCCGAGCTTGTCATCCGTGAGTCCTGCACTACGCCGCGATCCGCCGATTCCTTTCAACTGCCGCCATGCCCTGCTTCGAGCACCAAACTGTCCGATGGTGCTACTGAATAGGCCGGTAGCCATCATTCGCTTTGGTGGGAATCGGGTGCCCCAGTTGACGTGTGCAGCGTCGACGCCTCAGGATTGAAGCACCAAGAACGGCGGCCATGCGGGCAAGGCGCTCTCGCCACACGGCTTGACACATCTGAACTGGCGGATGCCGTTCCAGGCTGGCATCTTCAATGCTGCGGCACTTGTGCGAAGGGCTTGCTGCCCCGCTACGGCGGAGCAGACGAACGCCATGTCATCTACTGCTGCCGAAACGATCTGGCCACCGGAAAGATCAAGTGGGAAGACGGCGAAATCGAAGGGTGGGACGAGTGCCTGACCGGCGTAAGCTGCTTCCATTGGTGCGACCAATACGAATCCCGCGCCTCCGCGTGTTAGGGCGACAGCGGTTCACACGTCACTTCACTGAACGGCCACTGGCCTCACGAAGAGGTAAGGATCGGCGTTGTACTGAGTTAGTTTCAGCGTGGGTAAGTTGTTTGTGCGGATTTCCTTGAATACGATCCGCTGACCGACCTTGACACGGCGGAAATCGGAAAAGAACATGTGGTTGGGAGCGACCAACGTGCTGAACGAACCAGATTCGGACCCGCTATATGAGGCGTTACCAACGTCGAAGCCCCGGGCGGACGCGTAGCTATAGCCAAACTCCAGGTACCCCTTGAAGTAACCGGAGGAGTCTTTGTCGGCGTGGTTCTCCGAGACCCTAACGATTGCCCGGTGAGACAGTTCAACCAGTGCCTTCGCGGCGATGCGAGATGCCGGAAGCGAATCCGCGAGAGTGCGATACTGACTCGACCAGGGATTCGTCTGCCAGCTTTCAGCCGGTTTCTGAGACCTCGCCCCGTAGGCGCGGACCAAGACAAGGCCGATTGTCCCCAACAAGACCAGGCCCACCAACCCAACCGCCGCGACCGCGATCACCCCGACCGCGAGCGAGGAACGTCCTACTTGCGGTGGATTAGGGGTACGCGTCTCTTTCATGCTTTCAGTATAGGGCTGGTTTGGTGAGCCGCCAGATCTAGGTCAGCTCCCAGCGCTGTTAGTGGGATATCCGGACTAGACGCCAGTGGCCATCTCGCTTTCTGAAATGCATGAACCATTTGGGACCGGCGCCTCTATCCGAGCGATCGGCATCTTTTGGAGAACACAGGGTGTCGGACCCGCTTTCGTCGTCGTTGCCCACGTATGAAACACTGATTGCGAATTGCAGGAGCTTCCAAAGCTCGGACCTCGAGCTTGGAGGAACCGCGGAGTCGAACTCAGATCGTTTACCAGCCTGGGCAAGGCCCGCGAGCCTATCCAGTTCCAGGAGTACGGTTGGCAGCCTATGCTGAGGCGACTTAAGGATTTGGTCTCCATGAACTCGCCATAGCTCAGAGCAAAGTAGCAAGGGACCAGAAAACGGCTGCCCCAGATGCGGTGGGTTGACCCCATACACGACATCGATCGATTTCGGGTCGACTTTCCCACCACGCCTGATGAATCGAGTCGGCGTCTCCGTGGCGAGTTCCCATCCGTCCACGCTTTGCGATTTGTAAAGAGACCAGTGGCTGTCGACGAGGTGATAGACGCGGGCAACCGGCAACATCCAGTTGCCCAGCGACATCTCCGAACCGCAGCGCACCAAGCGGTCACCCTTCCGGTAAGACTCGCCATCGGCGATTGGATGTGGACTATCGCCGCTATCCGAGAGCTGCTGAAGCTCGTCGAGCTTATCGACCCCCGTCCCTGTCTTGGTGGGCCAGAATCCGATGCTCTCCGTAAGGCCATTCAGATCGAACACTCCAATCCTCATCGGAGAAGGTCCAAGAACCGATTGCCAACCGACTCCATACCTTGCTCTCCGCGACACGGTCCTGATCGCACGGCGGAACGCCGGCGACCCGTACTGAACGTGGACTAGTCGTTGGCGAAGGTCGTCTTCGATCGACTTTGGCGATCGATGCCCCAATGAGAGGGTAAGCCATACGATGGAAATCATGGATGATGTTTTTGACCTTACCGCGCTACGTGACTGAGAGAATAACTCGATCGGGCCGATTCGCGAAGGCGGTAGTCAGCCAACAGGTTCGCAACAAACCCATGTAGCGCTCCCTCACTGCCCTTCCCACCTGACTTCGTCTACATCTTGGTTTGGAAGCGACCTGTGGCGCTGAAGGCGCCAACCAATTGAGTCTTGGGTAACTCCCAAGGGAACTGAAAGCACGTTCAGGTCGGGCCAAAGGTCCGTGTCAATCCAGGGTCCAGGGCGCGAACAAAACAGTGTTGTCGGTTAATCCCATAGAGTGCCGTGATTGCGGGGGGCCCACTCAAGTTGCGAAGCCCTTTGTTGGAAGCAAGAAGTCCCTAGGTGTACCGAAATCATGCCGTCTAGAGCCTCAACGTCAGCACGGCCGGCCTTTCGCGAGACACTGTGACCGTCTTCGAAACGGTCTTTCCTTCGAGCGTGACGGCAACACGTACCGTTCCGCAGAAAGCCCGGGCGTGCACGGTTCCGGCGGCGGAAGTCGGCAACGCCAGCTTCGTCCACCACTGGCGACGGACTAAGTCCTCCCATATTAAGGCGGCCGGTCGAAGCGACCAATCCTTCCGAACCATCGCGCCGCCCTGAGCGGCACGCCAGTGGGCTCCCTCCCAGTACCCCCACATGATGAACGCCTGAACCTGTGGAACGCTGTACATCGCGGTGAGGAAATCACGCAGATACTCTCCGTTGAACCTGTCGTCCAGAACTCCCAGGTCATACTCGGTGACCTCAAGCGGCTTTCCGAGCTTGGCGATCTCCTTGGTGATCTCGATGACGCGTGTAATCGGAGTCAGAGGCACACCGTCGTGCGACTGCAATCCGATCGCGTCGATCGGGACGCCTTGTGCAAGCATCGACTTCACCAGTTTGATCGCGGCCAAGCGGTGCTTCGAGCCGGTTTCCTCTTCTTCGGTCCAGTCGAAGTCGTTGTAGCAGAGAGTCACCTTGGGATCGGCTTCCCTTGCCCATCGATAGACTTGAGCAAATTTGTCCCAACCAAGGCGGTCCCAAAGCTGATGTTCGGAAATGGCCTCGTTGACTACATCCCAAAGGTAAAGTCGCCCTTTGAACCGAGCCACCATGTCCTGAACCCGACTTCGCACAGTATCGAGGGCCAGTTGGTCGGACATCTCCTTGATGCCGGGCGGCATGTACTGATACGAGCCCCATACAAGGTTGTGGCCGCGAACCTGGAACCCGCGCGCCGCAAGCCACTTGAATGCCGCGTCGACTTCGGTGTAGTCCTCCGGCGCGACCTGGTGCCATTTGAGGTCGTTCTCAAACGTGACGGTGTTGAAGAACCTCTCTAGGTCGGCCCGGAAGTGATTGCCGTCTGAGCTTTTGTCGACGATGAAGTGTGCCGGCGCGGCCGTGCCGAACCGAAACTCCTGCTGAACCTGGTCGATCTTGACCGTTGCGCCGTTGAGCGGTTTACCGGCGGAATCTTCAACCCGGACCGTCAAATCGCCCTTCCGATACTTTTCGATTCGAGCTAATGCGGGTGCCCGCCAGGCGTCCGAATTCGGTCGACCATAGTAAGAAATGGTGACCGGCAGAGAACCAATTGGAGTCGTTCGGAGATCTTCGGCGCGAAGATCGCCGAATTCTACCGTTCCCCCGCCGTAGCCCAAGAAGATCGTGACGGTCGCCTCGCCAACGCCGTAGTTTCCGTCGCAGATCCCGGCGGTTCGATACTCCTTCCACTCTGGTGTCAGGTTGAAGACGGTGTTAATGCACTTGTTGTTCGGAGGAGCCGCCCTTTCGAAGATCAAGCTCACCTTTGAGGATGTCGGGCTCCTCATCCAAGCGCGGAGATAGACCGTATGTCCTTGCCGAACGGCGGCTACGGTCGGGATATGGATGGACACGTCCCACGGATTGCTATCCGCCACGTCGGGATAGGTTGCTTGAGTCGCAGTAACGAAACTGGGCTGATTCGCGTTAACCGCCTTGAAGCCGCTGAATCCGGTTGGAGCCCATTTCGGAACCTCGCCGACTGCCAAGGGGTGGGAGCCGATGAGATCGGTCTGCGTCGTTGGTTCGGGAATGCCCATCGTCTCGACTCGGACGTTTGCGAGGTCGACAGAGCCCGTGCCGTAACCCAGATAGATGGTCAAATGGGCTTCGCCGGGAGCATAAGTTTTCGTCGCGGTCCCTTCGGCTTCGTACTCGGTCCAGTCGGAGGTGAGCGCGATCTCCTTTGTCACGATCTTGGTATACGGCTGGGTGCTTTGTTCATAAATGAGGGCGATCTTGCTGGAGGTCTTGCTTCGCAACCACGCGTGGATCTTCACGGCTCGCCCTTTGACTAGATCCGTCGTGGAAGGCGAAGAGAGCGTAGTGTCCCAGGGGTTTCCGCCCGGTTTGCCCTCGAAGGTCGCGCGTAATTCATGCTTGAAAGAGGGCTCGTTGGCCGCAAAGACCTCAAGCGACGTTGCGTTGGATACCCAACCGGTCGTGGTTCTGTCCTCAAACAGTCCGTTTTGGATCAGGCTCACAGGAACCAGGCCGTTCTGGCCGATTCCGGAGAACGTCAATAGTGCGATAAGCGGAAAAATCATGGTCGATGCGTCCTGACGGTAATTGGACGATGCGATGGGGCCTCTGTTTGGCTTTGTGCAAAGGTTGTCTCTGCTTACTCGAGGAACCACGCTTCCGAATGCCACACATGCCACGATGCCGGTCCGTACTCGCCTCTACCGTACCGCTCAAAGAAGTGCTTGGCGGAACATTCCGCTCGATTCGCCAGGCAAAGCTGGAGCTGGATTGGAAGTCATTTCGTCGTGCTCGATGACCCAACCTCCCTCTACAAGACCATCGACAACATTCTGTCTTCGCATTGACTTTGGCCCGATCACAGTCGAATCCAGATTCTGCGGGAAACTCGTCGTCCCTTTGCCACTGGGGCGAGCCCTGATACAGGCTCGGCGATGAAGGAAGCCGGCATGCGCTGGCAGGCTAAGGGGACTGTGGTGGCGAGAATACGAGAAACCTTCTAGATCGGCTAAATTCGGGATATGGACTGGATCATTCCGTTCGGCTCGACTGGCCTGAAGGTCTCACGAATTGGGCTTGGCTCCGGGCAAGTTGGCTCCGGCAACCTCGACGATGCGGATGCAGGAAGGCTCCTCAACGCAGTCTTGGATTCCGGCGTCGTTCTGATCGACACAGCTCGGGGGTATGGACTCTCGGAAGAGCGCATTGGCGCCCACTTGTCGCACCGGCGAGCGGAATTCGTGCTTTCAACCAAGATCGGCTACGGCGTTGAGGGCTTTCGCGACTGGACGCCCGAGATCGTCGGCGCCGGCATCGATCGCGCGCTCAAGCTGATGAACACGGACGTGCTTGACATCGTCCATCTCCATTCTTGCCCGTTGGATACGCTGAAGAACAGCGGCGTGCCGGAGGCACTGCTTAGGGCAAAGGAAGTCGGAAAGATCCGGGTCGCGGCTTACTCCGGAGAGAATGACGAGCTTGGCTGGGCGGTTTCAAGCGCGCTTTTTGGCAGTGTTCAGACGTCGGTCAACATCTGTGACCAGCTTTCTCTTCGTCAGTATCTGCCGACGGCCCATCAAAAGGGCTTGGGCGTCATCGCCAAGCGGCCGATAGCCAATGCTCCGTGGAGGTTCGCCGAGAGGCCGGTTGGCGACTATTCCGAGGAATATTGGACACGCCTGAGGATGATGGACATCGATCCCGGCGATCTTCCTTGGCAAGAACTCGCCGTTCGATTCTCCGCCTACGCTCCCGGCGTTTGCAG
>JARLGV010000119.1 GCA_031292555.1 Fimbriimonas sp.
CAAAGCTCCTAGCCCCGATCGTGCCGACGACCATTCTCGCGATCGGCCTGAACTATCGGCGACACGCGGAAGAGACGAAAGCACGCATTCCGGAATATCCGATCCTCTTCGTCAAAACTCCAAACACGGTTCAAGGTCCAGATGAGCCGATCCTCATCCCAACCTCCCTAGCCAGCCATGAGGTCGACTACGAGTGTGAATTGGCGGTCATCATCGGGAAGACGGGAAAGAACATTCCCCGCGACAAGGCGCTCGACTATGTATTTGGATACACCTGCGCCAACGATGTGAGCGCGCGGGACTGGCAAGTCAAGCGCGGCGGAAGCCAATGGTGTCGGGGGAAATGTTTCGACACGTTCTGCCCGCTCGGACCCGCCATCGTAACCGCAGACGAGATTCCCAACCCGAACGACCTGCGTATTCGGACTCTCCTGAACGGCGAGTCCGTACAGGACTGGAACACGAGCGACATGATCTTCGATGTCCCGGCCCTCATCGAATTCCTGAGCGGAAGTACGACGCTCATGGCCGGTACGGTGATCATCACCGGCACACCTCAAGGAGTGGGCATGGCCCGCACTCCTCCCCTTTGGCTCAAGGATGGAGATACCGTCGCCATTGACATAGAGAGAATCGGAACGCTCGTCAACCACGTTGAGTCCGAAAAGCCGTGATGAGTAGATTTACGGACCGGCCGAATTCGCCCTGGGTGCCCAGGAGGTTTTGAGTGTTCAAAATTGGGCCCAACCCCTACGGACTCACATGTACCTTGGGTATCCAGGGGCAACATCCCAACCCAAAGGATCTCGACTGGTATGTGGGGTTGGCGATCGGTATGGGCGGACGCAGTATCGAATTCCATTTCGAGCCGCTCCTAAGGCAGACCGACGCCCAGCTTGACATACTGCGTTCCACTCTCGAAGAACACCGCATCGCACCGGTAGTCAGCGGTCCGTGGCCACTTGAGCGCTTGGCCGAGGGGTTTCCGATTGCCAAGAGACTGGGTGCGCGCACCGTGCGCACCCACTTATCCCCCGTGCTTTGCGGCGATCGCGCCGAACTGGGACCCAAATGGGATGGGTTGGTAAGAGACGTTCGCGCCAGTCTTGCCCGGCTCGGGCCTCTCGCCTACGATCTGGGCCTGTCGATTGCGATCGAAGATCACCAAGACTTCGGAAGCCGTGAGCTTCTCGATTTCTGCGAAATCGGCGGTCCGGCGGTTGGGATCTGTCTCGATACAGGAAATCCGCTCGCCGTCGGAGAGGATCCGGTGGCATTTGCAGCACGGGTTGCTCCCAGGGTGAAGCACATTCATCTGAAGGACTACCGCGCCCATCGTACATCGGAGGGTTACCGATTGGTCCGTTGCGCCATCGGCGACGGCGCCGTGCCGCTTCGCAAGATCCACGCCGAGCTTTCGGCAGACCGTAACGACTACACCGCCACCCTCGAACCAGGCGCACTCAGTGCACGTCATATCCGGTTGCTTACCGATCGCTGGAGGGAGAAGTACATGCCGGAGTGCCTCGACGAGATTCCGGCATGTTTTGAAACTGTCGCTTCGACCGAGATCCCAGCCGACACCGATTGGCGTACGCCGTGGGAACGCGATGAGAATATCGAAGACATCTGCCGATTCGAGCAAGCGCAAATGACAAGGAGCATCGAAAACATGAAGGGAATGGGATGGTTAGGGGCATGAGCGTTCTGGACACGTTCCGGTTAGATGGCAAGCGCGCCCTCGTGACTGGAGGCGCAAAAGGACTCGGTCGAGTCATTGCGGGGGCCCTTGCAGAGGCGGGCGCCGACGTCGCGGTGGTTAGTCGTACGGCAAGCGAATCCGAGAGGGCCGCACTCGAGATCGCGGCGCAAACCGGGCGGAGGACATGCTACTCCGTTGCCGACGTGACCAAGAGCGACGAAGTCTCCGCGATGATCGAGCAAGTACAAGGCGACCTGGGACCGATTGATATCCTCGTCAACAACGCCGGCATCAATACGCGCGGACTGACCCAAGACCTGAGTGAGGAGGACTTCGACGCGGTCGTTGCCGTCAACCTGAAGGCCCCGTTCCTATGCTCGCGACTACTGGGGCCCCAGATGTGCGAACGAGGTTGGGGCAGGGTCATCAACCTCGGGAGCATCCTGTCCGTCGTCGCGATCGCAGGAAGAGCGCCCTATTGTTCTGCCAAGGCGGGGGTCGCCAACCTAACCCGCGTACTTGCTCTGGAGTGGGCACAACAAGGGGTGACGGTCAACGCCATTTGCCCGGGCCCGTTCGGCACCGATATGAACAAGCCGCTGTTGGAGGATCCGGAAAAGTACCGTTCCTTCGTCTCGAAGATCCCGATGGGCCGATGGGGCGAATTGAATGAGATTGCAGGATCGGCCGTCTTTCTGGCATCAGACGCCGCGTCGTTCGTGACCGGAAGCATGTTGTACGTCGATGGAGGTTGGACCGCCCAATGAAAGCACTCGTTTACACCGCCGTTCGAACGGTCGAGGTTCATGAAGTCGACATGCCGGTTGCCGGGCCTACCGAGGTATTGGTCCGCGTAGGGGCCACCGGCATCTGCGGATCCGATATCCACGGCTTCCTTGGACACAGCAGCCGCCGTATGCCCGGTTTGATTTTGGGCCACGAGACGGTGGGCATCATTGAAGAAGGGGATGAGTCTCTTCTTGGCAAGCGCGTGACCGTAAACCCTCTGATCACGTGCATGCTGTGCCCCGCTTGCCGCGCCGGGCGACACAACAACTGCCTCAATTGGCGCCTGCTCGGGATGGACCAAACTCACGGTGGCTTCGGCGAATACCTGACGGTTCCCCGCCGCAACGTTCACCCTATCCCGGACAGCGTTCACGACGAGAAGGCTGTGATGGTCGAGCCGCTTGCCAACGCTTTCCACATCCTGTCGATGATCCCGCAGTCGGCTGGTCTTGCGCCGACCGCCGTCATCGTTGGCGGCGGTACGATCGGCGCGTGCATTTACGCGGTCGCGCAAGCCCGGGGACTGCAGATCCTCGCGGTTTCAGAGCCAAATCCCAAGCGGCAGGCGATCTTGGAGGCATTGGGATGTCGCCGCGTGATCGATCCTCGATCCACGGATGTGGCCGACACTATTCTCGCCGAGACCAATGGACAAGGCGTCTCGCTTGCGATCGATGCCGTCGGTTCTTCGGTGACGCGCAACACCTGCGCAAAGTTGGTTTCACGGGGAGGCACCGCCCTGTTGCTCGGACTCGATGAAGGCACGACCAGCTTCGACTTCTTCGACCTGGTTCGTCGCGAGGTTCGCCTGCAAACCAGCTTCGCCTACACGGAACAGAACTACGCCGAGGCGCTCGATTTCGTGGTGAACGGAGCTGTCGACTTCACGGCCTGGACGACATCGATGCCGACCGAACAAGGACAGCAAGCGTTCGAAACTCTGGTCAACTCGCCGGGTCAATACCTGAAGATCGCGCTTGTGCCAACTGGGCGCGGGTTGCGGGGAGCGATGAAGTGAGGTTACGCCCTGCACCCCGCACACCGCGCCAAGCGTATACTGCTCGTCTGGGAAAATGAACGACGCGAAGATGCTCGAAGGACACATTGCCCTGGTTACCGGATCCGGGCGCGGGTTGGGGTACGCGATCGCGCGAAGGCTCGCCGAACTCGGCGCCGATGTCGCGATCCACGATCGGAGTCAGCAGGCGCCGGCCGAGTTTGGCGAGTTCGAGAGCCTCGATGCCTCCGCTGCGACGATCGCCGAACTGGGCGTTCGCACGATGGGCGTCGTGGGCGACATTTCCGACGAGGTTGCGACTGCCGAAATGGCCCGAGAGATCGAGGCTAACCTTGGTCCGCTGACGGTTCTAGTCAACTGCGCAGGAGGAGACATTGCGGCCAAGGGTGGCAAACCAAATCCCAACGACGCCCTCTACGTTAAGCTCGAGGACATCCGCGCTCTTTTCGATCGGAACCTGATCGGTACGATGCTGATGTGCCGAGCGGTCGTCCCAGGAATGATCGATCGCCACCGCGGATCGGTCATCAACATCGCCAGCGGCGCCGCCCACTTCGGCTCAAAGTCGGAAGTCGCCTACGCCTCCGCCAAGGCGGCGATCGTTCACTACTCTCGCTGCCTTGCCGCTGAGACTCGCGTTGAGGGTGTCCGAGTCAACGTCGTCAGCCCAGGCGCCACCAAGACGGGACGCTTCATGGCGACTCGTCCGACCGATCCGAACCGGATGGTCGAGGGGTACAGCCTCGACCGATATGCCAACCCAGCCGAAATCGCCAACGGAGTTGCATTCCTGGCCAGCGACATGGCGAGCTTCGTACATGGGCAGGTCTTGCGGGTCGATGGGGGCAACACCCTTTATCCGGGGTAACGGTGGAACAGCTTCTCGAAGAGTTGACGCTGAATGCCTGGCCCGCCATCCGGGTAATGCACTACGACGGGTGGGTCATCCGGTTCTCTGGCGGGTACACGCGTCGCGCAAACTCGGTCAACCTGCTTGCCCCATCGACCATTTCGTTAAGGGAAAAGGTCGCCTATTGCGAAGAGGTCTACCGACAAGCGGGGCTGAGCACGGTGTTCAAGATCTGCCCTACACCCGATTCGGAAGAACTCGATCGCATACTGGCCGACCTTGGCTACGAACTCCAAGGAGCCGCTGACGTAATGACATGTCCACTGCAACCAGCCCCGGAGGAGCACCCGATCGACTTCCGAATCGACAGCGAACTCACCGACTGGTGGTTTGGGGCAGCCGAAAGGCTCAACGGCGTCAACGTTCACTTGCACCGTCACCTTGAGCAGATTCTGCACAACATCGAACCCAAGCACGCCTTCGCCTCCATACGCGACGGTGCTGTGCCGATCGCCATCGCACTCGCGGTAGTTGAGCGAAACTGGATGGGCCTTTACGACATCGTCACCGCCGTTCCATTCCGCCGAAAAGGATTTGGTCGTCATCTCGTCCTCAGCCTGATGGACTGGGCGAGAGACGACGGCGTCGAGAATGCTTACCTGCAGGTCATGTCGGACAACATGCCGGCAGTCGCCCTCTATGGGAGCATGGGCTTCGAGACCCGCTACCGCTACTGGTATCGCGTCAAAGACTGATCGGGGTGGGCCGGCCAGACATCCGACCGGGCTAAACTGAGCCTGATGATGCAACCCTGGTTTCCCGACGCCAAGCTCGGGATCTTCATTCATTACGGAATCTACGCGGTCAAGGGAATTGACGAGTCCTGGGCATTCTTCAACGACAAGATCAGCTATGAAGGGTACATGGAGCAACTCGACGGCTTCACCGCGTCGAATTACGATCCTGAGGAATGGGCCGACCTATTCGAACGAGTGGGTGCTAAATACGTAGTTCTTACTACTAAGCATCACGACGGTGTTGCCCTTTGGGACACGAAGGCCAACGACCTAAGCGTGATTCACAAGACGCCGGCTGGGCGCGACCTGATCACGCCTTACGTTGAAGCGCTTCGGAAGCACGATCTAAAAGTCGGGTTCTACTATTCTCACCTCGATTGGTCGCATCCAGATTACGCAACGATCCTGCCAAAGGTCGACGATCCCAAGGAGTATGCCTCCGGACGGTTCGACAACCGCTTCGCCTACTGCAAGCCTGAAGACCAGGATCCAGCGCGTTGGGCGAACTTCCTAAGATTCCACCGCCAGCAGCTCGAAGAACTGATGACTCAATTTGGTGACATCGATCTCCTGTGGTTTGACGGCGAGTGGGAGCGGGACACCGACCAGTTCGACATGAAAGGGCTCCGCGACCAGCTTATGGCTTGGCAGTCAGGAACCATCTACAACTCCCGCCTACGGGACTACGGAGACTATGCGACTCCGGAGCAAGGGATCCCGATTGTGCCGCCGAAGGGACCGTGGGAGTTCTGCGTTACAATAAACGACTCCTGGGGTTACCAGGGAACGGATAATAACCACAAGTCGGTCAGGCAGATCGTAAGGATGTTCGCCGAAACGATCGGCATGGGTGGAAACATGCTGCTCGACGTCGGCCCGTACGAGGACGGCCGCCTCCAACCGGAGCAGGTCGAAAGGTTGGAAGGGCTGGGCGATTGGATCAAACGGCACTCCGAAGCGGTCTACGGTACGATCGCGGGACTTCCCCAAGGGCTTTTCTACGGCGCATCGACCATGAACAAGGCCAAAGACACGCTCTACCTAATGTTCTTCGACAAACCCTTCGATCAGGTCGCAGTGAAAGGACTGAGGAAGTTGCCCAAGAGGGTGACCGCGCTTGGGTCGGGCGGCGAACTAAAATACAGGAACATCGGCGGCCTCGGCGAGACGCCCGGCATCCTCTGGATCGATATCCCAGAGTCGATCATCGACCCCAACTCAACGGTCGTCAAGCTAGAGTTCGACGGCGAGATCGACATCTACCAAGGCAAAGGCCGCGACTAATCTTCGCCTACGCCCGGAGGTCCCGCACTCGCTAGTCGTCGTGCGGGACCTCAGCCGGAGTCTGGGGCGCCATCGTTCCTTCCGGAGTCGCCATCATCATCGGCGGAGTAAGCGGGCTGTCGCTGATCGAAGTCCGCTCGCGCGAATTCGCCGCACAAGGCGTACCAAACTTGGGTTGGCCATACTCCAAATGAGTGTTGCCTCGGGCGAGAATGTGGCACTTATTTCCGCCGCCCCAGGACGTGTAACTTCGCGCATTGCAGTAGTGGTTGACGAAGCTGCGCCTCATGCGGTCTTCGGATCGATTCATCAGCGATCGGTGAAGCACGTGCCCTCCGAAGAAAGCCACGTCGCCCGGCTCTAGAACGGCTGGCGCCTCTCGATCGGCGTACTTCGCTGCAATCGGCTTGAGTTCATTGATCGAGTTGTCATCGTCGTTCGAATGGGCGCCGACGTTGGCAACCGTCTTCATTCCGCCCAGGCCCCAATCGCCATATCCGTAGCCGGTGGTTGGAGGGTAGATGGGTTCGCTATGACTTCCCGGCGACATCCAAAGGCACCCGTTCTCGGTATCCGCTCGATCAAGTGCAATCCAGGCGCCAATCAGAGTGTCGGGGAAGGTCGGTATGTAGTAAGTGTCCTGGTGAAATCCCTGCCCGAATGCGCCCGGGCCCTTGATGAACATCATCGTCTGCATCGCCGCGATATCGGGTCCATGCAGCGCTTGCACGACGTCCAGGACTCTGGGATAGAGCAAGTAGCGCTCCCAAATCTCCAGGTGGGTGTGAAGCATATGAATGCGTAACAGCCGGTTTTCAATCTCCTTGAGACTTGCATCGGGGTCGAATGGCTCGGCTCCCGGCACTTCGATCCGCCCGTAGATTAGGTCCTCGGTGTGGCGCAACATGTCTTCGACATGTTCTGGCGTGACCAGATTTCGAACAATCAGGTAGCCGTCCCGCCGGAACGAACGATACTCGTCGACGCTGACCTTGTACGGCTCGAGGGTGAGCCACGGATCTTCCTTGGCGATGATGCTCATGAATTCCCTAACTATAGTGCATCCGGAATGGCATCATAGACCTCGATGGAAAATTCCGAAATCGTCCGCTGTTGGTGGCCCGCCAACGATCTCGCGATCGCCTATCACGATGAAGAGTGGGGAGTGCCCGTGCATGACGATCGCCTTCTGTTCGAGTTGATCACGCTTGAGGGCGCCCAGTCCGGATTGAGTTGGGACATTGTCCTAAGGAAGCGCGAAGGATATCGTGGTGGCTTCTGCGGCTTCGATCCAGCCGCCGTCGTGCAGTTCAAGAGCGAGGATGTCGAAAGACTCGTTTTGGATGCGGGCATCATCCGTCACCGCGGCAAGATCGAGTCGACGATCAACAATGCCCGATGCGTCCTCGAGATCCAGGCATCGCAAGGCTCGTTCTCGAACTACATCTGGTCGTTCGTCGATGGGAATCCCATCCAGAACGAGTGGGCCGGCCCCGGCGAGATTCCCGCCCAGACACATTTGTCGAAAAGCATTAGCAAGGACCTGTTGAATCGAGGCTTCCGGTTTGTCGGGCCAACAACCGTCTATGCCTTCATGCAGGCCGCCGGTTTGGTCAACGACCACACGACCGACTGCTACAGATACCGGGAACTGGCGAACGTCTAGCGACCCACCGAATTTCCGCCGACAGAGTCCCCAAGGCGGCACGAAATCGTTCAAACTTTAACCGTCGTGCAAACACTGTCAGACTCCTCCGTCCCTGTTATCGGACCCTATATTGGAGGCGCCTTCCTATTGGACGGCGCGCCGACCATCGATTCCGTCAACCCGGCAAATCCATCGGATGTCGTCGCACGTGCGATTGTTGGTGGCGCAGACACGGTTGACTCTGCGGTGGGTGCGGCGTCGGCAGCGCACCCCGCATGGTCGTCCCTGACCGGACCAGCAAGAGCCGATTACCTCTACAGGTGGGCTGGCCAGATTCAGGAATTGTCGGCTGAAATGGCGACGATCGTTGCTCGGGAAGTCGGCAAACCGATCGGTGAGGCGAAGGGCGAAGTAGCACGTTGCATCGCCATCCTCAACTACTATGCGGGTGAAGCGGTGCGCCAAACCGGCGATGTCATTCCTGGGCTGGCGCCAGGTTCCCTTCAATACAGCTTGCGAGTTCCCATGGGCGTCGTTGGGTTGATCACGCCTTGGAACTTCCCTGTCGCGATCCCGTTATGGAAGGCGGCGCCCGCTTTGGCCTGCGGGAACACAGTCGTGCTCAAGCCGGCGGAAACCTCGCTCAGGTGCGCGGTGCTCCTTGCAGAGACCGCGAAGGCGGCGGGACTGCCTGCCGGCGTCTTCAATGTGCTCCTTGGAGATGGTCCAATTCTCGGGTCAGCCATGCTAGACCACCCCTCAATCCGAGCAGTCAGCTTCACAGGCTCGGCTCGGGTTGGCGCGATGGTGGCAGAACGGTGCGCGCGACGCAACATCAAATTCCAGACCGAAATGGGGGGCAAGAACCCGGCGATCGTAATGCCCGATGCGAATCTGACGCAGGCTGCCAACCTGGTGGCCGGCGGTGCGATGCGGTTTGCGGGCCAGAAGTGCACCGCGACCAGCCGAGTCATCGTACACAAGGACGTTCAAGACGCGTTCCTGCCGGAACTCGTGGCGGCCATTGAGTCGCTAAAGGTTTGCGATCCGCTGGAGGCCGATTGCGCCGTCGGACCCGTCATAACCGAAGTCAGCCTGAACCGAATTCAGGCCGCCTTGAAGGACGTGGGTAAGCCGGCATACCAGGGAAGGGTCCCCCAACAGGGCTTCTTCGTTCCGCCCACTCTCTACACCGAGGTTCCTGGTGACTCGCCGCTTGCCCAAGTCGAGCTATTTGGACCGGTCCTCGCGATGACGACCGCCGAGGACCTCGATCACGCAATCGCTCTGGCGAATGGCATCGAGTTCGGATTGTCGGCCTCGCTGTTCACCCGCGATCTGCCCTCGGCACTCAAGTACGTCCATCGCATCGAGGCGGGAATGGTCCGCGTCAACGCGGATACGACGGGCGTCGACCCACATGCTCCGTTCGGCGGCGTCAAGGGATCCAGTTCGGGATCGCGCGAGCAGGGACCGGCGGCAAAGGACTTCTACACCGAGATCAAGACGATTCAGATCAATCCCTGAGTCGCCTGATGGCCCCTTACAGCCGAATACCGTTTCGTAGCGGATCGCTTCCGTCGAAAATGAGATTGTTGTCGCCCGTCACGAACGCATTACCGGCGATCGTGGGCAGGATTCCGTCTCCGTCTCGGTAGTAGACCCCTCGAAAGAGGGTCCCTATGATGCTTTCCTGTCGCCACTCTTCTCCCTCTGCGAGCTTTCCGGCAGCCGCAAGGCAGGCCAACTTCGCACTCAATCCCGTGCCGCAAGGAGAACGGTCATAAGCCCCACCCGGGCATAGTACGTAGTTCTTGCTTTGCGCATCCTCGCGGAGCGGAGGGCCGAATATCTCGATATGATCGATTTCTGCGTGATCATTGCCCGTCACTCCATTCTCCACCAGGCTTGCCTTGATTGCCTTTGTGTAGTGTGCCAGTTCCTCCATGTTCGACGAGAGCACAGGTACATGGGAATCACCCACAAGAAAGAACCAGTTTCCGCCGTAGGCGATGTCACCAGTTACCATTCCATACCCGGCCACCTTACACGACACGTCGGTTCGATACCGGTAACTATGAACGTTGCGAATCGACACGCTTCCGTCCTCCGCCAGATGAGCAATCACGTCTCCAACTGGCGTCTCGATCAGGTGGTCGCCGGGTCCGATGCGACCCAAGTGCCTTAGTGAAGCAACGAGTCCGATGGTGCCATGTCCACACATGCCCAGGAAACCAACGTTGTTGAAGAAGATGACTCCGGCCGATGCCTCGCGGTTCACCGGGTCGCATAGCAGCGCTCCAACTACGGCTTCCGAGCCTCGTGGTTCATTTACGATCGCGTTTCTCAGATCGTCGAACCGATTACGAAACACATCCATGCGCTCGCGCATGTTCCCTAACCCAAGGGCAGGGCCATTCTCGACGACCAGTCGCGTAGGTTCCCCCTCGGTATGCGAATCGATAACTCGTACGCTAGTTTTCACGAGGACATAAAGCTACCCGGTCCAATGCGAATTTGTGAAAGAGGACTATCGGCCTAGGCTTAACCGTGTAGGTGACGCGCGAAGGAGCAATCGAGCCCGATATACAGTCGAACGTCCTATCCGGTCCAATGCGGATCGGAACATCGAGAGGGAACCGTCATGAACAAACTAGCTGCAGAGGACAGTGCGATCATCGTTCGATTCCAACGAGGGGACAGAATCGCCTTCGACGAACTCGTACGCCGGCACCGACAGCGCGCATATCAATTCGCCTATCGGCTTACCAAGAACTCGGACGAGGCTGCCGACATCGTCGCCGACGCTTTCATTCGCGTCTTTCGTGCGCTGGACGGCTTCAAGGGTGACAGTTCCTTCACGACTTGGCTCTTTCGGATCGAGACCAACTGCTTCCTCGATATTAGGAAGAGGTCCCATTCGAAGCAGATCGTCAGCATCGAGGAACTGAACGGCGTCCAATCGGAGCACGGTTCGAATCAATTGGCCGACGAGAGCGAACCCGTCCAGCAGCAAATCGAGCGGTCCGAACGAATCTCCGTGATTGAGCAGGCGATGCTAAGCCTTCCGGAACACCAGAGGGCGATTCTTCTTATGTACCACGCCGAATCGATGAGCTACGAGGACATCGCCGAGTGCTTGCGGTTGCCTCTGGGTACGGTGAAAAGCCGAATCAATCGGGCCCGGCTCAACCTGCGTACGGCCCTCCACCCGTATCGAAGGCTATTCATCACCCGCAGCACGAGGAAAATCCTGCTCGCAGGCGTCTAGCATTGTGCGGCGCTGAGCCTGGTAAGAAGACTGCAATCTTTGCATTTCCGGGCCGCATCGGTAGCAAAGGGTTTAAACGGCGCCGTAAAAGAGGATATCGTATCGGGACGCTCCGCCGAGCTGTGCAAAGAACATGAACTCCACCCTGAAGCAACTCATCCTCGTTTCGTCGGTCAGCGCCGTATTGGTATCGGCCGCTATCATCGCTCCCGCCCAATCGTCCAAGAAGGCGGCTCCCGTCGCATACGCGAAGGTTCAGGCGATCTTCGACAAGAACTGTATCGGCTGCCACCGTGGGCCCAAGCCCCGAGCCATGATGAACCTGGAGACCTATAAGGGCGTCATGAAGGGTAACGACGATGGCTCAGTAGTTACACCGGGCAAACCCGATGTCAGCCTCCTCTATAAGGTTGTGGCCGGTACCGCGCGAAAGCACATGCCTCCTGGCCCCAAGTCCTTGGACAAGGCCGACGTTGCAGCGATCGGCGCATGGATCAAAGCCGGCGCCAAACCCAAGTAATCGGATACCCGTCACGATAAAGGGCCGCACCCAACTGGAAGCGGCCCTTCGTTGCGTTTAGTGTGGTCTGCTTTACCCGCCAGATGACTTGATCTGTACCTGCTCGACCTTCTCGGCCAGATTCTTTTCGGCGGTGATCGCCCTAAGCTCTTCGTCAGTTATCTTGCAGTCCAGGTGCTTCATCAACTGGATGAGCAGATCGGTGTTGTGCTCGAGGTGCTTGAGGATGACGTTGACTTCCTGTTCCGCCTTCTTGTTCGTTTCGAAGTCCAGTTCGGCACGGATCTCTGAGTGGTGCCCTTGGAGGTTCTGTCCAACCATGATCAGCGGCATCAGCAGGATCTGGATGACGTTGCTCATAAGGAGATAGGCCACAAACGCGGGGAACGGATCGAAAGCAGGCCAGTGGAGGGCCGGAACCTCGCTCGCTAACAGGTTATAGCCGCACCAGAGTACGGTCCACCCGAAGATGATCAGGAAGAAGCCCATCGAGCCCACTTTGTCGGTGATCGCCATCGCGAACTTGTCTAGTGGCGAGAGTTGACTGTCGTGGACCTGATTCGCATTCTTGACAGGGGCTCCTGCTGACGCCGGGCGCCTCAGCCGGAGTTTGTTCCACGTATCGGTGGTTAGAGAGTTCTTCTTGTTCGATTGAGATTCGTCTGCCATAGGGTTACCTTGTCTTCTGGACGTCTGCGGATGTCGGCACGATGCAAGTGCACTTATAGCAGGGTTGCTTCTCGGACAATTGCCGCAACGATAGAGGTGTCGATGATGTCGACCCGGTCCTCGGCTGGCGCTGTTTCTGAACCGAACACAATGGCCGGATTCGCCCAGACCGATGTGTCCACAGTCGACTTATGAGCGGCCAAGTGAACCTGGCGGCACCCTGTTAAGCGGACGACTTCGGCCAGATTGTGTGTACGGATGCCTCCGCCGGGCATCACTTCAATACGGTTCTCGGCAAATTCGATCAGTGCTCGGATCAACTCGGCTCCGTCGAGCGACTTTCGCTTTTGACCGCTGGTCAGCAGTCGGGTGCATCCGAGGTCGATGATTGCCCTCAAGGCGTCAAATGGCTCAGGCGCCACATCGAAGGCGCGGTGAAACACCGTTGGCAGTCCCGAAGCCCTCTTTACGAGCCGTGCCGTCCGTCTGGCATCGATCGTACCGTCGCCTTTCAGAATGCCGAAGACAAATCCGTCCGCCCCTAGCTCTCCCGCGATCTCCATGTCCCGCTCCATCGTCGAAAACTCGACATCCGAGTAGGCGAACCCTCCCCCGCGCGGGCGGATCATCACCATCGCCGGCAGCTTGCTCAGGCGCTTCGTCTCACCGATGCTTCCTGGCGACGGCGTGAGGCCGCCAAGTGCAAGCGCGGAACACAGTTCCACACGATTCGCGCCACCTTTCTCCGATTCCAGAACATCGTCGACTGAACCCGTACAGATCTCCACCAACACGCCCATACCATCGTTTTAGCACGCATCGGAAGCCGGTGGGGCATCGCGACGGATTTGGCTCGCCGGCTACTCTGGCATGGCATTCCAAACGCGCACTTCGAACGGCTTCAAAGTGACTACAACTGGTGTGCCTGCGCGAACGTGCAGTTCGGCCTCGGCTCGATCTTCCGCCCACGGGCTGTGCAGTCGATAGCGGCCTGGGGCGTTCTTTGGGAGTTCAAAAAGCTTGTCGACGTCGATGGAGAACTCCTGCGGCTTGTCGCTCGGATTACGCAGCGACAGGATCGCCCGCTTGGACGTCCAAGAAGCCCAGCCATAGACGTTGAGATTCAGTGGATTGCCTCCAACCCAGTGGGTATCCACCAATACGTCGGCATGGTCTCGCGACCACTTCGCCGCCTCCGCAAGATCGTCCCAGTTCTTCTGTGTGAGAAGGGATGGCGTGATATACATCTCCTGCAACTGGGTACCGGTGCTGAAATAGTCGCGCACCTCGCTGCGAAAGTCGTCGTGCGGATCGGTATTTAGCTTGTTTGCGTGCCGTGCATAGATCATGCCGTGGAGCATTAGCGAATTGAGTGGATAGAGCGGCCCACGCTGCACAACGCCTCTATAGGTGTCGCCGTCCCGATAAGTAATCCATCGCTGCCGATCTGTGCCAACTCCCGCAAAGGAGTGATCGCTTCCGCCACGCCAGATCGAATCGGCGTATCGGGTCCAAAATGGAGACGGCCATGTTCCAGTCGTCAAGTTTATGAACAGTCCCGGTTTGGCCTGTCGCAGGTCTTGAATCAGCTTGATCGCCGCCTCAAAGTCGCTACCGAACGCACTGCCTGGGTACTGCTTGTCTGGGCTGCCCGTGCCGTCAAATTTAAACTGGTTGATCCCATATTTCTGAACAAGATCGAGCGTGACATCGTGAAACCGCTTGTAGTATCGTGGGCCCGAAAGCGCATATCCCTCGTCGTCGATCTCGAAGCCCTCTGCCTTTCCGGTGGCGAGCCGCCTCTCTCGCGGATTCCCATACCCACCCCAGGGCGAGAGCCAGATTCCGGGATCGGCATGGATCTCCTCTGCTGCCTTCTTAACAGGTAGAAAACCGTTCGGGAATCCCTTGTGAAACTCCCATACCGCGCCCGTATCGTCCCATCCGTCGTCGAACAGGAACGACGAGATCTTGACGCCGCGCTTTCGGGCAAGCTCGTTACTGAAAGCGTGAATCGCGTCGACGCAGTCCTTCTCGTTGTACGGCGTGAAATAGCCGATGTCGTACCAGGAGTTGTAATGTAGGAACGTCCGGTAAGGATGCGCCCTTTCTCGCTCCAGATAGGCCAAGAACTGACGACGCAACTGGCCGGGATCATAGAACCCGATCACCGCAGACAGCGTTGCCGTCTGACCGGCACGGATCGGCAGTTTGCGATCAACCCATGCTGAGGCGTCGCCGTCGCTCACCTTGGAACGGGAAAGAGGGTCCTCAACTCCGGCATATACCGCGTCGGATGCCAATGGAGATCCCTGGGTTCGGCCGATCGCTTTGAAGCTGCCGGCCAGATCGATAAGAGTGAGTCGATCGACTGGAAGGTCTTCCTTGAGCGCCTTGATCGAGACCTCTTCACGAAGATACCGGGAGCCGGTTCGCAAGACGCATACCAGTCTTGCCGAGAATCGACCCGCAGGGTCGGACAATTCCACTGATAGGCGTCTGCCTCCCTCGCGCTCCGAAGCCGTTCCGGCGCCAGGTTCTCGGGCCAGATTCTCGATTCGAGAATTGCCCACGATCCGCATGTGGCTGGAATCGACTACCTCTCCTCCGGTGAGCCTTACCGAGAAATCCAATCCTCCCAGCATGAGCCGATGATGGGTGGATAGATCCTCCATCGATACCGGATGTATCGTTCCTTCCGAAATCCGCCACTCGGCCGATACGTATCGATTTGCCAATGAAAGAGTTGAATCGGTTCCATGTGCATAGCTAAGCGACATGAAACATGTGCCGATCGCAGCTAGGGTGAGGTTTCGGAGAAAGGACATCGGGTCATTAGTGTATGCGGCCCCCCTAAACCGATGCTAAAGATGCCGGCAAGGGTCGAGCATAAAGGCAGGATTTAGAGCTTTTGGGGCAAGATAGGCGTAATATGCTGAGAATCGGATTAATTGGTTGCGGCTTCATGGGCCGCATGCATGCAAACGTCTACAAGACCCTCGAAAACGCTCAGTTGGTCGCAGCGGCCGATACCAAGCCCGATGTGATTGAGAAGTATGCCGCCGATTTCGGCCTTACCGGCTACGCGTCTCTCAAAGCGATGCTCGCTTCAGAGCAGATCGACGTCGTCGACATATGCCTTCCCACTTACCTACACAGCAAGTACACGATTTTGGCGGCGAAAGCCGGGAAGAACGTCTTCTGCGAGAAGCCAATGGCTCTGACCGTCTCCGAAGCGGACGCGATGATCGCCGCGTGTGACTCTGCCGGCGTGCGGCTTATGATCGGGCATTGCATTCGATTCTGGCCCGAATACGCGATTCTCAAGAAACTAGCAGTAGAAGGAACACTCGGCAAGCTGCTTTCGGTCAACCTGACGCGGTACGGTGCATTCCCAAGTTGGTCCAGCGATAACTGGCTCGCCGATGCCACAAAGGCGGGCGGCGGTGTGCTGGACATGCACATCCACGACACCGACTACGTCCACTACCTGCTCGGCGAGCCGGACTCGGTTCACTCCTGGGGCACCGTCGACGAGCGAGGTCCCAGCCAAGTTTTCACGACAATGACGTTCGGCAAGACGATCGCCCATCTCGAAGGCGGTTGGAACCTCCCGAACCACACTCCGTTCAAACACGCGTTCCGAGCCATTTTCGAGCACGGCGCGGCGATCATGGATGCCGGTCCGTTGACGATCTACGAAGATGGCAAAGAGCCGGTCGTTCCGGAGATTCCGAAAATGGAAGCCGGCGGAGGCGGAAACATCTCGGACCTCGGCGGCTACTACCACGAGCTAAAGTACTTCGCCGACCGGATCACCGCCGGGCAGCCTCTAGAAATCGTGACACCGCAAACTTCGAAGAAGTCTCTCGAAACGACCCTGGAAGAGATCCGACAGATCATGGCCTAGGAACAGCGGGTGAGCGGCATTACCGTAGGTCCGCTCGGCCGTATGCTTTGCTGATCCCCGCTTCACTGGATCACGGCGGGAACCTTCAACATGAAACGCCGGCTAGACCGGCGTTTCGTCCATAAGTAGCCTGCCCTCATTTGTCAGGCTACGACTAATTGCAAGCTAAACGCCGAGCGAGCCGGCGGCTGGAATTGCTATCCGCTACCCGGTTGCAAAGTGCTCTGCCAGGCATGAGCACAATGTCTCAACATGGACCAACTGACCGCCGGATCGAACTGACTGCGTCGCTGCGACTCCGGCTGCGACGCTTTGGCGGGCCGCGATCGGAGATGTCACTGACGTCGTCCCGCTTCGCAGGAATTCTAAGAACTCACCCACGATTTGTTCATCGGCTCCGCCGTGGCCACCTGTCGCAGTCGGGACTTCATACTCCTCATCCCCCTTCTCGGAGAACTTCTGGAGGTTATGGTTCCATAGACGGACAACGCTCTGACCGGGCGCGTCACCGAAGTTTTCGATCCTGCCCTCGGTACCGATGATCGTGTAGTTTCTCCACGCATCGGGAGCGTAGTGGCACTGCTGGTACGAAGCCAGTACCCCATTATCCAGTTTCATGAGAACCATGTTCAGGTCCTCGACGTCCACAACCGGATTGAGCTTGTCGAGCGACAACGGCGGCCAGGTCCCGCGGAACTCGACCTTGACGTGATCCTCGGGAGCCTGTCGATCTTGGATCTGCCCATAGACGGTAAGGCCGCCCATCGCTGAGACGGTCTCCGAGTAACCGCCACAAAGCCAGTGCAGCACATCGATATCGTGGGCCCCCTTTTGAAGGAGCAATCCGGTCGACCTCGTCCGATCGGCGTGCCAGTCGCGGAAGTAAGCGTCTCCGCCATAGCTGATGAAGTGTCGGCACCAGCCTGCTTTCACCTCGCCGATTCGCCCTTCGTCGATCCACTCCTTCATCTTGCATACCACCGCGAAGTGGCGCATGTTATGCCCTACGAAGAGCTTCGCTCCGCCAGACTTTGCGGCGCTAAGGATCCGGTCGCACCCTTCGACGGTGATCGCCATTGGCTTTTCGAGATAGACACCGATTCCTGCGTCAAGCAATGTGCAGGCGTGCTCCTCATGGAGCCAGTCTGGCGAAAGAACGAACACCGCGTCCAGGTTCTGTCTGATGAGTTCCTTGTAGTCCGTTGTCAGGAACACGTTCTCGCCGATCTTCTCGCGAAATCTCGCCTGCGCCCTCTCACTCGGATCGGCGAGAGCGACGACCTCGACACCCTCGTCGGGCCGGTTCGCCAATGCGGCCAGGCCCCCACGCAGGCCCCAACCGATAACGCCGATTCGGATCGGTTCGGCCATACTAGTTTCGCCCCAAGATCGCGTCCATCGCTCGAGACGTATTGGCGAGTCGAACGTCCGGATTGGTCTTGTAGTAAGGAATCATCTCGCCTACGACGGGTCCGGAGTAACCAATTTCGCCGATCGCTTTCATCAACTCTGGCCAATTGACATCGCCTTCAAGAAGGTCGACGAAGCCTTCGATCGTGCCGACCGCCTTGCGGAAATCCTTGAAGTGGATCCCGACGATCCTCTTGCCAAGAATTCGAAGCCATTGCTCGGGATAGCCGAACGGCAGGATGTTCGCCACATCCAGATAGGAACCTATAAAAGGGCTGTCAAATTGGTCGATAAAGGTTCGCATCTCGATCGGGCTCATCAAGAATTTGTTCCAAACGTTCTCGAGACCCATCCGAACTCCGGCCGCTTCCGCATACGGAATGACCTGCTTGAGGCCTTCTGTGGCATGCTCCCAAACGTGGGCATAGTCCACGATTTCTCGTTCCGGAAGGAAGAAAACCTCGACCGCGCCAGGGATGGTCAGGTGGGTCTTGGCGCCAAGCCATCCAGAGATCTGCACCATCTTCTGGAGGTCCTCGACTGCTTGGGACCGTGCGGACGCCGACGCGTCTCCGAGAGCCCTGCTCCAGTAGAGGCCGGATGCGGTGCTGGGGATCGAGAGGCCGAGGGAGTGTGCCTCATCGACGATCGCTTTGCACTTGGACTCGCTCGAATCTAAACCGAGGGCGCCCGATTCGCCGATACACAGTTCGACCGCATCGTACCCGTGGCGCTTTGCTGCATGCAAGAAGGTGGAAACTGCGAGGTTTCCTTCCAGCCCACCGGGCATGGACCAATAGTTAATCGATTTGAGAATCATGGATAGGCCGTCCGAAAGTTGTTGCTCCCAATTTACCGAGGAAAGAACCTGAATTGCCTTGAGATTGGACCCTTCAGTTGCCTCTGGGAGACCCG
This sequence comes from Fimbriimonas sp., assembly GCA_031292555.1. Taxonomy (GTDB): domain Bacteria; phylum Armatimonadota; class Fimbriimonadia; order Fimbriimonadales; family Fimbriimonadaceae; genus Fimbriimonas. The sequence continues at coordinate 18,784 of JARLGV010000119.1, forward strand.
ATAGGGCAATTGAACCCCCGACTCCTAAATCTCACCTAAAACCGTTCCCTGCCGCGATAACTCGTCCTTGGCGTATTGGGCAAACCATAATAGGTTATGCCGTTGCCTTGGCGTATCGAGATGCTGGGCGGTTTGCGCGTCGTGCAGGCCGACCGGACGATTACGCGCTTTCAGACCCAAAAGACGGGCGCTCTGCTTGCATACCTCGCGCTCAACCTGGAGTCGCCGCATGCAAGGGAGTCGCTTGCCGAACTCCTATGGCCTGGCGGAGATCCGGTAGCGGTGCGCAATCGACTCAACCAAGCAGTCTCGTCACTTCGCAGGCAACTAGAACCGGTCAGCGTGGCCTATGGCAGCGTTCTCGTGACCGACCAGCGATCCATACGTCTGAATCTGGACTCGGTCGTCACAGACGTCGACGAGTTTCAGAAGCTCATCCACCGAGCCGAGACCAACGACGACAAACTCGATTGCCAGGCGGTCCTGAAGCGAGCAGTTGGCTTGTATGGCGGCGAGTTCCTGCATGGCTATTACGCCGATTGGATCGGCGTAGAACAGCTTCGATTCTCCGACCTCTATCAGAACGCTCTGTACGATCTCCTCGACGCTTCTCGCGAAACGGGCAACCTGGAGGAAGCGATTCACGCAGCAAGTCTTATCCTGAAGGGCGATCCCGCCGACGAAGGAACCCACTGCGACTTGATGCGGTTGTACATCGATGCCGGGAGACTTTCAGCCGCCAAACGCCAGTTCGAAGAACTGGCGCGGATTCTTGCCACTGAGGAGGCTACGCCTTCAGACGAGGCTCGCCAACTCCTGCAGGAAGCGACGTCCAAGCGACCTACGTCCCGTATCACCGCTCCGGCGCCAATGGCAAACCCATCCGACGTCGAGCCCATCGAGACTCCCGGCACAAATCTACCCTCCCAAACTAACCGCTTCGTGGGGAGAGAGCCCGATATCGAGCGGCTGACCTCAACCCTTCTAGAGCCCTCTTCTCGACTCGTCACGATCGTCGGGCTGGGCGGCACCGGCAAGACCCGCTTGGCTCTGAAGGTGGCGAGGGATCTCTGCGAATACTTCTCGAATCGCGTCTACTTCATACCCCTCACGGACACTAAAGACATCCGCCAGATCGAGGAGATCATCGCTCAAGTCGTCGGCGTGCGTGGATCGGAGAACCTTATACGCCGTCTGCAGCAACATGCCTCCGCCCTGTTGCTTCTAGACAGTTTCGAGCAGCTTGCCGACCAAGGCGCGTCCATCATTCAAGCGATGCTTGAGCAGGCGCCCGGGCTCAAATGCCTGGTCACTTCGCGTCAACCGCTTCGAGTCGATGCTGAACGGGTCTATCCGCTCTCAGCACTACCTGTGCCGAAAAGCTCGGATTCCGTTGAAGAGCTGATCAGGAACCCCAGCGTTGCGCTGTTCGTCGACCGAGCGCAGGCGGCTTTGCCCGATTTTCAACTTACGCCGCGCAACGCTGAAGTCGTCCGTCAAATCTGCCAACGGCTTGAGGGCCTTCCTCTTGCCCTGGAACTCGTAGCATCCTGGGCCAAGACTGTGGCGCCCGGCCAAATGATCGCCATGCTTGCAGACCGATTCGCCCTGCTTGAAAGCCGGAGGCGTGACATCAGCGCCCGCCATCGCACGATGAGAGCAGTCATCGATTCCAGCGTCTCCATGCTCTCGACCGAACTGCAGAGCCTCTTCTTCCGGCTCTCGGTATTCCAGGGCGGTTGGACGCTTGAATCAGCTGCCCAAGTCTGTCAGACACCGCAGATTCTGACCTCGATGGACGTGCTTTCTGAACACAGTTTGATTCAGTGCGACAACGCGGAAGCGGAGGCGATGCGTTTCCGCATGTTGGATACGCTTAGGGACTACGCTGCCGAGCATGTGCCCGCCGCCATCCGTGCGGAGTGTTCGAACGGGCATGCCGAATACTATTCCGAATTGGCGGAGGATGCAGGCCGGCAGATTCTGCGTTCCGGCCAAGCCCATTGGATCGATCGGCTCGAGCAGGAGTACGCCAATCTCAGCGCGGCCTTTCAATGGTATCTGGACCACGACCTCGTTGAATCGGCAATTCGGCTGGCCAACTCGATGACTGCCTTCTGGGAACTTCGAGGAAGAAGCAGCGAAGGCCGGCATTGGCTCGAATGGGCTCTTGCGATGGCTGAACCGAGCGACTCGATCGACCCGAAGGTCCGAGCGACCGGACTGAACAATCTGGCCCGCTTGATCTGGATGAGAGGCGAGTTCAAGGAAGCAAGCCGGCTTCACGACGAGGCACTAGATGCCTGGATTCAAATTGGAGACCCAGAAGGGATCATTCTTGCCCAGTTCAATATCCAGCTGGAAGCTCACCGCACGCGCGACTACGATCGCTCCATGAGCCTACTTCAAGACAACTTAAGGCGTGCAGAATCACTGGGCGACGCGTATATGCAAGCGCGCTGCTGGTTGGCGATGGGCAATACGTTGGTCGAGACTCACGCGTTCGGCGAGGCACGGGAGCACTACGAGCACAGCTTGCGGATCGCGCGGGAGATCGACCATAAGCACCGGATCGCAATGGCCCTGAACAACCTTGGAAACCTGGCCACCCTCATGGATCAGTCTGACTTGGCTAGGCATTACTTGCTCGAAGCAGTCGGACTTTTTGAGGCAATCGGTGCCACTGCGAATTCGACCGACGGCCTTCTCCATCTGGCCAAGACTGAGCGAAGGCAGAAGAACTGGCCAGCCACGCTTGGATGGATTGAACGAGCTTGGAAGAACCATCCGGAGGAGACGTACCACATTCAGGCACTCTTCCTGGAACAGGCGTTCGTGGCGTTTGCCTTGGATAAGGTGATTCTCGCGGCGACGTTTCTCGGCTTCGTCGAGAGACAGAGGGAGGAACTTGGAGCCCTTAACGCCGACATCGAGATAAGCGAGTACGACGAACTAGTTCAGTCCGTTCAGGCGGCGATTCCGGACTCAACCCTGCAAGCGGCTTGGCGTCTGGGGCGCGATCTGGACCTTCCCAGAGCGGCATCCCGGATGCTCGTTGCGGAAGCTGATGAAGTTCGGGCGTAGAGCGGGCATCGTCGGGTATCACCCGCAGCATGCTGAAGGAATTCAAAGAGTTTGCGGTCAAGGGTAATGTGATCGACTTGGCCGTCGGCGTCGTCATCGGCGGAGCATTCGGGTCGATCGTCACCTCGTTCGTGAAGGACGTGATTATGCCGCCCATCGGCCTACTGCTCGGGAAGATCGATTTCAGCGAGCTGTTCGTGGTGCTGAAGGACGGCACGACGGCCGGCCCCTACGCAACCGTGGAAGCAGCGCACAAGGCGGGCGCAGTTACCCTAAACTACGGGACATTCATTAACACCGTAATGAGCTTTTTCATCGTCGCCATGTCGGTGTTCATGATGGTCAAGGCGATTAATCGCCTCAAGCGCAAGCAGGAGGCTGAAGCGCCGGCGCCGGCGCCGACGAAACAAGAAGAACTCCTTGCCGAAATCCGCGACGCGATAGTGGCCCAGTCGAAGGAGAAAGCCTAGCCTTGCCCCATCCTGTTGTCTTGTTCTCAGTCGACGGTATGCGTCCTGACGGCTTGATGCAAGCCGACACCCCATTTGTGGACCGGCTCGTCGCCGACGGTTCTAGCACGATGAGGGCTCGAACGGTGATGCCATCGGTGACGCTGCCCTGCCACACGTCGATGCATCGTGGTGTGGATGTCCCACGCCACGGCATCACGTCGAACACGTTTCAGCCGTTGGCTCGGCCAGTACCAGGGCTGTTCGACGTGGCCAAGGACCAGGGAAAACGAACCGGGATGTTCTACAACTGGGGGGAGTTGCGGGACCTGATGTCGCCATTCGCCGCCGATATCGCCTACGTCTACAACGATCCCTCGACGGCTGAGAGCGACGTCATTGTTGCGAAGGCAGCCGTCGATCACATCGCCAAAACTGATTTTGATCTGCTGTTTGTTTACTTGGGTTACACCGATATCGCAGGGCACGATCACGGCTGGATGTCGCAACCTTACATCGATGCAATCTCGAATGCCGACCGGTGCATCGAGCGTGTTTGGAAGGCCTTTGAGGCCAGGGGACAAACGCCCAACCTCCTCATCCTGAGCGACCACGGTGGCCACGAACGATCTCACGGCACCGAGATGGACGAGGACATGACGATTCCGTGGGTAATGCACGGCCCGGATGTTCGGTCTGGGTGGCAACTAACTGAGCCGATCCGCATCTTCGACGCTTGCACGACTCTCGCCGAACTCGTGGGCCTAACGCCCGCGAAACAGTGGGATGGACGTATCGTAAGGGAAGCGCTTCGCTAAGGATAGGTTTATGATTTGATCCGACGGGCTTTCCCCTCCAAATACGCGCTTCCCAAAAGCCCGATCGGTCTGGCCGATACGGCCATTCTTCTCGCACTTTTTCTCATTTTCTATATTGTCGCTCGTGTCGGATCGGGCTTCTTTGTCGCCTTCAAACCGCCGGTTCTTCAACCTCGCATTAGCTTGGACCCGGCAAACCTCCCGTACTATGTCGCCCGGTCGACGCTGCGGATGTTCATCGCCCTGATCGGCAGCATCCTCTTCACCTTCATTTACGGCTACATCGCTGCCAAGAATAGTCGTGCCGAGAAGGTTATGATCCCGCTGCTCGACATCCTGCAGTCGGTACCTGTCCTCGGGTTCTTGTCGGTGACCGTTACCGGATTTATGGCGATGTTCCCCGGGAGCCTGTTCGGGTTGGAAATGGCATCCCTCTTCGCCATATTCACGGGGCAGGTGTGGAATATGACGTTCTCGTTTTACCACTCGCTGATCACCCTCCCCAAGGAACTTGACGAAGCGGCGACTCTGTTCCGCTTCTCAAAGTGGCGCCGGTTCATTTCGGTCGAAGTGCCCGTCGCAATGATCGGTCTCGTGTGGAACGGCATGATGAGCTTCGGTGGCGGGTGGTTCTTTGTGACCTTCACCGAAGCGATCACGGTAAACAACAAGAGCTACACTCTGCCCGGAATTGGCGCCTATGTCGCGATGGCAGTCAAAGAAGAGAACTTCAAGGCACTAACCCTTGCGATTCTCTCGATGATCTTGCTGATCGTTGGGATCGACCAGTTATTCTGGCGGCCCGTCGTCGCATGGGCGGAGAAGTTCCGCATGGACAAAAGCACGGCATCCGAGCAGGCGACCTCTTGGGTACTGGACCTTCTCCGATCGTCGCGCCTGCCCCGTATCCTAGGCCAGCAGTGGAGGCACGTCCGCCGAAAACTGCCGAAACTCCATGTCACCCTCCCCAAAGCGCCCTCGATCCGTTTTCGGTGGAAGCGGCGTAAAGCTCGATTCAACGAAGACTTGATCTTCGGCATTCTCATCGGGACGATCGTCGTCGGTGCGATAACGGCTGGAGCCAACATCGTCACCAAAGAGGTGCCGCTTCACGAGATAGCTCGCGTCTTCCTCCTGGGCATACTCACGTTTCTGCGAGTAGTCTGCTTGCTGTTGTTTGCTTCAGCCGTCTGGACGCCGATCGGAGTTGCCATCGGCTTCAATCCCAAGCTGTCGCGGATCGCCCAACCGATCGTTTTGATCCTGGCTTCGTTTCCGGCAAACTTCATCTTCCCCGCCGCGACCTGGATATTCATCAAACTGCACCTGGGATTGAACTTCGGGAGCATCGTCCTGATGATCCTCGGCGCCCAATGGTACGTGCTTTTCAACACGATAGCGGGAGCGATGGCTGTTCCCAACGATCTTCGCGAGATGGCGGTGAACATGCGCTTGAGCGGTTGGCCTCTTTGGCGAAAACTGATCCTTCCCGCCATCTTCCCGGCGTGGGTGACAGGCGCTATCACCGCATCGGGGGGAGCTTGGAACGCGAGCATCGTCAGCGAGGTGGTGAACTGGGGTAACAAGTCGCTCACTGCCGACGGGATCGGCGCCTACATAACCCACGCCACAACGGTTGGCGACTCGCCTCGAATCGTACTGGGCGTTTCACTGATGTGTGTCTTCGTGGTCCTAACCAACCGACTCTTTTGGCGAAGGCTCTACTCTCTCGCGGAGACGAGATACCGGCTAGGATAGTCTTCGGGAACTGAGAATAGAATCGGGCAAAATGGTACACAAATGGCGATGATCTCCGGCACCCAACATCAGCCTCTCATCCGGATCGAGGGGGTCAGCAAGGTCTATCCTCGCCCTGAAAGCGGAGGGTCGTTCACCGTACTCGAAGACATAAACCTGTCGATTTTTCCAGGCGAGATCGTGGCGGTGCTGGGTCGCAGCGGAAGCGGCAAGAGCACTCTCCTAAGGAATATCGCCGGCCTGAGCAAGCCCAGCAAGGGGACGATCTATAGCAACGGCATCGCGGTGACAGCCCCGAACGCCGATGTCGCGATGGTGTTCCAGAGCTTTGCGCTTCTGCCTTGGCTAAACGTGAGCGAGAACGTCGAAATTGGACTCGAATCGAAGCACCTCCCGCAAAAGGAAGTCAAGAAGCGTTCGATGGATGCCTTGCGTCTAGTCGGCCTCGAGGGATTTGAAAAGGCCTATCCGAGAGAGCTATCAGGAGGCATGCAGCAACGGGTTGGATTCGCTCGAGCGTTCGTGGTCCAGCCTCAAGTGCTCATGCTCGACGAACCGTTCAGCGCACTGGACGTATTGACCGCAGAAAACCTCCGTGGCGAGTTCGCCGACCTTTGGGAAGAGGGAAACTTCCCTGCCCGAAGCGTAATCCTGGTTACACACAATATTGAAGAAGCGATCATGTTGGCGGACCGCGTCGTCGTCATGGCCTCCAACCCCGGACGCATCCGCGGCGAAATTCATATTGCCTTGACGCGCCCGCGCGAGCGCAATTCGAGCGCTTTTCGCGCGATGGCCGACCACGTGTATACGATCATGACGAACCCGGACACCAAGATCACGCCGGTCGTTCAGGAGAGCACTTCGCTTTTGGACACAACCCCGCTGCCGCATGCCCGGCCTGGTGCGATCAGCGGTCTCCTCGAACTCGTAGAGGAGTATGGCGGCCCCGAAGACGTTGCGGTCATCTCCGACCGGCTTCGCATTGAAGCAGATGACTTGCTGCCGATCCTCGATGCTGCCGTCTTGCTGGGCTTTGCTCAGGTCCACGAAGGCGACGTCACTCTTACGGAGATCGGGAATAAATTCGCGAATGCAGAGGTTGAAGCATCGCGGTCCATCTTCCGAGAGCAAGTGCTGAAGTTCGCTCCTATGGTCAAGACGATGCACGAGGTACTGTTAACGTCTCGCGGCAAACCGGTGCATGAGGACTTCTTCTTAGAGATTCTCGACGAACACTACAGCGACGAAGAGGCCCGAAACCAGTTCGAAACCGCGTTGAACTGGGGTCGCTATGCAGGCCTGTTCGACTACGACAGCGACGAAAAGACGCTCCAAATGAACGAGGAGTAGGGCGAGACGCCCGACTCCTCGTTCGAATCGTCAGTTGCTCGAATTGCGCTCGGGCGGTTCGAGGCCAAGCAAGTAGTGAACGAAGAAGTCCCGACGCTTCCTCTCGCCCATTGGTCCTCCATCCGTGTGATCGAAGCCGGGAAGCATAAGGAACTCGAAGTCCTTCTTTGCTTTCAACAAGGCATCAACCAGACGAAGGGTCGATTCCGGCGGTACGTTCGTGTCCATCTCGCCCACCATCAGCAGTAGCCGACCCTTGAGTTTGGCCGCGTTGGTGATATTGGACTGCTCGGCATACCACGGCCCAACCGGGTACCCCATCCACTGCTCGTTCCACCAGACCTTGTCCATCCGGTTATCGTGGCACCCCGCCGAGGAGACGGCGACCTTGTAGAACTCGGGGTGGAACAGCACCGCGCCCGTAGAGTTTTGCCCACCCGCCGAGGTGCCGTATACGCCAACCTTGTCGAGATCGATATACGGATACCGCAAGGCAAGCGATTTCATCCAAAGGATGCGATCCGGAAAGCCGGCGTCGGCGAGATTCTTCCAGCAGACATCGTGGAACGCCTTCGAGCGGTTCCGCGTGCCCATTCCATCAATTTGCACAACGATGAACCCAAGTTCGGCCAGCGACTGCATTCGGTTGAAGACGCCAAAGCTCTTCGGCACGAAGGAATCCTGGGGCCCGGCATAGATGTTCTCGATGATCGGGTACTTCTTTGTCGGATCCATATGGAGCGGTCGGAAGACTACGCCCCAGATGTCCGTCTTTCCGTCACGCCCTTTGGCGGAGAACACCTCAGGCGCCTGCCACCCGGCCGATTTCAGATCGGAAATGTCGGCAGTCTCGAACTGGCATACGAGTTTCCCGTCAGAAACGCGGCGAAGTTCGTGCACCGGTTCTTGGTCAACCCTCGAATAGGTGTCGATGACGTACCGGCTCGTCACAGAGTACTTGTCGATTGGCGAAAACTGGATCGAGTGATTACCGTTCCCGTCGGTTAGGGCTACCAAGCCGGTGCCGTTGAAGTTGATTCGGTAGTACTGAAGGAAGTAAGGATCTTGGCCCTCGTTCATCCCGCTCGCGTGGAAGTAAATCTCCCGTGCGTGTTCGTCGATGCGATCCACTCCGCGTACCACCCATGGGCCCTTCGTGATCTGGTTCGTGACCGCCCCCTTGGTTCCGTCCGTGAGATACAACTGTCCCCAGCCATCCTGTTCGGACCGCCAAATAATCTCGTCCGAGTGCTTGCAATAGTAAACATATTGGCTTGTGATGTCGATGAACGTCTTTGCCTTGTCGTCGACCAAAGCGCGGGTGGCGCCGGTTTGGGTGTCACCCTCGATCACCCGGAACCGGCCGTGCCCGCGATCGGTTTTCTCGTAGGTGAAGAAGCGGGGATCTGCTTTCCAACGGATCTCGGGAGAGTCGCCTGTGTCGATCGGCTCCATGTCGACCTTGGTTTCGCTTAGTTTCACCGGGTCAAGGACGTACAGGTCAAACGTGTCGAGTTTGTCACCCGGAAGATCGTACGGGCGTTTGTGAAGGACAGCCCTCCCGCCCCCCTTTGGCGACGACTCGATCAGGTAGACCTCCTTGTGGTCGCCGGGCGCCAGACAAATGCCGACAAGGGTCTTCGAGTCCGGGGCCCAACTCACGCCGACAAATTTGTCGGTGGACAGACCGGCCTTGCTCGCGAAAACCTCTTTGCCTCCATCCTTGGCCAGGATGTGGATGTTGCCGTCCGAAATCGTCACAGTGAACTTGCCGTCGGGCGAACCCATGTCAGCGTCCCTTTCTCGACGCTGGGTGCTCGCCGCATCCGGGTCGTAGAGGCTTGCCTCCAGCTGATCGGCGGTTGGAGCATCCAGCATCTCTGCGGACGGCTCGCCGTCGGGCTTGGCCGCGGGCCCGGAAGACGTGCCGATCTGGGTGCAAGAGTAAGTCTTGAGATCGCATTTCCAGTGGACGAGATCAACGTCAAAGGTGACCGACTTGAGGTTCTCGCTGAATTCTATAGCGCTGAACGGCAACTTTGAAGGCAGGTAACTCTTGCTGGCGGCATGTGAGAGGGCCTCGGCGAGCTTGCCATGGTCGAACGCCATGAGGCGCTTGCCGGCGGCTGCGTCTACGACGATGAACTCCTTCCCGCCTTCTTTCAAGTCGTTGCGATACCAAAAACGGCGCCCCTTGTCGAACCAGTGCGGAGTGATCCGTAGCTTGTATGCTTTGTTTCGAAACAGGGTCTGCAGTTCGTCGGCCCGCTCGTACGACTGGCGAAGTTCGTCGGGCGCCGGCGCGTATCGGGTTCGCGATTTGACCGAAGCGTCTGGCGACAGTCCAAACGAAGAAGCCCCGAGCAGGACGCCCAGGGCGAGGAGGCCGACTCTACTAACCTTCATGGGCGGATTTTACATCGAACGTGCGGGGGATCGGGGCATTCCTTTCGGCATACTGATGCGCGTTGCTGATAAACCACAATTGGCGATCGAATGCCTCGACCCAACGTATATCTTGAGATGTGGGTTCGACGCCCATCTGGAGTTTGGTTTTTGACAAGAGGCGCAACACGTACCGTTCCAACGATCTCCCCGGCCAAGGATACAAATCGGCCTGCCATGGAGACGTCGAACGAGATCAGCCGCTACCGATGGTGGATTCTCCTCGGCCTCATCACCGCCGCGATTATGGAAGTCCTGGACACTACGATCGTGAACGTGGCGCTTCCTCAGATGGCGGGGAACCTCGGCGCGACGTTCCAGGAGATCGCTTGGGTATCGACCGGCTACATTCTGTCAAACGTCGTGGTTCTCCCAATGACCGCCTTTCTGGCGGGGAGATTCGGCCGCAAGCGTTACCTGGGCTTCTCGATCCTCCTGTTCATCGCAGCATCGTTTTTCTGTGGGACCTCCCACACATTGATCGAACTCGTCTTCTGGCGGATCACCCAAGGCGCAGGCGGCGCCGCCCTCCTTTCAACAGCGCAAGCTACGTTGAGACAGATTTTTCCGACCGAGCAGCAAGGCATCGTCCAAGCAATCTTCTTGATGGGTGTGATCGTCGCGCCGACCCTGGGACCGACGCTCGGAGGTTGGATCACCGATAACTACACATGGAATTGGTGCTTCTTCATCAACATTCCGATCGGCTTGGTCTCTTTCTTTTTGGTCACGACGTTCCTCGAGGATTCAGTCAAGGCGTCCAGAGAGGGCTCGGTGGATTGGCTTGGGATAGGATTATTGGCGGTCGGTTTGGGGTCCCTTCAGTACGTGCTTGAAGAAGGTCAGCGAAACGACTGGTTCCAGGACGCAACCATCTGCAAGTTGACTGCCCTGTCGGTGGTGACCATCGCGGTGCTGCTGTGGTGGGAAATGTCGCCACGTAACACGCATCCAGTCGTCAACTTCAAGATCCTGAAGAACTCCGCGCTGTCCTCGTCGATCTTCCTCTTCGTCGCACTTGGCTTCGGACTATACGGCGGGGTCTATCTATTCCCGCTCTTCGCCCAGACAATTCTGGGGTTGACTCCAACGAAGACCGGACTCGTGCTGCTCCCCGGCGGACTCGCAACCGCGTGCAGCGCTCTCATCTGCGGCCGGTTGTTGAACGGACGCAAGGCTCTCATCGACCCCCGCATTCTGATCGTGGTCGGCATTTGCATCTTTATGCTTTCGATGCTCGACCTCAGTCACCTCACGATACTCAGTGGCGAGGACGATACGCGGGTCGCGCTTCTCATTCGTGGCTTCGGCCTCGGCTTCCTGTTTACGCCTATCAATCAGGTGGCCTATGCGAGCGTCGAACGCCACGAGGCGCAGCAAGCATCGGGCCTCATAAACCTCGCTCGACAGTTGGGTGGATCATTCGGCATCGCCATCCTCGGAACCTATCTTACTAATCGGACCAACACGCACTACGCGAACCTGGCCCACTACACGTATCCGAGCAATCACCTGTTCACCGACCGCATTCATGGCATAGCGGCGGCATTCCAGTCGCACGGCTACAGCGCGGTGACAGCCAATAAGATGGCGATCGGCGCCATTAGTCAAGGTTTCAGCGTGCAGGCGATGACCGAGAGTTACAACGACGCCTTTTTCCTCATCCTCATCATCTTCTTTCTGACCGCCCCCGCCATCTTGCTACTTCGCAAACCCAAGCCGATCGCCGTTGCGATTGATGCGCACTAGTGGGGGGCAGGGTTCGGGTTGCAGTCTGGGCGCGGTTAGTGGAGTCCTGATTACTGAAGGCAAGGACACCTCCGACCCTGAACCCCACCCCGTCTCACTGCCGGCTTGAGCCAATTGTCGACTGGAGCCTGGTTCGGGGCCAGACGTAAGTGAAAGCAGACTCCAAGGCTTCGCGGTCCAGGCGGCAGAATTGGCGCTGGCCGCGTCGTTCGCGGATGACCAGGCCGGCGTCAGTGAGTACCTTCCAGTGGTGACTTAGCAGCGCAATGCTGATTCCCGCGCGATGGGCGATCTGGGTGCCACAGAGTTCTTCCTCTGCCGCAAGGATCTCCACCAGCCGCAACCGAGTCGGATCGGACAAGGCGGCAAAAATGCGCGCCCTCTCATCGATGCTCATCTCAGCCATGGCTTAACATACCCTTCTGGGGTGAGCAGGTACTGTACCGCGAAGCCGTACAGGCGTCGGCTCGCCCGACGATTCGCTCGATGCCTCCCCCAATCGCCTCGTGAATCCCAAACGGAGCGTGGAAATCCCACGAGAGAGTAAGCGCTCTCCGCTCTCCGCTCTCCGCTCTCCGCTCTCCGCTCTCCGTATATAGTAAAATACTCAAATGACTACTTGACTATCCACGCAGAAATCAGGACAATGATTTCATCGGAGGAAAACGATGAGTAGAGTTCTTGAAGTTAAGCAGTCAGAGTTCGAGCAGAAGGCGGTACAGGCGGAGGGGTTGGTTTTGGTCGACTTCTCGGCATCGTGGTGCGGCCCTTGTCGGCGGATGGTTCCTGAGTTGGAGGCGGCGGCCGAGCAGCTCGCCGGCAAGGCGACTTTTGTTAAGGTCGACGTCGACGAGGCTCCCGATGTGGCAATCCGCTATGGTGTCCAGGGCATTCCGAACCTCACTTTCATGAAGAACGGGCAGGTCGTCGATGTCGCCGTTGGCCTCATGCCAAAGTCCGAAATCGTCTCCCGCGCCCAAAGAAACCTATAAGCGCCCGCCCGCGGTCCCCGTTGCCGCTGCCTATGTGGCAGCGGCGAGGAAATGGCGGGACACGGGACCGACGCCTAGGTGACGGGACTGGAAGTGGGGACTGGTCGGTCATGTTGTGCGACCGCCAATCTCCTTCCCGATTCGCCTGTCCCTCATACCGTGAATTCCACGCGCTGCCACGAAGGTAGCGGCTTCGGGGGCTGCGGATGATGGCCAAATGGGTGATTTGCGTGTCGTCACCCATCCCGTGCACGATCTGCCTGTCCCGTGTGATGTGAAATCCATGCGACGCCACTCCTCGCCCCCAGCGGTATAGTCCTGACCATGCTGCCGTTTATTGCCGCGATGGCGTTGACGGCCGGACAGAGGTTGGACTATTCCGACTACAAGCTTGTCTGGCACGACGAATCCAACAAGCCGGGTGCCCCCGATCCCAAGAATTGGGTTTTCGAGCAAGGGTTCGTGCGAAACAACGAGATGCAGTGGTACCAGCCCCAGAATGCCGTGGTGAAGGATGGCCATCTGATCATCGAGGGCCGTCGGGAGAACGTTGCCAACATGGACTACGTCCCAAACAGCAAGGACTGGAGGAAGGCCCGAGAGCACGCCGAATACACCTCAGCTTGCCTCGAAACACGAGGACTGCACGAGTTCTTGTACGGGCGGTTCGAGATTCGAGCCAAGATTGATGCCCGGCCCGGTCTATGGCCCGCGATATGGAGTCTGGGCGTCCACGGCCGTTGGCCGCTAAACGGCGAGATCGATCAACTGGAGTTCTACCGGAACACGATTCTCGCCAACACTTGCTGGGCAAACGGTACTTGGAACTCCCAGCGCACACCCTATGCGAGGTTCACAAACAGGGACCCAAACTGGGCCAAGAAATTTCACGTGTGGCGCATGGAATGGGACGAGGCGTTCATCCGAATCTATCTGGACAACCAGTTGATGAACGAGACGGATCTGAGCAAAACGGTCAACCCGGATGGATCGAACCCGTTCCACCAACCCGAGTTCTTCCTCCTAGACCTCGCGATCGGTTCTACCGGCGGAGATCCATCCAAAACCGAATTCCCCGCCCGCTTCGAAGTCGACTACATCCGCGTCTTTCAGAAAGTCAAATAGCACTCCGATCCCCGCTGGGGAAAGTAACGTGCTTGCTCAGTCCTTTGACAGGACCCATTGGAGGTCTTCGACGGTTAGGGTTCGGATGACGTCGCCGTCGTCGGTCAAGATGCTTTTGGCTAGTTCGCCCTTCCTCGCTTGCATGACGAGCATTTTCTCTTCGATAGTTGCCGAGGCAACGAGGCGGTAAACCATGACCGGCTTGTCCTGACCTATGCGGTGTGCCCGGTCGATTGCCTGGTTCTCGACCGCCGGATTCCACCAAGGATCGTAGAGAATCACGGTGTCGGCTGCGGTCAAATTGAGTCCGGTGCCGCCAGCCTTTAGGCTGATGAGGAAGAGCGGGACATCGCCGGCCTGGAATCTCTGAACCGGCGTGTCGCGATCGATCACGTCGCCGCTGATCCTCACCCACTCGATTTTCGCTTCCCGCAACCGTTCCTCGATTATGTTCAGCATTGAAGTGAACTGCGAAAAGAGAAGGACTTTTCGCCCGTCCTCGATCAGAACGGTCAGCATGTCCAGCAAGCGATCCAGCTTGGCCGAATCCGTGACGTTCTCGGCTGATGGCAGTTTAACCAGGCGAGGGTCGCAGCAAACCTGCCGGAGTTTTAGCAACGCGTCCAGAATCTGAATGCGGCTGCGGTCGAAGCCCTGAGCCGCGATAAGGTGACGAACTTGCTCGTCCATCGCGAGGCGAATCGTCTCGTACAGGTCTCGTTGCTTCTCATCCAGTTCAACGTTTTCGATGATCTCGGTCTTCGCTGGTAGTTCCTTGACTACCTTGTCCTTCGTCCGGCGAAGCATGAAGGGTCGGATGCGCCTGGCTAACCGATCGCGGGCGTCGGTGTCTCCGTTCTTCTCGATCGGGCCGCGGAATCGGCGCTTGAAGTCAACGTCGGACCCTAGGAATCCTGGCATCAGGAAGTGAAAAAGGGACCATAGTTCTCCGAGGTGATTCTCGACCGGCGTCCCACTCAGGCAGAACCGATGGCGGGCATTGAGGTCCCGTGCGGCTCGAGCGGCGATCGTGATCGGGTTCTTCACGTTCTGGGCCTCATCCAGCACGATCGCATGGTACTTGGCGTTCTTAAGGTGATCCTTGTCGCGCGCCAAAAGCGGATAAGTGGTCAACGCGATGTCGCAGCCATCCAACTCTGCGAAACGCCCGTGACGTCCCGCGCCCTGAAGGCTGACCACGCTCAACTCGGGCGTAAACCGCTCGCACTCTCGCTTCCAGTTTGGGATCGTGCTCGTCGGAGCCACGATCAACGCCGGCGAATTGAGACGGCCTGCGAGTTTCTCCCGCTGAAGGAATGCCAGGATCTGGACAGTCTTGCCCAATCCCATGTCGTCAGCTAGAATCCCGCCGAACTCGTACTCGCGCAGGAAATCGAGCCAGGCAAGTCCTTCTCGTTGGTAACCGCGAAGCTCGCCTATGAAACCGGCAGGTTCCATCATCGGCTCGAGGTGGTCGAAGGCGGCCAAACGTGCCGATAGGCCACGGATCTCTTCGGAGGTGCGCCATGGCAGATCGGCGTCCTCAACCGTATCCTCAAAGATCGACGCTTCGGATAGCATCGACTTTGGGAGCCTAAGGTCGTCCGGCCACTCCTGTACTCCGCCGAACAGCTCCAAAAGGGGACTGAGAATCGCGTTGAGCCGGGCCCTTGGCAGCCGGACTGCCCGTCCCTCTTCATCGAAGATGTATACATCCTCGGTCTCATGGGGACCACGTGCCCTACCCGATCGAAACTTGAGGGCAGACTGCTCGGCGAAGAGCCCCTTGAGCACGGCCTTCAAGTCAAAGGGCTTGCCTTCCACCTTGATGCCCACCTGGAACTCGAACCAGTCGATTCCAGATCCGCTATCGAGACCCAGGTCCCATTCCACATCTTCATCGGCGACAATGCGGTAACGGCCCTCCACGTCGATCCGCCAGCCCAGCCCGATCAACTTGGCAAAAAGCCCTTCCTTCATCTGCTGGATCCGCTCGATCGGATAGTGGAGACGATAGTCGTCCGGCGGCACCACGCACAAGCTATCGCTGCGGGACTTGGGAATCTCCCAGCCGCAATAGGAGGGCTCGATCCAGCCGTTTCGGACCAGCCTCTCTCTCGCAACAGACTCGGCGCTCGGATTTCTCTTGAGGATCAGAATCTGTTCGTCGGTGACGATGCGAATATCGCTGCCGTCCGGATCGGCGACGATCCCTTCATATTCGAAGGTGAGTTTGGCAAATGCGATCGGCGCCGAAATCTTCGCCTGGTTCCACGTGAATGACGTGCGGCAGCAGTTCTCGTACTGCACAAGGAGGCAGGGCGTCGGCAGGGGTGAACGGAGGACGGTTCGGAACTTCGGGGTGGGGAGTGCACTCCCCGAATAGCCCAGCGCACTCAACCTCTTTCTGACCACCGGCAGAACTTCGGGACGGATGGGTCCGATCCTCAGGAAGGATGCGGCGACGGAGTCGGGCAGGTCGCACTCGATGGGACCGCATTGTCCGGATTCCTCGTCGACATACCACGGCGGCGCCACCGAAAGTATGGCGCCGGATCGGCCGAAATCCAGACAGGGCTGCAGCTTTCCTTCGTCCCCGGCTTCTTGCCATCGGACCACACCCGCCAGCTTCGGTCCCGGCTTGAGGCAAATACCTCTTGCGATGTCCTTCCAGATGCACCGGCCGGAATCCAGAATGGCCTGAAGCAGCCGAGATCCGTGGCTACCGTCTAGACGATACTCGGCCCGATTCCAATCGAGCTTCACCGCATTCCGGTCGATATCGACGACCAGATTCCTGTCATAGGCGTTGAGATACTTCGGCAGATTTCCGGAGGTCACAGTTGCCGCTTTAAATTCGGAGTGTGCGCCATAGACGCCGGCTTTCAAGACCGATCGATTCATCAGCGTCACGGTTGGAGAATCTGCTCCGTTCGCGGTCGCCTTTGTTCTTAGTACATAAAATAGCCGCGACTTAGCCGTCACATCAAATTCGTCGGGATCGACCGTCCGAATCGCCATCCGTTCGAGCCAATCCGACACCTCGTGAGGCAAAGGCATTTCTACCTCGTCCAGAAGCACTGCTGCCGGAGCCACAACCGGAGGAGCCACATCGTCGGGCAGTTGGACGTCCTCCACCACGAAATCGTGTTCCAACGCGTAGTAGGCCACCGCAACAGCGTGTTTGCACTGATTCTGGTAGGGGCAGGAGCATTTCGACTCCAGGTAGATTCCTCGCCCGGTCGGCACTACCTCGATCTTGACCTCGTAAGTCTCCGCAAAAGAGCCCTTCACCACTCCGAAGACCAGGCCATTCGAGTCCCCCCAGATCCTGGAGATCGACTTCCGATGTGACAAATCTCGCCCCCGAGCCAAAATAGTGGGCGCGAAACTACGTTCAATATCGCTAGCGGCGAATGATGTCACGGGTTCTACGGATTATGACGTGCTTCGCTGAAGGCGAACCGCCCTTCGGGCTAGGCGAGGAGGCGATAAGGCGCGGAGCCGTGAGATTTACTTAGTGGAGAACTGGATCCCAGGCGGGGAAGGCTGAACCATGGACCAATGGGCATCGCATGGAACCGCTCTTCTTGGTCCCCCAACTACGCCACACTATGAAACAGCCCCACATCAGCGACTTCACTCTTCCCCGTGTCCCCCAGCCCATCTGCGCATAATCACCTTGTCGCCTCTCCGACTCTGTGCCTCTTCGACTAGCATGAAGGGCTTGCGCGAAGCAGGTAACATAAAGGTTCTGAACTCGTGGGAGGACTTACCGTCCGCCTGCACCACAGGTGATTGCATTGAGAAAGAACGTAAAAAAGAACCTTCATTCGCCGCGTTATGTGGCGATCGCCAAAACTGTCGACAAAGACACTCCCCTTGATATCGTTGCGGCGCTTGCCGTCGTCAAGCAGACTGCGAACGCAAAGTTCGTCGAGAGCGTCGACCTTGCCGTCAACCTCGGGATCGATCCACGTAAGGGCGACCAAAACGTGCGTGGCATCACGAACCTGCCACACGGCACTGGAAAGACCCGCAAGGTCGCTGTACTGGCCAAGGGCGATTTGGCCGGGCTGGCCGAGCAAGCCGGTGCAGATACCGTCGGCGCCGAAGAGCTGATCGCTCAGATTCAGGGTGGTTGGAGAGACTTCGATGTCCTGCTGGCGACCGAAGAAATGGCCCCTCAGATCGGAAAGATCGGCCGTATGCTTGGGCCTCGAACTCCGAACAAGAGGAACGGCACTGTCACGAATAACATTGCAGCCGCCGTGCGCGAAATCAAGGGCGCGACTCGCGTCGAGTACCGCGCCGACAAGTCCGGTATCGTCCACCTTGCGATCGGCAAGGTCAACTTCACCGACGAGCAACTTCTCGAGAACTTCAAAGCCGGTCTGGGCGCTCTCATCAAGGCAAAGCCCGCGACTGCCAAGGGCAAGTACGTGAAGGCGATCACCCTCAGCGCCACCATGGGCCCCGGCATCCCCGTCGAAGCCACTTCGGCCACCAAGTTCGCTTCGTAAACCGAACCGTTCGCATAGGGCGCTCAAGGACAAACACTTCGTCCTTGGGCGTCTTTTGCGTTCTTGCCGTTAGCTCGCACGTAAGCGAATGCAACTCAACAAAATCGGGTTAAGTTGAATACGCCCAAACAAATTCAGCCGTAGTAACTGGAGTGAAGTCCTGGTTTTCGGCATCCTTACTCTTCTCCATTCTTGCGCTCGCCGGATGCATGACCGGCGTGGCGGTCGCACAAAAGCCCGACAAGAAGTACAAGGTCTCACACACGCCGGCGGAGTGGAAAAAGCTGCTGTCGCCGCAGGCCTATGAGGTATTGAGGCATTCCGACACAGAGCGAGCATGGACGGGCGCCCTTCTGAACGAGCACAGAAAAGGCACGTTCGTCTGCGCAGGCTGCGGGCAAGAGCTGTTCAAGTCAGACACCAAGTTCGATTCGGGGACCGGATGGCCCAGCTTCTGGAAGGCGATCAGCCCCAAAGCGGTTGACGAGCTCAAGGACTACAGTGACGGAATGGAACGGATCGAGGTGCAGTGCTCCGGCTGCGGAGGACATTTGGGCCATGTCTTCGACGACGGTCCACAACCGACGGGACTGCGCTACTGCATGAACTCGGTTGCCCTGAAGTTCATTCCCGAGAAGCAAAAGTAGCCGCGAAAGCCGCGACCCACAGCTTCTGAGCCAACGTATCCGGCACGCGGATGCCGCGGGCCACCGAAATGCGCTCGAACGCTTCGTCGGGCTCGATTCCCTGAAGGGTCATCACGCAGGCGGCCATCACGGAGGACCGGCCTATCCCCATGCGGCAGTGGATGACGACGTTCCGACCGGTCGTCAGGCGGTCGACGAGTTTGGTCGCGACCCGATGCAGTTGTTTCGGAGTATCGGGCACCGACTGATCGATGATCGGAGCCTGGACGAACTCCAAGCCCGCTTTCGCACACATGACCGGCTCTTCGGAAAGGCCGAGATATTCAGACTCTTGCCGTCCGAGCATCGACACGAGCACATCGACGCCCGCAGAGCGCATCCGGCTCAAATCCTCCGCCAACGCCTCGTCACCCAACGGATGAGGGGTAATTGCCAACCTCCCGGTAGAGGGAACGTCGATCCATCGAAAGTCGGGCACCTCCATAGCTTAGCGGAGGCAGTGGCCCTCCGTTAAGCCCCCGCGATTTTCGGCACGAAACAGGCTCCCTGGCACTCCATGTACCTAAAGCCGATCGGCCTTTTGGTCATGGTTGTTGAATCCCAAAGGTACATGATGCCAAGCTTCTTGGCGCCATCTCCCTTGTAGCCTCCGTACCATTCGTATTGGACGCCGATAAACTGCAGGCCATCTGGCGAAACGGCCTCAACTGATTGGTCGAAGGTCTTCCCCATACGGCGCTGGCCCAAATCGACTCGGCTGAAGTAGTTGAAGCCACCATCACTACCGGATTGATACCCTTGAAGCAAATAGGTCCCCTTCTGTGCCAATGGAAATGACCGGACATGTCGGGGCCCCATACCTATCTCGACATCGAAGAACGGGATTTCAGTCGCTTGCGGATCGCCCTTTGGACCCATCGCGTCCCTGATCGGAATCTTCCTGAGTTTTCTTGCCATTCGATTCAACAGGAAGATGCTGCGCCCCCCATCTGGCACTATGCTCGATATCGTCTTGTTGTCGACCCAAACTAAGCGATCCAGATCGCTAGGGCAATCATAACCTTTCATGGTCTGAAGATCGACAACCATATAGCGGTGACTATCATCGGTTTCTGAGCTTATCCTCGCGATCGCAGCATCGCCACGGGGACTAAACGCCAAATCAGCATCCCTAACCACCGCCCTTCCAAATGAGTTGACAATCGTAAGGCCACGACCCTTCGACTTACTGGTTGGGTGAATCGCCCTTGTGCCAAATCTCTCAATTGCTTGAGCCAAGCCAGGCGTCGGAGCGATTATTTCGACGGACGAACGTTGGAAACTACCTTCGCCAAACCCAATAGAGCATAGAGCGAACTTCGCATGTTCGTTTCTGCCCTGCTCTCGCCAAAAGAGGATCCGCCCACCGCTCTTCGACGGGGAGGGAGCGATATCGTCGCTATCGCCAGTCGTGAGTTGCCTCAAATGCGTTCCGTCTGCCTCAATTGAATATAGGTGCGAAGACCCCACTGGATACACGTTTCCCAAGTGCTCCGCATAACGGCAGGCGGCGAATACGATTGCATTTGCCGGCGTCGCAAGGCCACTTCCTAGAGCCGCAATGGCACCGAGCATGACCATCATTTCGACCTCTTCGTCGCCGTCTCGGGCACAAAGCATGCCCCTTCGCATGACAACCCTTCGGCCGTGATTGGAATCGCCTTCCGACCTACGACGTCCCACAAGGACAGAGTTCGAAGGGGTGCCGTTCCGTCGCCAAGCCACCCTTTCCCCCAATTCCATGAGGAAACCAGGAACGTCCGACGATCACGTGCCTCGTCTTCGAAGAACAGTCCTTTCTGGATGAATCGAACTTCGCCAGTTGAAGCCACGAATCCATACGTCGCGGGACTTCCGCCATCTTCGGTGCGGCCGACAACTTGAAGGAGGATATTTTTGCCGCCAACGCCATACCGAAAGGCGCGCACGCCGTCCGGGTTCTGACGCCACTGCGTACTGGCAAACACTTCGAGGTCCTGCGATCTTCCCTGTTCGACTCTGTGGAAGTGGCGCGGTTTTTCCTGTAGCGTCCCTACGGTTGTGATTCGAAACAAGCTGGCGATGTCATAGAAGCCATTGATCAGCGAACTGTCATCGATCCATGTGATGCTCACGGGAACAGCCGTACCTCCCGCCTCCGACGGGATACCTCTTAGTTCAATTTCCTTTCCAGTTCGCAGATCCACAAGATTGGTTGAGGCGTCCTTCCCGTACGTAAGCCAGCGTCCACCAGGAGCGATAGCAGGGGTCAGGCTCTTGATGCGTACATTGCCATTGGGTGCTATCACCTGAAGGTTCGCCACGTCGTCCGCTGTCCGGACAGGTTTGACTCTGTACGGCTCGGCGCCCAAGTACGCTCTCTTCAGGCTTACGAGGTCCAGCCGTCCATCGTCAAGAAACCGCAACAGCTCCTTGAATCCAGTGCCGTCCGTCGCGACTGAGCACAGTATCGAGTTTGAGATGAGGTCGCTCTTGTCCTTCCGCCAGAACAGAACGTGATTATGGTCCGGAGCCAAACTGGGTTGGGTATCGGCCCGATCGCCGAACGTGATTCGCCGGAGGTTCTTTCCATTCGTCCCAACTCGATATAGGTGGGGTGTATCGACCGGAAAGAACTTGCCGTGCACCTCGCGAACATGGGCTGCCGAGTAAACCACGTCGTCGCCTAAGGAAGACGCAGCCAATCCCGCTACACATGCAATCGCTACCCAACTCATCGCTCGATTATGGGTGGGCAGGGTAGCCTCATGCCGGGGCTTGATGTCGCAGTCCGACTTTTTTCACGATGCTACTGCAAGCCACAGCGCTCCTCTCGGACGATGTGGCTTGTCCGGTACAGCTTACTGCTGAGTGCCTTCCAACCAGGCAAAGAGGCTTACTTCGTTGCCGTCGGGGTCGAGTACGATGGCGTAGCGCTGGCCCCAGAAGGCATCCCACGGTTCTCGCCGGCCAGAAGACCCTGCTTCGACGACCTTGGCGTAGACGTCATCCACCCCCGCGGGCGTGTCACAGACAAAGCCCAGGCCCATGCGCTGTCCCGTCGGCGGCACCCAGTCCGGATCGATCTCCTGAACCATGGAAAGGGCATCCCATGCAAAGCGCAGGCCATTCGGCAACGTAACTTCGATGTGCGGTTCGGCGGGGTCAGATTCCGGGATCTCGATTCCCAGTAAGCGATAGAAACGTAGCGATTCCGCCATGTCGGCGACAACGATTCCGATGTAATCAAATTGAATG